>DATKDY010000057.1:0-89337 GCA_035512515.1 Vicinamibacterales bacterium
GCGCGGCAAGGTGTTCACTCGCATCATCAAGGAACTGACGGTCGCGGCACGAAGCGGCGGCGGCGATCCCAACATGAACCCGCGCCTGCGCACCATCATCGCCGACGCCAAGTCGGTCAACATGCCGGCCGACAACATCAAAAAGGCAATCCAGCGAGGCACGGGCGAACTGCCGGGCATCACCTACGAAGAGATCACCTACGAGGGCTACGGCCCGGGCGGCGCCGCGCTCATCGTCGAGACCATGACCGACAACAAGAACCGCACCGTCGGCGAGCTCCGGCACATGCTCGAGAAGTACCACGGCAATCTCGGCTCCAGCGGATCGGTCGCGTGGATGTTCGCCAAAAAGGGCTACATCGTCATCGACAAGGCGGCGGATGAAGAGCAGTTGTTGAATGCCGTGCTCGAGGCCGGCGGCGACGATCTGCGGGACGATGGCGATTCGTGGGAAGTGATTACCGAGCCTGGCGCGTTCGAGGCCGTGCGCGATGCGGTCAAGGCGCTCGGCATCGAGCCGGCCACCGCCCAGGTGGCGATGTTGCCGCAGAATTACGTCAAGCTGCAGGGCAAAGAAGCCTCGCAGATGGTCAAGCTGATGGAAGTGCTCGAGGACCACGACGACGTCCAGCACGTGTGGTCGAACTTCGACATCGAGGAAAAGGAGATCGAGGCCTCACTCGCGTGAGAGCGTTCGGTATCGATCCCGGCTCCACTCGGACCGGCTACGGCTGCGTCGATACCGACGGCCGCCGGCATCGGCTCGTGCTCTGCGGCGCCATCCGCGCCGGCGCGGCCGGGGCCTTCCCGGATCGACTCGCCACCATCTACCGCGAGCTGTCGCGCCTCATTCGTCAGTGCCGGCCCGACTGCGTCGCGATCGAAGATCTCTTTCACGCCACCAACGTGCGCAGCGCGCTCAAGCTCGGGCACGCACGCGGGGTCGCCATGCTCGCCGCGGTCGAAGCTGGCGTGGTGGTCGTCGAATACACCCCGGCTGAGATCAAGCGCGCCGTTGTCGGCTATGGTCGCGCGGAGAAGTCGCAGGTGCAGCAGATGGTCAAGCTGCTGCTCGGACTCGATCGCGCTCCGGAGCCGCACGACGCGGCCGACGCCCTGGCGGTCGCGATCTGTCATCTGCATTCGATGGGTCCGATGACGATTGGCCCGGCTGAAGCCGCGCCCCGCGGGCCCGGCCAGCTGCGATCCTGGCGACAATACAAACCCGCATGATCGCGTTCTTGCGCGGGCGTGTGCTCGAGAAATATCCAAACCGTCTGATCGTCGACGTCGCGGGCGTCGGCTACGACGTCGCGATTCCCTTGTCCACGTTTTACACGGCGGGGGAGCCCGGTGGAGAGATCGCGCTGCGCGTGCACACCCACGTACGCGAGGATCAGCTCGCGCTGTTCGGATTCGCAACGTCGCTCGAACTGGCGACTTTCGAGCGCTTGATTGCGGTGAGTGGCATCGGCCCGAAGCTCGCATTGTCGGTGCTCTCCGGCATGGAATCGCGCGACCTCATCGCGACAATCGAGCGTGGCGATGTGGCCGGCCTGACCCGGATCCCCGGAGTCGGCAAGAAAACGGCCGAACGCATCGTCGTCGAGCTGCGTGATCGGCTGCCCAAGGCGATGGCGGGCACCGGCCTCGGGGCGCGCGTCCCGGAACCGGCCGATGCGTTGCGCGCGGATCTGATCTCCGCGTTGGCCAACCTCGGCTACCATCGCCAGGCGATTGACAAGGTGCTGGAGAAGGCGACCGCCGCGTCACCGCGGTTCGAAGACGCCCTGCGCGCCGCCCTGAAAGATCTGTCCCGCGGATGAGCGACGACCGTCTCGTCTCCTCGACGCGCGTCGAAGACGATGCGCAGTATGAACAGGGGCTCCGGCCGCGCCGGCTCGACGACTACATCGGGCAGGACCGCGTCCGCGAACAGCTGGCGGTGTCGATCGCGGCGGCGCGCCAGCGCGGCGAAGCGCTCGACCATGTGCTGTTGTACGGCCCGCCGGGACTCGGCAAGACCACCCTGGCGTATGTCATGGCCCACGAGCTGGGCGTCCCGATCCGGACGACGTCCGGCCCGGTGATTGAAAAGCCGGGCGACCTTGCCGGCATCGTGTCCAACCTGCAGGCGCGTGAGGTGCTGTTCATCGACGAGATCCACCGAATGCCGCCGCAGATCGAAGAGATCCTCTATCCCGCCATGGAAGACTTCGAGTTGGACATCGTGATCGGCCAGGGGCCCGGCGCGCGATCGGTCAAAGTGCCGATCGAGCGATTCACGCTCGTCGGCGCGACCACGCGTGCGGGGCTGCTGACCTCGCCGCTGCGCGCGCGGTTCGGCATTGTGCAGCGGCTCGATTTTTACAATCCGGCCGACATCGAGGAGATCGTGCGCCGGTCGGCGCGCATCCTCGAGGTCGAGCTGGTCGGCAATGCGGCGGGCGAGATCGCGCGCCGCGCACGCGGCACCCCCCGTATTGCGAATCGCCTGCTGCGCCGCGTACGTGATTACGCACAGGTTCGCGCGGACGGGCGCATCACGCCTGACGTCGCGGCGGGCGCGATGAAGTTGCTGGAAGTGGACGAGCATGGCTTCGATGACGCCGATCGGCGTCTGCTGTTGACCATCATCGAGAAGTTCAGCGGCGGCCCGGTTGGCCTCAGCAGCCTCGCGGCGGCCACCAGCGAGGAACCCGATGCCATCGAGGACATCCACGAACCATTCCTCATCCAGCTCGGATTTCTCGAGCGCACACCGCGCGGCCGGGTCGCGACGCCGCGCGCGTATGAGTATTTTGGCCGGCCCATGCCGGGAAGGGGACTGTTTTGAGAGCTGCGATCAAGAGCCTGGCGACCTATGTCCCGCCGCGCCTGCTGACCAACGACGATTTGGAGAAGCTGGTTGACACCTCGAATGACTGGATTCTTCAGCGCACCGGCATTCGCGAACGTCATGTCGTCGACCCGGGTGTGGCCACCTCCGACCTCGCCAAGGAGGCGGCCGTCGCCGCCATCCAACGCGCCGGCCTGACACCGGACGACATCGATTTGATCATCGTGGGCACCGTGACGCCAGACATGCTGTTTCCGAGCACCGCGTGTCTGGTGCAGACCAAGATCGGCGCGTCGCGCGCCTGGGGCTTCGACCTGTCGGCCGCTTGCTCGGCGTTCACCTATTCCCTGACGGTGGGGGCCAAGATGGTCTCGTCGGGAGCCGCCAGACATGCCCTGATCATCGGCGCCGACGTGATGTCCAGCATCATCGACTACACCGATCGGTCGACGTGCGTGCTCTTTGGTGATGGCGCGGGCGCCGTGGTGCTGGGTCCCGTCTCGGACGAGAGCGGCTTCGGGATCCTCGACTTCGAGCACCAGGTGGACGGCAGCGGCGGACCGGCGCTCTGCATGCCGGCCGGCGGCAGTCGGATGCCAGCCTCTCATGACACCATCGACCAACGCCTGCATTTCGTCAAGCAGGAGGGCCAGACGGTGTTCAAGTTCGCCGTGACCAAGACGGGCGAGATGTGCCAGCGCCTGCTCACACGCAATCAACTCACCGCGAAGGACATCGATCTGTTCGTCTCTCACCAGGCCAATCGCCGCATCATCACGTCGGCCGCGGAGCGGATTGGGTTGCCGCCTGACAAGGTCGTCATCAACATCGATCGCTATGGCAACACGACCGCGGCCACGATTCCGCTCGCCCTGGACGACGCGGTCAAGGACGGACGGCTCGAGCCGGGGGATTGTGTGCTGCTGGCTTCGGTCGGCGCGGGGTTTACGGTGGGCGCGATGCTCGTGCGATGGGGCTCACAGAACTAAGAACGAAGAACGAAGAACCGAACCACCGAACCACGGAACCACAGAACCACAGAACCTACAGAACTACGAGCTACAGAGCTAAGAGCTACAGACCACGAACGCTAACACACTGACGTTCGGTCGCAGAACATGAGATGAGTGATCGCTTTGTTCTACTGTGTTCCAATACCTGACAACTGTTCCTGAATAGCACAATGTCCGTAAGTCGCTCGTAATCAACAGCATAGACGCCAAGAATGCAACTTCTGCGGCCTTTGAGTGTGCTATTGCGGACCAATTTCAGGCTGCTGCCCTTGGGGTGAGTCTCCAACCCGGTGCGCACTAAAGCCTTCATGTCGATGGGTTTACGAGTGGGGGCTGCGATTACCGTCGAGGTTGGCGAGCCGCTTGCTACTGCGCGAGCGCACCCATGACATCTCTCCAGCGCTTTTTCTCAGGTTTTCTCGCCGCCGTTCTGGCCGTCGTCTTTGCAGCCCCGGCCATTGGTCAGCCGCGCCATAAGCTCGACCGCGTGCTCGACGAGGTCGTGCAGACCCATCGCGGATCCAGCCGGCGCCATGCCGTCATTTTGCAGGCCAGGCCCGGTTACGCGGCCTGGCTGCGCGCCCGGCTCGTACAGGACGGGCTCAAGGTACACAGCGAACATCCGACGATCGAATCAATGGCGCTGGAGCTGACGGTTGCCGAGATCAACCAGCTGTGCAGCAGCGGAACCGTCCAGCATTGTTCGTCGAACGCGGACGTGACCTCCACGGCGGCTCCAGGGAGACCGGGATCGCACCAGCAAAAGGGTGGGACGGTTGACGCGGTCAACAGTCTGCTCGGCAATATCGGTCTGGCGCCCTCTGTCACCGGCGGCAGGGGCGTCACCGTCGCCCTCATCGACTCCGGCATCGAACCGTCGAACGCGTTTCGTGGCCGTATCAAGGCGTTTTACGATTACACGGGCGGCAGGAAGCACTCCAAGCGGTCGTACGACGACTATGGTCATGGAACACATGTCGCCGGTCTGATCGGCGGTCTTCAAACCGCCGGGAACCGCGTCGCGCAGGGTGTGGCGCCAGGCGTCGCGTTCGTCGTCCTCAAGGTCCTGAACAACAAGGGGCAGGGCCGCACGAGCGATGTCATCAGCGCCATTGAGCTCGCCGTTGCCAACCGCCGCGGACAGAGCCCGCTCAATGTCGACATCATCAACCTGTCGCTCGGCCACCCGATTTTCGAGGCGGCGGCGAATGACCCGCTCGTGCGCGCCGTCGAGAAGGCGGCTGCCGCCGGCGTCATCGTGGTCGCGTCGGCAGGCAATTTCGGAATGAACCCGGAAACGGGCGAAATAGGGTATGCCGGAACGACCTCCCCCGGCAACGCGCCGTCGGCGATCACCGTCGGCGCGTACGATCACAAGGCGTCGGTCAGCCGTCTGGACGACCGGGTCACCGCGTACAGTTCGCGCGGTCCGACGTGGATGGACGCCTTCGCCAAGCCGGACATCGTGGCGCCCGGCCACATGTTGACCTCGGAGGCGGCGCCGTCGAGCGCCATGCACCACTCGTATGCCACGCTTCGGCGGAACGGCGGGTCGGGCAAGACCTTCATGGCGCTCAGCGGAACCAGCATGGCGGCGGGAGTGACGACGGGCGCCGTGGCGTTGCTCCGCGAAAAAGCTGGCAAACACCTGACGCCGAACCTCGCCAAGGCACTGCTGCAGTTCACCGCCATTCCTGTGCTGGACGACAACGGACAGCCGTATGATCGGCTCACCCAGGGCACCGGCGGCTTGAACGCGGGTGGCGCGCTTCGGCTCGCCACTGCAATAAATTTTTCCATCGCCGATACAGCAACCAGCTGGGCCCCGACCCTCCCGCTGTGCCCGAGTGTGCAGGACGATGAAACGGCGGCGATTCTTGCGTGCTCGACGAGCATCGCCGGCCGGCAGCACGTCTGGGCTCGCAGTATTATCTGGGGCAACAACATTGTCTGGGGCAACACGGTCTACTACAATTTGCCGACTTGGAATCTGTTGAGCGTCCCGAGTCCCGACGGCACGCTGCTCGGCACGAACATCGTCTGGGGCGACAACATCGTCTGGGGCGACGGCGTGAAGTGGGGCGGGGACCTGATTCAGCCTCTCGACAACATCGTCTGGGGCGACAACATCGTCTGGGGCGACAACATTGTCTGGGGCGACAACATCGTCTGGGGCGACAACATCGTCTGGGGGCAGTCGCTCGACGACAACATCGTGTGGGGAAACTGGGACAACATCGTGTGGGGAAACCAGGACAACATCGTGTGGGGTCAGAGCGGGATTATTTCCAACACCTTCAATATGGGAGCACAGCAATGAACGCCCCGGCGTTTTCGCGGGTCTCGACCAGCACCGTTACGTCCGATTGGCGCGAGTCGCTGCCGATCCTCACCGGCAGGATGGTGACGCTCCGCGAACTGGAGCTTCGCGATGCGCCCTCGCTGCTCGCGATGTTGTCGAGGGCGGAAGTAGCACGATTCATCTCGCCGCCGCCAACGACGGTGGAGGGCTTTGAGCGGTTCATTGCGTGGGCGCAGCGCGAACGGGAGCGCGGCGCCTATGTGTGCTTCGCGGTGGTGCCTCACGGTCTGGAGACGGCCGTGGGTCTGTTCCAGGTTCGCCAGCTCGAGCCCGGCTTTGCCACGGCCGAATGGGGATTTGCACTCGGCTCCGCGTTTTGGGGCACCGGCATGTTCACCGATGGTGCGGAATTGACGGTGGACTTCGCCTTCGACGCGATCGGCGTGACCCGGCTCGAGGCCCGGGCTGCAGTGGCCAACGGACGGGGCAACGGCGCGCTGCGGAAAATCGGTGCGGTGCAGGAGGCCGTGCTGCGTCAGGCCTTCCTGTGTAAGGGCCGCTACATCGATCAGGTGCTGTGGTCGATTGTCGAGTCTGATTGGCGCCAGGCCAAGACAGTCTGGGGCGGCACCGTGCAGGTCCATTGAGAGCCGCGACGGCCGTGTCGACGTTTTGTTTGCTGTTGTAAGTGGTTGTAAGTTGTAGGTGATGTATGACGAAACCCACCGGTAACATCCGCTGGGCGCCGTGGGTGGTTGTCGCCCTGGCCGCTCTGGCCCTGGGAGGCCCGGCCTGGGCCCAGTCGCCGGACGCTTCGCCCAAGTTCGACGAAGTCGTGCGTAAGGCGGTCGCCGAAGGGCGTTCCGTTCGAGCCATCGTCCGCTTCAAGAACAATGACGCCCGTATCCGTGGCGCAAACACGGTGGCCACTGGCGGTGGCCAACTCCGCCGCGCTCTCAACGACGTCACCGCGCTGACGGTCGACATCGATGCGTCCACCGCCGAGCAGCTTGCCGCCGACGAGGGCACGCTGACCCTTTCAATCGACGCCACCGTTCGCTCAGCCGCCGGGCCGGCGAGCCAGGCCATCGCCGCGCGGTCCAGCGGCGCGACGTCCGCCCGGAAGAAGTTCAATAACAGCGGCCGCGGCGTCTCCGTCGCCATCATTGACTCGGGTGTCCAGCCGCACGCCGATCTTCCAGCATCGCGTATTCGTCAATTTGTCGATTTCGTGAATGGCCACACCACGCCGTACGACGACTTCGGCCACGGCACGCACGTGGCCGGTATCGTGGCGGGCAGCGGCGCGACATCGTCGATACTCGAAGATTCCTACGCCGGCGCGGCACCCGAGGTCGATGTGGTGGCCCTCAAAGTCCTTGACGGCCGGGGCGCCGGCAAGACGAGCGATGTCATTGCCGCCCTCGAATGGGTCGCCCTGAATCACGCCGCCTACAACATTCGCGTCGTGAACGTGTCGCTCGGTCACCCGGTCTATGAGCCCGCGTCGACCGACCCGCTCGTGCAGGCTGCCGAAGCGCTCGTCGCGCGGGGTATCGTCGTCGTAGCGTCGGCAGGCAATCTTGGCATCGATCCTCGCGACGGGCTGACGGGCTACGGTGGCATCACCTCCCCGGCCAACGGCGCGCGGATCATTGCCGTCGGGGCGGTCGACAACAAAGGCACGGTCGGTCGCAGCGACGACGGTGTCTCGGGGTACAGCTCACGGGGGCCGACCCGCTTCGATCTGATCGTAAAGCCCGATGTGGTCGCACCCGGGCACCACGTCGTTTCCCTCTCTGCGCCCGGCAGCTATCTGTTTTCGACCTATCCGGCCCTGCATGTCGCGGTCGGTACGGAATCGGTCGCAAGCTACATGGTCCTGAGCGGCACGAGCATGGCCGCCCCGATGGTCTCGGGCACCGCCGCGCTCATGCTCGAGGCCAACAAGCGGCTGACCGCAAGTGCGCTCCGGGCGGTTCTCGAGTTCACGGCTCAGCGACTGCCCGGTACGAGCCTGCTGGCACAGGGCGCAGGGCAACTCAACGCGCTCGGCGCCTTGCGCCTGGCGCGGCTCATCAAACCCAAGGTCCCGATTGGGCAGGTCTGGCTGAAATCACAGGGCGGGCTGCCGCAGACTTACGACATGCTCCACGGCGAACCAATCGCCTGGGCCAAGAACATCGTTTGGGGTAATGGTGTGCTGCTCGGCGATGCCGCCTACTTCCACATGGCGGCATGGGACGACAACATCGTCTGGGGTCAGGCTGCCGACAACATCGTGTGGGGTCAGGCGGCGGACAACATCGTCTGGGGTCAGACTGCTGACAACATCGTGTGGGGCCAGTGCGATGGCGAAGGCTGCGATAACATCGTCTGGGGCCAGTGCAGCGGCAGTGATTGCGACAACATCGTGTGGGGTCAGGCCGCAGACAACATCGTCTGGGGCCAATGCGACACTGCTGGCTGCGACAACATCGTGTGGGGCCAGGCCGCAGACAACATCGTCTGGGGTCAATGCGGCGGCGAAGGCTGCGACAACATTGTCTGGGGGCAGTGTGCAGGGAACGCGTGCGACAACATCGTGTGGGGGCAAGACGGTTTCGCGCGGGGCTACTGGGCCGGAAACACCGTGTGGGGCTTCTGGGATGCACAAGTCAATTGGACGGCCGTCACGCAGACGGGGGACAACATTGTCTGGGGGCAAGACTACCTTGACAACATTGTCTGGGGGCAGTGCGCATCTGGAAGCTGCGACAACATTGTCTGGGGCCAAAACATCGTCTGGGGGCAGAGCTTCCACATTCTCACCGGAGGGCAGCAGTAATGGAGAAGATGCCTTTCCAGTCCGAGTCGCAGAAGTCTGAGACCGTGACACCCCCCGCTGTGGTGACGACCACGACCTCCGCTTGGCGACAAGGCTTGCCGCTGCTGTCATCAGCACACGTAACGGTTCGCGAGCTGCACATCGACGACGCAGCGTCGCTGCTGACGATGCTTTCCACTGAGGAAGTCTCGAGGTTCATATCGCCTCCGCCGACGACCGTCGAAGGTTTCCAGCAGTTCATCGCCTGGGCCATCCGCGAACGGGAGAATGGCAATTACGCCTGCTTTGCGGTCGTGCCTCGAGGCATGTCCACGGCGGTCGGTCTGTTTCAGTTGCGCGCGCTCGAGCCAGGGTTCTCAACGGCTGAGTGGGGCTTTGCGATTGGGTCGGGCTTCTGGGGGACCGGCGTATTCGTCGAGGGCGCCCGGATGGTGCTCGGCTTCGCATTCGATACCGTCGGCGTACACCGCCTCGAGGCGCGCGCGTCGATCGGCAACGGTCGCGGCAACGGCGCGCTGCGCAAGATCGGCGCTGTGCAGGAAGGCGTGCTCAGACGCTCCTTCTTCAGGGGCGGCACGTATCACGACCAGGTGTTGTGGTCTCTCCTCGCGGACGATTGGCGTGCACAGCATGTGAATCCCGCGGCACACATCCACTGAGCTCGATTTCGTCTCCGTCACCGACTGCCCGGCTGCTTCCTCAGGAACGCCGGGCTTTTTTCGTACACTTCCGGGAGTGAGGCTGGCTGATTTTGCGTTCGACCTCCCACGGGAGCTGATTGCTCAAGAACCGACGGCCGAGCGCGGACAGTCGCGGCTCCTGATCCTCAACCGCGCGTCGGGGAGCCTGTCCGACCGTCGTTTCAGCGACCTTCCGGGGCTGTTACGCCGTGGCGACCTCCTGGTCGTCAACGACACCAGGGTGTTTGCGGCCCGACTGCTTGGCAGGCGGCTGCCTGGCGGCGGCGCCGCTCAATTGCTGCTCGTGCGCCGAGTGGAACCGCTCTCGCCGCGCGCAGAAATCTGGGAAGCGCTGGTACACCCAGGCCAACGTCTGAAAGAGGGCTCGCGGCTCGAACTCGGCCCCGCGGGACACCCCATTCACGCGGAGATTCTCGACCGCCGGTTCCACGGCCGACGTCGAGTGCGGATCTGGACGGACGCCGAGTCGGTCGAGGAGGCCGTGGACCACGGGGGCCACGTGCCCCTTCCACCGTACATCAAACGTTCAGACGCGCCCGTCGATCGCGAACGATATCAAACCGTCTATGCGCGGGAACGCGGGTCGATTGCCGCGCCCACGGCAGGGCTGCACTTCACTCCCAGAATTCTGGCCATGCTTGACGAAGCGGGCATCGAACGGGCAGGCATCACCCTGCATGTCGGATATGGCACGTTCCAGCCGATTCGCGTGGAACGAGTCGAGGATCACGAGATGGAACAGGAACAGTACGAGGTTTCAGACGACACCGCGGCGGCGATCAACCGAGCCCTGACTGAGGGCCGCCGTGTGGTTGCCGTGGGCACGACGACCACCCGGGCGCTCGAGTCGGTCGCCACAGCGGAGGGCCGCGTCGAAGCATCCAGCGGTTCCACGAATCTGTTCATTGTCCCAGGGCATCCCTTTCGCGTCGTCTCTGGCTTGCTGACGAACTTCCACTTGCCACAGTCGTCGCTTCTGCTCCTGGTCAGCGCGTTCGCCGGCCGCGAGCGCGCCCTCGCCGCATATCGTCATGCAGTGCAGAATCGCTACCGGTTCTATAGTTATGGCGACGCGCACCTGATTCTATGACGCGGGGATCACGGGGTTCGATCACGGGGTTCCCCTCACAGGGTTCCGGTCACGGGGTTCACAGGGTTCGCACACAGGGTTCGCACACGGGGTTCACGGGTTTCGCACACAGGGTTCGCACACAGCGTTGTACAGAGTTCGCAGAGGGCGTTCGCTCACCGAACTTGCTCACACAGAAGATGCACACAATGGTCGCTGCATGAAGATCCCATACGAAGAGTTCGATCTCGGCGCCGTGAAGACGTATCCGCTGGCCTCGCGGAAGAGCAAAGCGAACGTCGTGGATTTTGCGACGCCGTACCAGAAGGGGAGCGGCGTCAGCGGTCTGCTGGCGTCGTTGCCGTTGTTTCTGGCGGCGAGCGATTTCAAGGCGATTGTCGAGGCGATTGCGGATGCCCGTCGTCGTGGGGCGGCGATCATTTGGGGCATCGGTGCGCATGTGTTGAAGACCGGCCTGTCGCCTGTTCTGGTGGACTTGATGGAGCGTGGTTTCGTATCGGCGATAGCAACCAATGGCGCGGGCGTGATTCACGATTTCGAGATTGCATTGGCGGGAGCCACGTCCGAGGACGTGGACGAAGCCCTCGGTCCGGGTCGTTTCGGCATGGCGGAAGAGACGGCGCTGCTGCTGAACGGGGCGATCAATACAGGCGTGGCGCAGGGGCTTGGGCTGGGCCAGGCGGTGGGGCGGTTTCTGGTTGAGCGGCGTCCTCCATTTGCGAAACAGAGCGTCGCGGCGGCCGCGGCGCGACTCGACATTCCGCTCACGGTGCACGTCGCCATCGGAACCGACATCATCCACATGCATCCGGCCGCATCGGGCGCGGCGCTGGGTGAAGGCAGTTTGCGCGACTTCCGGTATTTCGCCAGCGCGGTGGCCCGTCTCGGCGGCGGCGTCTACGTCAATTGCGGCTCGGCAGTGATATTGCCCGAGGTGTTTCTCAAGGCTGTGGCTCTGGCGCGCAACCAGGGCCGCGCCTTGACGGGTTTGACCACGGTCAACATCGACTTTCTCCGTCACTATCGGCCAATGACCAACGTCGTGACGCGTCCCACCGCCGGCGTGGGGCGCGGCTATGCGCTCACCGGGCACCACGAGTTGCTGCTGCCGCTGCTGGCGGCCGCCCTGCTCGAGGCGACGGAACCGATGTGACCGTCCCTGCTGACAGTCCATGACGTCGGAACCTCAACTCACGCTCATCGTGCCGGCCTTCAACGAGTCGTCGGGTCTCGCGGCGACGGTTCGCGAGATTCACGCGCAGGCGGCCGTCACGCGGCTGCCGTTCACCATCGTGGTCGTGGACGATGGCTCGACGGACGACACGTGGGACGTGCTGAGGTCGCTGGCGGACGAGATCCGCGAGCTGCACGCCGTCCGCCTGTCGAGAAATTTCGGCAAGGAAGGCGCCATCGCCGCCGGGCTCGACCTCTCGCAAGGCGACGCCACGGTGATCCTCGACGCCGATCGTCAGCACCCGCCGCGGCTCATCCCGGACATGGTGCGTCTCTGGCAGCAGGAGGGATGGGACGTCGTCGAGGCGATGAAGAGTCATCGCGGACGCGAGTCGTGGGTGCAGCGTGTCGCCGCACGCACATTCTACCGGGTGGCACGCCTCATGACGGGACAGGATTTGCAGGACGCGTCGGACTTCAAGCTGCTCGATCGGCGTGTCGTGGAAGCGTGGCGGCGCTTTGGCGAGCGCGCCACATTCTTTCGCGGCCTGGTAGCGTGGCTCGGGTTCCGTCGAACCCAGATCCTGTTCGAAGTGCCGCCGCGATCCGGCGGGCGATCGCGGTGGTCGGTTCGAGCGCTCATCAGGCTTGCGGTGCACGCGGTCACGTCGTTTTCGGCGCTGCCGCTGCAACTCGTCAGCGCGCTGGGCTTCCTCACGCTGCTGCTGGCGGCGGTAGTGGGCGTCCAGGCGCTGCGCCTGTGGTGGGCGGGCCTGGCGCTGCCGGGTTTTACGACCGTGATCCTCCTCCAGCTCATTGTCGGCGGGTTCCTGATGATCAGCCTCGGCATCATCGGCACCTACGTCGCGCGGATTTACGACGAAGTCAAGGCCCGTCCCCGTTATGTCGTGCGTGAGGTGACGCGACGTGAGTAGGCGTCGCGAAGGGGACGCGATCGCGATCCCCGGGGATTATCAGGCGAGAGCGCTCGACTCCCCGCGCGCGGCTCAACGCTTCTGGCACGCCGCCAGGCTGCGGCTCCTCGAGCGCGTCGCGCCGCCACTCCGGCACGCGCGTATCGCCGATGCCGGGTGCGGGTCAGGGGTGATCGCGGCGCACGCCGCGAAGACCGCGCGCGAGGTGGTCGGCTTCGATTCCAACCCCGCCGCCATCGAGTTCGCATCGCAGGCGTTCGGCACGGACCGCCTCCGGTTCGTGCTCGGTTCCTTCGAGCGTCTCCTCGACGACGGGCCGTTCGATCAGATTTACTGTCTCGAGGTGCTGGAGCACTTGTACGAAGAGCAGGCGATCGAAACTCTGCGCCTCTTTGCCCGCGCCGCGGCACCCGCGGCGCAGTTGTTCGTGACGACGCCCAACGCGCACAGCCTGTGGCCGCTCATCGAGTGGTCGCTCGACCGGCTGGATCTCGTACCGACACTCGACGAAGCGCAGCACCTGACGCTGTTTTCGCGGAAGAAACTACGCCGTGCCATGGCTGCAGCCGGATGGCGCGTCCTGGAACTCGGGACGTTCAACGGCGTCGCGCCGTTCGTGGCTCCCGTGTCGCAAGCGCTGGCGCTGGGAGTAGAGCGCGCAGAATTTGCCGGGCGTCGCTTCCTGCCGCTGAACCTCTTGTACTGTCATGCCACGATGAGCGAGTGCGCGACTGGCGCCGGGCAGGGCCTGTAGTAATATAAAAAGTTCGGCCGGAGTAGCTCAGCTGGTTAGAGCGGGCGTCTCATAAGCGCCAGGTCCGCGGTTCGAGTCCGCGCTCCGGCACTCGTACGAACTAAGAACTAAGAACTAAGAACTAAGAACGGAACGTTAGAACGAAGGAACAGGGGAACCGGACGAACAGGGAACCGAACGAACGAACAGGGAACCGAAACGGACGAACGGGGAACCGAAACGGACGAACGGGGAACCGAACGGACGAACGCCGAACGACGAACAGGGAACCAACCGACGAACAGAGTAGCGAACGGACGAACGGGGAACCCGAACGAACGAACAGGGAACCGAACGGACGAACGGGGAACCGAACGGACCAACGGGGAACCGAACGACGAACAGGGAACCGAACGACGAACAGGGAACCGAACGGACCAACGGGGAAGCGAACGACGAACAGAGAAGCGAACGACGAACGCAGAACGACGAACGCAGAACGATGAGCGCAGAACGATGAACGCAGAACGATGAACTGATCGTCGGACGTCGCAGGGCGCCGTTCTTCTTCGTTCTAATCGTGTCTAATTGTGTTCCTTGGTTCCTTGGTTCCTTGGTTCCGGCGTTCCGGCGTTCCGGCGTTCCGATGTTCCGATGTTCCGATGTTCCCGTGTTCCGGTGTTCTGGTGTTCCGGTGTTCTGTCGTTCTGTCGTTCTGTCTTGTGTTCTTCGTTCTTCGTTCTTAGTTCTTAGTTCCGCCATGTCGCTGCTTTCTCGCGTGCGGCGGTTTGCGGCATGTCACCAGCTCTGGCGGCCTGACACGCGGCTGATCGCGGCCGTTTCCGGCGGGTCTGACTCGGTGGCGATGCTGTGGCTCCTCCACGACCTGCACCGCCGGGGCGAATTGCACCTCGCCGCCGTCGCGCATCTCAATCACCGCATCCGGCCTGAGGCCGACGCGGACGAAGCATTCTGCGCGGCACTGGCCCAGGAGATCGGGTTGCCGTTCGCCCCCTCACGCCTTGACGTCCCCGCCCTTGCTCGCGCGAACAGACAATCGCTGGAAGTGGCGGGACGCACGGCCCGACGAGCGTTTCTGAGCGATCTCAAGCGCACGCGCGGCGCCGATTACACCGCCACGGCACACACCCAGGACGACCAGGCGGAAACCGTCCTGCTCCGTCTGCTGCGCGGTGCCGGCCAGCGCGGATTGGCGGGAATCGCGCCGCGCCGCGCTGGCTGGATCCGCCCCGTCCTCTGGGCGACGCGTGCGGAGCTTCGCCGCGACCTCGAACGGCGCGGCCAGCCGTGGCGCGACGACGTGACCAACACGGATCTCGCGAACCCGCGAAATCGCGTCCGCCATGAGCTGCTGCCTTACCTCGAGCAACAGTTCAACCCGTCGGCCCGGCGCGCCCTGGCGCGGCTGGCCGACGCCATCAGGGCCGACGATGCGTTGCTGGCGAGGCAGGCGGCCACGGCGGCGAGCGCGGCCGTGGAGGCCGGCGCAGGCTTCGTCCGGCTCGAGATCGAGTCTCTCAGCGCTTTGCCCGAAGCCATCGCGCGGCGGGTGGTGCTGCATGCGCTCGGGGCCGCGGGTCGCGTCGCGCCGGACGTCGGAGCGGTGACCGCCGTGCTCGACGTCGCGCGCGGCGCTCGCGCCGCGGCGGATGTCGGTGGCCTGCGGGTGGAACCTTTCGGTGGATTTGTAGTCTTAGTAACCAGGGCAGTGCGGCGTGCGTCCGTGCCCTTCCGGTACGCCCTTGCGGTTCCCGGCGAGGTTCAGATGCTCGACGCCGGGTGGATTGTAGAGGCGGCGGGCCCATTCGATCTGTCTGGCTCCCCATCCCCGACGCCCGGCGTCGCCCACATCGACGCGGCGACGGTCGGCGGCGGGTTGCTGGTTCGGAACCGGCGCCCAGGTGATCGGCTGCGGCCGCTCGGGCTGGGCGGCAGCAAGAAGGTGCAGGACGTCCTCGTCGATCGCAAGGTCAACCGGACGGAACGCGACCGCGTGCCAATCGTCACCGATGCGCACGGGCGTATCGTTTGGGTCGCCGGGCACGCCGTGGGCGAGGAGTTTCGGGTCACTGAAGGCACCAAAGCCGTGATAATCTTGAAGTTACGGCGCATTTAGCGCCACGGCGCCCCGGCGCGATTTTCGCGTGTTGGATACCGCAGGAATCCACCGCGCCTCGGGTCGGCGCGGCGGGGCCCCGCTAGGAGGGCGAGTTGAATTCCACCCTGAAGAGCCTCGTATTCTGGATGGTTCTCGTGGCCATCGGGGTACTCGTCTGGAACTTTTCTTCGAAGCTCCAAACCACTCCGGAAGCGATCAGCTTCAGCGAGTTCGTGTCGATGGTCGATTCGGGCCAGGTGGCCAAAGTCGACATCAGCGGGAACGAAATCACCGGCGTCAACAAGGGCGGCGAATCGTTCCGGACGTATTCGCCGCCGCAGTACGACGGCCTCGCCAATCGGCTCATCGACCGCAACGTCATCGTCCATGCCAAGGAGCCTGCAGGCTCTTCCTGGGGCACCGTGCTGATGTACTGGGCGCCGATCCTGCTGATCATCGGGTTCTGGGTCTTCTTCATGCGCCAGGTGCAAAGTGGCGGCAACAAGGCGCTGTCGTTCGGCAAGAGCAAGGCCAAGCTCTCTTCGTCGGCGCAAAAGAAGGTCACCTTCCGGGACGTCTCGGGCGTGGACGAGGCCAAGGAAGAGCTGCAGGAAATCATCGACTTTCTCAAGGAACCCCAGAAATTCCAGAAGTTGGGCGGGCGCATTCCCAAGGGCGTGCTGTTGATGGGCTCTCCGGGCACCGGCAAAACCCTCTTGGCGCGCGCCGTTGCGGGCGAAGCCAACGTGCCGTTCTTTTCAATCAGCGGTTCTGACTTCGTCGAGATGTTCGTCGGCGTCGGCGCCTCACGTGTGCGCGACCTCTTCGAACAGGGGAAGAAGAACGCACCGTGCATCATCTTCATCGACGAAATCGACGCCGTCGGTCGTCACCGTGGTGCCGGGCTAGGCGGTGGTCACGACGAGCGCGAGCAGACGCTCAACCAGTTGCTCGTCGAGATGGACGGCTTCGAGTCGAACGAAGGCGTCATCCTGATGGCGGCGACCAACCGGCCGGACGTGCTCGATCCGGCGCTTCTGCGGCCGGGCCGCTTCGACCGTCGCGTCATCGTCAATCGTCCTGACGTCAAGGGCCGCGAAGGTATCCTGTCGGTCCACACGCGCAAGATCCCCCTTTCTGACGACGTCGACATTCGCGTGTTGGCACGGGGCAGCGCCGGGTTCTCGGGAGCGGATATCGCCAATCTGGTGAACGAGGCCGCGCTCAACGCCGCGCGCTTCAACCAGAAAGTGGTGCGCATGTCCGACTTCGAGTACGCCAAGGACAAGGTCCTCATGGGCGTCGAGCGCAAGTCCATGATCGTCACCGAAGACGAGAAAAAAGTGACGGCCATCCACGAAGCCGGACACGCGCTCCTGGCTGTGCTGCTGCCGCACGCGGATCCGATTCACAAGGTCACGATCATTCCGCGCGGCATGGCGCTCGGCCTGACGCAGCAGCTGCCGGTCGACGAGAAACATAACTATTCGAAAAACTATCTCAAGGACATTATCTCCATCCTGCTCGGCGGACGTATTGCCGAGGAGTTGACCACTGGTAACATCACCACCGGAGCCGGGAACGATCTCGAGCGGGCCACTGATCTCGCGCGCAAGATGGTCTGCGAGTGGGGAATGAGCGATGCGATGGGACCGCTCACCTTCGGCAAGAAGGAAGAGCAGATCTTCCTTGGACGTGAGATCGCCCAGCACACCGACTTCAGTGAAGACACCGCGCTGCGTATCGACGCCGAGGTCAGGCGCATCGTCATGGATGCCTATTCGGAGTCGACAGAACTACTGTCGAAGCACAAGAAGGAGTTGCGGGACATCGCCGACGCGCTGCTTGCGCGCGAGGTGCTCGACGCGGAGCAGGTGCTGAAACTGGTGCGCGGCGAGAAGCTTGAAGACCACATTCCGCTGGCATCGCCTCGACCGCCTGCAGACGAGGGTACGCGGGATCGCGCGCGCGACAAGGACCCGCGGCCGCCGCTGGTCCCCCCCCTTCCGAAGCCCCTGACGCAGGAGTGATCAGCCCGAGAGGCTCCTTTCTCCTGCCGCTGCCGAATCGCCCGGCGCTGGTGCTGGGCGATCGCACGCTCGTCATGGGCGTGCTCAACGTGACTCCCGACTCGTTCTCCGATGGCGGTGAGGCGTTCGACCCCGATCGGGCGGTCGATCGCGCGCTGGCCATGGAGGCCGACGGGGCAGACCTCATTGACGTCGGGGCCGAGTCGACGCGTCCTGGCGCCGAGCCGGTAGACGCCGCAGAAGAATGGCGCCGGCTGGGGCCTGTCCTGACGGGGCTGGTGCGGCGTCTCGGCGTCCCGATTTCCATCGACACCTATCGTGCCCGTACCGCCCAGCGTGCGCTCGACGAGGGTGTGGCCATCGTCAACGACATCAGCGGCCTGGGGTATGATGCCGGCCTGGGCGCGATCGTCGCGGCGCGCGGCGCCGCGCTGATCCTGATGCACACGCGCGGCCGCCCGCGGGACATGTACGTGGAGGCGTGCTACGACGATGTCGTGGCGGAGGTGGTGCGGGAGCTTCAACTGAGCATGGAGCGGGCGATTGGCCACGGCGTGACGCGGGACCGCCTGGTGATCGACCCGGGATTTGGCTTTGCGAAGAGAGCCGACCACAGCATGACTGCGCTCGCGCATTTCGCCTCGTTCGCGGCGCTGGGCCGCCCGCTGCTGTCTGGACCCTCACGCAAGTCCTTTCTGACATCTGCGACCGGACCTCTGCCGCCGCAGGACCGTGACTGGGCGACCGCCGCCGCGATCACGGCCTCGGTGCTTGCGGGCGCCCACATCGTGCGCGTGCACCGGGTCAGAGAAATGGCGCAGGTCGTGCGCGTGGCCGATGCGCTTCGCCAGGCAGGTGCGCCGTGACCTGGCTCAACGAGCTGCTGCAGCGCCCGCCCGTCACCTTCTGGGACGTGGTGGACATCATGATCGTCTCGTTCGTCATCTACGAGGTGCTCAAGCTGATTCGCGGTACGCATGCCGTGCAGATGGGGCTCGGCATCGCCGTCCTCGTGGGCATGTTCTACCTTTCGCGCGGTTTTCAGCTCGAAACGCTCAACTGGCTGATTCGCAATGTCGTCGGGTATGTCGTCTTCGCCGCCATCGTGCTGATGCAGGGCGACATCCGCCGTGCGCTGGTTCACATCGGCCGCGCACCGTTCTTCAGGGCCTTTCGACGATTGGATCGGCCCCCGCCGGACGACGACGTAGTCGAGGAGCTGATCGTGGCCGTGACGACGCTGTCGGCCAGGCGCACGGGCGCGCTGATTGTCGTCGAGCGATCGATCGGACTCCGGAACTACATCGAAAGCGGCATTCCGCTCGATGCCCGACTCACCTACGACCTGCTGGTGAGCATCTTTCAGCCGACCTCGCCGCTCCACGACGGCGCCGTCATCGTCCAGGGCGACCGCGTGGCGGCGGCGGCGTGCTTTCTGCCGCTGTCGATCAACCCGCGGCTCAGCCGCGAGCTCGGATCGCGCCATCGCGCCGCCCTCGGCGTCACCGAGGAGAACGACGCGGTGGCGGTGGTCGTTTCGGAGGAGACGGGCGTGATTTCGCTGGTCATCAACGGCGACATCGAGCGATCCCTGCAGCCCGACGACTTACGCATCCGGCTGGCCAATCTGATCCTCAAGCGACGGTCGCTGGACCGCAGGTCTGACGCCGGATACTCTTCGCTCAGGTAATGGCGCTCCCACTCTTGCGTAACATCTGGCTCAAGTTCCTGTCCATCTGCATCGCGGCCTTGCTGTGGCTCGTCGTTGCGGGTGACCGCGTTGTCGAGCGGGCGCTGCGGGTACCGATCGAGTTCCAGAACCTGCCGCAGGGGCTCGAGATCGTGGGCGAGCCGCCAGAGAGCGTCGACGTGCGATTGCGCGCTTCATCCGGGGCGCTCGGCCGTCTCGGGCCTGGCGAGATGGCCGCAGTCATCGATCTGCGGACCGCCCGTCCCGGTCGCCGCCTGTTTCACCTGACGCCGGCCAGCGTCAAGGGTCCCTATGGCGTGGAAGTCGTGCAGATCGCTCCATCGACGATGCCGATCGCGTTCGAGAACTCCGCGGTGCGGATAGTGGAGGTGAAGCCGTTTGTCGAGGGGCGGCCGGCGCCTGGCTACGAGGTCGCCTCCATCACGTCCACTCCGGCCACCGTCGAGGTGATCGGGCCCGAGAGCTCATTGCGCGACCTTGACGAAGCCATGACCGAGCCGATTTCCGTCTCCGGCGCCACACGGCCGATTCGGGAAGTCGTGACCGTCGGCGTGGCGGATCCGAGGGTGCGCCTCCGCACCCCGCAGACCGCTGAGGTCAGCGTGCAAGTCGTGCCCGGGTCGTCACAGCGCACGCTGAGCGGGGTGCCAATTCAGATCAGGAACCTGGATAATGGACTCCGCGCGCGTGCGCAGCCGGCCACGATCAGCGTCGCACTCCGCGGAACCAGGCAGACCATTGCCGATCTGAGCGCGGACGTACTCGCCGTTGCCGTGGACGCCTCCGGCCTGACGGCGGGCGATCATGTCTGCACCGTCATGGTTCTCGCCGCGGAGGGCCTCACGATCGAGCGAGTTGAGCCGCAAACCGTCCGATTACGCATCACCAGGCCATGACGAAACTCTTCGGAACAGACGGGATCCGGGCAAAGGCCGGCACTGCGCCGCTCGATCCTCCAACGGTGTGCCGGGTCGGGGCCGCGCTTGTTCGCGTGTTGCCCGTCACCGGCGCCGCACCCCGGATCCTCATCGGCGGTGACACCCGCGAATCGTGTAGCTGGATTGCCGCAGAACTGACACGAGGCCTGACCGCAGAGGGCGCGACGGCGGTGAGCGTCGGTGTCACGCCAACACCCGGTGTCGCCTACCTGACGCGCAGCGAAGGGTTCGATGCGGGCATCGTGATTTCCGCGTCCCACAATCCCTACGAGGACAACGGCATCAAGATTTTCTCCGGACGTGGCGAAAAACTGGATGAGGCGTTCGAGCGGCGCATCGAGGCGATGGTCGCCGATACCACTTGGCGCGTGGACAACGCGGCGGCGGCGTCGCTGGAGCATCGGCCGGCACTTCGCGATCACTACACCGCGCATCTGATGAAGGTCGTTTCCGGCGCCGGGCGGCTCGCGGGCAGCCGTCTGGTCGTCGATTGTGCCAACGGCGCGACGACAACGGTGGCTCCGGAGTTGTTCCGGCGGCTTGGCTTCAACGTCATCGTCATCGGCGATGAACCCAACGGCCGGAACATCAACCTGAACTGCGGCTCGACGCATCTCGAGCTCTTGCAGAAGACGGTGCTCGAGACATCTGCACGTCTCGGCGTCGCGTTCGACGGCGACGGCGACCGGGCGCTGTTCGTCGATCATCGCGGTCAGGCCATTGACGGAGACGCGGTGCTGTTGCTGGCCGGCATTCAACTGCAGAAGGAAAACCGGCTGCCAGGCAACGCCATCGTCGCGACCGTGATGAGCAACATCGGCCTGGAGCTTGCGCTCAAGGAGCGAAACATCGAATTGCTTCGCGCGCCGGTCGGCGACAAGTATGTGATGGAGCAGATGCTGGCGCGCGGCATCGCCCTTGGAGGCGAGCAGTCGGGGCACATCATCTTCGCCGACCACCTCTTCACCGGCGATGGCATCGCCACTGCGCTGCAGGTCCTCCGCATCATCGACGTCACGGGTCGAGAACTGGACGATCTCGCGGGTGCGCTGGTGGCCTATCCGCAGGTGCTCGTCAATGTGCGTGTGCGAGAGCGGGCGGATTACATGGGCATCCCCGCCATCGCTGACTCGATCAAGCGTGTCGAGGAACGTGTGGACGGCCAGGGACGGTTGTTGATTCGCTACTCCGGGACCGAACCACTGCTGCGCATCATGATCGAGGGCAGGAACGACGGCGAGATCCGCCAGTGGGCGAACGACATTGCCGAGGCGGTCAAAGGGGCGCTCGGCGACGAGTGGTGAAGTGGCGGTAAAGCTCTCGGTCAACGTCAACAAGATCGCAACCGTCCGCAATTCCCGCGGCGGGCGGGTGCCGTCGGTGGTTGATGCCGTGCGCGTGTGCATCGATGCGGGGGCCCCGGGAATCACGGTGCATCCACGGGCGGACCAACGGCACATCACACGAGACGATGTCCGGGATGTCGCGGCGGAGTTGGCGCCGCTCGAGGGCAGGGTTGAATACAACATCGAGGGCGACCCGCGAGCCGACCTCATTCAGCTGGTCCTCGACGTCCGGCCGGACCAGTGCACGCTCGTCCCGGTGATGCCCGGCGAGATCACGAGTCAGGCCGGGTGGAGGATGGACGCGGAGCACGCGGAGTTGGAGGCCGCGGTTCGCACGCTGAAGGAGGCTGGCGTGCGCGTCAGCCTCTTCGTGGATCCGGAACGCGCCGCCGTGCAGTGGGCGGCGGATCGCGGCGCGGATCGCATCGAGCTGTATACCGAACCGTTTGCGCGCGCTTTCGAGCGGGGGCCGGGCGATGCGGCGGCGAGCTTTGCGAGGTATGTCGATGCGGCGCGCCATGCGCACGAGCTCGGTCTGGGCATCAACGCCGGGCACGACCTCGACCTGCGCAACCTGACGGTGTTTCGCGAGTTGCCGTGCCTGGACGAGGTCTCAATCGGCCACGCGCTGGTGAGCCGGGCCCTGTTTGTCGGTCTGCATCAGGCTGTTCGTGAATATCTGGATGCGCTCAGCCCTCAGGAAATCCGCAGGCCGTGACCACCGTGTGCGTGACCTGCGTCGCGGTTCTCCTGCTTGCCGCACCGGTGCATGCGGCAGGCAGACCGGTGACCATCGTCGCGCCTGACGGAACCACGCTGGCGGGAATGTTCTATGAGGCATCGCCGCGTCCCGCGCCAGCCGTGGTGCTGGTCCACATGCTCGGCCGATCCAACGCCGAGTGGAGCGTCGTCGCCGAACGGCTCGAGGACGCCGGGATCGCATCGCTGGCCCTCGACCTTCGTGGACACGGGCGGTCGGGGGGCAACCCAGCAGAACTGCCCGCCATGGCAACGGATGTGCGGACCGGGCTCGACTGGCTCGCCGCTCATCCGTCGGTTTGGCCTGGGGCGCTGGGTGTCGTGGGTGCGTCGCTCGGCGCCAACCTGGCCGGGATGGCGGCCGCGGATTTTCCGGCGGTTCGCGCCATCGCGATGATTTCACCGTCCCTCGACTATCGCGGCCTGCGCCTCGACGCTGGGGTCATGCGGAAGCTCGGGGATCGGCCCCTCTGGCTGGCGGCGAGCACGGAAGACCCGTACGCGTTGCGAACCATCAAGGAACTCTCGCAGGAAGGCACGCGGGGCGAGCAGCGTCTCAGCGGGGTGCGGGGGCATGGGACGTCGCTGCTGTGGGCGGATCAGGACCTTTCGCGAGCGCTGGTGGACTGGCTTCGACGGACGCTGATATTCTGACCTTCAGGGATCACAAGGGTCTTCCACAGGCGGGGTTCGCGTCACGATGAGAGCGGAATCGATAGTTTTCGCAATTGCCGGCAGCTTGTTCGGCTTGATCGTCGGCTGGATCCTCGGCAGCCAGCAGACGCTCGGTTCGAACCGCATGGCGGCGCCAGTGGTGCAGCAGGCGGCCGCGGCCCCCGCTGGCGCCGGCGGGGCCGCCTCACAGGCCATGCCGCTCGACGAAGGTCGCGCACAGGCCATGCGCACGGCGGCCGAGCAGAATCCTGGGGATGCGAAATCCCGCGTCGAACTCGGCAACATGTACTTCGATGCGGAGCGTTACAACGATGCGATTACCTGGTATGAGGACGCTCTCAGAATCAATCCGGCAGATCCAAATGTCTCCACTGATCTTGGCGTCGCCTATTACTACACCAACCAGGCGGACAAGGCGGTCGCGCAATTCGAGCAGTCGTTGAAGGCTGATCCGAAACACACCAAGACGCTGCTCAATCTCGGGATTGTGAAGGCCTTTGGCAAGCAGGACCTGACCGGGGCGGCCGAGGCGTGGCAGCAGGTCGTCGCCATCGCGCCGGACAGCCCAGAGGGGCAGGCTGCGCGAAAGGCGCTGGAGGGATTGCGGAACGCGCACCCGCCGACGCCGCCGGGAGCCGGCAGCGGGTAGCGCCCATGTGGCTGCGCACGTTCCTGCTCGTTCTGCTGCTCATCTTCGTTGCGCGAGCGATCCTGCGGCTGCTCGATGGTGTGCGGCAGGGCGTCTCAGGTGGCTCGGCGAGAACGACTCCCCGCATCAAACCAGCCGTCAAGATGGTGGCGGACCCGGTGTGCGGGACGTTCGTCGTTCCGGGCAAGGCGCTCGAGCTCGCCCGTGGGCGTCAGGTCCACTACTTCTGCTCGGAAAAGTGCAGAGACCAATGGACCGCCGGCCATTGATCACGGCGTTCGTTCACCCGATTCCGGGGGACCCCTGATGCGCAGCGAGGAGCAGGTCCGCGCCGACATCGTCGAGGTCGGGCGCCGGCTGTGGGAGCGCGGCTATGTGGCCGCCAACGATGGCAACATCAGCGTCCGCATCGACGAACAGCGTCTCATCACGACCCCGAAGAACGTGTCGAAGGGGTTCATGACCGCCGACATGATGGTGGTCACGGATCTGAGTGGGCGGAAGCTTGCGGGTGACCGCGACGCCTCATCCGAACTGAAATTGCACCTTCAGGTCTATCGCGACCGCCCCGATGCCCGCGCCGTCGTCCACGCGCATCCGCCGACGGCAACAGGATTTGCCGTGGCGGGCATCCCACTCGATCGTGCGGTGCTGGCCGAAGTCGTGACCACCCTCGGGAGCATCCCGATTGCGGAGTACGCCACGCCTTCGACGGACGAGTTGCCTCAGGCCTGCAGCAAATATCTGAAGGCGCACGACGGTCTGTTGCTTGCCAATCATGGCGCGCTGGCCATTGGCCCCGATTTGTTCACGGCGTATCACCGGATGGAGACGATCGAGCACTTCGCGAAGATCAGCCTGGTGACCCGCATGCTGGGACAGGAGCACCTGCTGTCGCGCCAGGAAGTCGATCGCCTGCAGGGCCTTCGGGGGATGTACGGCATTGCCTCGCCGGCGCCGGTGTGCGCGGACGAGACGGTGACGCTCGGACCGGAGGGACAAGTGGAGTGCCAGGTCGTGCAGGCGCCCCAGTCGTCCGGCCGCGCGCGGCTCGTTGTCGACACCTTCGATGGTCCGGCCCGGAGTGCCGGCCGCTTCCCCGGTCTCGAGCAGATGGCCGGCGCGGGCGAAATTCGGCTAACATACCGCGAGCTGAGCGGGTTGATCGAAGACGCTGTGCGAAACTTGCGGTGAAGGGGCTCTCTCAGCGGAGGAGTTGTTAATGGGTGAAGCACTGGGGATGGTCGAGACCAAGGGTCTGGTCGCGATGATTGAAGCGGCCGATGCGATGGTCAAGGCCGCCAAGGTGTCGCTCGTCGGCTGGGAGAAGATCGGCGCCGGTTATGTGACGGCAATCGTGCGTGGCGATGTGGCGGCGGTCAAGGCCGCAACCGATGCCGGCGCGGCTGCGGCGCGCCGCGTCGGCGAGCTCGTGTCGGTTCATGTCATTCCACGTCCACACGCCAACCTCGAAGACGTCCTGCCAATCGGCAAGGCGAACGCGCAGAAGTAAGCGTCGTTTAGCGATGGTTCTTGCCCGAATCGTGGGCACCGTTGTCGCGACGCGGAAGGATCCGCGTCTGGTCAGCAACAAACTGTTGCTGGCACGTCCGGTGGATCCGCGTGACCGCAGCCGCCTCGAGGGCGGTTATCTGGTGGCGGTCGACACGGTCGATGCCGGTGTCGGCGAGACGGTGCTGATCGTCAGCGGCAGCTCGGCACGCATGGCCTCCGGCATGAAGGACTGCCCCGTGGACGCCGCTGTCGTCGGCATCGTCGACACGGTCGATCTCAACGAATAGCGGCCCATGCAACTCGCCAGAGTGGTCGGCGACGTCGTGGCAACCCGCAAGGAACCCGCCTTTGAGGGCATCACGCTGCTGGTGATCCAGCCGCTGCTGCCGGATGGCTCGGATACGGGTCGTCCGCTGGTGGCTGTTGACGCCGTCGGTGCGGGCGTGGGTGAGCGGGTGTTTTTCGTACGCGGCAAGGAAGCGAGCTTTCCGTTTCACCCCAAAGAGGTTCCGGCCGATGCCGGCATCGTCGGAATTGTCGATCACTGGTCGGTCATGGACGATCGGCGTGTAGACGGAGGCGGGGCGTGATTCTCGCGCGCGTGATTGGCGAGGTGGTGTCCACCCAGAAGCGCCCACAATTCGAGGGCGCGACGTTGCTGCTCGTGCAGCCGGAAACGCCGGCCGGCGCGAAGCAGGGGGCGGCGCTGCTGGCCGTCGATTCGGTCGGTGCGGGCCGCGGCGAGCTCGTGCTGGTCGTGCTGGAAGGGCGGGCGGCGCAAGAATCGCTCGGCCGGAAGCTCGCGCCCGTCGATGCGGCGATTCTCGGCATCGTCGATGAAGTGGACATGCACGAATGACAGACGATGAGCTGCGTGCGCTGGTGAGGGATGCCATCGCCCGGCACCTCGGACCCGGACCGGAGGGACAGGCCGTGCGTCGTGCGCACCGCGCAGGGTCTGTCCCTGCATCCGCCGGTCATGATTCACGACCCGATCCCCCGTGGCGGGCGCATCCGAGCTTCGGCAAGTTCCTTGTCCCGAGCGGCGATCAGGACGGCGGCGCCTGTGTGATCGAGCCGTCGGTCGAATGCAATCACTGCGGGTTCTGCCAATCGTACGGACACTGAGAGTAAGCCAGCCCCAGGCTCCAGGTCCCACCCCTGAGGCCCTGACCCAGGTCACCGAGCGTGCGCTATCCCGTCTTACTCACCCGTCGAATCCCAGCGGCTGTGATGGCTCGCCTCGAAGAGACGTGCGAGCTGGATCTTCATGAGGGCCGCGAGCCGATCCCGCGCTCCGAGCTTCAGGCCAGAGTAGCCGGCAAGCAGGCGCTCATCTGCCTGCTCACCGACCGCGTGGACGCTGAGGTGCTCGATGCCGGCCAGGACCTGCGGATCGTCGCCAACATCGCCGTGGGCTACAACAACATCGACGTCGAAGCGTGCCGCGCACGGGGCCTCGTCGTGACCAACACGCCCGATGTGCTCACGAACGCCTGTGCTGATTTCACGTGGGCGCTCATCCTGGGCATCACGCGCCGGCTCGGCGAAGCGGAACGTCAGCTCCGGCGCGGCGAGTGGAAGGGCTGGGCGCTCGATCACATGCTCGGCATGGAACTTCGCGGCAAGCGGCTCGGGCTGGTCGGCGTGGGTCGGATCGGCCGCGCGGTGGCCGAGCGTGCCCCGGCCTTCGGGATGGATGTGGTCTACCATGCGCGCCGGCCCGCCGATATCGCCGGACAGCACCTGGCGCTCGATCGGCTCCTGTCCACGTCCGACGTCGTGTCGCTGCACTGCCCGTTGACGCCGGAAACCCACCATCTGATCGACCAGAAAGCGCTTGCGAAGATGAAGCGGACGGCCTACGTGATCAACACGGCGCGCGGGCCGGTGGTCGACGAAGCGGCGCTGGCATGGGCGCTCAGGCAACGCCTGATTGCCGGGGCCGCACTTGACGTCTACGAGAAGGAGCCCGAGATTCACCCGGATCTTCTGGGGCTCGAGAACGTGATGCTCATCCCGCACATCGCCAGCGCCACGACCGAAACACGGACGGCGATGGCCGGACTCGCGGTGTCGAATGTGCTCGCCGTGCTCGACGGCGCGCCGCCCTTGACCCCTGTATGAGGGCCGCTCGCGTGCGTCGAGAGCTCAGAGTGCCGGCGCGCACGGTATCGCGGAAGGTCGTCGAGCGGGTGATGCGCACGCTGGCGCGCGAGATCGACGGGATGGAACTGCCTGCCATCGAAAAGATCGCAAACGCGCACAAGGAAGACCCGTTCAAGATCCTCATTGGCACGCTGCTCTCGGCCCGGACGCAGGATGCGACGACGCATGCGGCGTCAGCGAGGTTGTTTCGTGCCGCGCGGTCGCCAAAGTCGATGGCGTCGCTGAGCGTGAAGCAGATTGAACAGCTGATTTACCCGGTGAGCTTTTACCGGAACAAGGCGCGGTTCGTGAAGGCGACGTGTGATGTGCTCATGCGCAAGTACGGGGGCACGGTGCCACGCACCCTCGACGAGCTGGTGACGCTGCCGGGCGTCGGCCGCAAGACGGCAAATCTCGTGATGATCCTCGGGTTTGCCAGTCAGCAGAACATCTGCGTCGACACGCACGTCCATCGCATTTCAAACCGGATGGGTTGGGTCGCGACGCGCGCGCCCAGCGAAACGGAACTCGCGTTGTATGCCGCCACGGACGAGCAATGGTGGCCGTACCTCAACCTGTACCTCGTGACGTGGGGACAGAATGTCTGCCGCCCCGTGTACCCGAAGTGCGGCGCCTGCGCGCTGGCGCGGCTGTGTCCACGAATCGGAGTTCGCAAACAGGGGCGGATATAATCGCAGAGTTCAAACTGCCCAGACTGGCCAGTTCCAAAAACCCGCTTTTGAACGTGCCGAAGGAGAGGCCATGCGTGTTGGATTACTGATAGCAATGTTTGCCCTGATCGCGGCACCGGCATTCGCGGAGGGTGGCGGGCAAGCCCCACCGCCCGCCGGACCCGTGCTGGTGTTCGAAACCGAGAAGGGGACCTTCGAGATCGGCACCTATCCCAGCCTGGCGCCGAAAACCGTCGCGCACATCGTGGGGCTCGTCCAGAAGCGTTTTTACAACGGGTTGCGCGTGCATCGCGTCGCCCGCAATTTCGTGGTGCAGATTGGCGATCCGCAGACGCGCGACATGACGAAGAAGGACGTCTGGGGCACGGGTGGAAGCGGCAGGCCGATTGGCGTTGCAGAATTTTCCAAGGTTCTGAAGCACGGCATTGGGATGGTGTCGATGGCGCACGCCGGCGATGCCGCACGCGCGGACAGCCAGTTCTTCATCGTCATCGGACCGGCGAGTCATCTCGACGGCAAGCATCAGATCTGGGGCAGGGTCACGAGCGGCATGGATGTCGTCAACAAGCTCGCGGTGCCGGACCGGATTATCAGAGCAACCGTGAAGGGTGCAAAGTAGTCACGCTGCCTTCGAGCATCGGATAGCGGGACACGAGCTCGGCGGGCATCGGTGCGGTCACCGGCTCGTCGAGCAACCGCCGCAGGACGGCGGCGTCAGCGACGGCCTGGGCGGCGAAGTGGTTGTTGAGATAAACGTACTGCTTTTTCACCAGGGCCCGCGCCGTTTTCACGGCTTCGGCGATGGGTCTCAGTTCCTCTTCCGAATACAGATAGTTGTAGCGGTCTTCCGCCTGTTCGTGCTCCCACCAGTGCTTCGCGTTCCGGCCGTGTAACCGCATGTAGTAGAAGCCCCTCACGTTTGGCAGCAGGTCCTGCCGGATGGAGAAGCGGAACTTCGGCTCGTCGATCTGCGTCCATGCGGCGCCAAAGCTGTGGAGCAGCCGAGCGACCTCCCCGGCATGATCGCTCCACGACCTGTGGCGCAGCTCCACCGCGACGCGGTAATCGCGGAACGTGCTCAGGAGCCAGTCGATGTAGGCCCGGGCCTCGGGCGTGTCTTTGAAGCTGGCCGGGAATTGCGCCAGCAACGGTCCGAGGCGCGCCCCCGCCGCCAGCGGCTCGATCCCGCGCTTGAACGCCTCCACGTCAGCCGCACTGACCGGTGTCTTGTCGCTCACGAGATTGGGGTGAGTGAACTTCTGGTAAAGCTTGACTGCGAACTCGAATCCAGGCGGGGTTCGCTTGACCCACCGGAGACTCACGGTGGCGCGCGGCTGACCGTAAAACGTGGAGTTCACCTCCACGGTGTTGAATCGTTCGGCGTAGAACCCGAGCTCGTCGAAACCTCTCGGAGTCGCGCCTTTTTCGGGGTAGAAGATGCCGTTCCAGGTGCCCCGCCCCTTCGGGTAATTCCAGCCCGACGTGCCGATCCGGAGTGTCGTCATACCCTGGGCCGCCGTGACGCCCCGGCCCTCCCTGTAGAATGAAAGTTTCGATCGTCATGTTAACCGTCAACGAGATCTTCCACTCCATTCAAGGCGAATCGACCTATGCGGGCGAGCCCTGCGTGTTTGTACGGCTCACCGCGTGCGACCTGCGATGCTCGTGGTGCGACACGGTCTATGCCTTCCACGAAGGCCGGAAGATGTCGATAGACGAGGTGGTCGCCGAAGTCGAGCGGTATGGCTGTTCGACCGTCGAGGTGACGGGCGGCGAACCGCTGCTGCAGCAGGAGGTCTACCCGCTCATGGCGCGGTTGCTCGAGGACGGTAAGCGCGTGCTCCTCGAGACGGGGGGCCATCGCAGCATCGAGCACGTTCCCACCGGCGTCATTCGAATCATGGACGTCAAGTGTCCAGGTTCGGGCGAGTGGGACAAGACGGATTGGGACAACGTGCGGCGCCTGACGTCAACGGATCAGGTGAAGTTCGTCATCAAGGATCGGCAGGATTACGAGTTCGCCCGTGACATTGTCGCCCGTGAACAGCTGGGCAAGCGTGCAGGCGCCATCCTGTTTTCGCCGGTGCACGGCGTGATGAACGCACGCGATCTTGCCGAGTGGATTCTGGCGGATCGGCTGCCTGTCCGTCTCCAGCTTCAGGCGCACAAGTACATCTGGCCCGCTGACACACGAGGCGTGTGATGGCGCGCGCCGTGGTGCTGCTCAGCGGCGGACTCGATTCCTACACCGCGGCCGCCGTCGCCAGGAGCGAGGGCCTCGAGTTGTCGGCGCTCACCGTCAACTACGGCCAGCGTCACCGGCGCGAGCTGGAGGCCGCGCGCGCGGTCGCCGCGAACCTCGGCGTCCGGCAGCATATCGAGCTTGATCTCGACTTAGCGCGATTCGGCGGCTCCGCGCTCACCAGCGATCTCGAGGTGCCGAAGGATCGCCCCGTCGGCGCGCCGCGCGCGCTCAGGGCAGACCAGGACATCCCGGTGACGTATGTTCCGGCGCGTAATACCATCTTCCTGTCGCTCGCCCTTGGATGGGCCGAGGTGCTGGGCGCCGAGCAGATCGTCATTGGCGTCAACGCGCTGGACTACTCCGGGTACCCGGACTGCCGGCCGGAGTTCGTAGACGCCTTCGAGGCGCTGGCGGCCGTGGCGACCCGCGCAGGCGTCGAAGGTCGACGGATTCGTATTCGCACACCCTTGATCGATCTGACCAAGGCCGAGATCATCGCCCTCGGCGCCTCGCTGGGTCTTGATTACGCTCTGACCCACAGCTGTTACGATCCGCGGCCCGACGGCCGTCCCTGTGAGCGCTGCGACAGCTGCACGCTGCGGGCGAAGGGATTCGAGGCAGCGGGCCTCGGCGATCCTCTGTTGAAATGACGAGCATGACCAATCGGCTCTACTACAACGACTCCTATCAGGTGACATTCGGCGCCGCTGTCCTGTCCTGTGATCCACGCGATGGACAGTTCGAGGTCGTGCTCGATCAGACGGCGTTCTATCCGACCTCAGGCGGCCAGCCATTTGACGTGGGCTCCATTGCGGACGCGCTGGTCCATGACGTCTTCGACCGGGACGACGGCACGGTCGCGCATCTCGTCGATCGCGAGGTGACCGTTGGCACGACGGTGCACGCCGAGGTCGATTGGCGACGCCGTTTCGATCACATGCAGCAGCACACCGGTCAGCACGTCCTGTCGGCGGCCTTCGATCGTCTCTGCCAGGCGCGTACGGAGAGTTTTCACCTTGGTGCAGCATCCGCAACGATCGATTTGGGGCGGGAAGTGTCGCCGTCACAGATCGCGGCGGCGGTCGACGAGTCGAATCGGATCGTTTGGGAAGACCGCCCGGTCATCGTCCGATTTGCCTCGGCCGAGGAGGCACGCGCCTTGCCCCTCCGCAAGGAGTCCGCGCGGACGGGCCCGCTGCGGCTCGTCGAGGTCCAGGACTTCGATCTGTCCGCCTGTGGTGGCACCCATGTCGGCCGGACGGGCGCGATCGGGATCATCGCTGTGGCGTCGTGGGAGAAGTTTCGGGGCGGGACACGAGTCGAATTCCTGTGCGGCGGTCGCGTCCTGGCCCGGTTCGGGGAATGGCGCGACGCCCTGGCGGCGACCACCGAACGGCTGTCGGTGCCGCCCGCCGATCTCGCCGCCGCGGTAGAGAAGCTGCAACACGAGACCAGGGCCCTTCAGAAGACGATCCGCGCGCAGCAGGAGCGACTCGCAGGGCACGAAGCCGAGGCGCTGGTGGCCCGGGCGCAGCGGGCGGATGACCGTCTCATCGTGGTTGACGCGTTCGAGGGGTGGGACGCGGCCGGGCTCAAGGCGTTGGCCACCGCGGCCATCAAGATCGCGCCCTCCGCAGCAATCGCGCTCTTCAGCCGCACGGAGCCGCCCATCGTCGTGATTGCCGCCGGCCGCGAGACGCCGGTGGACGCGTCGGCCGTGCTGAAATCGATCACGGCACGGTTTGGCGGCAAGGGCGGCGGCAAGCGGGAACTCGCGCAAGGCGGCGGCTTCAGCGCGCCAGTCGATGAACTGCTCGAGGCTGCGCGCGCCGAACTGCAGAAAGCTGAAAGCTGAAAGCTGTGAGCTGTCAGCGCGGCGCCATCCGCAACGCGCCATCCAGGCGAATGACCTCGCCGTTCAGCATCTCGTTCTCGATGATGTGCTTCGCCAGGGCCGCGTACTCGCGAGGTTGGCCAAGGCGCGACGGGAACGGCACCTGCTGCCCCAGCGACACCCGCGCGGCCTCCGGCAACGCGGCGAGCAGCGGCGTATCGAAAATGCCGGGCGCGATCGTGACGACGCGAATGCCGAGCGCCGCGAACTCGCGTGCAACCGGCAGCGTCAGGGCGACGATGCCGCCCTTTGACGCGGCGTACGCCGGCTGGCCGATCTGCCCGTCGAAGGCGGCGATCGAAGCGGTGTTGATGATGACGCCGCGTTCGCCGCTGGGCTCAGGCGTGTTCTGCGCCATGACCGCCGCGCCCAGCCGAATCATGTTGAACGTGCCGACGAGGTTGACGCGAATCGTCTTCTCGAACAAATCGAGCGGATGCGGGCCGTTCTTGCCAAGCACTTTCGCCGCCGGTCCGATACCGGCGGCGTTGACCACGCCGTTGAGGCCGCCAAAGGCGCTGACGGCCAGATCCACGGCGGCCTCGACCTGCTCCTCGCTGCTGACGTCTGCCTGCGCGAACCTCACGGCGGCGCCGAGCGCATCCTCCGCGGCTCTCCCCGTCTCGTCGTTGACGTCGAGGATCACCGCGCGCCCGCCTTCGGCGCAGATCGCTTCTACCACCGCACGACCCAGGCCTGATGCGCCGCCCGTGACAATGAATGCTTTCCTCTGTATCTGCATGCAATCAGAGAGCATAGCGTAGAATTGAGACGACATGATTCGTTACGACAAGCAGTACTACGGTGGAGAGTGGCAGACGCCTTCGACGAGCGACACGATCGACGTCATCTCGTCTGCCACTGAGGAAGTCATCGGGCGCGTGCCGCGCGGGTCCGTGGAGGATGTGGACCGCGCCGTGAAGGCAGCGCGCGCCGGGTTCGAGCGATGGTCGCAGACGGGCGTGGAAGAACGCGCCGTCTGGCTCGAGAAGCTGTCTGGCGCGATGAAGGCGCGCGTGCCGCAGGTTGCCGAGGCGATCACCCACGAAGTCGGCACGGCGATCGGGTTTTCGCAGAAGGTACAAGCGGAGTTTCCGATCTCGAACATCGCGCTCAACGCGAAGTTCATCCGCGATTACGCGCTCGAAGAAGAACTCGGCAATTCGATCATCGTCAAGGAGCCCATCGGTGTCGTGGGTTGTATCACGCCGTGGAACTATCCCCTTCACCAGATCGTCGCCAAGGTGGCGCCTGCGCTCGCGGCGGGTTGTACGATCGTGTTGAAGCCCGCGGAGCTGGCGCCGCTCAGCGCATTGATGCTCGCCGACGCGGCGCACGAGATCAGCCTCCCGGCCGGTGTGCTCAACGTCGTCTGCGGCTCCGGCCGCGTCGTCGGCGAGGCCATCGTCGGTCATCCCGATGTGGATATGGTGAGCTTCACGGGCTCGCTGGCGGCTGGACGCCGTGTGGCGTCGCTGGCCGGCGACGGCATCAAGCGGGTGACGCTCGAGCTCGGCGGCAAGTCCGCGTTCGTGGTGCTCGACGACGCGCCGTTCGAAAAAGCGATTCCTGCCGGCGTCAACAACTGCATGCAGAATTCGGGACAGACGTGTTCGGCCTGGACGCGCATGCTGATCCCGCGCTCACGCCAGTCTGAAGCGATCGATCTGGCGAAGGCGCAAATTGCCAGGCTGGCGCTCGGCGATCCGTTCGATCCGAAGACGCGGCTCGGCCCCCTGGCGTCGGCTCACCAGCGCGACACGGTGCTGGGGTTCATCGACAAGGGCAAGAAGGAAGGCGCCGAACTGATTGCCGGCGGTGGGCGTCCGCCGGCGCTGTCGAAAGGCTTTTTCGTCGAGCCGACAATCTTCAGCAGCGTCGACAACCGGATGGAGATCGCACAGGAGGAGATCTTCGGGCCCGTGCTGTCGATCATCGCGTACGACACGGAAGATGAAGCCGTGCGCCTCGCGAACGATTCGATTTACGGGCTGGCGGGCGGCGTCTGGGGCGGCTCGCCGGAGCGCGCCCTGAGTGTGGCGCGGCGAATGCGCACCGGACAGGTGGACATCAACGGCGGCCGCTTCAACCACCTCGCGCCGTTCGGCGGGTTCAAGAAGTCGGGGATCGGACGAGAGCTCGGCCCGCACGCGCTCGACGAGTTCTTCCAACTGAAAGCCATTCAGCGGTAGCGATTACATGGCCTAGCGCAGCATGGCCTCACGCGCGGCACTTCTCCCGGGCATCGTTGCGGCTGCGGCCGTGATGGTCGTCGGGTTCTGGCTGGCGGATCTCATCGGCCGCGGCATGCTCGCGATGCAGGGCCTGTCCGGCGGGGGCAGTCCCATCTCCGGCGTGCCCGTCGCCATCCTGCTCGGGTTGCTGCTCCGCAATGCGTTAGCATTCCCCGCTGCCCTCTCACCTGGATTGAAGTTCTGCGTGAGTACGGTGCTGCGGCTCGGCATCGTGCTCGTCGGCATCCGGTTGAGCGCGTTCGACGTGGTGCGGCTGGGCGCCGCGGGGCTGCCCGTGGTCCTTGCGGCCGTCGCCTCCGGGCTGGTGTTCGTCACGTGGTTCAACCGGTGGTTAGGGTTACCGCCTCGCCTGGGGACGCTGCTCGCTGCAGGCACCAGCATCTGCGGCGTCACCGCGATTGTCTCGACAGCGCCTGCCATTGACGCCGACGAACGCGAGGTCGCGTATGCCGTCGCCAACGTCGTGGCGTTCGGCCTGTTCGGGATGCTCGTTTACCCGTACCTCGCGCACGCGCTGCTGGCGAGATCCGAAACGGTTGGGCTCTTTCTCGGAACGGCCATCCATGACACCTCGCAGGTGGTCGGCGCCTCGCTGACGTATCGCCAGATGTATGCGGACGATGTCGTGTTGCAGGTGGCGACGGTGACCAAGCTCACGAGAAACTTATGTCTCGCTGGTGTCATTCCCCTTCTCACGTGGATGCACCTTCGCGGAACGGCGTCTGCCTCTGGTTCCCGAGTGTCGGCGAGCTGGACGACGCTGGTGCCGCTGTTTGTCGTCGGCTTCGTGGCGATGGCCGTCGTCCGAACGTTTGGAGACGCCACGCTGCAGTCAGCGGGGGCCGCTTACGGTGTGTGGGATGCGAGCGAGTGGAGCCGTCTCACGAATCTGATTGGGGACTTCTGGGCATCGCGTGTGTTGCTCGGGACGGCGATGGCCGCCGTGGGACTCAACACGAGCTTCTCGGTCTTCAGGGGGGTCGGCGCGAAGCCGTTTGCTGTCGGCCTCGGCGGCGCGCTCGTGGTTGGCGGCGTCGGGCTGACAATGGCCCTGCTGTTTGGGCAATATGTCTCGCTGTAAGCTCAGCGTGGCAAGAGCGCGACGTGCCCCAGCGCCCTGTCCATGATGGCGTCGATGTCTGCCGCAGGCACGCGGAAGTTGTTGGCCATCATCGCGAACACAATCGTTTCGCCACCGAACGTGGTCACGTAACCCGAGAGGGTGCGGACGTTGGATAGTGTGCCGGTCTTCGCCCACACACGCCCCTGGGCCGGCGTGCCCTTCATGCGATTGGCCAGCGTTCCGCTGACACCGGCAACCGGAAGCGTGGAGCGAAATCTCTCCGCATGTTTCGGATCAGCCCACAGGTACGTGAGCAGCCACGTCAGTGCGTCCGCGCTGACGTAGTCATACCGTGACAGCCCCGATCCGTCTCGGGGGAGGTAATACTCCGGCAGGATGCCCCATGTTCGCAGGGTCGCGCGCAACTGCTCGAGCCCGCGGGCGCCTGTCGCTGGTTCCCCAGGCTCGGCCGCGGCGAGGAGCAGCGTTTCCGCGTAGATGTTGCGGCTCCACTTCATCGCGACGTCGATGATCTCGATGAGTGGCGGAGAGGTATCGACGAACAGCTCGATGGCGCCGTCGAGGCTCGGCGGCGCGCCTAGCTCGTCCACATCGGTGACGCCGCCGGCCACGAAGATGCCGTGGCGCGCGAGGGCTTCGCGAAGGGCCGTCAGATAGAAGCGCGTCGGATTCTCGACCGACGCAGTGATGGTCACCGGTTTGGCGTCGGCGGCGATCTGGCCACGGACGGTGAGAAAAGCGGTGCCCGGAACCCGGGCGATGTCCACGCGCGATGGCTCGCCTGCGACACTGGTCGTGACGTCGTGATCGACGATCAGGCCGGACCCGAGCGGGGACGTGCTGATAATCGCGCGGCTGCCGGCGCTCATGCCAGGACCCACGAGCACTTCGACCTGGTTCTCGTTGAACTGCAGGGCGCTTGGCGGGGCGCCGTAACCGTACTGCAAGTTGTCCCATGCCCACCCGGTGCCCCACGCCGGCTCGGCAAACGCGTTGTCGTCCCCGATGAGGGAGCCGTTGATGATTTTGACGCCCCTGGCCCTGAGTGCGGCACCCCAGTCATCGAAGGCCCGCCATCGTTCCGGATGGCGCGGATTGATGGTGGGATCCCCATTGCCGACGATGACGACATCTCCAGAGATTGTGCCGGCGTCGTCAAGGGGGCCTGTGGCGAAGACCCGCGTCGTGAATCGGTAGTCCCAGCCAAGACGCTCGGCCGCCACCGCCGCGGTCAGCAGCTTCTGATTCGACGCCGGGACCATGAACTGTGCGGCGTTGAGACTGTAGAGGGTTTCCGCGCTGCGGAGCGAGTAGAAGTTGACGCCCCACTGCGCGTGACTGACGCTGGGCGCGTTGAAGAGCGATCGCAGCTCGCGGCGCAACAGCTCGCGCGCGGTGGGGTGCTCGATCGCCTCGCGGAGCATGGGCGAGGATCGCGCCGCGCAGGCGGGCAGGAGGAGCACCAGCACGATGGCCGCTGCGGAAAAGCGTCGCATTCGCGTGGATTGTAACCGGGCACCAACGGTCAGGACGTGGGGACGACGATCAGATCGAAGGCCTTGATGGTTTCGTTCACGTTGTCGCTATCGAGAACTGCGACTCCGGGTTCGCCGTCGCGAACGGCGAAGGCCTGCGGCTCGCCTGGAATGAGTCGCACGCGCTCGTACTTGTCCGAGTCGTAACTGGCGCCGACCACGAGCGCCGGCGATGCGAGCCGCTCGGCGTTGGTCGTGGGGCTGAAGGACTCCGCACGCAGCGCCGAGAGCTTCGCGAGAAAGTCTTCCATGGTCGTCGTCTCGATATCCGTGGGCTTGCCATCGACGACGCGCTGCCACTTGTCGGCGCCGCCTTCTCCGCCGCCCGCCACTTTCTGGAACTCGTAGGTGTCGGCGCCGCGTGAGACGCGCAGGCCCAGCGCGTTGAACGTGCGGAACTCGAACAGGTCCTTGTCGCGCAACTCGTCCACGGTTTTCTTCACATCGGTGGCAAGCGAGGGCTCGACCTTGAAGATCAGCTGTCGCGCGCGGTCGCGTGCGAACAGCGTCGCGTCGCGCTCGGCGCCGAGCTCGAGTGTGGCGCGTGCGCTTCCCGTGCCGATCGTCACGACTGCCGAGGGTGCCTCGAGCCCGAACGATTCGGGGCTGTTGGCGTCGACGAGCTCGGTCATCGACGCGGTCGAGAGGCGCGTGACCAGCCCCTCGACGGCACTGTAGTCGCCTCGCGCCTGCACCGGCGCGGTGATCGTCCACTCGTTTCCGGCCCGCGCCAGTTGAACGGCCGGTGAGCCCGGCTGCGTCAGCTCGATGGTGTCGATCTTGTCTCGCTCGAAGTGCAGGATTCGTTTGTCGCGCAGGTCGAACGTGCTCTTGGCGAACGAGGACTCCTGGTACGCGGCGACCAGGAACACCCGCGATTCTCCCGCTTTGACGGCGTACATGTCGCCTCGAGTCGGCGTCGTCTCCCCGATGTGAAGTTCGCCACTCGTGCCGCCTTCGGCCCTGAAGGCAATCTTGATGCGCGGGTCGGCCAGCCCGTAATCGGCGAGGTTCGACGCGTTCTCGTCCAGGACCCTGTTGATCTCCAGGCCCGCAAGCGCGGTCGCCAGGCTCGAGACTTCGGTGGGGTCGGCATCGGCCGTCACCGGCGCGCTGATCTGCCAGACGCCATCCGCCCTCCGCAGCGTCGTCGAGTCGCCCTCGGCGCTGACGGTGATCTCTTCGATCTGGTCGGCCTCGACGGCAAATACCTTCTCGCGATCCTCGACACCGCCCGCCGGGCGCTCGGAATCGACGAAGTAGATGTAGGCGCCAAGCCCGGCCAGGACGAGGACCAGGAGGATGGTGGTGGTCAGGCCGCGCATGGCTTATCGCCTCCTCCACCAGGAGTACACGCCGGCCGCGAACACGAGTCCTGGAATCACCAGAAGCGACAGCAGCATGACGCGCTGCTGGTCGTCGGCGGTCAGCGTGATGCGCCGATCCTGCGCGTCGCGCGGGCGAATCGCGATCAGGTCTTCCTGCTGCGCGAGCCAGTTCACGGCGTTGAGGAAGAGATCCTGATTCCCCTGAATCCCCACCGCGTTGTTCCCGGCAAAGTCCGAGTCGCCGATGACAACGATGCGGCTCTCCGGCTTCGGGGCATCAGGGCTTTCGTTGCCGGCGAGCGGCGGTGCCGGGGCTTCGGTCGCCGGCGCCGAGACGGCGACGCCCAGGCTGATGGGGCCGCGCCGGTCCGCATCTTCGGCGAACTCGACGTTACCGGCGGAAAAGCTTTCCAAGTCGGTCTCGGCCCAACTCTGCTGGCTGGTCTCGAGCAGCGGTTGCGGCGTGTGCGTGCCGCCCTGGGCGGCTTGCACCGAGCGGGCGTGGGGGAACGCGGTCATCACGCGGAAGTTGTCGGTGATGGGGTGTGGCGGGTAGTTCACCACTACCGGCACCGAGGCATCGCCGCCGAACAACTGCCCGATGCCGCTGGCATCGACGACGACATCGGTCCCGAGCTCGATTGACCACTCCTCGAGCAAGCCGATGAGGTTGGTGAGGTCGCCTCCCTCCGCCGGCGGCGGATCGAGCAGCACCAGGAGCTTGCCCCCTCGCGCAAGATATCGCTTCAGCGCATCGATCTCGGGCGCGAGGAAATCAGTCGTCGGCCCGGCCACGGCCACCACCGTTGCGTCGTCCGGAACCTGCCCCTGCTGGATGAGCGGCAGCGAGGCGACCTGGAAGTTGTCGCGGCCGAGGGCCTCGTTGATGGCGTTGTAACCGCGCATGCGGTCAGCGCTGTCGGCTTCGCGCTCGCCGTGGCCAACGGTGAAGTAGACTTTCTTTTCCGCACCGGACACGAGCTTGATGAGGGCGTTGGTGATGTCCTGCTCTTCAATGCTCGTGGTCAGGCGCTGTTCGCGGTCGCGATAGGTGGCGACGACCGTGCCGTATTGCGTGATGCCGGCCTCTTTCGCGCGCGCGGGCTGGCGATCGATGTCAACGTATTCGACCTTCACCTGATTGGATTCGTACCGGTAGGTTTCGAACCGGTTGCGGAACCGATCGAATCCGGTGTCCTGGTCGTAGACGGTGAACTGCACGGGCTCATCGAGGCCTTGCAGGATCTTGATGCTCTGCTCCGAGAGGCTGTGCGCCTGGTTTTCGGTGAGATCCCACCGCTTCGTCTCCCGCGAACCGAGGTAGTTGACGGCCGCGAAAATGCCAATCGCAACCAGGATGCCGACAATCGACACCGTGCCGTAGCGTGCCTGGCGCGTGCCGTAAAACGACATGACGTCACGCCACTGCGCGAGCATGTAGGCGAGGATGCAGACCAGGCCGGCCCAGGTCATGTAGGTGCCGTACTGCATCCATTCCGGCCGAAGGAACCTGATTGCGACGGCGCCGAAGACCAGCGCCGTCCCGACCCATCCGATGATCCCGCCAATCTGCTTCACCATCAGCCCCGCCACCGTTCGCTGTCCACGGACTTGGCCGTCAGGAACAGCCCAAGAGAAATGAAGCTTATGTAGTACACGAGATGCTTGGTGTCGATCACCCCGCGCGCGAAATCGTCGAAGTGGTCGGTGATCGACAGGTGGGTCAGAATCGCCTGCGCCGTCGGTCCGACGAAGGTGCCAATCCAGTTGATGACCCAGAGCATGAGGAACACGGCAAAGGTGACGACGCCGGCGACGATCTGGTTTCTGGTCAGGCTTGAAATCAGCAGGCCGACGGAGATGAAACAGCCGCCCATCAGCAGAAGCCCCAGATAGGCGCTCGCAATCGGCTTCCATTCCGGATTGCCGAACCAGAAGAGGATCCCCACGTGAATCAGCGTGACTGCCAGCATGCTCGCGTAGAGCGCCATCGCACCGAGAAACTTGCCGAGGATGATCTCGGTGTCCGTGATCGGCGACGTCAGCAGCAGCTCGATCGTGCCTGAGCGCTTCTCCTCCGCATAGGTGCGCATCGTGATCGCCGGCAGGAGGAACAGCATCATGACCGTCGCGTTGACGAACACCGGGGTGACGAGCATCTGGTTGATGTTCATCGCGCCGCCCATCCCCATCGCCATCTGCATGCTCTGGCGATTGAAGAAGACGAGCGCGACGTAATAGAAGTAGCCGAACAGCAAGGCGAAAAAGCCGATCACGATGTAGGCGATCGGCGAGGCGAAGTACCCGCGCAGCTCCTTGCCGGCGATCGCGAGGACATTACGCATTGGCGGCCTCCTCATCGTTGGACGTGCTCGCCGGTGGGCTGTCAGGCCCTGGCGAGGCTTCGGTGGACGTGGACGTCCCGACCTCCCGCTCGTCGGTCGTGAGGCTCAGGAAGATGTCCTCCAGGCTCAGACGCATGGGTCGCAGTTCCAGCAAGCCCCAGCCGCGTCCCACGATTGCTGCAGCCAGATCCCGGCGGACATCGCGGCCGGGCTCGCCGTCGACTTCGATATCGAGCATGCCGTCCCGGCCGGGTGTCATCGCGACGCGGGTGACGCCGGGCAACGCGGCCAACGTCGTCTGGACGTCGGCTTCAGGGCCCGCGACCTGCAGGAACATGGTTTGCGATCCCTGGAGTCGGGCGGTGAGGTTGTCGGGCGTATCGACCGCAACGACGCGCCCTCTGCTGATGATGACGACGCGCTGGCAGGTCTGCGAGACCTCCGGGAGGATGTGCGTGCTGAGCACGATGGTGTGAGAGCCGCCCAGCTCGCGAATCAATTGCCGGGTTTCGATAATCTGCTTCGGGTCGAGCCCCGCCGTCGGCTCGTCGAGCACGAGCACATCGGGATTGTGGATGATGGCCTGAGCCAGCCCGACACGCTGCCGGTAGCCCTTGGAGAGCTTCGCGCAGTGGCGACTGGCCATGTCGGCGGCCCAGGTCTTACGCATCGACTCATCGACCCGGGACTTGATCTCGCGCCGGGGGACGCCTTTGATGCGCGCGACGAAGGTCAGGTATTCGCGCACCGTCATGTCTGGATAGAGCGGTGGTGTTTCCGGCAGGTAGCCGGTTCGCCGCTTGGCTTCGACCGGTTTGTCGAACACATCGTGACCAGCAACAACCACCTTGCCTTCAGACGCCGGCATGTACCCGGTGATGATGCGCATGGTGGTCGTCTTGCCGGCGCCGTTCGGTCCGAGGAAACCGAGAATCTCGCCCGCCTCGACCCGGAAGGTCACATCGCTCACCGCCGTGACAGGCCCGTATCGTTTCGTGAGGCTCTGAACCTCAATCATTGGTGAAACCCTGTAAAGTCTTGAACCGTGACCGTGTCACGTCGAACTTCTTTTTGATCTACCGGGCGCCGCCCGATAGAGTAGACCCGGCGTCACACAAATACGCCAGCGCCCCATCCTATTCGCAACCCCGACGGGCGGCAAGATCTGCGGAGACTCCTTGGGCAGACGCCTGTTCCTGATCGCCGTCGTCATTGTCGCCGCTGCGGCGGGCGCTGCATGGTGGTGGGCGCGCGCCTCGCTGCCTCTTTTGGACGGGGAATATCGGGTCTCCGGTCTGGCCGCGCCGGTCGAAATCCTCTTCGATGGCCATGGCGTGCCCCACGTCTATGCCTCCGGCCCGGAAGACGCGTGGTTCGTCGCCGGGGTGCTCCATGCCCGCGACCGGCTGTGGCAGATGGAGCTCTATCGCCGCGCGGCGCACGGGCGCTTGTCGGAGATGTTCGGCGAGCAGACGCTGCCGATCGACCGCCGCTTTCTGACCCTGGACCTCCGTCGCGCCGCCGAAGCCGAGTGGCGGGCCGCTCCGCCAGTCGTGCGCGACGCGCTCTCGCGGTATGCGGCGGGTGTCAGCGCGCACATCGCTGACACGCCCGGACGGCGTCGGCCCATCGAGTTCCAGATCCTGGGCATCACCCCGGCGCCATGGACGCCGGTCGACTCGCTCGTGATTGGGCGTTTGCTCGCGTGGCGGCTTGCGGAAAACCACCAGGCCGAGCTCGTCCGTCACGCCCTGGCCGCGCAGTTTGGCGGGGAGGAAGCGCTGCGTCTTGGTGGACGCTATCCGGACGGCGGGCCCAGCGTCATGCAGGGACCGGCCGGACCGCCTTCTACGGCAGGACCGGCAACGCCGACAGGACTCGCTGCGCCGCCAGCAAGACTGGCTCCGCCGGCGGGACCGGCTGCGGCGGGAGGGCCGCCGTTGGCCGCACGCGCCTGGCCTGAAGGGCTCGAGTGGTTGCGTCCCACCGCACGGCGCGGCGGCTCGAATAACTGGGTGATCGCCGGACGGCGCACGGCGAGCGGCCGGCCGCTGCTGGCCAACGATCCCCACCTTGAGATGGAGTTCCCCGGTGTCTGGTACGAGATGCACCTGGTGGCTGCCGGGCTCGACGTCATCGGTGTGACGGTGCCCGGGACACCGTTTGTGGTGCTCGGCCACAACGCGCGCATCGCGTGGGGCATGACCAATACCGGCGCCGACGTCCAGGACCTGGTCATCGAACGGATCGATCTCAATCGCCAACGCTACTTCAGCCAGGGCCAGTGGCTGCCCCTCGAGGTCACCCGCAGCGACATCTCCGTCAAGGGGGGCGACACGCACTCGTTCGAAGTCTGGCGCACGCGCAACGGCACGATCTTCGCGGAGGTCGGTACCGATTGGGAGTTGGCCCCCGACTGGCTGTCGCCCGCACATGAACGCCGTGGTGAGCGCCGCGCCTTCACCTTGCGTTGGGACGCCGCCGGCGGCGAGATGGCCGGGGCGTTCGAGGCGCTCAATCGTGCCGGAACGTGGAATGAGTTCACGTCAGCCGTCGAGCGGTTTACGTCGCCCTCGCAGAATGTCGTGTATGCGGATATCGAAGGCAACATCGGCTATGCGATGTCAGGGGTGTTGCCACAACGGTCGTCATCAGTGGGCACGCTGCCCCTTGACGGCACGACGGGCGCAGGTTATTGGAGCAGCTACATCCCGACGTCGGCGCTTCCGCGTCTGTTCAACCCTGAACGCGGCTACATCACCTCGTCGAACAACCTGATCGATCGGCAATGGCCGGGACTGGTGACCCGCGACTGGGCCGCGCCGTATCGAGCGATCAGATTACAGCGGCTGATGATGGCGTCAGAAGGCGTGGACCTGCCAACGGCCGCCGCGTGGCAGACCGACGTGACGGGGATGGCGGCCGCTGACGTGTTGTCGACGGTCGATGGCGCGCTGGCGCACGCAGCCAGGCGGGGGGACACGGCCGCCGAAATCGTCCTGCAGCAACTTCGCGCGTGGGATCGCCAAATCGACAATCGACCCGTCGTCACGCTCTATCATCTCTTCGAGCACGCCCTGTGGCGCCGGACCTTCTTCGACGAGATGGGCGAGCCGCTGTTCTCCCGCTTCTACGAGTGGGCCGGTGCGGAGCGGCCGGCCGGGCTCTACGCGATCCTCGATGAGCCGAACTCCCGGTGGTTCGACGACATTGCGACGCTCGACCGTCGCGAAACACGGGACGACATCTTCGTGCTCGCCGCCGCCGACGCAGCAGACGGGCTCGGAGGCGAATTCTCGGGCATGAGCTGGGCGGACGCGCATCGCGCGTCGTTCACTCACCCGATGAGCGCCGCTGCGGCGCCATTGCGGTGGTTGTTCAATCGTGGCCCGGCGCCGATGATCGGCGATATCTACACCGTCAACCGCTCGAGCTACAACCGTCTCACTCCATTCGTCGTCTGGGAAGTGCCGTCGTGGCGTCAGCTCTTCGATGTCGGGCAGTGGGACGACGCGCGCGTCGTGCTGCCCGCGGGGCAGTCGGGTCATCCACTGAGTCCGTATTATTTCGACCAGAACGAGCTCTGGCGGCGGGGAGAGTATCGGCAGCAGCCGTTCTCGCGGGGCGCGGTCGAGGCCGCGCGTGCGCATCGCCTGGTGCTCACGCCGTAGCGCAGCTGACAGCCGAAAGCCGTGTAATCTGTGGTCATGAATGTCGATGTTGGTTCGAAAGCTCCTGACTTCACGTTGATGGATCAGGATCGCACGCCGGTGACGTTGAGTGCGGCGGTGCAGAACGGCCCCGTGGTGCTGGCTTTTTTCCCGGCGGCGTTCAGCTCGGTTTGTCAGCACGAGATGTGCACGTTCCGGGATTCGATTGCCACGCTGAGCGGGAACCAGGCACAGGTCTTCGGGGTCAGCACCGACACATTCTTCGCGCTCAAGGCATGGGCGGACCAGCAGCAATTCCACTTCCCGCTCCTGAGCGACTACAACAAGGACGTGATCCGGCGCTACGGCGTCGTCAACCCGGACATGATCGGGCTGAAAGACATCGCCAAGCGCGCGGTGTTCGTGATTGACCGCCACGGGGTCGTCCGTCATCGCGAGGTGCTGGAGGATGCGCGCAACGAGCCGGACTACGACAAGGTGAGGGGCGCGCTCGCGTCTCTCTGAGCGCGCCAAGATCAAAACCGCCAAGAGCACCAGTTCAAAACCCGGGGGTTGAGCCCTTGGCGGTTGGGCACTTCCAGGCCGCGGGTTGACTCTGCCGAGGCGCCGGCATAGTATGAACGTATGAGCAATCGCTCATATGTCCCGGACCTGTGCGATGTCGTTCACCTGCACCCCGCGCGGGTGGCGGAGCTTCGGGCGGCGCTGATTGGCGAAGACGAAGTCACCGACCTTGCCGAAACCTTTCGGGCGCTCGGCGATGCGACGCGCGTCCGCATCCTCGATGCGCTGAGCCACGGCGAGTTGTGCGTCTGCGACCTGGCGGCGCTGGTCCGGATGTCCGAGTCGGCGGTCTCCCATCAACTGCGGGTGCTGCGCAACCTGCGCCTCGTCAAGCCGCGTCGCGAGGGGCGCATGGTGTTTTACGCGCTCGACGATCGGCACATCATCACGCTCTTCCGCCAGGGCCTGCGCCACGTCCAGGAAGGCAGCGGGCCGCCCGCCCTGAGGCGCGCGCGATGAGCGCGCCCGCGGCCGTGGCCGCCGCGCCGACGTGTGCACGCTGCACCCGGCATGCCGAATCGGTGTTTCGCGTGGACGGCATGTGCTGCGGCGAGGAGGCCGCCATCCTGCGGCGTCGCCTGAGCCCGATGAGCGGCATCGAAGACGTTGCCGCCGACATCGTCGGTCAGCGCCTGCACGTGAAATACGATGCGGCGCTGCTGTCGACGAACGTGATCGTGGATGCCGTGGCCCAGACCGGCATGCGCGCCTGGCTCGAGCACGAAGAGCCCGTCGCCGCTCCCGGGTCCACCACCCGAGGCGTGCTCGTTGCCGTCTCGGCCGCTGCGCTGGGGCTCGGGCTCGTCCTGCAGTTTGTCGGGTTTGCGGAGCCGCTGGCGATCGCGGCGTTCGTGACCGCCGCCGTGAGCGGTGGCGTGTTTCCCGCGCGCCGCGCCACGCGGTCGCTGCAGACGCGCGAGCTCGACATCAACGTGCTCATGCTTCTGGCCGTGGTGGGCGCGATGTTTCTCGGCGAATGGGCCGAGGCCGCCACGGTGGTGTTCCTGTTCGCCATCGCGCAGTGGCTCGAATCACGCAGTCTGGATCGCGCCCGCGAGGCCATCCGGGCGCTGATGGACCTGACGCCCGACCAGGCGCGCATCAGACATCCGGATCACGAGGAACTCGTTCCGGTCGAGCAAATCGCGATTGGCGCCGTCATGCTGATCCGGCCTGGCGAGAAGATCCCGCTCGATGGCGCGATCGTGAACGGCCGATCCGACGTGAACCAGGCCCCGATTACTGGTGAATCGCTGCCGGTGGACAAAGGGCCCGGTGACGAAGTGTTTGCCGGAACGATCAACGGCCACGGGGCGATCGAAGTCGCGGTGACACGCCGCCGGCGAGACACCACGCTGGCTCGCATCATTCACCTCGTCGAAACGGCCCAGGCTCAGCGTGCGCCGGCCCAACAGTTCATCGACCGCTTTGCGCGCTACTACACGCCGGCCGTCATCGGGCTGGCGATCCTCATCGCGACGGTACCGCCGATGGTTGGCGGAGCGTTTGACGATTGGTTCTACCGCGCGCTGGTCCTCCTGGTGGTGTCGTGCCCGTGTGCGCTGGTCATCTCGACACCAGTGTCCATTGTCTCGGCGCTGGCCGGCGCGGCGCGGCGCGGCGTGCTCGTGAAGGGTGGCATTCACCTCGAGCGGCTCGCGGCCGTCCGGGTCGTCGCCTTCGACAAGACCGGGACGCTGACGCGTGCCTCGGTTCGCGTGACGGGAATCCTGCCCGCCGAAGGCATCACGCCAGAGGAGCTGCTCGCCGCGGCCGCGGCCGTCGAGAGCCGTTCTGAACATCCGATCGCCGCGGCGATCGTCGCCGAGGCGAGACGGCGCGGGCTGGCGTTCGACGTCGCGGCCAACGTGCGTGCCCTGCCAGGTCTCGGGGCGGAAGGGCAGGTCAATGGAGAAGAGGTGTTGTGCGGGAACGTCCGGCTCCTCGGCGAGCGCGGCATCCTCAATCGAGCCGATGCGGCACAGGCCGATCAGATTGCCTCCACCGGCGCGTCACCGGTCATCGTCGCCCGGAACAACACGATTATCGGCATTCTCGCCGTCGCGGACGAGGTGCGTGACGTCGCGCCGGACACGATTGACTTGCTTCATCGCCTGGGGATTGCACGCATCGTGATGCTGACCGGTGATCAGGAAGCCGCGGCGCGTTCGGTCGGATCGCGGCTGCAGATCGATGAGGTGCGCGCCGGGTTGCTGCCGGAGGAAAAAGTGGCGGCCGTGCAGGATTTGCGGCGCCAGTATGGTCCGATCGCGATGGTGGGTGACGGCGTCAACGACGCCCCGGCGCTGGCCGCCGCAGATGTCGGGATCGCGATGGGCGTGATTGGCAGTGATGCCGCGCTCGAAACCGCCGACGTCGCTCTCATGACCGACGAGCTGCCGAAGGTGGCCTACGCGATTCGGCTCAGCCGCGCGACGGTGCGCAACATCCACGCCAACGTCGCGGTGTCGCTGATTCTCAAAGCCGCCTTCCTCGCGCTGGCCGTGGGCGGCCTCGCGACGCTCTGGATGGCGGTGATCGCCGACACCGGCACATCGCTGATCGTGGTCGCCAACGCGATGCGGCTACTGCGGCAGGCGTAAACGCCGGCCCGAACCCTGCCTCGCCCGGGTTACGCTTTGCGCGGTCTGAAGAAGTGCGCGTCGACGAAATCGTCGATTTCGCCCTGATCCGCTTCGCTGACACGTTCGAACTGCAGTCCCATCCCGACTTTCGTGTCACTCCAGGACACCTTCGCCTCGGCTTCGACATCCCTCTTCGCTCCGGGCAAGCGGAAGCGCAGCCGCGCCTTGGCGTCGCGCGCCAACGGACTGGTGGTCCGGATGGCGATGCCGCCACGACTGAGATTCAGCGTCAGTGCGGCGGCAATCGTGTTGCCGAAGCGGTAAGCGATGGGGATACCGAGCACGACGCGCGGGCTGCCGCGGCGGTTGAAGTTGTCGGGAAACAGATGTGGTGCGAGCGACGGCAGGATATGCTGCACCGCGCTGTACTCGTTGACGTATCCCGCCACGCCGAGCGCGGCCAGCTGGCGCACTTCCTCGGCGTTGGCCACCGTGCCGCTGAAAACCAGGATCGGGAGCCGGCCGTCGTCCATCTTCCGAATGTTGCGGACCACGTCGAGACCCGAAGCGTGGGGCAAGCGCAGATCGAGGACGATCAGATCGAGTTGCGCCAGTTCCGTGCGCACGCGCGCGAGCAGTTCAGCGGCGCTCCTGACGGTCAGCGCGCGATGCCCCGCGCCTTCAATCGCTACCTTGAAGCGGTCGCGGACGAATGCCGTATCATCGGCAACGAGGACGGTCTTCGCTGTCGTCACAGCTGTAACTGGAGCCGTATGACAGGCGTCCGTTGATTGCAGACTGTATCAGGTTCTCGCTATAATCCGAACATCTTTCACGATTTTTCGTCCGATCAGGAGCGATTGAATGGCTGCCACGTGTCCCGAGTGCGACTCCGACATTGATATCGACGAAACCGACGTTGATATCGGTGATGAACTGTCCTGCTCGGAGTGTGGCGCGCTTCTCAGTGTCGCCACCATCGCCCCCCTCGAGCTGGAACTCGCCGATGACGATGACGACGACGACGACGACGAGGACGACGAAGAGGACGAGGACGAGGACGAGGAGGACGTTGACGACGAAGACGACGACTGGGACGATCGCGACGACGGGGAGTAGCCTGTCCGACGCGCTGCAGGCCAAGGAACACGCGCTCCACGACGTGCTATCGTCGCTCGGTTCCGTGGTCGTCGCCTTCAGCGGAGGCGCCGACAGCGCCTACCTCGCGCACGCCGCTCACCAGGTTCTCGGCTCCCGGGCCCTCGCGGTCACGGCGGAAAGCGCCAGCTATCCCGACGCCCATCGCCAACTGGCCTTGCGGGTGGCTCGCGAGTTCGACATCCCCCACGAACTGATCCGCACCGACGAGATCCAGCGGCCCGAATACCGCGCCAACCCCGCCAACCGGTGCTACTTCTGTAAAGACGAGCTGTATTCACATCTCGCCACGCTCGCTCGGCAGCGCGGATTTGCCGCCGTCCTCGATGGCAGCAACGCCGACGATCGCGGTGACTATCGCCCCGGACGTCAAGCGGCACGCGAGCACGGGGTGCGCAGCCCGCTGGACGAAGTGGAGCTGTCGAAGGACGACATCCGCCGCCTCTCGCGGGCGGCCGGGTTGCCCACATGGGACGTGCCGGCGTCGGCGTGTTTGTCCTCTCGCATTCCGTACGGCAGTGAAGTGACCGAAGCAAAGCTGCGCATGATCGAAGCGGCCGAAAACGTTCTCCGAGACATGGGTTTTCGTGTGTTTCGCGTGCGCCATCACGAGACACTGGCGCGGCTCGAGATCGCCAAGGACGAGATGCCGCGCGCTCTCGAGCCATCGGTCGCCGAGCAACTGACCGAGCAGCTGCGCGCGCTGGGGTACCAGCACGTCACCGTCGATCTGCAAGGGTATCGGCTCGGCAGCCTGAACGAAGTGTTACGGCTGCGTCCCATTCAGTGATCCGCCCAGGTCTCGCGGTTCTTGTGCTGGCCTTCGCGCTTGCGCACCTGCCGTTTCTCGCCTCCACGCTGGAAGACATCGACTCGGTGAACTTTGCGCTCGGAGTGCGCGAGTTCGACGTGGCGGACCACCGGCCGCATCCGCCGGGCTATCCCGTTTACATCGCGTTGGGGAAAGCGGGTGTCGCGCTTGCGGGGCTTTTTGGCGACGGTGCCCAGTCCAATACCGAAGCGCGCGCCCTTTCGATGCTCGCGTTGATCGGCGCGCTCGTCGCGATCGTGTTGCTGTATCGCGTCATCGCCGCCGTGTCGGCAGCCCCTGGCGCGACCGACCTGGTGACCCCGCCATGGCGCCGGTTCCACCCCCGCGCGATGGCGGCGACCGCGCTTGCCGCGGCCTGCCCGCTGTTCTGGTATCTGGCGGTGCGCCCGATGAGCGACGTCCCTGGGCTCGCGGCCGCCCTGGCGGCGCAAACCTGTCTGGCCCTGGCGTGGTGGCGGCAGCAGCCGGATGCCTCGGGTGATCGCCGGTTGAACCCTGAGCGCATGGGCGCGTCAGGACGGATGCTCGTGCTCGGAGCGTTGTTGACCGGGTTCTCCATCGGATTTCGTTCGCAGAACGCCGTCTTGACGATTCCCTTTCTCGCCGGTGTGCTGCTCGATCGCACCGGGCGGGGCGTGGCGGGCGCCATGGTGGGCGGAGGTGTCGCGTTTGCGGTCGGGGCGCTGGTCTGGGCGATTCCTCTCGTTGTCGCAAGCGGCGGCGCCGGCGCGTACCTCGCAGCGCTGGGCAGCCAGGCCGGTGAAGATTTTGCCGGCGTCGACATGCTGTATCTCAATCCCTCCCCGCGGCTCGCCGCGCTCGGCTTGCTGCGAACGCTGGTGTATCCGTGGGACTCCGTCCTGCTGGGCGGTGCCGTCGTCGGGTTGAGCGCGATCGGGGCGGGGGCGCTGCTCATCCGCGAACGCCGGACCCTGATGGCGATCGTGCTGCTGGCGCTGCCGTACTTGACGTTTCATCTTCTATTTCAGGACACGGCTTTCGTCCGCTACGCGCTGCCTGTGCTACCGGCGATGGCCTTTCTCGCCGTTGCCGGTCTCGAAGCCGTCGCGCGCCGGGCGGCACTTCCGGTGGCGGTGGCGCTTGCGCTGTGGGCGGTCGCCATTGGCGCGCCGGTCCTGGCCGCGTACGCGAGCGAGGCGAGTCCGACCGTCCGCGCACTGGCCGCCATGCACGACGCGGCAGTGCCCACGCAGCCAGGGGCTCTCGGCATGCACCAGACGTTCCGTCGCCCGCTCGAAGCCGAAGAAGTCGGCATCGCGCCCAAGCTGCCGTCGCCGCCTCGCCGCGAATGGCTCGAGCTCGCGAAGTACTGGCGCGACGGCCACACGGCTCCCCTGTGGTTTCTCGCCGATCCGCGACGCAGCGACCTCGCGTTAGTGGATCCCCGGAGCCGTGGCGACCGCACGGACTTCATCTGGCGCTGGACGTCGTTGAGCGATTTGGGAGGCATGCGACCCCTTGCCGTGCACTGGTATCGCATGCCGCCACCCGGCTGGTTCGCCGAAGAGGGTTGGGCGTTGACGCCCGAAACGGCCGGCATCGCCCGACTCATGGGCCGCGGACCGTCGATCGGGCCGATCACCGCACGGATACGACGACGGCCCGAATCCGTCCACGTGATGGTCGGCGGACGCCATCTCGGTGGCTCCGGTGACCCGCCCGTGACCTTCGTGGCGGCTGTCGACGCCACCGACGTTGTCGAGTGGACGGTCAGTCCGGGCTTCTTTCTCCACGAGTTCACGCTGCCTGCCGGTGCGCTGGCCGGCCAGGGATTGGCAGCGCTGACCCTGCGGTCGGCCTCCGGTGAAGGGGGGAGAATCGAAACCGCCGTCGAACAGTTTGACCTGCAATCGAGCGGCACTCTCATGTGGGGATATGACGAGGGTTGGCACGAAGCCGAGTTCGACCCGGCGGTCGGCGTGTGGCGGTGGGCGTCCGATCGCGCCACACTCCGCATCGTCGGCGCGGCCAGCCCGGTTGTCGTCACGCTCAGCGTCGAATCCCCTCTACGGTATTTCGACGAGCGGCCGATAGTTCGCCTGATGGCTGGGAGCCACGTCCTCGGGGAAACCAGGTTCGATGGAAGCCTCGTCTGGCGCGTCGTCGTGCCCGTCGATCGGCTCCAGCAGTCTGGCGGCCGCGTCGCGATCGAAACCGACCGCACGTTTGTGCCTGCCGAGCGGGGGGGGCAACCCGACCGCCGCGCGCTTGGCTTGCGGGTTTTTGCCGTTGATGTGGCGGCACAGCATTGACAGTTGCGAAGGCAGGGCTTAATCTGCCGACGTCGTTAGCGAGAGATTTCAGAGAGATTTCGCCAGGAGACCATTGATGACCGTGTTGCAACGATCGGCAGGCCTGCTGACGTTCTGTGTCGTAGTCGCGATTGGGGCGGCGTCGTGCGCGAAGAAAGCACCGGAAGCGCCGCCGCCGCCACCACCACCCGCGGCCGCCCCCGCGGCGCCGCCCGCGCCGCCCGCACCGCCGCCACCGGCACCGCCACCAGCGGCGCCGAAGGCTCTCACCGAAGAAGAGATCTTCGCAGGCAAGTCGCTGGAACAGCTCAACGCCGAGCGTCCGTTAGGTGACGTGTATTTCGATCTCGACCAGTCCACCATTCGCGACGATGCACGCGGCCCGCTGCAAAAGAATGCGGAATGGATCAAGCGGTGGACCTCAACGCGCGTGACAGTTGAAGGGCACGCCGATGAGCGCGGGTCCGCCGAATACAACCTTGCACTCGGCGAGCGTCGTGCGGCCTCGGTGCGGGACTATCTGGTCAGTCTCGGCATTGGCACCGACCGCATCAGCATCGTGACGAAGGGAAAAGAGTCGCCGTTCTGCACGGAATCGAACGAAAGCTGCTGGCAGCAGAATCGACGCGGGCACTTCATCATCACGGCCAAGTAGAGCGTGAGAATCACGTCTGACGCGCGAGCTGTTCGGCGGCTGCGCGCGGATCGGGTGCGGCCGTGATCGGCCGTCCGATCACGAGGTACGAGGCGCCTGCCGCAAGCGCCTCGGCCGGCTCCATCGTGCGCGCCTGATCGTCGCTGGCGAGCCGTCCGGCTCGCGGTCGAATCCCCGGTGTGACCACGAGGAAGTCGGCCCCGCAGGCGCGCCGGATGGCGGCGATTTCCCGGGGGGACGCGACCACGCCATCGAGGCCTGACTGCTGCGCGAGTGTTGCGAGGTGAACGACGTGGTCGATCAGCGCCGCGCCGACTCCGGTCTCACGCAGCGCTGCTTCGTCGAGGCTCGTGAGCACCGTCACGCCGATGACGGCCGGACGCTCGCGTCCGAGCCGAACGGCGCTGTTTGCGGCGGCGTCGGCCGCGGCCTGCATCATCTTGCGTCCACCCGAGGCGTGAACATCGATCATCCACGCGCCCGCCGCGACTGCCGAGGCCACCGCGCCAGCCACGGTATTCGGGATGTCGTGAAACTTCAAATCGAGAAACACGCGGTCGCCGCGCTCGGCGAGCGCGCGCACGACTTTCGGCCCCTCGGCGGTGAAGAGCTGCTTGCCGACCTTGACGCCCCCGACCGCGCCGCGGACGGCAGCGGCCAGCGTCGTCGCCTGCTCGGCCGACTCGACGTCGAGCGCCACGAGAATGCGGTTCACGCGTGCACGGCCTTGCGAGGTGATGTGTCGATCTGCCCGATGAGGTCGGTGACACGCGCCACGTCATGACGCCGCAGGTAATCCTGCAGTCCGTCGAGTACCTTGGTCCAGACGAACGGATCGGCGAAGTTGGCCGTCCCAATCTGCACGGCAGTCGAACCGGCAAGCATGAACTCGACGGCATCGGCCGCTTCGACGATGCCCCCCATGCCGATGACGGGGATTTTCACGGCGCCAAAGCATTCCCAGACCATTCGGACGGCAATGGGACGGATCGCTGGTCCGCTCAAGCCCCCCAGCATGTTGGAGATCTTCGGCCGTCGCGTCTCGACGTCGATCGCCATGGCGAGGAACGTGTTGACGAGCGACACCGCATCGGCCCCGGCGTCTTCTGCGGCGCGGGCGAACGACGCGACATCGGTGACGTTCGGCGTCAGCTTCGGGATGACCGGAAGGCGCGTGACTTGTCGAACCGCGGCGGTCACCGCGGCCGTACCGGCGAGGCTGCAGCCAAACTGGATGCCGCCTTCCTTGATGTTCGGGCACGAGATGTTCAACTCCAGTGCCGCGACGCCCTCGTGATCCGACAGCACGCGGGCGACTTCGGCGTATTCGTCGAGCGTGGTGCCGCAGATGTTGACGATGGTGCGCGCGCCGCGCTCACGCAGGACGGGAAGCTTCTCGCGGACGAAGCGGTGCACGCCGATGCCTTGCAGCCCGATGGCGTTCAGCATGCCCGCCGGCGTTTCGGCAATGCGCGGCGGCGGGTGGCCCTCCCGTTCCTTCAGGAACAGGCCCTTGACCGCAACGCCGCCGAGCGACGACAGGTCGACGATCTGTTCATATTCGAGCCCGTAGCCGAAACAGCCGCTGGCCGCAATGATGGGGTTGGGGAGTTCCAGCGTTCCGATGCGGACGCGAAGATCCCTCAGCATCGGTCCCACACGATGTCGGCGCCGCTGAAAACGGGACCGCCGATGCACGATCGCACGTATCGTGAGTCGCCGTCGTGGCGCACCGGAATGACACAGCTATAACAGCCGCCGAGCCCGCAGCCCATCGTGCGCTCGACCGAGACCTCGCTCGGCTGGCGGTAGCGTGCCGCCAAGGTGGCCACGGCCTGGAGCATCGGCTCGGGTCCGCACGCATAGACCAATGCGGCGCCAGGATGCGGAAGCGCGGCCAGCTCCTGCTCGAGCGGCAGCGTGACGCGCCCATGGAAACCCCGACTGCCGTCTTCGGTGGCGAGCACGAGGCGGACGCCGAGCCGCTCGAAGAATTCGAGGTAGAACAGCTCGCGCGCACTGCGCGCGCCGTAAAAGAGCGTCGTCCTGGTGCCCGCGGCCGCCAACGACTCGGCGAGCGTCGCAAAGGGGGCGAGCCCGACCCCGCCGGCAACCATCCAGCCTTCGCGAAAGCTACGGCTGGCAAGCCCGTCGCTCAGGCTACGGCTGGCAGGCCCGCCGTCACCCTGAGGCTCGGAGATGGTCGTAAACGGTCGCCCAAGGGGGCCGAGGCACGACACGTGTACGGCTGGTTCCACGGCGTAGAGTGCGCGCGTGTTCTGCCCGGCGCGTTTGTTGAGGAGGCTGAGGCCGGTGACGCGGCCGGCGTCGCGAAGCACTTCAAATACCGAAAACGGTCGTCTGAGAATGGAATCGATCATCGGGCCGGCCTTGACCATCACGAACTGGCCCGGCCTGGTCTGCTCGCCAATCTCCGGCGCCGCCAGGGACAGCACGTTGTAGTCATCCGACAATCGAACGTTGCTGATCACGGCCGCGCTCACGTCGATCGGCATCAGTTCAGTATATCGGGTCCCCGGTTCGCATATCCTGACGTCGTGCGCTTCCTGCGGATGCTGTCGAACTCGGTGATTGCCGGTACGCTGGCCTCCGCATACCTCACGGTACTCGTCCTGCACCTGAACCCCGCATTTCCGCTCACGCTTGATGACGTGCTTCCGCTGGCCCTGGTCATGGGACTCGCCTACGGTGTCAATCTCGCCGCGGTGTTCTATGTGCTCATCGTCTTGCGGCAACTGACCTCGGCCGAAGTGCTCTCGCCCGGATGGTTGAGTGTGCGCCTGTTGTCGTGGCTCTGCACGATCGCGGCCGGCACGGTGGCCGTGATCATGTGGCTCAACCTCCGCGACTACTCGCCGGTACTCGATTCCCAGACCGTGACGCGCATGACCGCGGGCGCCGTCACGATGTCCACGTCGGCGGTGGTGTTTCTGCTGATCGCACTGGCGCACATCGGCCGGCGAGGTGGCCGCGTCAGCGCCAGTCTGCTGGTGGCGATGATGGCGATCTCGATTGCGGCGCCGCTGGGCGCGCGTGGCCGGGCGGCCGCGCGGACGCTCGAATCCCGCCCGCTCGTCTCCTCGCTGGCGCCTCCGCCGACGCCGTCGGAGGACCGTGTCATCCTCATGGCTTTCGACGGGGCGACACTCGACATCATTTCGCCGGCGGTGGCTGAAGGCAGACTGCCGAATTTCGGCCGGATCTTCGACGCCGGTGCCGTGCTGCACCTGGCGACGCTGAAGCCGACGCAGGCGGAGCCGGTCTGGAGTGCCGCGATGACGGGCAAGCGACCGGGCGCGAACGGCATTCGCGCCTCGGCCCGTTATCGCGTCCGGAGCCGAGGCGCGCCGCTCGAGCTGCTGCCGGATTACTGTTTCTCGCAGGCGCTCGTGGGGTTTGGGTTCCTGCGCGAAGAGCCGCACACGGTGGAGTCGCTGCTCGCCCGGCCGCTCTGGAGCATCCTGAGCGACGCGGCCATTCCCGTGGGCGTCATTGGTTTTCCGCTGGCTCACCCTGTCTCCGCTATCCACGGCTTCATCGTCAGCGACGACTTTCATCGGATTGCCAACGCCGTGGGCGGTCTCGAGGCCGGCAGCGGCGTCTCTCCGGCGGCGCTGTACGCGGAGGTGCGGGCGTCGCTCGATCACCCGTCAACACCTGATCCCGAGGCCGTGCTGGCCGCGATCGCTGAAACGCCGGCTGGGGCCGACCCGCGCCCCGACCCTGCGCCCATCGCGGGTGACCGCGCGCACCTGCAGATCGTGCGCGCCATGCAACGCGTCCTGCCGACCCGCTTCACGGCCGTGCGGTTCCCCGGGCTCGACGCCGTGGGCCACTACTTCTTTCGGTACGCCAATCCCTCGGCGTTTGGTGACGTCTCCGAGGCAGAGCGACGCCAGTACGGGCGCGTGCTGGACGACTACTACGGCTTCGTCGATGCCGTGGTGGGGAGCGCACTCGAATCGCTCCAGCCCGGCGATCTGCTGCTCGTGGTGTCAGCGTTCGGGATGGAGCCGCTCAGCCCGGGCAAACGCGTGCTCGAGCAACTCATCGGCAACGCGGACATCAGCGGCACCCACGAGCGCGCGCCCGATGGGTTCCTGCTGGCCTATGGCAGCCACGTCGTCCCCGGCCGTCCCGAGCGCGCGTCGCTGGTCGATCTCACGCCCACCGTCCTCTATTACCTCGGGCTGCCAGTCGCCCGCGACATGGATGGCTTCGCTCGTACCGATCTGTTCCAGCCGTCGTTCACCGCCTCGCGCCCGGTGACCTTCATTCCGACCTACGGCCGCTGACGGCCGTGCGGTATACTCTGTGTGTCTCTTTAACTGCGAACCCGCGAGTTCGCGAAGAGGAACCCATGCCGACCTGCCACGAGGTCCGCCCATGCCGGTAGTCATGGACGCGGATCGCATCTCACGCGCGCTGACGCGCATTGCTCACGAAATCGTCGAACGAAATCGCGGTGTCGAACAGATTGCGCTGGTCGGCGTGCGCAGCCGCGGCGTGCCCCTGGCGCGACGCCTCGCGCGCGCGCTCGAGGACATCGCCGGAGACCAGGTGGAGACCGGCGCGCTCGACATCACGCTGTACCGCGATGACCTCATGCGTCATCAGGTGGGCCCCCAGCCGCTCGTCCGCCGCACGGAGATTCCGTTTTCGATCGACGACCGGGTCATCATCCTCGTGGACGACGTCCTCTATACCGGCCGCACGACGCGCGCGGCGCTCGACGCGCTCATCGACTTCGGGCGGCCGAAGGCGATCCAGCTGGTGGTCCTCGTGGATCGCGGCCATCGCGAGTTGCCGATCAAGGCCGACTACGTCGGCAAGAACATCCCCACGGCACGTCACGAGAGCGTGCAAGTCCGCCTCCACGAAATCGACGGTGGCGACGAAGTGCTCGTGCAGCGAGAGGAGTGAGCCGATGGACGCCGTTCACCACGACACCGCGCCGCTCACCGCGCTGCGCAAGAAGGACCTGCTCGGCATTGCCGATCTCAGCTTTGAAGAGATTGTGCTGATTCTCGACACGGCCGAGGCGATGAAGGAAGTCGGGCAGCGCGAGATCAAGAAGGTGCCGACGCTGCGCGGGCGCACCGTGGTCAACCTGTTCTTCGAGCCGAGCACGCGCACGCGCACGTCGTTCGAGATCGCGGAAAAACGGCTGAGCGCCGATACGCTCAACGTCGCCATCGGCACCTCCAGCGTCGTCAAGGGCGAGACGCTGGTCGATACCGCGATGAACATCGAGGCGATGGCGCCCAGCATGATCGTGCTGCGCCACGGCTCGTCGGGTGCGTGCCACCTGCTGTCGCGGATTTGCCGGGCCGGGATCATCAACGCCGGCGACGGCATGCACGAGCATCCGACCCAGGCGCTGCTCGACGCGTTCACGATTCGCGAACGCAAAGGGCGCATCACCGGCTTGAAGGTGGCCATCTTCGGCGACCTGCTGCACAGCCGCGTGCTGCGATCGAACCTCCTGCTCCTGACGCGGTTGGGGGCGGAGGTCTGGGTGTGCGGACCGGCGACGCTGATTCCCCCGGGGCTCGATCGCCTGGGCGTGCACGTCACCACGGCCGTCGAGCGCGCGGTGCAGGACGCCGACGTCATCATGATGCTGCGCATCCAGCTCGAACGCATGGAGGGCGGGTTCTTTCCGTCGCTGCGCGAGTATTTCACCACATTCGGCATGACCGAGGCGCGGGTTGCGCGCGCCAAACCAGACGTGATCATCATGCATCCCGGTCCGATGAACCGCGGAGTGGAGATCGCCTCGGAAGTCGCCGATGGGCCCTTTTCGGTGATTCTCGATCAAGTCGCCAACGGCGTGGCCGTGCGGATGGCGGTGCTCTACCTGCTTGCGGGAGGAGCAGATCATGAAGCGGTTGCTTAGGGGCGGCAGGGTCGTCGATCCCGGCGCGAGTCTGGACGGCACATACGACGTGTTGATCGACGGCGACCGCATCGGCCAAATCGGCCGGAACCTGCCGGTCTCACTGGCCGACGGCGGGCACGTCATCGACGTCCCTGCCGGTCTGGTGCTGGTCCCCGGCCTCATCGACATGCACGTGCACCTGCGCGAGCCCGGGCAGGAGCACAAGGAGACGGTCGCCACGGGCACCCTCTCGGCCGCGGCCGGCGGGTTCACGGCGGTGGCGTGCATGCCCAACACCAACCCCGTGAACGACAACGCCGGTGTGACAGAGTTGATCCTGCGGCGAGCCGCGGAGGCGGGGCTCGCGCGCGTCTACCCGATTGGTGCGGTCTCGCGGGGGCAGAAGGGCGAGCAACTCGCCGACATCGCGGAGTTGCACGCCGCTGGATGCGTGGCCATCACGGACGACGGTCACCCGGTGGCGACGGCGCTGCTGGCACGCCGCGCGCTCGAATATGCCGGCATGTTCGACATGCCGCTGATCGAGCACTGCGAGGACCCCTCGCTCAAAGGCGATGGCTGCGCGCACGAGGGCGCGCGCGCGGCAGAACTCGGCCTGCGAGGCATTCCCGGCGCGGCCGAGGCCATCACCGCCGCGCGAGACATCCTCCTCGCCGAGATGACGGGCGGCCGCCTCCACATCGCGCACATGAGCGCCTGGACCACGCTCGAGGCGGTGCGCCAGGGCAAGGCGCGTGGAATCCGCGTGACCTGCGAGGTGGCGCCGCATCACTTCACGCTGACGGACGATGCCCTGGCGGACCCGGTTCCATACGACACCAATACGAAGATGAACCCGCCGCTGCGCGAGGCGCGCGATCGGGAGGCCATGCTGACGGGGCTGGCCGACGGCAGCGTCGACGCCATCGCCACCGATCACGCGCCGCACCATTACGACGAAAAGAACGTCGAGTACGATCGCGCACCATTTGGCATCGTCGGCCTCGAAACGGCGGTGCCGCTGGCGATGGATCGATTGGTCCACACCGGCCGCATCACCCTGTCGCGGCTGGTCGAGCTGATGTCGGTCAACCCCGCGCGCATCCTGCGGATCCCGGGCGGGTCGCTGGCCGCGGGTTCGCCGGCCGACATCACCATCCTGGCGCCGGATCTGCCGGTGACCATCGATCGCGCACGACTGCGCAGCCGTTCGAAAAACACCCCCTTTCACGGATGGACGCTTCGAGGCGGCGTCGCCGCGACCGTCGTCGGTGGCCGCGTGGTCTACACCAACGCGGACGCGCCGCTGGATCTAGGCGGATGAACTCCCGCCACGACGAGATTCGCGCCCGCGCCTTCGACGATCTCCGCCGTTTCGAGGTGGTCATGGAAGGGCATTTCGACTACGGCAACGGCTTTCACGGAGCGCTGTATCTCAATCCGCATCAGATGTTTCGGTACCCCTCGACGATCTGGCGCGTGGCCCAGGATCTGATCGACGTTCTCCCGGCGCGAATGATCGACGAGACGCAGATCGTCGCAGGTCCGGTCACCGGGGGCGCACTCCTCGCGCACACGCTGGCGGGTCTGCTCGACGGCCGTCGCGCCCTGACGCACCCGCCCTATTCGTTTGCGCCGTTTGGCGCCGATGAAGCGGGCCATCCGACGCTCAGTCCGTTTTATCGTCGTCTGATGCACGGACGTCGCGTGCTGCTTGCGGACGATGTGCGCAATACCGGGCAGACGTTTGCACAGTGTGCGACGCTGGTCGAGGGCGCCGGCGGGTCGGTCATCGGCACCGTCGAGATCGTGGATCGTCTGGAAGCGACAATGACACTTGACGCGCCCAACGTTGCTCTCGTTGAATACAAGGCACCGGCCAATCATCCGGCGGACGTGTGTCCGTTGTGTCAGGCGGGTGTTCCGATTACGACGTTCTAGGTCGAGCGGCGATCACGGTTGCCGCTTGGCGCTCTCGGCTCTCAGCTGCAGCGCTGATGGCTGACAGCTGAAAGTTTCGAAGCATGTACAGCTCCAAATCCGGCCAGCGCTCGGCGGCGACCGCGTGACAGGGCACAATAGGATCATGCGCACGTGGTCCACACGTCCTGGCCTGCTCGTCGTCGCTCTCGTTGCCGCTTCCAGCGTCTTGGCGGCTCAGGCGCCGGCCCAGGGCGTCACGCCGGTGTTTACCGCCCAGGAGTTGATGGCGCACGTGACGACGCTCGCGGCGCCCGACATGGAGGGGCGCGCGACCGGCACGCCTGGCAACGCCAAGGCGCGCGCGTTTGTTGTCGAGCAGTTCCGCGCGGCCGGCCTCGAGCCGCTCGGCATGACGTTCGAGATGCCGTTCACGTTCGAGCGTCGTCAGCCGGCCGGCGGGAAGACCGAAACAGTGAAGATGCAGGGCATCAACATCGGCGGCATCTGTCGTGGACGGGGCGCGAAGGACAACGGCGCGATGATCCTCACTGCGCATTACGATCATCTTGGCGTGCGCGACGCGGCGATTTATCACGGCGCCGACGACAACGCGTCAGGGGTGACGGTGCTGCTCGCGCTGGCCCGCCAGTGCCGCCAGACGCCGTGGAGGCACGACGCGATCTTCGTCGCATTCGACGCTGAAGAAATGGGCCTGCAGGGCGCGCGGGCGTTCATCGCGACGCTGCCGATTCCCAGGGACCGCACCATCGCCCTCAACATCAATCTCGACATGGTGGCTCGCGGCGACAAGAACGAGCTGTACATCGCAGGCACGCACCACACGCCGGCACTCGGGCCGATCCTCGAGCCGGTGGCGGCGCGATCGAAGATCAAAGTGCTCTTCGGTCACGACAGCGGCGGGGGGCAGGACGACTGGACGACCCAGTCGGATCACGGCCCCTTTCATCAAGCCGGCATCCCGTTCATCTACTTCGGCGTCGAAGATCATCCCGATTACCACAAGCCCACCGATACCGCCGACAAGATCAACGCCACGTTCTTCTATCAGTCGGCGCTGACGATTCTCGATGCCGCGACCGCCATCGATCGGGCATTACCGCTGCCGGCCAAGTGAGTTCCTTCGACTCGCGACGGGGCAGCGTCCCGCACACGTTGAAGCAGCGGTTGGACGAGCAGTACGAGAGCTTCAACAGCACGTCCGTTACGGATCCCATTCAGTTGGTGCGGCGTTTCGACCGGGCCGAGGACCGCGAGGTGGCCGCATTCTGCGCCGCCGCTCTCGCGTTTGGCCGTGTGCAGAGCGTGCTGAATTCCATCGAAGGACTCTTTGCGGCGATGGGCGGTTCGCCGGCCGCGTACGTGCGTGCCTTCGAACCGGCACGCGACCGGCACACACTCGATCATCTCGTGCACCGGTGGACCCGAGGCATCGATCTGGCCGCACTGGTGTGGATTCTTCGGCAGATGCTCGATTCCCACGGATCGATCGAGGCGTTCTTCGTCGATGGCGCCAATCCGGAGGCTGAGACCGTTGAGGCCGCACTCGATGCCTTCTCGCGTCGGGCCTGTGCGCTCGATCGGAAGGCGGTCTATGGCCGCCTGGTGCGGAAGCCGGGCGTGTCGTATTTCTTCGCGCGTCCATCCAGCGGCGGCGCGTGCAAGCGGCTCAACCTGTTTCTTCGCTGGATGGTGCGCCGTGATGCGGTCGATCTCGGGGTGTGGACGAAGGTGTTGCCCGCGCAGCTCGTGGTTCCGCTCGATACGCACGTCATCCGCCTTGGGCAGTGCCTGCGGCTGACACGCTACACGAGCCCGGGATGGCGGATGGCGGCGGAGATCACGGCGTCGCTGCGCACGTTGAATCCCGTGGACCCGGTGCAATACGACTTTTCGTTGTGTCATCTCGGGATGATGAACGCCTGCGGGTACGGGAAGAAGCAGGGCAATGCGCAATGCCCGCTGCGGGGCTGTTGCCGTCCCCGGCGGTCGTGACGGGCGGGGATATGACGATGCGGGGACCGGGCGGGGACATGCACGGTGCGGGGACAGACCGTGCGTCGTGCCCGCCGTTCGCTGAAGCCCACGCCCTCCCTCAGCCAACGGCCCACGCCCTCCCTTCACGCGAGGGCGCCGCCCTCCGCTGTTTTCGCTTCCGCGGCGTGTCTATAGGCGTTCAGCGTGCCTTGCAGCATCCGGCCGACGCCGAAGTGTTCGGTCACCCGCGCCAGGCCGGCTTCGCCCAGCTTCGCGCGCCACGGGGGGTTCTCGAGCAGCCGAATCATGGCCGAGGCGAGATCTCCGGCGTGTGCCGCCGGCACCAGCAGCCCTGACGTGCCGTCCACGACGGCCTCGGGAATTCCACCGGCACGGGTGCCGACCACCGCCAGCTTCATGGCCATGGCATCCAGCACGGTCGACCCGAGGCCCTCGGTGATCGAGCTCATCACGAAGAAGTCGGCCGTCTTCAGCAGTTGCAGGACATCCGTGCGGAAGCCGGCAAGCAGCACATGCTTTTCGAGATGAAGCTCCCTGATCTGCCGCTCGAGCGCGCCGCGCAGCTCGCCCTCGCCGAAAATGACGACGTGCGCGTCAGGCACCGCGCGCACGACGTGCGTCATGGCTTCGACGAGATAGCGGTGCCCCTTGTGCGGAACGAGCGCCGCGACGTTGGCCATGACCGGTACGCCGTGGGGCAGCCAGTACTCCGCGCGGATATCGAGGGCCGGCAGCCGGCCGATCTTTGCGACGTCGATACCGTCGTGCACGACCACGATGTGCGTGCCCGGGATACCGTCCTGGACGAGCACGTCGCGGATGGCGCGCGACGCCGCAATGAACAGATCGACCTGCCGGTACTTCCAGCGGGAGAAAGAATGCTTCTGCAGATGAAAGTCCACGCGCCGCGAGGCGACGAGCCTCGGCCGCGGATCGGGCGCGGCAAACGACAGGGCGAGCGCCGCCATGGACACCGCATGCGGATCATGCGCGTGCACGATCTCCGGTTTCCATTGGCGGATAATCCGCGACAGTTTCCATGCGGCGGACAAGTCCACCTCGTTTCGCGGCGCCAGCGCGACGAGATCAGGGCCTTCGCGCGCGCGTCGATAGAGCTCTCCTTCGCCGTGCGCCACGAGCACGGCCTTGTGGCCCATCGCCCGGAAGCCCAGAACGGTCAGGAGGACCTGGTTCTGTCCGCCGCGCCAGGTCCGGGCGGTGTCGATGTGGAGAGAGAACACAGCTCCCAGAGTTTGGCGAACTTCAGGCCGACGTAATACCCGTTCATGGCCGACACCACGAGGCCGGCCATGCCGTCACGAAATCCGCCGCGCAGGACATAGTTGCGAAAAAACGTGAGCCGCGGCGTGACGACAATGTCGATCCAGCGTGCCCGGCGGCCGTCCTCGAACATCTGGCGCGCCGCCAGCGTCGTGTAGCGATCCATCGTCTGCAGGTGGTGCGCGAGGTCGCGGTAGGCGTAGTGCTGGAGCTCGCCGCGCAGCCGTGCCACGGGGCCGTCGGCACGCACCGATTCGTGCACGTGGCGGCCCATCCACAGCCCGCGGCGACGATCGTACAGGCGCAACTGATAATCCGGATACCAATCCGTCGATCGGATCCAGCGTCCGCAGTGAAACGCCACCCGCGGGATGCGGTAACCCGCGGCAGACGGGTTCGCGCTCAGCAGCGCGCGGATTTCGTCCGCCAGTTCAGGCGTCACGCGTTCGTCGGCGTCGAGGGACAGGATCCAGTCGTGGCGTGCCTGGCCGGCGGCAAAGTTCTTCTGGGCGACGTAGCCCGGCCACGGCCTGACGATCACCCGGTCGGTGTATCGCCGCGCGATGTCGACCGTGTCATCCGTACTTTCCGAATCGATGACGATGATCTCGTCGGCCCAGCGGACGGAGTCCAGGGCGGCCGCGATATTCGCGGATTCGTTGCGGGTAATGATGGTGGCGGTGACTTTCTGCACCGCCACAGAGCATATCGCTTTCGGCTTTCGGCGTTCAGCGCTGACAGCCGGGCCGCTACTGCTGCTGCACGATCGGCGCGATGCCGCCGCCCCCGCCGGCCAGCGGCGACTGCTGCGCGGTTTCGAAGTCGATGACCGACTTCAGGTAGTCGATGATGGCGCGCAGCTCGCGGTTGCGGGCGTCCGCCAGATCGCGCTGGGCCTGCGTGACGAAGAACGAACTGGTCATGCCGGCCGTGAATTTCTTCTGTTCGGCTTCGAGGCGCTTTTCGGCAAGCGCGCGCGCCGCCCGGGTCGATTCGACGCGCTGGCCATTGGTCGTGACGGTCCGTGCAAGGTCGCGGATCTGCGTCGTGACCTGCAGCTCGCTCGCCTGCAACTGCTTGCGCGCCTGCGAATCCTGCAGACGGGCACGCGCCAGGTTGGCATCGGCGGTGGACGCGCCGATCGGGTAGTTCACCTGCAGCTGCACCGACCACGTGGGATAGTCGGCGGCGAAGATGTCGCCCAGGGCGCCGCCGAAGCCGCGGCGGGTTTCGGCGCCGCGCTGGGGCGGAAATTCGTTCGTCAACTGGAACTGCGTGCCGGCAATCCCAAACGCGCTGTAGTTGACCACCGCATTCACATCCGGCATCGACTGGTTGCGGAAGAACCGGATGGCAATGTCATTGTTTTCGAGTTGCTTGCGCGACGCCGACAGGTCCGTGCGGTTGGCGAGGGCGGCCCGCACCGCACCGTCGACGTCGACCGCAATCGGCTGGAAATCGGCCGAATCCGACGGTTCAATCCGCATGGTCCAGAAGTCGTTCTGATCCACGGGATTCGAAATGAGCGCCCGGAGTGTATCCTCCTGCCGGCGGATGGCCGCTTCGGCGAGGATCACGGCTTCCTCGCGCTGCGCGACTTCGGCTTCGGCCTGCACGATGTCGAGCGGCGCCATCGTGCCGATCTCGACGCGGGCCCGGTTGTCACGATAGGACTGCTGCGCGAGGTCGAGCGATTGCCGCTGCACCGCGAGGTTGTTGATCGCGAAGACCAGATCCCAATACGCGTTCTTGACGTTGCGGATCGTCGCCGAGATCGACTGCTGGAGCTGCACGTCCGAGATCTCGCGATTCTTCCGGCTGACGAGCACCTGCTGGCGCGTCGCGTCGATCGTGAAGTTGCGCAGCAGCGGCTGTGTGAAGTTGAGGCCCAGCGTCGATGACAGCTGGGGATTGAAGCTGCTGAAGATGTTGTTCGTGGTGGCGCGCCGGTTGTTCCAGAACAGCGTGTAGTTGGCGCCGCCCCACGGCAACTGCTGCTGAATGCCCGCCTGCGAGGTGATGTTCTCGTTGGTGATGGTCGTGGCGCCGCCGAAGACGTCCGTCGCCGGGTTGGTCTGCTGCTGCGTCTGGACGTTCGAGAAGACCGCGGGGGTCCACCCGCTCCGCGCCACCGAAATCGCCAGGTCGGACACCTGCGGATCGATCCGATCGACCTGCAGGTTGATATTCTGCTCGAGCGCCAGGGCGACAGCCTCCTCGATGGAAAGGCGCCGGACTGGGCCCTGCGCTTCGGCTGGAGCTGCCGCCGCGGCCGCGCTCAGGCCGGACGATGTCTGGGCGCGGACAACATCTGCCTCGAAAACGAACACGCTGAGGGCGAGGGCGGCGGCCGTCAGACCGGCTCGCCGGACAAAACACTTCGGGTCACGCATTTCCGGACTCCATTTGCGGGATTGGGACCTGCTGCAGGCAGCAAGAAAGGTACCTGCCCGGCTAAGTATCTCGATAAGTAGACGGCCCAGGGGTGGCGGCGGTTCGACCCACTATAATTTTTCCCCGATGACCGGACCTGACGTCCTGACGCTGTTCCGGCGTTCTGGCGCCCTGCTGGAGGGCCACTTTCGCCTGTCGTCGGGGCTTCACAGCGCCGGCTACCTGCAATGTGCGCTGGTTCTCCAGTTTCCCCGCGACGCCGAGGCCCTCGGGGCGGCGCTGGCCGAGCGCGTGCGGGCGTTTGGCGCCACCGCCGTCCTTTCGCCCGCGCTCGGCGGCATCGTCATCGGCCAGGAAGTGGCTCGCGGGCTCAATGTCCGGGCGCTCTTCGCCGAGCGGCAGGACGGCACGCTGACGCTGCGACGGGGGTTCACCCTGTCGCCAGACGACCGGGTGCTGGTCGTCGAGGACGTGGTCACGACGGCAGGCTCGACGAGGGAAACTATCGCCGTCGCTCAGCAGCATGGGGCCGCAGTGGCCGGCGCGTGTTCGATCGTCGACAGAAGCGCCGGCCTGCATGGACTCGACTTGCCCTACGTCGCACTGCTGCCGATGGACCTGCCGACCTACGAGGAACAAGCGTGCCCGCTCTGCCGGCAGGGGGTGCCCGTCGTGAAACCCGGCTCCCGCGCACTTCGCTGACGCCACCTGCGGAAACCCGCGCGGCACTCAACGGGCACGCAACGGCACGAAGGGCACGAAGGGCACGAAGAACAGAGAAGCTAATCTATCTTCGTGGCCTTCGTGTCCTTCGTGTCCTTCGTGTCCTTCGTGCGTGAACCACCGTGCGGACGCTGAAGCTCACCATCGCGTATGACGGCACCGCGTTCGCGGGATGGCAGATGCAGGCACACCAGCGGACCGTGCAGGGCGTGCTCGAGGATGCGCTTCAGCCCATCGAGGGCACGCGCGTGGTCGTGCATGCGGCCGGACGGACGGACGCGGGCGTGCATGCCGCGGGACAAGTCGTCAGCTTCTCGTTGACGTCGGCCATCGCGTGTGACGCGCTCGTGCGCGCGCTCAACGTTCGGCTCGACCAGGATGTGCGCGTGATGAACGCCGAAGACGCGCCCGAGGGCTTCAACGCGCGCTTTGACGCGCGGCGGAAAACGTACCACTACGCCATCTACAACGCCCCGGTTGTGCCGCCACCGTGGCGTCACTTCGTCTGGCACGTTCCGCAGCCGCTCGATGTGGCGGCCATGAACGAGGCTGCGGCCGCGTTGGCCGGCGAACATGACTTCGCCGCGTTTCAGGCCGCAGGAAGCGATGTCGCCACCACGCGGCGTGAGATTCTCGCGTCGCGCGTCGTCTCACGAGACGCCCAGGTGGTCTACGAAGTCACGGGGACCGGATTTCTCCGCCACATGGTCCGCAACATCGCCGGCACGCTCGTCGACATCGGCCGCTCGCGCCGGCCGGTCGAGGACATGGCTCGCGTGCTGCAAACACGCGATCGCACGCACGCCTCCGCCACCGCGCCGGCTCACGGCCTCACCCTCATGCGCGTCGAGTACTAAGGACCCATAGAGAGAACCCCGTGGAACCCTGTGAGCGGAACTCCGTGTAGGAACGCTCTGAGGGGAACCCCGTGATCCCGCGCTGACACCCTGGGTTCTCGGCGCAGGGTGGTTCTTCACGAAGGTTCGGAGGGTTTTTCGCGGAGGTTCTGCGGCACGCCGCGGAAGCTCTTCAGCAGCACGCCGAAGATGAGCCACGCCGCGGCGGAGGCCGCGACCATGACGATGAGCATGCGGACGGTCGTGAGGAGCAGCGCCGTGTCGAGCGTGGGCCACGGGAACTCGAGCAATGCGCTCCCGCGCTCGGTCGCCCAGTGCCAGCCCGTGTGCGCGACGAGGGCAGACAGCAGAATGGTCCCGACCTTTTCCGCGACGACATAACGGAAGAGCAGATTGAGGACGGGGACCAGAATCACGAGCACCAGCAGTTGCCCGAGCTCGACGCCGACGTTGAAGGCGAGCAGTGACGTAAGCAGATGGGAGCCGGCAAACTGGAGCGACTCGCCGAGCGCGAACGAGAAGCCGAAGCCGTGGATCAGGCCGAAGCCGAAAGCGACGGCCCAGCGGCGGTTCAGCGCCCCCACGCTCAATGTCGCGGCAGCGCCGCCCTCCTTCTGGCGCGCAGCCGCCACGATGTTCTCGAACGTCATGTAGACAATCGAGACGGCGATCAACGTCTCGACGAGCGGCGGAAACCACAGCCCATCCGGCACGATGCCGTAGGCCGAGGCCACCAGCGTCACCGAATGTGCGAGGGTGAAGGCCGTGACGACAACCACGAGCGAGCGCAGGCGCCGAAACGGGATCACCAGCGCCAGCAGAAACAGGAGGTGGTCGATGCCGTCGAGAATGTGATCGAAGCCGTCCCTGGTGAAGCGGAGCGCCGCCTGGTGCCAGCGCGGGTCGAGCTGGACGATGCCGGGGTCGCCATGGACGTCGAACGCACGCTCGGCGCCGCCGGGTGGAAGGAAGCGAAGCACGACGTTCACGCGTTCGCCGAGACGGGTCAGCCCCGGGCTGATGGCAAAGCGAGATTGGTCTGACTCGATCGGAAACGTAAAGGCGACGTCGAGCAGGCTTTCCTCCCAGACGAGATTCGTCTCCGGCGGCAGCGGCGGCCCGGTGATGCTGGCCAGCGCCTGGTCGTAGGATTCAAACGCACGGTCGGACGGCAATGAAGCCCGGACCGCGGAGACCTCGGGATAGGGCAGCTGGCGATTTTCCTCGTAGAGCTTGACGAAGTCGGCAATCCACATCGTCGCGGCGTCGCGGAAGGCGCGGTCCGCGCGTCCGAGGTCGATATACCCCTGATAGACGCCCTCTTTACGTGGCACCTCGATGTCGCGCAGGGCCTTGGCCGGCGCGCGGACGAGCAACGTGAGGTGCTGGCCTTCCGGCTTCAGGAAGGTGTGGATGGTGACTTCGTTGGGGATTTCGTGCGCCGTCGGCGACGGTGCCGCGAGCAGCAGCGCAACGGCAGTGAGGACGCCTCGAACAAGCACAGTTACACAGATTACACTCCTCGACTTTCCCGTGGGCCAGGAACCCGAAATGTGTGGAATCTCCGGAATCTATGGTTATACTGGCGCCCGCGTACCCTTCTGGCCGTGCCAGGCGGGGTCGAAAGGATGGAGCCGTGAGACGCAATTTCCTGATTGGCGCGACCTTCGTGGTGGCCCTCGTTGGATTGGGCCTGACCGAACGTGCCCTCGAGCAGACGGCGCAAGCGCAGGCGAAGACCGGGCAGGTCCCGATTTTCGAGGTCGATCCGTTCTGGCCCAAGCCGATGCCGAACAACTGGGTGTTCGGTATGACCATTGGCGTCGGCGTCGACGAGAAGGACCAGGTCTGGATCATTCATCGCGGAAATGACCCCGGGAACCTTGACCGCACTGAGCTGGCATTTCCCCCTGCCGGTGCTCCTGGCGGCGGAGCGAAGCCGGCTGTTCAAGGGCAGAATCGCGTGAGCGAATGCTGCCTCCCCGCGCCGCCCGTGATGGCGTTCGACCAGGGCGGCAATGTGGTGCACTCGTGGGGTGGCCCCAAGACGCACCCGGATTGGCCAGACTCGAATCACGGCATCGTCGTGGATCACAAAGGCATCGTGTGGGTGGGCGGCAACGGTGGCCCCGATGCGCACATCCTGAAGTTCACGCGCGAGGGCAAGTTCGTCGGGATGATTGGCAAGAAGGGCGCGCGCCTGGTTGACGGCAAGCCGGTCGCCAACAGCAACGACCCGATGAATTTCGGACGCGTGGCGAAGGTCTTCATCGACCCGAAGGCGAACGAGGCCTACGTGGCCGACGGTTATTTGAACAAACGCGTGGCGGTCGTCGACATGGACTCCGGCCAGATCAAGCGCTACTGGGGTGCCTATGGGAACAAGCCGGATGACTCGCCCATGCCGCGCTACGACCCGAAGGCGCCCCTGGCGCAGCAGTTCCGCACGCCGGTCCATTGCGCCGAGATGTCCAGCGACGGGCACGTCTACGTGTGCGACCGACCGAACGATCGCATCCAGGTGTTCACGAAGGAGGGCAAGTTCGTCAAGGAGAAACAGCTGTTCCCTGAGACGCTTTCCGATGGATCGGTCTGGGACATCGCTTTTTCGCGCGATCCGCAACAGCAGTGGCTCTACGTGGCCGACGGCGCGAACGAGCATGTCTACATCGTCGACCGGCAGTCACTCGAGGTGGTGTCGCACTTCGGCACGGGCGGCCGCCAACCGGGGCAGTTCTTCGGCGTGCACAGCATCGCGGTCGATTCCAAGGGCAACATCTACACGACGGAAACCTATACCGGTAAACGTCTCCAGAAGTTCGTGTTCAAGGGGATGGGCGCCCCGCAGAAGGGGTCGCCGTGGCCCACGACGGGCAAGTAGGGCCGGGTAAGGCTGGTAGGGCTGGTAGGGCTCGTAGGGCTGGTGGGAAACTACCAGCCCTTTCCGTTGTACCAAGCCCCACCCGACCTGCCCTGTCCTGAGCGAGCGCAGCGAGTCGAGGGCCGAATCAGGTAGGATCGAGTTTTACTATCCATGAGCCTCGAGCAACTGCTCGCGTGGGTGCCTCCCGGCGGGGCCGAAACGGAGCTCGCCCGCCAGCTGCAGTTCGATCGTCTCCCGCGCCACGTCGCCATCATCATGGATGGCAACGGCCGCTGGGCCGGGCAGCGCCATCTGCCGCGTGTCGAAGGCCACCGTGCCGGGATCGATGCCGTCCGTGACGTCATCGAAGCCTCGGCGCGCGTCGGGCTCGAGGTCCTGACCCTCTACGCATTCTCGGTCGAAAACTGGAAACGTCCGGCCGCGGAAGTCAACACGCTGATGGTGCTGCTGAAGCGGTATCTGCGCGCCGAACTCGAGACGCTCCTCGGCAACAACATCCGCTTCAACGTGATCGGGCGGTCGGACGAGCTCCCGCCGGACATCGTCCAGGAACTGGGCGATGCGGAGCGCAAGACCTCACGCAATACGGGAATGCTCTTCAACATCGCGCTCAACTACGGCGGCCGGACCGAAATCGTCGATGCGGCACGTCGCGCGATGGAGGCCGGGGTTCGTCCAGAGGCCCTGGACGAACAGACGTTCAGCGGCTTTCTCTACACCGGCACTCAGCCCGATCCGGATCTGTTGATTCGCACGAGCGGCGAGATGCGCGTCAGCAATTTCCTGTTGTGGCAAATCGCCTACGCCGAGATCTACGTGACGGAAACGCTCTGGCCCGACTTCCGCTGCCGTCATCTGCTGGAAGCCATCCTCGCATATCAGAAGCGCGATCGCCGCTATGGCGGCGTTCGATCCGCCGCGGTCGGTGCCGGGGCCGGGGGGCGAGGGCTGTAGCCCCGCGCCGCGAACGTTTGGTGCGTCTCATCAGCGGCGTTCTGCTCGCTGCTCTGTTTTTCGTTCTCGTCTGGTTCAGTAATGCCCTGGTGCTGTTGTTTGTCGCACTCGCCGTCGGCGTGCTCGCCCTGCGCGAGTACGCCGAGTTGATGCGCCAAATCGGCGCGGCAATTCCACGCGTGCCGACCGTGTGCGCGACGATGGCGGTGATTGCGGCGGTGCCGTTTCCGTATGTCCCGGCTGTCGGGGTGATGGGCGTGGGGCTGGTGGTGATTGCGATCGGGGCCATGGTGCAGCAGGCCCGCCTGACGAAGGGCCCGGCAACCGTCGGGACTACGCCCGTCGAGACGACAGGGAGGCCCGGCTTCAGCCGGGCCAACATCGGCTCCTTGTCAGGCGCCACGGCCGGCGGCTTCGCGCTGCTCTACATCGGCGTTCCGCTCGGCGCGCTGGTCAGCAGTCACATCTACGGCGGCCGCGGCGCCGTGGTGCTCCTGGTGGCAACCATCGTCATCAGCGACACCGCGCAGTATTACACCGGGCGGGCGTTTGGTCGGCATCCGCTCGCGCCGCGATTGAGCCCGAAAAAAACCATCGAGGGCGCAGTCGGCGGCTTCGTCGTGGCGCCGATATTTCTGTATTTTGCCGGGCCGTATCTGATACCGGTTGCCACACCACTCATGATTGCGCCGCTGGGGCTCGCGCTCGTGGCGTGCGGCATGGCCGGTGACCTGTTCGAATCGATGATCAAACGGGCGGCCGACCTGAAGGACAGCTCGGCGCTCATCCCCGGGCACGGCGGCATCCTCGACCGCATCGATGCGCTGCTGTTTGCGACGCCGCCCTTTTACCTGTTCGTCCGATGGGCCTATACCGCATGAGAAAACCGGCCAACCGCCATCCCTCGACGTTGCTCGGGATGGTCCTGAGCAAGTCGAAGGGCCAAGACCGCCAGTTCAAAACCCAAGGGTTCGTGAGGTGAGCTCGAAGCGCCGCATCGCGATTCTCGGTTCGACCGGCTCGATCGGCAGGAGCGCGCTGTCGGTCGTCGATGCACACGCGGACCGCGTGGAGGTTGTCGCCCTGGCGGCCGGCAACAACGTTGCGGCGTTTGCGGAGCAGGTCGCGCGCTACCGGCCGCGTGCGGTGGCAATGGCCTCAGGTGAAGCGCTGGACGCGCTCGAGTTGCAGCTTGGCGGCGTCGTTCGGGCCTCTCGCGGCGCTGGAAGTGACGGAATGATTGCGGTGGCCACCCATCCCGACGTCGATTTCGTGCTCTGCGCCTCGTCCGGGACCGCGGCGCTCGAAGCCGTGCTGGCCGCCATCGAGAGCGGCAAGGCGATTGGCCTCGCCAACAAGGAAGTGCTCGTCATGGCCGGCGGGCTGGTGATGGACGCGGCACGCAGGCGAGGCGTGTCGATTCTTCCGGTGGATAGCGAGCACAACGCGATTCATCAGTGTCTCCACGGCCGCTCGCCAGGCGAGTTCCGCCGGCTCATCCTGACCGCGTCGGGCGGCCCGTTCCGGGGGCGCGGCCTGGCCGCGCTCGAAGCGGTGACGGCCGAAGACGCCCTGAAGCACCCGACCTGGCAGATGGGCCCCAAAATTACCATCGACTCGGCAACGCTCATGAACAAGGGCCTCGAGGTCATCGAGGCGCACTGGCTGTTTGGGGCGTCCGCAGCCGAGATCGACGTCGTCGTGCATCCGCAATCGATCGTGCACTCGCTGGTCGAGCTGACGGACGGCTCGATCATCGCGCAGATGGGGACCACCGACATGCGGCTGCCCATTCAGTACGCCTTCTCGTATCCTGACCGCTGGGAGGCGCCGGTGCCCTTTCTGGATTTGGTGCGGTGTGGCACGCTGGAATTCCACACGCCGGCATGGGACGATTTCCCGTGCCTCGGTCTCGCGTACCGAGCACTCGAGGCCGAACGCAGCCTGCCGGTCGTGCTCAACGCGGCTAACGAGGTTGCGGTTGCGTCGTTTCTCGAGGGACGGCTGCGCTTTACGGCCATCGCCAGGGTGATTGCCCAGACGATGGACGCGCATGCTGCGGCGCCGGCCGACACGCTCGAGGGTGTGCGACAAATCGATCGGTGGGCGCACGAGTACGCGACCGAGCTCGTTGCGGTTTCGCACGAGCTCGCAGGTCGAGGCAATGCGACTCGAGGCAAATAGAGCAGATAGAGCGGATAGAACCGAAGAAGGGATAGCTCAGTGACGACGCTTCTGGCCTTTGCATTCGTGCTCGGCGTGCTCGTGTTCGTGCACGAACTCGGGCATTTTCTGATGGCGCGCTGGCACGGTGTGCGCGTGCTGGTGTTTTCGCTCGGATTCGGGCCCAAGCTGCTCAAGATCAAACGCGGCGACACCGAATACGCCATCAGCGCGATTCCGCTCGGCGGCTACGTCAAGATGGCCGGTGAGAATCCAGAGGACACGCGCACCGGCGGCAGCGACGAATTTCTCTCGAAAACGAAGTGGCAGCGGTTTCAGATTCTCATCATGGGTCCGGTGATGAACCTGGCCCTGGCGGTGGTGTTGATGGCCATCGTGCTGATGCAGGGTGCGCAGATCCCGTCGTATCAGGACGAGCCGGTCGTCATCGGCAAAGTGGAAGCGGGATCGGCGGGGGAGCGTGCAGGGCTGCGCGCCGGCGACATCATCGTCGCCGTCAACGACGACAGCGTGCCCACGTGGGATCGCTTCCTGTTGAGCATCGGCACCAAGGCGGAGCGCGAGGTCAGGCTGCGGGTAATGCGCGATGGGCGTGAAGAGCTCATAAGGGTGACGCCAGAGGCGCAGGGCCGGTTCCAGATCGGCGATCTCGGCGTGTTGCCGGATGTGTACCCGTCGGTGTCGAGCCTGATCCCCGGCGAACCTGCGGAGGCCGCCGGCCTCGAGGCCGGAGACGTGCTGCTGGCGATCAACGGCGAGCGCATCGTGTTCTCGCAGGACGCGGTCGGCATCATCTCGCAGCTGCCGGACACGCCCGTCAACTTGCGCGTTCGACGCGACGGGGTCGAGCAGGAGATCACGGTCACGCCGCGCCGCGAGGGCGAGATCGGACGCATCGGAGTGTATTTCGCCAACGAGACGAACACTTTCCGTCCTGGCCCGCTCGAAGCCGTTGGACTCAGCGTCGAGCGCAACGTCGAGTTCTCGGGTTTGATTCTGCAGACGCTGTGGGGCTTGATCGTCGGCGATGTGTCACCCAAGCAACTCATGGGCCCCGTCGGTATTGCCCAGCTCTCGGGCGAGTCAGCGCAAGCCGGCTGGGTGGCCCTCTTTGCGCTGATGGCGACCATCAGCCTCAATCTTGGCCTGCTGAACCTCATGCCGGTGCCGGTGCTCGACGGCGGCCACATCCTCATCATCGGGCTCGAGGCCATCGCACGACGCGATTTCAGCATCCAGGTCAAGGAAAAGATGTTCCTGGTCGGTTTCATGCTGCTGATGGCCCTGATGGTGACGGTGATCTACAACGACCTCACACGGATCAGCTGGATCGAGCGGCTGATGCCGTGGCGTAATTAGGCCGGCGCTTCGGGCGGAGGGCCGGCTTCGCCGGAGGGCCGGCTTCGGCCGGAGGGCCGGCTTCGCCGGAAGCCCATCAGCCAACCGGCCTCCCTCGACGAACTCGCCCTCGACGGAGTCGCCACGGCGAAGCCGCCACGCGCGAAGCGGCCTTCGCGGCTCGGTCCTTGCACCTGGTGCCCCTGGCCAGGGGCATGTGGCCCCTCAGCTGGACACTGAGCAAGGAGACACTCAATGTTGGCAAGCGTTCGTCAGTTGCTCGTGGCCGTCACAGCAGTCGCCATCCTGGTGGGCCCGGCCGCTGCCGTGGCGCAAGACATGACCACGAGCGACATCACTCGTCTTGAACAGACCCTCGACCGGATCCACGTAGACCTCGCGCAGTTGCGCCAGCGCGATCGCGCCGCCGCTCGCTCGCTCCAGGCGGAATTGATGACGCTCGACGAAGAGGTCACTTATCTCAAGGTCAAGCTGCGCCGCGAGCGCAACGTTTCCCGCGCCGAGTACATGGACGTGCGGGATCGTCTCGAGCGTCTCAGCGGGCGCGTGAGCGGCCGTGACACCTCGGCCGGCGGCTACACGACCAGCACCAATCCCGATTACCCGGCCAGCGGGACGCGTGCGCCATCTTCCACGACAACACAAGCGGGCGTCGTTCCCATCGGGACCGAGCTCGACGTGCGGCTCGAGCAGACGCTGAGTTCTGACACGGCACGCGTCGAAGATCGGTTCGAGGCCACAACCGTGGTGGACCTCCGAGAGAACAACCGCGTGGTGATCCCGGCAGGCTCGCGCGTGCGCGGCGTCGTGACGGCCGTGAAAAATGCGGGTCGGGTCGACCGGAAAGGTGAGCTGCAACTGAGCTTCGATCAGATCACCATCAACGGCCGTAACTTCCCGATTCGGGGCACGGTGACCGAGGCGCTCGAAGCGGGCGGTTATCGCGACGACGCGGAGAAGATCGGTGCGGGCGCGGCGGTGGGCGCGATTATCGGCGGCATTCTCGGCGGCGTGAAAGGTGCCATCACGGGCATCCTGGTCGGCGGCGGCGGCGTCGTTGCGGCCACCGAAGGCCAGGACGTCCATCTGCCGCCGGGCACGATTCTGCGAATGCGGCTCGATCAGGATCTCAACGTCAGAAGCCTGACGAGGCAGTAAACACGAAGGGCACGAAGGGCACGAAGGGAATCAAACTTTCGTGTCCTTCGTGCGTACGGCCTTCATCGCGGCTCGCGCGGCGTCAACGGTTCTGGCGATATCTCGGGCCGTGTGGGCACCTGAGATGAACCACGCCTCGAACTGCGACGGCGGCAGATAAATTCCCCTCGCGAGCATCTCGCGAAAGAACACACCGAACGCCGCGGTGTCGGACGTCAGGGCCGTTCGAAAATCGCGCACGCGTTCGGCGGTGAAAAACGGCGTGATCATCGATCCGAGAGCGTTGACCTGGAGCGGCACACCCGCTTCACGGGCCGCGTCGGCCAGACCCGCCGCCAGCGTCTGCCCCATCGCTGCGAGCTTTCGATACAACGTCCGATTGAGCCGCTCGAGCGACCAGAGGCCCGCGACCATGGCCAGCGGGTTTCCCGACAAGGTGCCCGCCTGGTAAATCGGCCCGGCCGGCGAGACACGATCCATCAGGTCCGCACGGCCGCCATATGCCGCGACCGGCAAGCCGCCACCGACGATCTTGCCGAGGCACGTGAGGTCCGGCGTGATGTCATACAGCGCCTGCGCGCCGCCTGGCGCGACGCGGAAACCGGTCATCACCTCGTCGAAGATCAGGACGATGCCGTGTGCCTGGGTCAGGGCGCGAAGGCCTTCGAGAAATCCCGGTTCGGGGAGCACGGCGCCCATGTTCCCGGCGACAGGCTCGACGATGACGCCGGCAATCTCACCGGGGTTGGCGGCGACGAGCCGCTCGACTGAGGGGAGATCGTTGAACGTCGCGAGCAGCGTTGCCGCGGCCGCGCCGGCAGACACGCCGGGACTGGTCGGCGTGCCGAACGTCAGCGCCCCTGAGCCGGCCTGGACGAGAAACCCGTCGGCGTGACCGTGGTAGCACCCCTCGAATTTGACGATTTTGTCGCGTCCGGTGGCGCCGCGCGCCACGCGTGCCGCGCTCATCGTCGCTTCGGTGCCGGAGCTGACAAACCGCACGCGTTCCATTGACGGCACTAACGTGCGTACGAGCTCGGCGAGTTCGACCTCTAGAGGGCTCGGTGCGCCGAAGCTGGTGCCCAGCCTGGCTTGCTTCGCGATGGCGCTGATGAGCCCGCGCGGCGCATGGCCGTGAATCATCGGACCCCACGACCCGACGTAGTCCACGAACGTGTTGCCGTCGATGTCGGTGATGCGTGCGCCGGAGGCGCGCGCGATGAAGTGTGGCGAGCCGCCGACAGCCTTGAAGGCGCGCACCGGCGAGTTGACGCCGCCGGGCAGGACCTTGACCGCGCGGGCAAAGAGTTTCTGAGACTTGATCGGCTTCTTCATCACGGGCTTTCAGCTTTCAGCGCTGACAGCTGAGAGCCGAAAGCGGAGGCTCTTAGCGTAGCGACCTTGCGGCCTGTCTCGCGAAGTAGGTGATGATCATATCCGCGCCGGCGCGCCGGATGGCGGTGAGCGACTCGAGCATCGCACGCTCCTCGTCGATCCAGCCGTTTCGGGCGGCCGCTTTGATCATGGCGTACTCGCCGCTCACCTGATACGCCGCGGTTGGATACGCAAAGCGTTCCTTCACACGCCACAGGATGTCGAGATATGGCATCGCGGGCTTCACCATGACGATGTCCGCGCCTTCGGCGATGTCCTGTTCGACCTCGCGCAGCGCCTCGTCGGCGTTGGCGGGGTCCATCTGGTGGCTTCGGCGATCGCCGAACTGCGGCGTCGACTCGGCGGCCTCTCGGAAGGGACCGTAGAAGCCGGAGCAGTATTTGGCGGCGTAGGCCATGATGGCGACCTGATCGAAGCCGCTTTCGTCCAGCGCATGGCGAATCGCACCCACGCGTCCGTCCATCATGTCCGATGGCGCGACGATGTGTGCGCCCGCCTGGGCGTGCGACAGGGCGGAACGCACGAGGAGCTCGACCGTTTCGTCGTTCGCGATTTCGCCGTCCACGATGACGCCGCAGTGTCCATGCGAGGTGTATTCGCACAGGCAGACATCGGTGATCACGACCATCTGCGGTAGGTCGCGCCGAATGGCACGCACCGCCTCCTGCACCGGGCCGCTGCTCGCGTAGGCGCCCGATCCCACATCATCCTTGTGAGGCGGGAGGCCAAAGAGCAGCACGGCCGGCACGCCGTCGTCCGACGCGCCTCGTGCTTCGACGACCGCCTCGTCGACCGACAGTTGGAACACGCCTGGCATGGAGGACACTTCGCGACGAAGCCGGGCGCCCTCGGTGACAAACAGCGGCAGGATGAAGTGGCCGGCGGCCAGCCGCGTTTCCTGCACCATGGCACGAAGTGCGGGCGTGCGGCGGAGTCGCCGGAGGCGGCGGGGCAGGGCGCGGGCGGCGCGGGCAGCGGTGCTCATCCGCTTATTCTACGGACACCGGCGCCAACCCCGGGCCCCAGGTGCCCGACCGGGTCACAAAAGTTTCGAGGCCGGGCCCTATACCTGTCGTGCAAACTCCACCACCAGCGCGTCGACCAGCGCGGCCATCGTCGAAGTCGCTGGCGTGACCTGCGGCGTGATGCCGTAGCGCAGGGCGGCATCGGCGGTGACCGGGCCAATCGTGGCGACCATGGTGTGGTTGAGGAGATCGACCGCCTGATCCGCGCCGTAGATGGATACGAAGGCGCGGACCGCGGACGCGCTCGAAAACGTGACGGCGTCGATGCGCCGATCCAGCAACTGCCGGTAGATGTCCAGATGCGCATCGCTTTCGGCCGTCACCGTGCGATACGCGATCACTTCAGTGACGTCGGCGCCGCTGGCGCGCAGCTCCTCGGGCAGCGTGTCGCGGGCGATGTCGCCCTTGGGGAACAACACGCGCTTGCCCTTGATCGGGCCGGCGGCTTTGATCGCGGTGACGACGCCGTTCGCAGTATGGTCGTCCGGGATGAGATCGACCTTCAGCCCGAAACGCGTCAGGCGCGCGGCTGTTCCTGGTCCGACGGCGCACAGGCGTGCGCCAGCCAGCGCCCGGACGTCTCGCGGTCCCTGTAACAGGCGATCCATGAACGCCGTCGCGCCGTTCGCGCTCGTGAACACAATCCAGTCAAAGGCCCCGGCACGCTCGCACGTGTCGTCGACGGGGCCGTAGTCGTCAGGTGGGACGATGTCGATGAGCGGCGCTTCCACCGCCTCGGCGCCCTGCGCCTCGAGCAGATCGACCAGCTCGATGGCCTGCTCGCGCGACCTGGTCACGAGCACGCGGCGCCCCATCAGCGGCCGCGCGTCGAACCATCGCAGATGCTCGCGAAGCCCGACGACGTTGCCGACCACCAGCACGCCGGGAGTCGAGGCGACCTCGTCGCGCAGCATGTCGGACAGCTCCTGCAGCGTTCCGGTTTGCGTCCGCTGATTGAGCAGCGTGCCGTGCCTGACGATGGCCGCGGATTGGTCGGCCGGCCGGCCATGCGACAGCAGCGCATCGACGATCGACGTCAGCTGCTTCGGTCCGGCAAACGACACGATGGTGCCGTCCAGCCTGGCGAGCGCCTCCCAGTCCACATCGGGCTGCTCGCGGCCTTCGGCCTCATACCCACGGACCAGGGTGAGCGTGTCGCCGCCTCCCGGATAGGTGACGGGAATGCCGGCGTAGGCGGGCGCCCCGATGGCGGCCGGGATGCCGGGGACCACCTCGAACGGGATGCCTTGCTCGTGCAGGAAGAGCGCTTCGACGCCGCCCTGGTCGAAGACGAACGGGTCGCCCCACTTCAGGCGCACGATCGACTTTCCTTCGCGCGCCCTCTCGGCAATCAGGTAACAGATGGCTTCCTGATCGAAAGGCTGCGGCGCCGCGCGGCCGACGTCGAGTCGCTCGGCACGTGCGGGCGCGTGCTGGAGCAGCCGCTTGTGGACCAGATGATCGTAGATGACCACCTCGGCTCCCTGGAGGCAGCGCAACCCCCTGGCGCTGATGAGATCCGGCGCGCCGGGACCCGCACCGACGAGATAAACGATTCGCCGAAGCACCCGGCGATTCTACTTGAGGAACCCGCGTGCGCCTTTGGCGATCAGCTGCGCCGCCAGCTTCTCACCGGCTGCGGCTGCGCCGCCGCGGTTGCCCCTGGCGACCGCGCGAACAATGATCCGGCCGTCGAGCGACGCCACGAGGCCGCGGATGGCGATGTCCTGCCCGTCGATTGTCGCCAGCGCGCCGAGCGGCATCTGGCAGCCGCCGCCGAGCGCGTGCACGACCGCGCGCTCGGCCAGCAACGCGGTTTCGGAATCGGCATCAGAGATGCGCGTGACGATGTCGCGTACTGTGGAACCGGCTCGCTCCGCGATCTCGACGGCGACGATCCCCTGACCTGGCGCCGGCAGGCAGATATCGGTCGGCATCAGCGCCGACACACGATGATCGAGGCCAAGCCGCTTGATGCCAGCCGCTGCGAGCACGAGCGCGTCGCATTCGCCGGCATCCAGCTTGCGCAGTCGCGTATCGACGTTGCCCCGGATCGGGATGAATGTCGCTCGTGGAAACACGGCTCGCAGCTCTGCCATCCGCCGCACGCTGCTGGTGCCGATGCGCGGCGCGGGCCCCAACGTGGCTTTGGTGACCTCGAAGCCCTGCACGGCCGATCCGGGCAGCAGGATGGCGTCGCGCGGATCTTCGCGTTCGAGCGTCGCCGCGATGATCAGTCCGTCCGGCAAGTCGCCCGGAAGATCTTTGGCACTGTGGACGGCCATGTCGACCCGGCCTTCGAGCAGCGCGTCTTCGATCTCCTTGACGAAGAGGCGTTTGACGTTCAAGGCCACGCCCTCCGCCACGCCCCCCGTCCGCGGTGCATCGGGCGGGCCGGATTTTTCGTCGCCGGAGGTGCGGATGACGACGATCTCGCAGTCGGGCCCGCCAGTTGCTTGAATCAGCCGGGCGACGGTGCGGGCTTGCCACAGGGCGAGCGCGCTGCCGCGTGTCCCGATCTTCATCGGTCGCGATCCAGGCCGAACAGGCGCGTCAGCGCTTCGGTGTACTGCGCCACACGCTCTCTATCGTCAGTGTGCTTGAGCTGTTCGGTCGGCTGCAGCAGCAGCTTTTCGATGATCAGCCGGGTGACGTCCTCCACACGGGTCCTGGCCTCGGGGGACAGGGACGCCAGCTTGGGCTCGAGCCGTTCGAGCTCCGCCTTGCGAACGGCTTCGAACCGCTGCCGAAGCGCCACAATGGTCGGCACCGCTTCGCGAGAGCGGTGCCAGGTCGCAAACTTGGTGACCTCTTCCTCGACGATCTGTTCCGCCCTCGAAACTTCGTGTCCGCGCTTCTGCAGGTTTTCGCGGACGATCGATTGCAGGTCGTCGATGTTGTACAGAAACACCTGCTCGATCTCTGCCGCGCGCGGGTCGACGTCGCGTGGCACCGCGATGTCGATGAGAAACAGCGGTCGCACGCGACTGGCCGGAACGGCGTCCTTGACCTGTGCCTTCGACAAGATCGGCGTGGACGATCCGGTGCTCGTGATCACGATGTCCGACTCGAGGAGCGCCTGTGGCAGGCTATCCCAGGCGGCGACGGTGCCCGCGACCTCTTCGGCGAGCTGCTGCGCATGCGCGAGTGTGCGGCTTGTGATCACGACTGATTCGACGCCCTGGGCTTTGAGATGGATCGCCGTCAGCTTACCCATCTCGCCGGTGCCGACGACGAGCACCCGGCGGCCGCTCAGATTTCCAAAGATCTTCTTCGCGAGGCTGACGGCGGCAAAGCTCACCGACACCGCCCCTTCGGCCAGCGCCGTTTCCGTGCGCACGCGTTTGCCGACGCCAAAGGCCCAGTGAAACAGCTTGTTCAGAAGGGGTCCGGCGGTCTGCACCGTGGTGGCGACGCCGTAGGCTTCCTTGATCTGGCCAAGGATCTGCGGCTCGCCGACGACCATCGAGTCGAGTCCCGAGGACACGCGGAACAGGTGGCGCGCGGCGTCGTGATCGATGTGCGAGTACAAGTGAGGGCGAATCTGCTCCGCCGGCAACTGATGGAAATCGGCGATGAAGCAGACGAGATCGTCCACCGCCGTCGTCGGCTGTTCGCACACTACGTAGAGCTCGGCCCGATTGCACGTCGAGATGACGACGGCCTCGGCTGCCGAGCGGCGGCCGGCGAGCGCACGCACCGCCGCATCGAGCCCGCGGCTGCCGAAGTCGAGTCGTTCCCGCAACTCGACCGGCGCGGTGCGGTGGCTCGCGCCAACCAGCAGGAGGTGCACGTCAGTCCTGCCTCGGCGCGTCGCGCCTCGGAAGGGCCGCTCCACGGAGGGCCGTCCTGGGGGCCGAAGGCCGTGCTCCGCGCGGAGTGGCCTCGCTTCGCTCAGTGGGCCGCGCTACGCGCGGATGGCCTGGCTCCGCTCGGCGGGCCGCGCTTCGCGCGGACGGACTCGGCGGCCGGAGGCCGACGCCCGCCGGCCAATGGCCGGCCGTCGCGTCGAAGGCGCGCCCCCGGGCCGAAGGCCCGCCAAAATTGTGGCTGTCGGTCAGGAAATAGCTGACCAGAACGAAATTGAGCAACACGATCGCAAAGCCCACCGCCGAGAGATAGGCCGATCGCCGTCCGCGCCAGCCGATGGTGCGGCGGGCGACGAGCTGAAACGTGTAGACCGCCCAGGTCAGGATGGCGACGAAGATCTTTGGATCGGTGACCGACATCGCCTGGACGCGCGGGTCGTCAGGCGCCGTGGTCAGCGCTTCGGTCACCCACACGGCGCCGGCCACCAGGCCGACGGTCATGAGCACCCAGCCGATGAAGACGGTGCGCGAGTTCATGACGTCGAGCACCTGCAGCGACGGCAGGCGGGTGAAGAAGAACACGAGGTGCTTGGCCTTGATCTCCTTGAATTGCAGGACGTAAGTGATACCGATGACGGCGGCCAGGCCAAAGCTCGCATACGCGCCAAGCAGCGCCGCCACGTGCGTCCAGAAGAGCGGGTGCTCCAGCACCGCGGATTGCGGTTCGACGCCAGGACCGTTGATGGCCGGCACGGCCTGCAGCGCGACGATGATGGCGAGCACGAACACGCCGAGTCCACGCTCGTCGGTCGTGACCTCGGTGTAGAGATACGCAATCGCGAGCAGCCAGACAAACGTGGAAATGGCCTGGGTCGTGCCGGCAAACGGCACATGGCCGGCTGCCATGGTCTGCATGCCGATGACGAAGGTGTGCGCCAACGCGCCGGCGACGAGCAGCGTCGTGGCCGCGCGGCCGGCCGACGGCGTACGTCGGCCGAAGTGCACGGCGTAGGCGACGAATGCGAGCACGTAAATGGCGAAGGGAAGCGCGAGTGCCAACTGTTAATTAATTCGACATGGGCGCGTAGTAGCCGCGCTTGGTGCGCGCGATGACCTGCGGCCGCGCCACCTGCACGACGATGCGGCGCCATGCGCCGTCGCGGCGCGGGTTCTTCGACGCGTACCCGATTGAGTACTGACTCGAGAGCTCGTCGGCAATCTGGCCGTAGACGTCCTTCAAATCCTCGATCCGCGAGGGAAAGAACGAGCGTCCGCCCGTTTCCTGCGCAAACTGACGCAGGATGAATTCCGCTTCGCGAAACCCTTTCGTCTGCGGCGCGTCCTTGGCCTGGAGCGCGATCGTGTACACAGCCGTTTCGGATCGCTTCGCGAGATCGAGCACTTCTTCGTAGCTCACGAGACTCGACGTGTCCTCTCCGTCGCTCAGCACGATGATGGCCTGACGCCGGACATCCTCGGCCGTCTTGGCCTTGATCTTCGCGAGCTCCTTGAGCGAAATGTAGAGCGCGTTGTGAAGCGCCGTCGACCCGCCCGGGCTGGTCGTGCGAATCGAACGTTCGAGCTCGTCCGCGTCGCTCGTGAAATCCTGCAGGACCTGAACCCGGCTGTCGAAGTCCACGATTTGCGCCAGGTCTTGCGACCGGAGCTTGCGCACGAAGCCAACGGCCGCGTCCTGGGCGATGCGCATCCGGCTTTCCATGCTGGCGCTCGTATCGATGAGCAGCGACAGCGCGATGGGCAGGCTCGTGCGGTTGAAGACGATCAGATCCTGCCGTGTCCCGTCTTCGAAGATCGAGAAGTCCTCTTCGGTCAGGTCGGTGATGTATCGATTCTGGCTATCGACAACGGTGACGTTGAGCGATACGACATCCACCATCGATCGAAACAGGGTGGTCTTTTCCTGCCGCGCACCGGCCTGCGCGGACACGATGACCGCCATGGACGCCGCAACGCCGCTGATGACCAACGGATAGACCACACGCCGCATTACTTCAATCCCTGCCCGCGCGCCGGGGCACCGTACGCCTCCAGGCCCGGCTTGGCCGCCGAGATCTGGATCTTCTCCGGCGGAATGAGTGACTCGGGCCGAGCATACACGACACGATGTTGCGACTTCAGCATCTCGCCGAAGACCTTCAGCCGCGACTCGAACGACATGCTCGTCAGCACGTCAATGCGCAGCCCGCCGGATTCGCGCGGTCCCCGGTCGAGCACCGTGGCGCGGTTGCGTGCTTCGTCGGTGGCCGTCGAGCCGGCGGGGTTCGCGAGGACGATCGTATACATCATCGCGCCGCTGTCGGCCAGCCGCTCGAGGACGTCGCGATACTGCAGGTTGCTGAATTCCACGTTCTCACCGGTGATGACGACGATAGCCGCGCGGTCCGATTCGCGTTTGGCAAGGCCGCGCGAAACATCCGAAATGGTGTCGAGCAGCGTGGCGCCACTGCTGGGTGCGTGAAACAGGCGTCCTGCCGCGTCGAGCAGCTCCTTCCGGGACGTCGTGTACTCCTGGAGGACCGTCGGGCGGTCGGCCACCGTGAAGATGGCGACCGGGCCGCTCCCGTCAATGGTGCTCAAGAAAGTCGCCAGGGCTTTGCGCAGATCCGGGATCGTGGGCGAGGCGGCCTGGCTGTTGTCGACGACGAGAGCCACCGGCATCGGCGACGTGGCTGGCGTGACGCGCAGGACTTCCCGGCGCGCGCCGTCCTCGTGGATCGCGATGGCATCCGGTCCGATGTCTTTGACGGGCGCCAGCGTCTTGGCCTCGACGACCGAGACATAGGCGACGCGTTCGCGCGCCTGAGTCGCGTCGCCGGCGGGCGACGACGCCGCGCCGACGATAGAGAAGGCCGAGATCAGGATGGCAAGGGCCGAACACCCCGCCATGCGTGCCGGAGCTGCACCAGTCATAGGGTTGCTTTCGGGCCGAGGCGCGTCGGCTCTCGCCAGTATATCCAGCGAGAGCCGCAGGTGCCTAAAATGCCTCGGGTGCCTCGGGCGCCTCGGGTGCCCCTGGTGCGCGAGATGCGGTGGGGACGGGACTCGAGCACTTCAGGCACAATAGGCACCTGAGGCACTCGAGGCACCTTAACAGCCAGTGGTGAAAGTCGCGACGGCATTCGGCCGGCGATGCATCCCCGCGGACTGCGTGGCTCCTTCTTCACATATATGGCTCGATATTCTCAGTCGTCGCGCCTTGTCCGCGGGGCGCCTCGCCGCCCTCGGTGCTCGCCGCGACTTTCACCACGGGCTGTCAAGTGATTTCGCGAGAGAACATTCGGTTGATCGGCCAGCTCAGCACTGTGGGGCTGTCGTTCGTCCTGGCCATCGTGATGGGGTTTGGCGGCGGCTACCTCCTGGACGGGTGGCTGGGGACGCAGCCCTGGCTGACCTTCCTCGGGTTTTTCGTTGGCATTGCGGCGGGCATCATGAACGTCTACCGTGTCATGAAACTCGCCAATCCCCCGTCCCGCCCACCCGCTGGCACCCCTGTGAACCGTGAACCGTGAACCCGTGCACCTCGTCGCACGCGACATGGCGCTCGTCACCGCGGCGATGTCGCTTGGGGTGTTCCTGTGGGCTCCGGGGCGGCCGCGGATGGCGCTGGGCGTGCTCGGCGGCGGCGCGCTGGTGGGGCTGTCGCTGTGGGCGATCGCCGGCGTCGTGCGGGGACTGACGCTCGGCGCGGAAAGTGGCGAATTCCGGCGGGTTTCGCGGGCGTGGACACTCGTGAAGTTATTCACAAGGCATGCTATACTCGCCGTGACGGCCTACATTATGATGGTCCGTTTACGTCTCGACCCGGTCGGGATGTTCGTCGGTGTCACGTCGGTCGTCGTCGCGGCCGCATTCGCCGCGGCGCGACAGCGATAGGCGCGGCACGATACCAGTTCAATCCACAGTGACAGTCGCGCATGGGAGTCCCAACTCCGTAGTCCATGAGCCCTGCTGCTCGACGTGCGAACTAACCGATTCAGCAGTTCATCTTCTGGAGGCGTTGCCTGTGAGCACTCGACGGTTTGTGCTTTCTCTCATGTTCCTGTTCGTGGCCCTCGCGGCCACACCGGCGTTCGCGCAGGAGGCCGCCGCGACCGGTGCCGCCAACAGCGGGCTGGTGCAGTGGTCGATCATCACGGCCGGTTTCGCGCTCGCGATCGCGGCCTTTGGCGGCGCGCTGGGCCAGGGCCGGGCGGTGGCGTCGGCGACCGAAGCGATCGCGCGCAATCCGGGCGCGGCCGGCGAAATTCGCGGCGCCTTGATTCTGGGTCTGGTGCTGATTGAATCACTCGTGATCTATGTGCTGCTGGTCACGCTGATCCTCTTCTTCATCACCCCGTTCGGCACGGGAAGCTGACGTCGCCTGACGGCGACGAACTAAGAACTAAGAACGAAGAACGAAGAACGGAACGAACGAACGACGGAACGACGGAACCACAGAACGGCGGAACGACGGAACGGCGGCACGACGGACACAGAACCAACGAACGGACGGACGGACGGTTCCGTTGTTTCCGCCGCGTGTTCCTCAATCCCGCAATTCCCTTGAACCGGCGTGAATTGCGAGTTGGCGGTGCTGGCGGCTGTCAACTCGAATGCGCCTCAGTGTCGTTCACCGTTCTTCGTCCCTGAGTTCGGCGGCGGTCGTGCGATTGCCGATTCTGAGTTGCCGGTCGGTTCCGAGTGCTGCGGTTGGTCGGTCGGTTCCGAGTGCTGCGGTTCGTCGGTCGGTTTCGAGTGCTGCGGGTTGGTTCCGAGTTCTGCGGTTTCGTCGGTCGTTCCGAGTGCTGCGGTTTCGTCGGTCGTTCCGAGTGCTGCGGTTTCGTCGGTCGGTTTCGAGTGCTGCGGTTCGTCGGTCGGTTTCGAGTGCTGCGGTTCGTCGGTCGGTTCCGAGTGCGCGGTTTCGGTTCCGAGTGCTGCGGTTTCGTCGGTCGTTCCGAGTGCTGCGGTTTCGTCGTTCGGTTTCGAGTTCTGCGGGTTGGTTCCGAGTTCTGCGGTTCGTCGTTCGGTTTCGAGTTCTGAGGTTTCGTCGTTCCGTTCTTCGTTCTTCGTTCTTAGTTCTTAGTTCCGTCAAGTGCTGGACTTCCTGCTGCTCTTAATGGTCGTGATCTGGGGCAGCAACTTTTCCGTCATCAAGCTCGCCCTCCGCGAGTTTCCCGAAGTCACATTCAACGCGCTGCGCCTGCTATTAGCCTCCGTGGTCTTCCTGGTGGCGATCGCCGTGGTGCGCGCCCGCGCGCGCGCAGGACTTCGTCCCCCCGAACCGCCCCTGACCCTCACGGAGTGGCGGCTCGTCTTTCTGCTCGGTCTGCTCGGCACGGTCCTGTATCAACTGCTGTTTCTTGCGGGCATCGCGCGCACCAGCGTGGCGAACAGCGCGCTGATCTTCGGTTGCACGCCAGTCGCCGTGGCGATCATCGCGTCGGTCACCGGATACGACCGGTTGTCGGGCGCGCGATGGGCCGGCGCCGCCTTGTCGCTCGCTGGAATCTACGTGCTCGTGGGTCGACGCGCGGAGCTGTCGGGGTCGACGCTGGCCGGCGACGCGCTCATCTTTGGTAGCATGCTGTGCTGGTCGCTGTATTCGGTGCTCGCGCAGCCGCTGCTGAAGCGCCACTCGCCGCTCGTCATCACCGGGTTGGCCATGGCCAGCGGCACGATCGTCTATTGGCTCTTCGCCATCGCGCCGATGCTCGAGACGAATTGGGGTGCCATTTCGAGAACGAGCTGGGTGTTGATGGCATCGTCATCGCTGCTCGCCCTCGCCTTCGCTTACATGGTGTGGTACACCGCGGTGCAGCGCATTGGTAGCTCTCGCACCGCCATCTACAGCAATCTCACGCCCATCGTCGCGATGATCGTGGCGGCGGTCTGGCTGGGCGAGCAGATCACGCGCCCCCAGATTCTCGGCGCGGTGTTGATTCTGAGCGGAATCGCCATCACGCGGCTGGTGCCCGCTCGCGCGTAACCACCGCGCGCGCCAAGATGCAAAACCGCCAAGACCCACAGTTCAAAACCCGCGGGCTCGCCTTCGGCGGCAGTCCACAACCGCCAAGACCGACAGTTACCAGGCGAACCAGAACCACAAGCTGATTGGCTACTACCAGTGGGGGCAGAAGATTTCAACCCAATCGTCTGCCGTTCGGCACCTGCGTGTGCGACTCGCCCGGGGCGACCGTCGCGCAGGACTCGGGCAGCTGGGTGTACAAAGGCGAGTGGAATGGCACAATCAGCGACAAGCTGTACGTCGAGGCGCGTTACGGCGACTTCGGCTACTACTTCCCGCTCATCGCCAACAGCGACGAGCGTACTTCTTTCGCGACACGGGTTTGCAGACGTTGACCGGCGCGCATCAGCGCTGGCAGCTCGACCGTGATCGCAAGCAGCTGACCGGCAAGCGTCGATCACGAAGCGGTACGGCAACCGCTGGTCGGCACAGATCGGTGGCGCGTTCTCATGGCTGACCGACAACCCGGAATCGGTTGCGAACAGCTACCCGCAGACGCCCGATCGCCCGGGCGTGGTGGACCGCACGTCGTGGAATCTGAAGGCAACGGCCAGCTACGACGCGTGGTGGGGCGTCCGGCTCTCTCCGGTGCTGCGCCACCAATCGGGAACGAACTTCGCGCGGCAGATTTCCGTGGCGGGCGCGGGTTCCTCGACGTCTTCAACATCACCAACAGCAGCGCTTCGGAAACGATCACGCGGACGACGGGGACCAACTATCTCCGCCCGGCGGCCATTCTGGCCCCGATAACCGCGCGCGTCGGCTTCCGACTCCTCTGGTAGGCGGGTAAGGGCCCTTCGACCCGCTTCGCTCGCCGCCCCACCCGCCC
>DATKDY010000058.1:0-4239 GCA_035512515.1 Vicinamibacterales bacterium
CGGGCCGTGTCAACGATTCTGAGACAACCTGGTTCAGCAATTTACTGTAGCAACTCCGCGGTGCCCGTGAGCGCGGTCGATTGATGTTCGAGCATGACGTGTGACCCGTTTATTCCCCCATGCTGCGGGTCGTCCGGGATGACGATCGTCGTTCCTGGGGCATCCTGGTCGGTCGATTTTGCCGGCGGATTGATCCAACCGCGTGCGGCAGGATTTCGAGGCGCGGTGGCCCCTGCACGAAGCGCTCGGGATGCGCGACGTAGGCGGCCTCGCGCGTGCGGTGCCGCAGCTCGAGGGTCGCGGCGGCGCGCCCGTAGTGGACGTCGGCCGGCGTGAGATAGCTAAGGCCGCTGTGATGATGCGCGTCGTTGTACCACGCGAAGAGATTTCGGCTCACGCTCCGGGCGTGTTCGATGGCGCCGAAGCGATCCGGAAACTCTGGCCGGTATTTGAACGTGCGGAATTGCGCTTCGGAGAACGGATTGTCGTTGCTCACGCGCGGCCGCGAGTGACTCGCGGCGATGCTGAGGTCCGAGAACAGCTCGGCGACCAGCTTACTGCGCATCGGCGCCCCGCGATCGGCGTGGATGGTCAATTGATTCGGGCCGATCCCCTGCTTGCGGCACGTCGCGTCGATCAGGCGCTCGGCCAGGCGGCCATTCTCATGGGTCGCGACCATCCAGCCCACGACGTAGCGGCGGAACAGATCGAGGATCACATACAGCGAGTAATAAAGGTAGGGGATCGGCCCCTTCAGCTTCGTGATGTCCCACGACCAGATCTGATTCGAGGCCGTCGCCACGAGTTCCGGCTTTGCGTACGCCGGATGCCGCGCCTGGTCGCGTCGCTCCCGGACTTCCTGCGCTGCGTCCAGGATGCGATACATCGTCCGCGTCGAGCAGAGATACGTCTGTTCCTCGAGCAGCGTGGCCTGGACCTCCGCCGGCGACTGATCGACGAACCGCTCGCTGTGCAAGACGTCGAGCACGGCTTGCCGTTCGGCCGGGACCAGCGCGCGCGACGACGGCGTGCGAGGGGCCGGCACCGACACCGGGGCGGGCTGGCGACGCCGATAGAGCGTCGCGCGCGCAAGGCCGACGCTCTCACAGAGCGCCGCGGTGTCGCCGGTCGTGGTCACCGCTTCGATGGCGACCATCAGTCGGTCTCGTCGATGTCGAGGGGTTTCAGGGGAATCCCCAGGATCTCGGCAACTTTCCTAAGAAACTCCTTCCGTCGCTGGAGGAGCGGCCACCAAGGTGAAACCCAGACTCCTCGCGCGGCGATGCAGGTTGTGGATCACGCGTTGCCGGTACCGCTCTTCATAGGCGGACACGCCGGGGTCGACGTAGGTCATGCCGAATCGGAGGGCGTTGTAGAACAGAATCGCGAGCTTGCGAGCCGTGGCGGTCACCGCCTTGGCTTTGCCGGTGCGGGCGGCGAGGCGTCGGTAGAAGGCGCCGAGCGCCGTCTGGGTCTTTCCAATATTGATCGCCGCGATGCGCAGCAAGGCGGTCGCGCGATTCGACGACCGGCGGGTCTTGGAGCTGAGCAGGCGACCGCCCGAGATCTTGTTGCCGGGGGCCAGGCTCAGCCACGACGTGAAGTGCTTGGCCGTCGGCCATTTGGTCATGTCGTCGCCGCACTCCGCCACGAGTCGCAAGACCGTGTACGGGCCGAAGCCATGGATCTGGCTCAGGTCGGCACCCAACAGCGTATACAGAGCCGGGCGCACATCGAACGCCGGCTCGTTCTGGCCCTTCGCGTGACGAACGGACGGGAGTGGGGCTTCTGGCGCGACACGCTGTGCATTCAGTCCGCGCAAGACCACTTCGATCTCGATGTCGCACGCGGCGACCTTTGCCTGATGGAAGTCGTACAGTTCCAGGGCCTGCCGAAGGGCGAAGAGATGCTCGGGACGGTAGTTGCCGATGAGCGCCTCGCGGATGGTGTCCTCCGAGGCGTGGCACCGGCGGTCGCGGAACGCAGCCAGTTGCTCGGGTGCGTGGTTGCCGGAGACGATCGCCCGGATGATGCGCATCCCGGTGATCCCCGTAATGTCCGTGACCACGTGGTGCAACTGCACGTTCATCTGCATGAGCGCCTTCTGCATATGTTGAATGTGCGCGGCGGCATAGTCGACGAGCCGTTCGCGATGGCGCAGGTACGCGCGCAGACGCACGACGCTGTCGCGGGGCCGGAAGCTCCCGCGCAGCAGCCCGTGCTGGTGGAGCTGCTGCAACCACTGCGCATCGTTGACATCCGACTTCCGACCGGGGACGTGCTTGACGTCGCGCGCGTTGACCAGGAGCACCTCAAACCCGCGCGCTTCGAGAATCTCAAACACCGGAATCCAGTACACGCCGGTCGACTCCATCGCGACCGTCGTGATGCCCACCTCCGTGAGCCAATCCGCCAACTGATGGAGATCACTGCTGAAGGTGCGGAAGGTGCGGACCGGTTGGTTGTCGCGATCGCTCGGCACGGCGACCACGTGAAAGGTCGAGCCGATGTCGATGCCGGCGGCATCTGGATGGATCGTGGAAAGGCGTCCTGATGATGTCCCGCGCGTCTTTTTCCCTGGCATCTGAACCTCCTGTCGAGGAAGCCCGGGAGCAGGGGTGGCGCGTCAGATCACTTTCCTAAACGGGATCGCCTCGGGGTGTCACCCACGAGCGTCACCAATATCAAGTGCGCAAGCCCCCCCCGGACCATGTTTTTTTACGGGTTCGCGGCGTCACCAAAAAGCAAACGGCCACTCCTCCCGGGGTGCCGCGACGATAGCCGCACTGGGAGTTTCTGGTCCACCAGGTAGCGCGGCACAGGCGCGCCCGAGAGTTTTTTTGGAGGGTGATGATCGTCTCCGCCCGCGCTAACTTCCGCTGCAGGCGGCGATTCTCCACTTCGAGCGGCTTCACGCGCGGATCGACCGGCTTGGCGACCGGTCCGCGCTTGCGGGCGCGCCCGGTGACGAGCTCGCCGTGCTCGCGCTGACGCCGCCAGGTCGCCAAGTGCGAGCTGTACAGCCCTTCGCGACGCAACAGCGCACCCAGCTCGCCGTACTTCTGACACGCGTCGGCTTCCTTGAGGATCCGACGCCGGTACTCCGCGGTGAACTGGCGGCGTTGGACCGTGGCCGGCACTTCAGGGTCGGGGATGGAGGCGCGCAACGTGGCCGAGGGACCGGACGCTCCGGTCGCCCTCCGGGCTCCCTCCGCCTCCGGCCCCCCGGCCACGTTCATCTCGACGGCTGCAGGCATACGATTCATTCATCGAACCCTCCCCACCCCTACACTAATCTTCCTCGGGAGGTTGTCTCAGCGATTATTGGCACAGGGGGCTTGTCGCGGAATACGCCGGATCGAGATCGCGGAACGACTTCCATTTGAGGAGTTCGCCGCCGCGCACAACAATCTAGTGAAGCATCACGCAAGGTTGATGGTCGCGCCTGTGTGAGTCCCTGACCTCCTGCGACACCGTCCATTCGACACCATCAGGCGCTCGGTTTCGGCCCGGACAACGTCACGATACCCATGCTTTTGGCAGCTATACTTAAACTGCCCCTAAGTGCTCGCGGCACATTATCGGGTCTGACACAATTTGCGGTTTGTTCGCATGACTTGAGGCCGCAAGTTGTTGATTCTACATACGGAGAGATGGCCGAGTGGTTGAAGGCGCACGCTTGGAAAGCGTGTGTACGGGAAACCGTACCGTGGGTTCGAATCCCACTCTCTCCGCCAGTTCATATCCCCGAACGTTCCGTCTACCGCGTCGGCGGTGTCGGCGGCGCCACCCGCCGCTTCGTCGCCTGCTCGAACGCATACGCCAGCTCAATCAACCGCGGCTCCGAGCACAGCGTGCCGGTGAAGCCGACACCGTACGGCTGGTCGCGCGGATCGAAGCCGGCAGGCAAATTTGCGGGCGCGTTCGGCACGAACCCGAACGGCACGATCACCGTCGGCGCGCCCGCCTTCGCCGCAATCCCGGCGCTGCCGCTGCCCGGGAACAGGAGGGCGTCGAGCTGCAAACGCGCCATCACCTCGTCGATGCCATGCGTGCGCGACAGGAAAATATCCTTGGCGCGGTCGGCCTCGTACCGGGCACGGTCGGCGGCCAGATCCATCTCGTCGGAGATGTCGAGGTGCTGCTGACCATACCGGATGGCATTGCGCGGCACGTTCGCAAGGTTGTACTCGCGTAACTGGGTCAGCGTTTTGAACGGCGCGCCCGGCCCGAGCGAAG
>DATKDY010000059.1:0-3446 GCA_035512515.1 Vicinamibacterales bacterium
GTGCGCCCACATCGGATGCGACGTGCCGCCTTTGACAGGCGTGTAGGTCACGCCTTTCACGGCGTCGGCATAGTCGCGAAGCCGGCCGCGCGTGACGTTCTTGAGCTCCATCAGCAGCGCGAGCTTCTCGCGGTCGAAGCCAGCCTCGTCGAGGATGTAGCCGTCTGAATCCGACGCCGTGATGACTTTCCCGCCCAGATCGAGCAGCTTCTCGATCGTGTACTGCGCCACGTTGCCGCTGCCCGAGACGAGGCATGTCTTTCCCTCGAGCGTCTTGTTGCGCGTCGCGAGCATCTCGGCGGCGAAATACACGGCGCCGTAGCCGGTGGCTTCCGGCCGGATCAGCGATCCGCCCCAGTCGAGCCCCTTGCCCGTCAGCACGCCCGTGAACTCGTTGCGCAGGCGTTTGTACTGCCCGAAGAGATACCCGATCTCGCGGCCGCCCACGCCGATGTCGCCCGCGGGCACGTCGGTGTCGGGGCCAATGTGACGCGACAGCTCGGTCATGAACGCCTGACAGAAGCGCATGACTTCGGCGTCGGTCCGTCCCTTCGGATCGAAATCGGATCCGCCCTTCCCTCCACCCATCGGCAGCGTCGTCAGCGAGTTCTTGAAGACCTGCTCGAACGCGAGGAACTTCAGGACGCCGAGCGTGACGCTCGGATGAAAGCGGAGGCCGCCCTTGTAGGGGCCGATGGCGCTGTTCATCTGCACGCGGAAGCCGCGATTGATCTGCACTTCGCCCGCGTCGTCCTGCCACGTCACGCGGAACATCACGACGCGCTCGGGCTCGACCAGGCGCTCGACGATGCGGGCGCGGCGATATTCGGGGTGCTTGGGGAGGACGAGGTCGAGGCTCTCGAGCACTTCCTCGACGGCCTGGTGGAATTCGGGCTCGGCGGGATTCTTGTCGCGCACTCGCGCGAGGATGTCGCTGACGTAGGACGAGGGCTCGGAACGGACACCGCCGCTGACACGCATTGCGCCTCCTGGGGTTCGAAGCTGGCCGGGAGATTCTATCCGCGTTGCCCTAATTCAGGGCGGCGTATTCCTTCCGTGCCTGGACCAGCAGGGGCAGGTCGGCGTCGGCGTCCTTCCAGATGCCGAAGGCGTCCTGGTAGGCGGCGCGGGCGCCGGCGGCGTCGCCCGCTTTTGCCAGGGCGCGCGCGAGCCAGATCTTCGAGACAGGCCCGATGACGCTCGGTTCATCGGCGGTGCGGCTGTCGAAGGCGCGCTTGAATGCCTCCGCCGCTTCCTGAGGCCGGCCGGCCAGGAGCAGCGCGCGGCCTTTTCCGTATTCCGGGCCCGCACCCGGGGGAGCGCCCTCCACCTCCGCGAGCGCGGCAGCTGCATCGCCGGCCATGAGGGAGCGCATGAAGCGATTTCCGGGCCGTGCCTGGCTGACATACGACTGATCGGCTGCGAAGCGGGCGTCGATCGCGTTCTCGACTTGACGCGCGAGCGCCGTACTCCCGGTCATATATAGAACTCCGGGTACACCCCAGGGCGCGGCGCCATGACCGGTAATCGCCAGCGCAGACTTCGCCATCGCATCGGCGTGGTCGAGATGGCCGACCATGGCAAGATCCCACGATCTGATGGCGAGTATCTCCGAGAACGGGACCGCCCGTCCGAGCCGTGTCGTCTCGGTTTCCAGCTGTTTTATCTGGGCCAGCGCCTCTCTGACCCTTCCCTTCGCCAGGCGCGCCCTTGTGACGAAAACCATCGCCGTGACGTTGGCGGGTGTCCTGGCGGCTTCGTCCACGAGGCGAGTCATCGTGGCCTCATCGTTCTCGAGATACGCAATCGTCAGCCGGCAGCGACGTGCCCCCGGATACTGCGGAAACCTGGCCAACGCGTCATCGGCAACCTTGCGTGCTTCCGGCAGTTTGCCGAGCGCAATGTAGGACGTACACAGATTCGCGTACGGAAATGGCTGCGACGAGTCCGCTTCGACCGCGCGGCGGGCCATCTCGACAGCGCCGTCGTAATTGCGATTGTCCATGTAGCGCGTTGCCAGGTTGTTCAGGGGCGCGGAGTCCTTTGGGTACGTCTGGCTCCACATCTGATACGTGCGCTCGGCGCCGGTGTTGTCGCCAGTCATCGTCTGGTACCGGGACGTGATGTAGTACCGCTCACGCTCGCTGACACGATCGCGCAGGTCGTAGGCCAGCTTCGCAAACGTCATCGACTTCTCGTAGTCGTTGGTGTTGTAGGCGACAACGCTCTGGCGCGCGTAGGCCATCGCGAAGTTCGGGTCGATCTGTGATGCGCGTTCGTAGAACGCGAGGGCATCCATTTCGCGGCCGCGCGAACGCAGCTCGTTGCCCTGCGTGTAGGCCTTGAGCGCCTCGAGCGAGGAGGTCGTGGCCTGCTCAATCGGCGCGGCAAAGCGCTCCATGGACGCCAGCGATTCGCCCAGTCGCTGGCGAACGTCCGTTCCGGCGTCGCCGAGCGCCCGCAATACCTCGTCACGCGAGCGCGCTTCCCGCTGCGCCGCCGCAATCCGCTCGCCGGTCGCGGCGTTGAGCGCCACCAGATCGATCACGTAGGTCTCGCCCAGCTTCGCGATCGATCCGGCGAGCACGGCCTTGATGCCGCGGCGCTGAGCGATTTCGCGCGCGAGGTTGTCGGTGAGCCGCTCTCCTGGCTGGCGGCTCATGAACCGCAGCGTCTCGTTGATGAGGTCCTGACTCACGATATTGAAATAGGGAGATTGTTCCAGGTTGATGGCAAGTGCCTGGCGCAGCGTGCCGTCGAACGCCGGCTCGCCCGTGGTGTTCACGAAGTCGGCGATCAGGATCTGATCGGTGTCGCTGAGCGCCGGCGCCCGGCTCGGCAGGAACACGACGCCGATGACCGCAAGCGCGACGAACAGCATCGACGCCGCGAGCGCGGTCTTCGGCCGCTGGCGGATCGCGGTGATCACGGCGCTGCCGGTGCGCGCGGAGGTCGCGGCCGTGCCCGACGAGCCGCCGCGCGCGGTGGCCGCCGACGTTACGTGCGACTGCGCGGCCTGCACGGCGCGGCTGCGGCCCGAATCGGCGTCGCGACGCAGGCGCTTCAGGTCGGCGCGCAGCTCGGCGGCCGACTGGTAGCGCAGGTCCGGGTCCTTCTCGAGCGCCTTGACAATGATGTGGTCGAGCTCCGGTGCCATCTCGGGCACCACGCGCGACGGCGGCGTGGGCTGCGTGTGCAGGATGCCGTCGAAGAGCAGCGCCGACGTGCGGCCGCTGAACGCCGGCTTGCCGGTGGCCATCTCGTACAGCGTCACGCCGAACGAGAACAGATCGCTGCGGCCGTCCAGATCCTCGCCGCGCGCCTGCTCCGGCGACATGTACGCCGCCGTGCCCATCGTGACGCCCGGTCCCGTGATCCCGTGCTCCGGATGCAGGATCGTCGTGCCGTCGCTGCCCGAGGGCGCGAGCCCGGCGCGATCGTGCTTG
>DATKDY010000060.1:0-2935 GCA_035512515.1 Vicinamibacterales bacterium
AGCGCCAGCATGTCGGGGGCGAGTCCGTCGCCCGGACGCCGCACTGCCACCACATCCTCGGACAGCGTCTCACCCGCCGCGATGTCGCGCGCCGCGACGAGGCTCTTGCGGACGCAGACGCGCGTCTTCAGTTCCGAGGGGGTGGGACGTTTAATGCCGTCGCCGAGGGCCGCGGTAATTGCATGGATGCCGTGCGTCATACGGCCGAACTCCGAAGGGTCGGTCGAGGCGCGGTGATCGGGCCCAGGGAGGCTTCGATCGAGCGTCAGGTGCTTCTCGATGAGATTGGCACCCAGGGCCGCGGCCGCGAGGGCGACATCAATCCCGACGGTATGATCGGAATACCCCACGGGCACGCCGAACGCGCGTTGCAGCGTCTCCATCGCGCGCAGGTTGATATCGGCGGGATCGGCCGGATAGTCGCTCACGCAGTGCAGGATGACGAGCTCGCGGGCGCCCGCCTCGCCCATCGCCGCAATGGCCAGATCGACCTCGCCGAGCGTGCACATCCCGGTCGAAAGAATGACAGGCTTGCCCATCGCCGCGATATGGCGGAGGTACGGCAGGTTTGTGACCTCACCGGATGGAATCTTGAACGCAGGGATGCCGAAGCTGTTGAGCCAGTCCGCGTCCGACTCATGAAAGGGCGTGGACAGGAAGACCAGGCCGCGTGCCTCGGCGCGGCGCCGGATCGGCTCGTGATCCGCTCTCGGCAACTCCAGCCGGCGGAGCATCTCGAACTGCGACGTTGCGCCTTCGCCGCCCTCTACGTAGGGAAACTGCGGCGCGTCGGGTGAGACGAGCGTCTCGGCCGAAAACGTCTGGAACTTGATCGCGTCGGCGCCGGCGGCAGCAGCCGCGTCGACCAACTCAAGTGCAAGATCGAGCCGGCCGTTGTGATTGACTCCCGCTTCCGCAATCACGAAGCACGGATGGCCCTCGCCGATGCGCCGTCCCGCGATCTCGAGTTCGCGCCTCACGCGATTCCCTCACGGCCCGCCGGCCGGGCCGGCACGCCGAACACCAAGGCGCCGGCAGCGACATCGCCCAGAACAACCGCGCCGGCGCCGACCGTCGCGCCGGCGCCGATCGTGACGCCTTGCCGCACGGTCGCGCCGGCACCGACGTGAGCACCTTCGCCGACGCGCACGCCGCCGCAGAGCACCGCTCGCGGAGCCACCTGCGCGTGCGCCCCGATCTTGCAGTCGTGCTCCACGACCGCGCCGGTATTGACTATGACGTTGTCACCGATCGTCGCACCGGGATTGATCACCGCGCCGGCCATGACCGCGACCCCGCAGCCCAGAACAACCGTTTGCGCAACAGTCGCCGAGGGATGCACCGCGTTCACAAAATCGAATCCGGCTGCGCGTGCGTTGGCGAAGATCGCTTCACGCTCAGTGCCGCCAGCCGTCGATCCGACGCCGACGATCGCCAACGTCACGCCCCGCTCACGCAGCACAGGCAGCAGGTCATCACCGCCCAGTACAGGCACGCCGTCGACCGTCGCCACGCGGGGGCAGGGGTCGAGCAAACCGCGAAGCTCATAGAGACCAGCACGCATCAGAATGTCGATGACCACTCGCGCATGCCCCCCTGCCCCCAGCACGACGACGCCGGGGCGATCAGGCACGCGTTCCAGCCTGCGCCGGCAGCCACGGCAGGGCGATGAGGCCGGCGGCAATCAGGGCCTCCGCCTTCGCGAACTCGTCCGCATCGTCAATGTGGATGGCACGGGCTTCAGGCAGCTCGTACAGCAGGTTGCGTCCGTTTGCTCGCCAGTCGGCAGCTTCTGCCCTCACGAAGCGGGCACGCCACGCGTACAACGTCGCGTTGATGCGGTACACCGTTGGCACGTCCTGGCGTCGCGCGTAGGTCGCCGCGTCAGGGTTGAGGTCCGCCATCCAACCGCCACGCTCGACGACGCAGTGCCAGAGCGGATTGAACTCGGGCCGCGACACGCCGATGATCCCGTCAGCCTCAGGCGTGGCGTCTAGGCGTTGGACTGCAGCAGTGATGTCGCCGGGAAGCCGCCCGGGGGACGTCGGATCGAGCAGGACGAGCACGTCGTACGGTTGGCGCTCCTCGGACTCCACGAACGCCAGAGCGTGTCGAAGAACGGGCCACATCGGCGTGGTGTCGTCGGCGAGCTCGGCGGGTCGGACAAACGGCGCGTCGCCACCATGCGCCCGGGCAACGTTGGCGATCTCCGCTGAATCAGTCGACACGATTGTGCGGGAGATGGTCTGGCACGCACGGGCGCACGCCAGCGAGTGTGCAATCAGAGGGAGACCGGCGAGTGGACGGATGTTTTTGCCAGGGAGTCCCTTCGAACCGCCGCGCGCCGGTATTACCGCAAGCACGCGTGCAGCGCCGCCGGTCATAGCCAGAACACTTGGTGACGTGGGATGCAAACCTCGTCCAGGCGGTGTTGGATGTCCTCCGGCGCCTCAAAGGACATCGGCACGAAGATCGGCACCGTGCCGCAACTCTTCGCGAGTGCACTCCATTCGCTCGGCCGATGGACCGGCATCCCGAGAAACGGCCTCACGCGCGATTCGTCCAGTACGCCCGCGAGCTGCAGATCAGTCTGTCGCAGACAAATGTATCCGATCTCCGCGACTTCTCCGGCACCAACGAAGGCCACATACTTCGCGCCCGAGCGTGGCCATTCCGCAGACAACCGCTCAAAGCTGGCGAGGATCCGGTCGCGCGCTTCAGCGTAAAATCGCGTGCTTTCGACGAAATACGCACATGAAAGCCTCGCCTTGGCCGCCATCCCGGCCGGTGTGAGAAAGTACGCCACGCGATTTCGCTTGACACGAATCATGCGAACCCAGCCCTTTCTCACGAGTCGGCGAATCAGGAGGTTTGTCAGTCCGAGCGCGATTCCGACGCGGCGGGACAAGGATCGCTGTGAAACCGGTCTGCCGGC
>DATKDY010000061.1:0-2490 GCA_035512515.1 Vicinamibacterales bacterium
TTCAATCTGGAGGCGCGCGCTCTCGACGATGCGGCCATCGGCGGGCACTCGTGCCCCGGCGGCCATGACGACCAGATCGCCCGGCACCAACTGGGCCGATGGAATCTCTCGCTCCGCGCCCTCCCGCATCACATGCGCCACGCGCACCGCCTGCTTCTGCAGGGCGGACAGCGCCTGCTCGGCCTTCCACTCGGTCAGGAAGCCAATGGTGGCGTTGATGACGATGACCACCAGGATGGCGGCCGCCTCCATCGTCTCGCCCATGGCAAACGCGATCGCCGTGGCGGCGACCAGCAAGGCGACGATGAGGCTGCGGAACTGGGTCAGAAGGATGGCACCGGCCGAGCGTTGGTGGGCCTGGGCCAGCGAATTGGGGCCAAACTGCGCGAGCCTCCGGACCGCCTCGGCCTGCGTCAGGCCTTGCGCAGCATCGGCCTGCAGCCGCTCGAAGGCCTCGTCGACCGGGAGCGTGTACCACGCGACCGGCTGCGCAGGAGAGCCCTGACTACCCTCCGGCATGGGGTTTCGCCTCTGACTTCCCTTCGATCGCCGGCAGATACAGGTTGCGGTAGAGGCAGATCATCACCGCCACCAGCGGGGGAGCAACGAACACGCCCAGCAGACCGAACCACCCTCCCTGCCAAGATAGCTGAGACACTTCACTCTCCCGTTATTAGTGTTGAGGGCGGGGAGGTGTTAGGACGTTGATGACCAAGATACGCAGGATGCTGGACCCGTCGATCGAGGGAGAGCCGGAGCGCAGGGCCGACGAGCGAAGCGAGCCGGCCCGTAGCGGAGGGTCTCCCTCGATCGAGCCCGACGCGGTCCCCGTCCCGCCGGACTCCGAGGTCCCCGCCCGTCACGTGCGCCGCCGCTTCACGACCGCCTATAAGCTCGCGATCCTCCGACAGGCCGATGCCTGTACCCGACACGGCGAGCTCGGGGCGCTGCTGCGGAAGGAGGGGCTGTACTCGTCCCACCTGGTGACGTGGCGCCAGCAGCGCGAGACCGGGTTGACGCCGAAGACCCGCGGACGCAAAGCGGTGCCCGTCGACCCGCGGCTGAAGAAACTCGAGCAGGAGAATCGGCGCCTCACGACGCGGCTGCAGAAGGCGGAAGCGCTGCTCGATTTCCAAAAAAAAGTTGCTGCACTCCTACAGATCCCGCTGAGACCCATGCCCAGCGACGAGGACGCTTGATCGTGGCCGTCGAGCAGGTGGCGACGTCGATCGGCACCGCGCCGGCGTGTCAGGTCTTGGGCGTCCCACGCGCCACGCTGTATCGCGGGCGTCGCCCGGCGGCAGTCGCGCGCCCTCGACCGACGCCGCCGCGCGCGCTGACGGTCGACGAGCGGCAAGGGGTGTTGGATCTGCTCCACACGCGATTCGTCGATCAGGCGCCGGCCCAGATGCATGCGACGCTCCTCGATGAGGGCACGTATCTCTGCTCGCCCCGCACGATGTACCGCGTCCTCAACGCCGCGCACGAAATCAAGGAGCGGCGCGATCAGGTGCGGCGCCCGCACTACGCGGCGCCCGAGCTGCTCGCCACGCGGCCCAATGAAGTCTGGAGTTGGGACATCACGAAACTCTTGGGCCCGGCGAAGTGGACCTACTTCTATCTCTACGTCATCCTCGACATCTTCAGCCGCTACGTGGTCGGCTGGATGCTCGCGCCCCGCGAGAGCGCCGCCCTGGCCGAGCGTCTGATCGCCGAGACGTGCGCCAAGCATGGCATTCTCCCGGGCCAACTCACGCTCCATGCCGATCGCGGCAGCGCGATGCGCAGCAAGCCGGTGGCCTTACTGCTGGCCGATCTCGGCGTGACCAAGACGCACGGCCGGCCGCAGGTCTCGAACGACAATCCGTTTTCAGAAGCCCAGTTCAAAACGCTCAAGTACTGTCCCCAGTTTCCGGAGCGGTTCGGATCGATCGAGGATGGACGGGCGTTTGGGCAGGTCTTTTTCCCCTGGTACAACCAGCAGCACCGTCACAGCGGCCTGGGCTTCCTCACGCCAGCCGTCGTGCATTTCGGCCAGGCCGCTCTGGTCCGCGCGCAACGGCAGCAGGTGCTCGCGGCCGCGTACGCCGCGCATCCCGAGCGCTTCGTCAAAGGACGGCCACACCCGGCGGATTTGCCCACCGCCGTGTGGATCAACCCGCCGTCGAAAAAATCGACCGCACAGGATGCCCCAGGAACGACGATCGTGACCTCGGACGACCGGTGGGTCGCCCCGATTGCCGACGTGAGGATCGACCGCAGCGCTACTCTAATTACTTCACCCTTGGTGTCTCAATGTCGTTGACAGGCTCCGATCGCGCGTTCGTACAAGCCGCGCAATAGCTTCACGGCAGCTACGCCATGTCCGTTCGCCGCAAGGAAGGCGATCTCAAGAAAATCACGACGGCACGTTTCGCCGAGGTTGTATACAACGTCCTCCATGCGATTGCTCGCACGCCACTCCCGGCCGAACGCTTTGTTGCCCAGCAG
>DATKDY010000062.1:0-2161 GCA_035512515.1 Vicinamibacterales bacterium
ATAGAATGTAATGTTTGCTTATGTTTCCGACGCGGTCGGAGGTAAATAGTAAAGTTTTCTAACGCGTCGTACCGCAACTTTTGCGTGGTTGCGCGCGCAACTTATGCGTGGCAGTCGGAAGAATCTGTGACACTTGTCTACGGTCCGCTCGGCGGAGGCTGTTCTAGCCGGGACTATTCATGAACCACACTCGCCGGTGAGTCCTGTCGCCGGCCGGGCGCTCTTCGGGGTGCAGGGACCCTGTACGATGCGGACCGCACGTCGGTGATCGAGGAGCGTCGCGGCTTTTGCCGCGGCGCTGCCGAGCGCGGGGGGCTCGGGGGGGCTCTTCGAGACCCTCATGTAATGAGTCGCCCAGCCGCCCTCGGCGGCAGGCGGCCACCATCCACGTGGTCCTCGCACCCCGAAGAGCGCCCGGCCGGCGACAGGACTCGCCGCCTCCGCGTGCACTGGTCATGAATGATCACCGCTAGCGATGACCTGGGCTAGTACTACTGTGTTAGAAAACATCAGCCGGTCCCCGGCGAACGTCCGCACGAGCGACACGGCCGTGGTTGCAGCAGGGCGCGCGCCAGGAGCTCGGCACCATCGAGGATCCGGTGGCGATCCGCGCGATCCTCGACAGCCTCGCCGTATCGGTCGCGCTACTGGATCGCCCGCCCCCGGCTGCCATGATGGAGCCCGCGCTCCTCGCGACGAAGGTCTGACCGACCGCTCTCAGGCGGCCGTCTGCGTCGCTGTCTGTTCAACGGGGCGACGGCCAGCCCCGCGCGTCTGTTCCGGGTCCCGTCGGCCTGCTCGAATCGTTCGCCGTTGCTTGACGGGCCTCTTGTCCGCGCTGTATGTAGGGCCAAGGATGAACCCGAGCGCGTCCCGCTCCCCGTGGCCCACCGATAAGGGGCGTTTATGTCGTCTACGCTCTACGCGAGCCGGGTGACCGTCGTCGCCGGCAACGCCGTGGCGAAGGCGGCGGAGGCCTTGCGTGAGCGTGTCCGCCGTGTCGCCGGCCGCGCGCTGGAGTGCGATCCCGGCGATGTCGTCATCGACGCCGGCCGCGCCCACGTGCGCGGCGCGCCGGCGCCCATCTGAACGTCCACTTCCACACGCTGGTCCTCGACGGCGTCTTCACGGAGGGTGAGGGAGGTGCACTGGGATTTCGGCCCCTGCCACCGCCGACGGACGAGAAGGTCGGCGCCGTCCTCGCAACGATCTACGTGCGGGTGTGCCGCCTCCTTCGCCGTCAGGGCTTCGATGCGACTGCCGCCGATCTCTCACGCCCGGATCCGATCGCGGAGGGATCACCGATGCTCGCGGGCATCAGCAGCGCTTCGATCCAGGGCCGGATCGCGCTCGGGCCCCGCGCGGGGAGGCGTGTGTGGCAGGTGGGGGAAGAGCCGGACGCGCCATGGGTGCTGTCGAGCCACCCACGGCCCGCGCACATCGCGGGCTTCGATCTCCACGCGAATGTCGCCGTACCGGCCCCCGACCGCAGGCGCCTGGAGCAACTCTGTCGCTATCTGTTGCGCCCGCCCGTCGCGCAAGAGCGGCTGCGGCGGATGGGCGACGACCGCATCCTGCTCACGTGTCGGGCGCTTTTACAGAATGCCGGCGTCGGTGGAAAACAGGGAGGGAGATATAATTCGAAACGACGGAGATTACACGCGAATCCACTTTTTGCCCGGTTTGGCGCTCATGTTGCATTAAGGCCCGTTTACATCCTGTCTGTGGAGGACGCCATGAGCGTAGCGAAATACCTGTTCGGTGGGCTAACGGTTGTTGCGGTCAGCTTGTCGCTCGTAATCGCGCCCGCTCAGGCCGTTCCCGTCGTCGTCTTCCAGGACACCTTCGATTCCAACGCAGCCGGGCTCAACAGCACACCGTCCGGATGGACCGTGAGCGACGGCACGGTCGACATCATAGCGTCTGGTAGTTTCGGGATCTCGTGTGCGGGTGGCTCAGGCGTCTGCATCGATATGGACGGCAGTACCGGCGATGCCGGCGTCATGACGACCAATAGCGTATTCACCAACTCAGGTGCCGCGAGCTTTTGGACCCTGGAGTTCGACGTGAGTGGCAACCAGCGCACGAGTGGTTCTGACTCGATGGCCGTGACGTTCGACGGCGTGACGAACGTCGTCGGGCCACTCGCTGGCAATGCGCC
>DATKDY010000063.1:0-3263 GCA_035512515.1 Vicinamibacterales bacterium
TCGCGGCAAACTCTTTTTCCGTCTCGCGGAGCAGGCCGTCGCCGTCAACGCCGTACCCTACCGACGCCTGGTCCAACACGTCCGTCCGCGCCGCTCCCACCACAAGGGGTTGGGGTCACCTTAGTCAAGTGGATAGCCAGATCGGGCCATATTTGAAGGAGGAGCAACGCAGCCAGCGGGGATGCATCGCCGGTCGAATGCCGACGGGACTTTCACCACGGGCTGTTAAACCATGACGTTTCAAGCTGCTGCGCCCGCGCCTGGACCGGGCCCCCTGCGGGTCATGCACGTCGTGTTTTCGCTGCAGCCTGGCGGCATGGAACACGGCGTGGTCAAGCTCGCGAACGGCCTGGACCCGTCGCAGATTGCGAGCGCCATCTGCAGCACGACGCCGGGCGGGGCGCTCAGGCCGCTGGTCAGCGCCGCGGTGCCGGTGTACGAGCTCCGGCGGCGTGCCGGCAACGACCCGTCCCTGATATGGCAGCTGTATCGAGTGTTTCGGCGGGCGCGCCCGCACATTGTGCACACGCATGCCTGGGGCACGCTGATCGAGGGATTGATCGCGGCGCGACTGGCGCGCGTCCCGGTGGTGATTCACGGCGAACACGGCACACTTCAGAGCAGGAGCTATCAACTGCGGGTGCAGCGCCAGGCCTGGAGTCGCGTCGATCGGGTGCTGGCCGTCTCGTCGCGACTGGCCGAGAAGCTCGCGGCCGGGACCGGCTTCCCGCTCGAGCGGATCCAGGTGATTCGCAACGGCGTGGATCTGTCACGCTTTGGCTCGATCAATCGTGAGGAGGCGCGCCGCGCACTGGGGATAGAGCAGGGGAGCGTCGTGATTGGCACGGCTGGCCGGCTGGTGCCGGTCAAGGATCATGCAACGCTGCTCGACGCGCTGGCGATTCTGGCTGCGCAAGGCCTGCGGTTTCAGGCGCTCATCGCGGGAGAGGGTCCGCTGCATGGTGACCTCGACGCGAGGGCCGGGGCGCTGGGCATTGCGGATCGCGTGCGCTTCCTCGGTCATCGTCCCGACATCGAACGGGTGTTTGCGGCGCTGGACGTGTTCGTGCTGTCATCGAGCTCCGAAGGCCTGTCGAACACGATTCTCGAGGCGATGGCGAGCGGGGTGCCGGTGGTGGCGACGCGCGTCGGAGGGGCCGACGAGCTCGTGGAGGACGGCAGGAGCGGGTTCCTCGTCGCGCCGAGAGCGCCGATAGCGTTGGCGGCAGGGCTGCAGCGGTTCGTCGCCGGTCGAGAGCTGCGATCAGCCGCCGGCGCTGCCGGGCGCCAGCGTGCGCTCACGTCGTTTGGCATCGATCGCATGCTGGAGGACTACAGGAATCTGTACTGCGAGCTCGGAAATGGCTGGCCAGGTACGACGCAGCACGCGGGCGCGCGGCCTGTCTTGCGTTCGAGCACGGACCTTCAGACGATCAGGAATGATTGAGCCTGACGATTCTTTATCACCATCGAACGCTGCTCGACGGGGCCGAGGGCATCCACATCCGCGAAATGATCCACGCGTTCGAAACGCTGGGCCACAGCGTCGTGATGTTATCGCCGGGAACCGCGCAGAGCCACGGCGCGGCCGGCCGCTTCGGCGAAATGGTGCGGCGCCGGCTTCCTCGGGCGTTCTTCGAGGCTGGGACCGCGGCCTACAACGTTGCCGAGTGGCGGTCGGCGCGCCGGGCGATGGGCAAGCTGCGCCCGGCGTTCTTGTACAAACGCCACGCACTCAACGATGTAGGAGTCCTGCATGCGGCTCGCGCCGCCAGCGTCCCTTCGGTCCTGGAGGTCAACGCCCTGTATTCGTCGGCATCGCTCGGGCAGTTCGAGCCGCTCCGCTTTCACCGGTTGGCGCGGGCGGCAGAGCGCAAGGCTCTCGAGCTTGCTGACCTTGTGGTGACGGTGTCGTCGCCGCTGAGCGCCCTGGTGCGCGAGATCGCGCCGCGTGTTCGTTCCGTTCTGGTCTTGCCGAACGGCGTTGACGCGACCCGGTTCGATCCAGCGATTGCCGGGGCGACGACGCGTGCGCGTTTTGACCTGCCGGCGTCTGCTGTCGTCGCCGGCTGGTGCGGGATCATGCGGTCCTGGCACGGGCTGGACCTGTTGCTGAAGGCGATCGCACAGACCCGCTGCTTTCTCTTCTTCATCGGCGATGGTCCCGAACGCGTTCACGTCGAGCGGATGGCCAGGGAGCTCGGGGTGCACGACAGGGTGCGATTCGCAGGCCGGGTGCCCGAGGCGGACGTGCCGGCGTATCTCGCGGCGATTGACGTCGGGGTCGTGGCCGACGACCTCACGCGTTACGCCTCGCCGATGAAGCTGGTCGAATACATGGCAATGGGTAAGGCCGTCGTCGCACCCGATTTGCCGAACATCCGCGACGTGCTGTCGGATGGCGTCGAGGGCCTGTTCTTCGAGCCGGGAATGCCCGATTCCCTGGCCAGGAAACTGGCCAGCCTCGAGGATGCCGCCCTCCGGCAGGCATTGGGGCGCCGTGGGCGGTTACGGGTAGAGGCCGAGCGCACCTGGCGGGCGAACGCCCGCCAGGTGCTGCACGCCATCGACGTCACGGGTTAGCTCGGATCGCGGCCCGGCCCTACTGGTACTAAAGTCTTCTGGAAGGGAGACTTTAATCTGTCGTTTCGGCCCACCAATCGAAGACCGCTTGTAAGCCGTTTGTCATCAGCTATTTAGGAATGGTTCCCAAGCGACCGCTCATGGCGGGCGGTTTGCTCAACGCGTCGCCGACAGTCCAGTACGCTTTTGACCGAGATCAGGACCAGCGAGGCGGAGCCTCAGACCCCGCAAGCATGTTTGGTGAGCTCCGCCTCGCTAGTCCCTATTACTTTCGCCCCGCCTCCACCACCCCACCGCGCAAAGTCCGCGCGGCGGGGACCCCGGCCGGCGGGGCAGTCGTCTTGACCGAGAGAACTTGACTCATTCCTCAAGATCTCACGCGGTCAAGACTCCTAGTGTGCGCTGGGATTAGGGTTACTCGAATGATTCGACGAGGTGTCATCAAAATGACTGGGGACCGGACGACCGAGGCCCGGCGGCGTCTGCCTCTCCCCGGTCGTGCCGATGTGTGCACCACACGCCTCCGTGGATCTTCTGACGTGGACTTCGGATGGATCTAATCGAGGACGACGGCGGAAGCGGCGCGGAGGCAGTCACGGCCCGCCCGAAGAAGGCCCGGCGCGACCAGCCTGCGACCGAGGGCGACCCTCCTCGTTACGGAAAGGTCGCCCGGCGTGGTG
>DATKDY010000064.1:0-6671 GCA_035512515.1 Vicinamibacterales bacterium
TCGCGGCAAACTCTTTTTCCGTCTCGCGGAGCAGGCCGTCGCCGTCAACGCCGTACCCTACCGACGCCTGGTCCAACACGTCCGTCCGCGCCGCTCCCACCACAAGGGGTTGGGGTCACCTTAGTCAAGTGGATAGCCAGAATCGAGAATATTTGAGTGCTGAGCAACGCAGCCCGGCCGGGGCCCCCGCCGCGCGGACTTTGCGCGGTGGGGTGGAGGCGGGATGCATCGCCGGCCGAATGCCATCGTAATTATGAAAGTCAGCACTGAGGTCCGCCGGCTCGCCGGCCGCTGCTGGCGCGTCGTCGAAGCGCAGCACGTCGTCTCGACGATGGCGCTGGTGGATACCATCGCGGAACAGGAGGTGCTCGAACAGCTCCTCGATGCGAGCAAGCCGCCGGTTCCGCCCGAATGCCGTCACCTGCATTACCTGCTCTCGACGCCGTTCCGGTACGGGGCGGCGTACCCATCCGGATCACGCTTTCGGCGTGCGGGACTGACGCCCGGGGTGTTCTACGCGTCGCAGTCGGTGGCCACGGCGATCGCGGAGATGGCGTTCCACCGGCTGCTGTTCTTCGCGGAGTCCCCGGCGACGCCCTGGCCGGCGAGCGCGGGCGAATACACCGCGTTTGCGATCCGGTTCCGAACCGCCAAGGGTCTCGACCTCACCGCCGCGCCGTTCGATCGGCAATCGCGCCACTGGACGCATTCGACGGATTACACACGCTGCCAGGCATTGGCCGACGCCGCGCGTGGGGCCGGCGTGCAGGTGCTGCGGTACGCATCGGCGCGCGCGCCGGGGTCGAACGTCGCGCTGCTGACGTGCGCCGCGTTCGCCTCGCGCGAGCCGCTCGAACGCCAGGTCTGGCGCCTGCATGTTGGCGCGCCCGGCGTCCGCGCGATCTGCGCCTTTCCCGAGCAGCGCCTGGGCTTCGACCGTGCCGCCTTCGCCCGCGATCCGCGCATCGCCGCCCTGCGCTGGGAACGGTGAAGCTGCCCTGTGAGACACTGAGGAACTTCGCGATGGCCACCGAAAAGCCCCGTGACGTTGGCGCGGCGATCGCGCCACTGCGCGACCTGGAGGATCGCTTCTTCGATCTTTCGATCGACCTGCTGTGCTTCCTCGACTTCAGCGGGTACTTCAAACGCCTGAGTCCGTCCTGGGAGCGGACGCTCGGCTTCTCGCTGGAGGAGCTGATGTCGCGGCCGTTCATCGAGTTCGTCCACCCCGACGACCGCGAACGCACGCTTCACCAGAATCGTCAGGTCCGCGGTGGCGACCAGGCGCTGTATTTCGAAAACCGATACCTCTGCAAGGACGGTTCGTACCGCTGGCTGTTGTGGAACGCTGCACCGGACGCGGGGCGAAGCGTCATTTACTCTGTCGCGCGGGACATCACCAGGCAAAAGCAGACCCAGGACGAGCGCGAACGTCTCGTCGTCGAGCTCCAGGCCGCGCTCGCCGAAGTCAGAACCTTGCAGGGCTTCCTGCCCATCTGCATGTACTGCAAACGCATTCGCGACGACGAGAACTACTGGCACGGGGTCGAGTCCTACATCTCGAAACACACCGCCACGCAGTTCAGCCACGGCATCTGCCCCACGTGCTACATCGAGGTGGTGGAGCCGCAGTTGAAAGACAAGCCGTAGCGGGTCGAGGCCTGCGACACAGCTCGCACGAATCGCCGGACGGGTCGGGCTTTCCGGCCGAAGGCCGGCCCTCCGCGCGCCAGCGCGGCCCTCGCGAAGCGCCCTCCGCGCGCCAGCGCGGCCCTCGCGATCGCGCCCACCGTGGCTGAGCTGAGCACGTCGCTCGCCGAAGAAGAAGTCGCGGATAATCTCATGACGCAGATCGCACGCGAGGAGTAGAGAACATGGGATTGAGAGACAAGTACGCGCACGCCATTCAGACGGCGAAAGGCAAGTTTCACGGCAACGCCGAAGAGCGTGACGGAAAGCTGTATTTCAAAGGCACCGTCGCGACTGACGCAGAACGCAACGAGCTCTGGACGGCCATCAAGACCGTTCCCGACTGGCAGAAAGAGGTCGTGGCGGACATCCAGGTGACCGGCGGCGGGGGCGCCGGCGGGGCCGCGGCGGCGGCAGGCGGCGGGGCCAAAACCTATACCGTTCAACCGGGCGACACGCTGAGCAAGATTGCCAAGGAGCATCTCGGCAACGCCAACGCCTACATGAAGATCTTCGAGGCCAACAAGGATCAGTTGTCCGATCCCGACAAGATCAAACCGGGGCAGGTGCTGCGCATTCCGTAAGCACCGGCCGTTTGCACAATCAACCGCGGGCTCGGCCGGACCGGCCGGGCCCGTGCTGTTTTCACCGGCACGCGGGTTAGGTCCTTACTCGCCGACCACACGGCCGGACGTCAGGAAGCGCTGGTAGTTCTTGTAGTCCGTGTTGGTGCGCAAGCGCGGCGTGCCCGAGCCGCGCGTCACCCTGAGCGAGGACAGCGACGCCGGCAGCACCAGCGTTTCGTCCGGGTTCTCGAACGTCACCGCCTTGAAGCGAATCGACGTGTCCCACCGCTCCATCGTCCAGCTTCGCGGCGAGCCGGCACGGCGCGTGACCTCGCGCGGCAGAGGGATCTCGACCATCCCGCTGAGACGCTGATCGAGGCGGAGGACGTCGTAGGTTTCGGCGTCAATCCACAGACGGCCGCGCAGGCCGCCTTCGAGCTCGAAGCTGATGCAGTCGTCGCGGCCTTCGACCACCTGCGACTCGACCGACGCCTCCTCGAGCAGACGGTAGTCGACCATGATGGCGGCGCGTCCGTCGAGGCGCGCCTGCCCGGCGAGGGCAAACGAATAATCAGGACGCTGGCCAGGGAGCAGGAGCGACAGCGGCTGCGGCTCGCGCGATTGTTGCTCAGGTGCAGTGCAGTTGTTCCAGTCGTTTTTCCGCGGCTCGCGGCCGTTGACCTTCAACAGTCGCCGCAGCGTGTGCGCCTCGGTGGCCGCGCGGCCGTCGTTCTCGGGCTCCCAGGACACCCGCAGTTCCGACTCGACCGTTCGGCCCAGCCCCTCGCTCGACCATCCGGAGGACAGGGACTGGAGACGCACGACCTCGAGACACACGATGCTCTGGGCGCGGGCGAAGAAGCGCTCGACGCGCTCGCCGGCGCGGTGCAGGACGTCGGTGAGGTGGACGGCCCGATCCGCCTCATCCGCGTGGAGGTGGGCGGCGGTGAGAAGGCAGATCGCCAGGGCCAGGCGGCGCATCGGCGGATTATGCCACGCCGTAGTCTCGCGGAGTCACAGGCGAAGGGGCACGGTCAGGGCATGTGCACTAACGCACAGACACCTCCCAGCCCACGCGGGACACTGTCTGCTGTTGGCCGTCCCCACGTCTTCGCGTCGAAGATGAACCGGCCAGGAACGATTCGCACCATGGAGCATCGTCGCCATACGCCGTCGGCGCTCATCGGCAGGTCCAGACCGCATCGCCGAGGCCATGCCCGACCGGCGATCAGCGTCAGCCACGACTACCAGTCAGCCCAGGACGAGGTCACTCACGGCAACGTCCGCGACATCACCGAGCGCGAGCGGACGGAGAATGCGCGCCAGACGAGCGATGCGCGCTACCGCACGCTGTTCGAGTATGCGCCCGACGGCATTCTCATCGCGAATCGCGATACCCGCTTCATCGACGCGAACGACAGCATCTGCCGGATGCTCGGTTACGCCCGCGACGAGCTGATCGGGCTGTATGCGGCGGACATCGTGGTCATCGCCGAGATGCCCTACATCGCCCCCGCGGTGGCGTCGATCATCGCCACGTCCGACTACCACCGCGAGTGGCAACTGCGCCGGAAGGACGGCCGCGTGATCTCGGCAGAGATGATTGCGACCTCCATGCCGGACGGGAACATCCTGGCGATGCTGCGGGATGTGACCGCACGCAATGAAGCCGCTGAATCGCTCCGGCTGACGGAGGAGCGGATGCGCTTTGCGTTGCAGCACGCCCACGTCGGAGTCTGGGACCTGGACTACCGCTCCGGCACGCTCCGATGGTCCGACGTCATGGAGGCCCAGTACGACATCGCGCCCGGGACGTTCGAGGGGACGTTCGACGCGTTCATCGGATGCATGCATCCGGACGATCGCGCGAGCGTGCTCGAGACCGTGGGCAAGGCGATGCAGACGGGCGCAGATTTCTCCGTGCTGAACCGCACGGTCCGCGCGGATGGCGAAGTGCGGTGGCTGAGCGGCACCGGCCGTATCCTGCTGGACCAGGGCGGCCGGCCGCTGCGCGCGGTCGGCATCTCGCAGGATGTCACCGAGCGCCGGATGCTCGAGGCTCAGTTCCAGCAGGCGCAGAAGATGGAGGCGGTGGGCCGCCTGGCCGGCGGCGTGGCGCACGACTTCAACAACCTGCTGACCGTGATTCTCGGGTTTTCCGAAATGTTGCTCGAAGGCGCCGGCGCCGACCACCCCAGTCGCGTCGAGATCACCGAGATCTACAAAGCGGGCACGCGCGCGGCGGAGCTGACGCGCCAGCTCCTGGCCTTCAGCCGCCAGCAGATCATCGAGCCCACGCTGCTCGACCTCAACGTCATCCTCGCCGACATGCGGCCGATGCTCGCCCGCCTCATCAGGGAAGACGTCGCCGTCCAGTTGCACGTCGGGCGCGAGCTCGCACTGATCAAAGCCGACCGCAGTCAGTTGGAGCAGATTGTCATCAACCTCGCGGTCAACGCGCAGGACGCGATGCCACGCGGCGGAACGCTGACCATCGAGGCCGCCAACATCGAGCTGGACGAGCAGTACGCGGGACGGCACTTCGCCGTCGCGCCGGGGGCCTATGTGGTCCTGACGGTCACGGATTCGGGCACCGGCATGACACCGGAGGTGCGAGCGCGGCTGTTCGAACCGTTCTTCACTACCAAGGACGTGGGCAAGGGGACCGGGCTCGGGCTGGCGACGGTGCACGGCATCGCCACGCGCTCGGGCGGCAGCGTCACCGTTTACACCGAACTTGGCCGTGGGACGTCTTTTCAGGTCTACTTCCCGCAGGCGGCCCCTGCGGAAGCCATCGTCGGGGCGGCGGCAGAAGCGGCGCCGTGGCGGACCGGCACGGAGACCGTCCTGGTGGTCGAAGATGCCGGAGGATTACGGGAGCTGACCCGGCGAATGCTGGAGAAGCAGGGCTATACCGTCCTGGTGGCTGCCGAGGCGGTCGAAGCCATTCGGATATTCGACGAGAACCCCTCCATCGCGGTGGTCCTGACCGATGTCGTGATGCCGGGACCAAGCGGGCCGCAGCTGATCAAGCAGTTGATCTTGCGGCGGCCGCGGCTCGAAGTGATTTACATGTCCGGCTACACGGATGAAGCCATCGTGCAGCACGGTGTGCTGAAGCCGGGCATTGCGTTTCTGCACAAGCCGTTCACCGCTGACGCCCTGGGACGCAAGATGCGCGAGGTGCTGGACCGGGAGCCAGGAGCGACCCCCCTTCGCGCCGTGCGATCTCGGCGCGCCGGATCCGGCCACCCTGAATCACGCGCGCGTTGACGCCGCGCGATTGGAACGGGGCGCCGAAGTCGCCGGGGGTTCTATGCGGGCGCATCCAGCGCCTCGCGAACGCGCCGCACGAACTCCTGGGCCGTGAACGGCTTCTGGATGAAGCGGCCACCATCGATTGCCGTTTTCATGACGCCTGACGGATCGGTGTAACCCGACATGTACAGCACGCGCAGCGTGGGTGCCTTGCGCTGCAGGCGGCTGACCAGCTCGACACCACCACAGTCGGGCATGACGACGTCGGTGATCACCAGATCGATGGTTCCGGCATGGCGCCGGAACAACCGCTCGGCCTCGTCGCCGTCGGCCGCTTCGAGCACGCGATAGCCCGCGTGATCGAGGAAGCGCTTCGACAGTTGACGCACGACCGGTTCGTCCTCGACCAGCATCACGGTCTCGAGACCTCTGTCGCCACGCGCCGCTATCGGCGGGTTCGAACCGGGCAGTGCGATCTGGCCGTCCGAACGTGGCAAGTAGACCTTGAAGGTGGTGCCGTGATCGGGCTCGCTGTCAACCCAGATGTGTCCTCCGCTCTGCTTGACGACGCCGTAGATCGTGGACAGGCCAAGGCCGGTGCCTTCGCCAGCCTTTTTCGTCGTGAAGAACGGCTCGAAGAGATGCTCCCTCGTCTCCGCCGTCATCCCGCCGCCCGTATCGCTGACCCTGAGCAGGACGTATCGTCCGCGCACGACGATTTCCTCGTGGAACGCCGAGTGGTCGAGGTCAACCGCCGTCGTCGCGATCGTCAGCCGCCCCCCGGTCGGCATGGCGTCTCGCGCATTGAGAGCCAGGTTCATGACCACCTGCTCCAATTGGCTGCGATCCGCGAGAACCGGGAGTACCTCGGGAGCCAATGCCATCACGACGTCGATGTGCGCGCCGATCAGCCTGCCGAACATGGCCGTCATGTCCGTGATGAGCGCGTTGACGTCGAGCGTAACGGTGGTCATCACCTGCTGACGGCTGAACGCGAGCAGTTGCCGCGTCAACCCTGAGGCACGGTGAGTGGCCTTGATGATCTCGGCGAGATCGTCCTGCTGCTGATCGCTGAGAGGATCTGCGGTCATCATCTCGCTGAATCCGAGGATGACCGTGAGCAGATTGTTGAAATCGTGGGCCACGCCGGACGCCAGG
>DATKDY010000065.1:0-5385 GCA_035512515.1 Vicinamibacterales bacterium
CGCCTTACATTGCGAGAGTACCAGCCCACACGCCGCATGCTTTTGTCAATGCCGGAGATACTCCGCTTAACCTGATTGGTGTACTTCCGACAACGGAGCCGGATTACGAGCCTATCGGCCCCAATCCATTGGTTGAAGAACACGGCGAGCATTGACGGTATCGTCGGCTTCTGGCCGGAAGGGGAAGTAAAGGCTAGAAATTGCGACAGTCAGGAGGCCGACCCAGAACAGACGTCGCTATAGCAATGTCGTATCCTCTAATAGAGTCGGAATTGGTGGTTGAGCAGGAATCGGGCGAGTTTTCGTGATAGGTTTCAAACCACTGGACCGTTTGGCGTGAGAATAGCTACGATTTTATGCAACACGATGCGATGCGGACTTATTTTTCCGCTCATCATTGGTTGCGGCCGCGAAGAAATCGGCAACATCGAGTTGCACTCTGAAGAGCCGGAGGTTCAATTTCGGGTCGAGTCTCAACCTGGTCAGCCGGCGGTTGCAGGTGGCGTGGTTTATCTCGGAAGCGAAGCGGGTACCTTATTCGCTGTGGATATGCAATCCGGCCGCGTGTTGTGGCGCTTTGAAGGTGGCGGGCCAATTCTTCACGCACCCATCGTAGCCGGTGATCTCTTGCTTTTTGGAAGCCGAGATGGGCATCTGCGCGCCGTCGACAAGTCGAATGGTGAACTGCATTGGGAATTCGAAGCAGGCGATGTCGACTGGGACGTACGCGATGTGTTCATCAATGGCATCCCGACGGTAAAGGACGACATTGCCTACTTCAGCAGTGAAGATTTCAATGTGTATGCGGTTGAGGTAGCGACAGGCCGGGAGGTGTGGCGCCACACGCTTGGCGAGGAACCACAGGCGCGACTCATCCCAATCGTCGATCGCACGGCATACATTGGTGCGTGGGACGGTCATCTTTACGCCATCGATATCGACACTGGCGAGCGTGTATGGCGCTCCGTGACCAACGATAGCAACCGGGCGTCTTTACCGAGTCAGGTACCGTTCGTGACGGTCGTACCAATCGTGACCGACGAGGCAGTCTATTTTACCGACTGGGCGGGGAACCTCTTTGCCGTAGATCGCGAAACTGGCCGTCAGGTCTGGCGGTTCGATCCTGGAGCGTCCGATAATCGTCATGTCGGTTCACGAAGCTTCATGGCGCGGGATGGCGACGTGCTGTATTACTCGACACTCGAAGACCAACACCTCTACGGTGTCGATCGGCGCACCGGTCAAAAAGTCTGGAGCACGGCAACTGACGGCATCGTATACGGCTCGGCATCGGCCGGGAACGGCATCGGCTTGTACGCAGAATTCCTGCCAAATGAATCCGAAATGGGCGGGACGATGCTCTTGCGGGCGATGAAATTGAGCGAACGCCGGGTACTTTGGACTGCAGATGACATGGCGTCTACACCCACGGTCGTCGATTCCGTCGTCTACTACGCCGGTAACGACGGCACCGTTTATGGCCGTGACCTACTCAGTGGCAAGAAGGTTTTCCGATTGGGAGAGTAGGACCTGCGACCCAATGTCAGGTATTGGGCCCACCCAGCCGTTGGGCCGGTAAACTGTCGTCCAGCAGAAGGTGACCCATCCCGGTCGCCCAAGTATTGGCAAGCAAGCAGCATTTTGGTGACCAGCGAATCTGCTCGGAAGTATCGTTCAAAGGAAGGCATCGCTATTTGCCTTACAGACTTGGGCGACGGTCGGTCTCGCTTGATGATCGATGACGTAGTTGCCGACGATCCTGAAGCAGAGAAGCCGGTATGGCGGCACAAGGTTTTCTACACACAGAACACCTACCCCAATGATTCGCTCGACAAGATGTCGTTATCTGATGACGAGTACCGTCAAATTGGAGTAGCAGTTGTTGCAAGGCTTTTGGCGATAAACGACCGGGTCTCTAAACGACTCCTTCTGGCCTGAAGTGGCCGGTCAGATTTGTCCGAAGATTGTGGCCGGGATGTCCGCTTTTGGTGAGAGCCGCCGTTCGCCCGACTACGACTCGCGTAGCAAGAACGTAGCGCCGGGACGGCTTTCGGCGGTTCTCTACGCGACGTAGCGGCAAATTAGGCGAGGGCGGGCCATCTAAGTTGCTATTTTTATTTGATGTGTAACTCTCAATTACGCCTTCGAACCAGGTGGTCGGCCAGGGCATTGACACGCTTGCCGGAGCTTATGCCGCTGGGTTCCGGGAGGGCTGCGCGCAAGCGCTCGCCGCATAAACAGGCGTGCGCCCGGCCCAGCGCCCGCAAGCCGTCGAATATGACGCCCATCCTCTATACTCAGCGCAGCGTCAGGCCGGTAGCCGACAATAGTAGCGAGCAATCGAATCCTGCCCCCGCTACCACTATTCCCTGCGGCGTTACGCGGAGTTGCCGGCTCCGCACTCGGCCCACAGCGAGCCGTCCGGCTCAGGCTTAAGGTCAATCTTCTCGCCGAACAGCTCGCGCAGCAGGATCCGAGCTCGCGCGCCCTGAACTAAAGCACCTCGTTGACCAAGTAGATCGCATTGTCCTTGACGCCGTGCCACACGCCGCGCGCCTGCCAGGTCGCGAGATCGAGCTCGATGCAGTGCCTGCAGTCGCGCTCGAAAACTTCCTCGAGACTCTTCGCGAGCACGGCGTCCCAGATGCCGAGCGTGATCTCGTCGTTGGTCTCGAACGAGCGGTCGTCGAAGTTGCTCGAGCCGATCGCGCACCACACGCCATCCACTGCCATGACCTTCTGATGCAGCAGGCACTTCCCGTACTCGAAGATCCGCACACCGCGCGCGAGCATGGTGTGGAAGTTTCGGTGTGCGGCGTGCTGCACGATCGGCATGTCCGACGCAGCGGCGGACGGCACCATCACGCGCACATCGACGCCCCGTGCGACCGCCTGTCCGAGGGCTTCGATCGCCTCGGCGTCGGGCATGAAATACGGGTTCTGGATGCGGATGCGTTCGCGCGCGACGGACACGGCCAGGTGGTGCAGGACCTTCACCGCGGGCGCCGAGCCCTCGGGTTTCAGGCTGGAGACGTGCACGTCCACGTCGCCCAGCCGCTGCAACTCCGGAAAAGCGTCCTCACCGACGAACAGCTCACCGGTACCCTCGACCCAGTTTTCGCTGAATACGGCCTGCACCGCATGCACGACGGGACCGCGAAGCCGCACGCTGAGATCGAGCACTTGGTCGCGGTCTTGCGCGTCGCCGAGCCAGCTGTCAACGATGCAATGACCGCCCACCAAAAGGCGACGCGGCCATTGAGCCGGCGGCCGCGCTGCGCGACGAGTAGGCTCGCGACTCGCCGCAGGCGACGTCAGGTCGTCGACGCGGGCTCGATGTTGTGGTTGCTCCGGAACAGGTTCCCGGGGTCGAACCTCAGCTTGAGCTGGCGCAGGCGCTCGTGGTTTCCGGCGTAGGCAGCTACCACCCTTCCCTCCTCCTCGCGGCTGAGCAGGTTCACGTACACGCCGCCGGTCGCCTCGGGCGCCAGCGCCTCGTGGAACGAGCGACACCAGGCCAGGACCTCGTCGTCGTCGGCCGGGTCCGACCATCCCGCCATCAGGTGGACGCTGTACGCGGCGTCGCGGTGCGGAAACGCCGTCGCCGACGGCCCGATCCGCGCGATCGCGCCGCCGTAGGGCTCGAGGTACGCCATCGACAGCTCGCCGGGGAGCGACTCGATCCGAGCGAGGATGGTCTCGATCACGCCGTCGCCGAGCTCGGGCAGGCAGTGCGCCCGCGAGCACCAGCGGTGCCCCGCGGGCATGCCGGGATCGAACATCTGCTGCGCCGCCAGATACGGCTGCGGGGCGATCGCTTCGAGGATGGGTTCGCCGTGACGGCGCCGGGGCCCGAAGACGTCGCCGCCATCGCTCGGCGGATCGATGTCCACAACCACCAGCGCCAGCACCACCCGGCCGTGGAACGTCGCGGCGAAGTCCGGAACCGCAGGCAGGCGCATGAAGGCCGCGTAGCACTGGACGTGGTCAGGCGCCGCCGCCATGAAGTCGCGATACGCCCGCAGCACCTCCCCCGCGCGCTCGAGCGGATAGAGGATCTGGCCTGCCTCGACCGTCGGCCCGACCGGATGCAGCGCGAGCTCGAACGAGGTCACGACGCCGAAGTTGCCGCCGCCGCCGCGCACCGCCCAAAACAGGTCGCCGTTCTCGTCGTCGCTGGCGCGGACGAGCTCGCCGTCGGCGGTCACCAGGTCGACCGAGCGCACGTTGTCGGCACCGATACCGAGGCGGCGGGAGAGGTGACCGGTGCCGCCGCCGAGCAGGAAGCCGGCGACGCCGACCGTCGACACCGTGCCCCCGGTGGTGGCGAGGGCGAAGGCCTGGCTCTCGTGATCGAGCGCGCCCATGCGGACGCCGGGTTGGACCCAGGCGCGCCGTGTCCGGGGATCGACGCGGACTCCCTGCATCCCCGAGAGGTCGATGACCAGCCCACCGTCGCACATCGAGTTGCCCGAGAAGTCGTGGCCGCCGCTTTTGACCGCGAACGGGAACTCGCGCGCCCGCACGAAGTTGACCGCGGCGATCACGTCGGCGGTGCCGGCGCACCGGGCGACGGCCGCCGGACGCCCCTCGAACCTGGCGTTCCAGACCGCCCTCGCCTGGTCGTAGCCAGGATCCCCGGCGGCGAGCACCGGGCCCCTCATCCGCTCGCGGAGGTCGGACAGGCCCTCGCCGGCGGTCGACTCGGTCGTCGTCATGCGCTCTTCCTCGGATCGTTGGTTCGTGCTACCCGAGCTCCCAGTGTACCGACGCGCCGACCCGCGAGGCTGACTGCGACCGGACGGCCTCCGGGTTCGAGCTACACTCGAACCCCGCGTCCTACCGTCATTCAGGAGACCCCCGCATGCTTCGCTCGCGCATCCTCGCCCTGAGTATAGGACGTTCAAAGGCCCTGCCGCGGCAGGTCAAGGCTGCTGACGCGGGCTGAAGAGGCGGTTCGTGCGGGAGCCGGGAGGGTTTGCAGTGTGAAGCCCTTGTGTCCCTCACGGGGACCGGTCGCGATCCGATAGGTGATCGAGTGCCCGAGCAACGTATTGATCGACGCCTCCTCGCTCGGGTCGAAGGCCAGATCACAGCTCTCGGCGTCCCGCGTGATGAGCCCGGCCCACTCGAGCGATCGGCCGATGCACTCAGCGATCGTCTGTACCAAACCCTGCAGTTCCACCGGACTCGGTGCCGGCACGGGCACGAACCGCGGACTTGATCCTTCGCCGGCATAAACCCCGTCGAGGAACAGCATGTGGAAATGGATGTTGAGATTGAGCGCCGAGCCGAAGCGTTGGATCAGCGTCACGGCGCCGGTCTTGGCGCTCGCGCGGTTGAGGCCCGCCCGCTTGATCAAGTGCCCCGAGATGGCGCGATAGA
>DATKDY010000066.1:0-15844 GCA_035512515.1 Vicinamibacterales bacterium
GGCCGCCGCGGCGAAGACCGCGGCCTCGAGGCAGTGCGCCGTGCGCTCTGCGAGCACCCGGCGTGGTGACCACGCCGTCGTCGCAAGGTGGTATGGCATCTCATCGAGGAAGCGCTGGATGCCGTAGGGGCTACGGAGCGAGCGCAGCTTGCGCCGCTCCGCGGGAGTGAACGTGCCCGCGACCATATCCAAGTTGCGTGAGACGATAGGTGAGGTCCGTCGCGCCGATCGCGCGACTTAGACTGGTCCTACGCGGCCCGGTCGCCTAGTGGTCCAGGGCGTCTCCCTTTCAAGGAGAAGGTCATGGGTTCGAATCCCATCCGGGCTACACGTCCCGTGTTTGCTGGGTCTTACGCGATGCCGGCGACCGCGAGGCCTCTTCTCTGCTGTGGTGGCCGCATCTCTGAAGGCCTTCTCTCTGACTGAGCCTTTCGCGCCGCGGTGAACGGCGAGGGTGCTCGGCGGCGCTCCTCGAACGGCCGGGCCTTCGTGTAGCGCTCCACCATCCGGCCGGTGGTCCACCCGCCCTCGACCATGAGGTCGAAGCGCGATCCGGAGCCGGAGCGGTGGAAGTTGGTCGCCCAGGTGTGCCGGAGCATGTGAGCGCAGAGGTCACGGATCCCGGTCCTGATCTTCAGCCGCTCGAAGAGCTTGCGGACGGCGTTGCCGGTCAGGCCCCGTCCTTGCCGGTCGGTGAAGAGCGGGGCGTCCTCGTCCGTCTCGCCTCGGCGGTGATCGTTCAGGTAGCCGTCAAGCGCCTTCAACGCCTCGATCGGGATGGTGACGTCCCGGGAGTGGACGGACTTGCTGGTCGCGGCGCGGATGTGGAGTCGCCGCTCGCGGAGATCGACGTCGCCGAGCTTCAGGTTCGCGAGCTCCTCGCGGCGGAGGCCGCAGCCGAGGAGTGTCCAGACGATGGTCGTGTCGCGGTGGCCGGTCTCGCCTTCTCCCGAACGGTCGATCAGCCGCCACATCTCGTCGTCGGTGAGGGCTCGGCGTGAGTCGTCCTTGACCCTGGGCATGCGCACAACGCGTAAGGTCGACTCGCCGTGCTCGTGGTGGATGCGACGTTCGGCCAGGAACCTCGCTAGTGACCGCAGGGCGACCCAGGCGACACGGGCACACTGGGCCGAGGCGCTGGTCTTGCGGAACGCGAGGTACGCCTCGACCGTGCCCGGTTCGAGGTCGCTGATCACGGCTCGACGGCCGATGGACCCTTCGCACCAGGCTCCGAAGTCCTGGATCGCGTGCCGGTAGTTGGTGGTGGTGGCCGGCGAGAGGTCGTGACGGTGGACGAGAAAGCTGTCCACGATGTCGAGTAGGGGAGTGTGGGCATCACGCATGTCGGCCCACCTCCGCGGTCGCGCTTTCGGTCTTGTAAAGGTCCGTACGCCGGTCATTTCGTGCCTTTCCGGCGGGCAGCAGGCCGCGATCGAGCGTAAGGCCTCGGCGGCTGCGCTTTCCACTCGTCAGCGTCCGGACGAGGCAGTCGGCGTGGTGTGGATGGCCAGCGCGCCATACGGCGGCGCCTGCTGGGATCGTACCCTTGCAGAAAATGCAAGTGATGCTGAGGCTTAGCGCGCTGATAGTCTGTGGTCGCATGGCGGGTCACTCCGTCGTGCCAGGGGGCCGGACGTTCACAGCGTCGCGGCCCCGTTTTCTTTGCGCCCGATTGTCGGATAGTCTTGAGAAAAAGTCAAGACCATCTGCACACCCGACAGACCCCCAATGACCCGCACAACCCGGGAAGTTGCAACGGAATGGAACACGCTGTCCCAGGCCGCAGTGGCCCGGATGGTCGGCGTTTCAACGACGCGCGTCGGTCAATGGATAGCGGAGGGTCGGCTTCCGGGTGTTCATGTCGACGGTTGGGCCCGCCAGCGTGTGCGGATACGGGACGCAGAGAAGTTCAAACGCGCAAGGGAACGTCTGCGGGCGCCGTAGGGCACCGTGACGGTCGGTCGTCCGTACTTCTCCAGCACCCGTGCGCAAGGTGCTTTCGATTCTCGCCTGCGGCAGCGAGGCGGCGCGTCGCGCTGCTGAGCTGCGGTGAGTCGCGTGGCCGCCAGCGCCCGGTCCCAGAGCCGGGGCCCTGCAGGAGCGGGTGGCCCGCGACTCTCCCCGGTGCCTGAGGCTATCGTTCCGAGCTGAAGCGCGACCGACGAAGGTGAGGGCGGTCCTCGTCGGCTGCGAAGGAGGAGGACCGCCTGCTGACGATCGCGAGCGAACGCGAACTAGTAGCACTTGCCGTCGCGCTCGGTGCGCGCGATGTCGTCGGATGGTCTACGGCGGAGCGCGAACTCGCCCGGCGCCTGCCTCGCCTCCCCGAGAACGTGGTCGTTCAAGCCAGCCGTTCGATCGGCCGGGGCCACGATCCACTGGGATCTGCGTTCTCATCACTCCGTTCACCAGCGCTCCGGCGCCCACAAGGAGCGACATATACGCCGCTCCCAGTCGTTCGTTCGATGATCGAGTGGGCCGCGAGTGCAGGCCATCCGGCGCGTGTGGTGGACCCGGGGGCCGGCTCCGCACGATTTCTGGTGGCCGCAGGCAGGCGTTTTCCGCGCGCAGAGCTCGTAGCTGTCGAGCTGGACCCGGTCGCGGCGATCCTCGCACGCGGGCACCTAGCGGCAGCGGGGTTTGCCTCGCGCACGCAAGTCATCGTTGAGGACTTCCGGCGGGCCGCGCTGCGTGCGCCGACGATCAAGACGCTTTTCATCGGAAATCCGCCCTACGTCCGCCATCACCTCGTTGAGCCCCAGTGGAAGGCGTGGCTGAAAGCAACTGCTGAGCGGAGAGGCCTTGAGGCAAGCACATTGGCAGGCCTCCACGTCTACTTCTTCCTTGCCACCGTCGAACATGCGTCGCCCGGCGACTATGGCGCATACATCACGGCAGCAGAGTGGCTTGACGTGAACTACGGCCAACTTGTACGGCGCCTGTTTGTAAACGGTCTTGGAGGCACCGCGATCCATGTGGTCGAGCCGACTGCGTCTGCGTTTCCCGACGCGCAGACAACCGCCGCCATCACGTGTTTCGAGATCGGAGCCAAACCCAAGTCGATACGGATCGAGCGGGTAAACCGGCTCGATGAACTCGGAGCGTTGACAGGCGGACGTCCGATCCGCCGGGAGCGACTCGACGCCGCGGGACGGTGGACGCCGCTTACGCGAACGACCCGAAGGCTGCCAGAGGGTTTCATTGAGCTTGGTGAGCTCTGCAGAGTGCATCGGGGCCAAGTCACTGGCGCAAACGACTTCTGGATCGCCGGACGACACGCGGCAGGCCTACCGGAGTCTGTTCTATTCGCCTCGGTCACGAAGGCGCGGGAACTCTACGCAGCAGGTCGGGTACTCCTCGACACAACGCAACTCCGACGAGTGATCGATCTGCCCGAGGATCTTGACGGGCTCGGCCCGGAGTCCCGCGCCACGATCGACGTTTTTCTCAAGGCGGCGCGCGACGCAGGTGTGCATCGGGGCTACATCGCTCGCCATCGAAGGGCATGGTGGTCCGTGGGTCTATATCCGCCGGCGCCGATCCTCGCGACCTACATGGCTAGACGGCCGCCCAACTTCGTTCGGAACATCGGTGAGGCACGGCACATCAACATCGCACATGGAATCTACCCACGAGAGCCTCTCTCGTCGCAAGTGTTGGACGCCATCGCCGTGCACCTTGCAAGTACGACCCGCCTGTCTGAGGGACGCACCTACGCGGGCGGGCTGACTAAGTTCGAACCTAAGGAGATGGAGCGCCTGCTCATTCCCGAGCCGAGGACGATCCGAGAGATGGCCACGGCTTGATCGAACCGCCGCGCTGGTCAAGCGAGGAGCTCGAACGCGAACGGCTCGTCGCTGTTGATCGCTTTCGCGAGGATCGGATGCGCGAGCCCTTGGAGCGTTACCTCGACCTCTTTGACAAGCGGCGCGGCGACGTCGAAGACCTACTCGAGACACTTCTCGACATGGATTTCGACAAGGTAGATGACCAGACGATCGTGGCGGTTCTGGGAAATCCTGCGCTGCTTGAGGCGTTTCGCTACCTTCCAGGACCTCCAATCTCCAAGGATGACCTCGCGGTACTTGCGCAGACCTCTCTCTCGCACAAGAGTCTGACCCAGCCGACGCGGGCGCGAGCTGTCTTTCAAACGGTGGTCGAAGGACTCGATCGACGTCGGTTCCCGTGGGTCTCCGAAAATCGCGAGCCGACCGAGGCGGAGCGACTTACTGCCGTAGTGGCTTCGACCTCGCTCATCGCCTCCCAACGCCTTGCGACGGACCGCCGCAACGAGAGCAAGACCCTGCAGGAGGCCAGCGTCTTTGCGGCGCTCGAGAGCATTAACTTCAGACGGGTCGCTACGCGCAGGATGAACACCCTTGCGGATGCGCCGGCGCGCGGCGAGTTCTGTTCAGAGGCAATGCTGGGTGATCGAAAGGCCGATGTTGTGGTTCGCTTGTGGGATCAGCGTGTGCTCGCCATCGAGTGCAAAGTGTCGAACTCAGCGACGAACTCAATCAAGCGCCTGAACAACGATGCTGCGGTCAAGGCAGTGCACTGGACGTCCATGTTCGGAACTCAGCAAATGGTCCCAGCTGCAACCCTCGCGGGCGTCTTCAAACTTGGCAATCTGGTCGACGCCCAGAAGAAGGGCCTGACCTTGTTCTGGGCGCACGACCTGACGGCGCTAGTCGCCTGGATCCAGCGGACTGCGGCGCGCGACGGCTAGTGCGACCCTCCTAGCCATTGGGTCGAAGGTCATCGTGAACATGTCGCCTTCACGCAGTGCGACTTCGCGGATCCAGGGCCCAACGCCCCAGATCAGACCGTGATCGGCACGAACGCGGTACGTGTGATGAGTTCCGTCAGAGTTGCCGGTCCAGTCGCCTTGGACCGGGGCTCTGTTGCCCACCGAGAACACACCCATGTATCGACGCGCGGCGGTGTATTCGACCGTGAGCACGAAGCCGCCAGTAGCTAGATGGTCTACTTGTACGGGTCGCGATGTCGTTGGTGAGCGCCGCTCGAACGCCGCGGCAATCTCACCTGGCGTAGGACGTGCCCCGACCTGCGTATAGACACCGCCAGGCCACCGCTGGATCAGCGACGACTGACCGATCGCTACTTTCGCCGAGGACTCACCTAGGCCCGACTGGACTAGTGCCCCGAACAACTCCTGCCCGAGGAGCGGCCCGCGTTCGCCAAGAAGCTTTGCAGCGGCAATCTCAGCCGTTCGTCCAACTTCGATGACAGCTTGACCCGTGAGGTGCCAGCGGCCATCACTCAACTCGAACCAATCGCTGTTTCGAAGCTCCCGTTCGACCAGCAGTTCGGCCGAATTCCGGTAGCGAGGGTCACGGCGTAGCGCTCGTAGGATCTGTCCCATTGCAAGTGGCCGACCCGCTGTCTTGAGGATCTTCGCTGCGTGTCGCGGGACGGCGTCCTTTCCTGGGCGCCGCGCGTAGAGATCGTCGCTGAGTGCCAGAAGTCGTGAGTTTCCGCTCGCTACGGCTCTTACAAGGGCTAGGGTCACCGCAGTTCCCTGAGCCGCCAGCGCATCGACTACTTCTTGGCCGGAGAACGTTACCGTGATGCGTCCCTTGATCATGGTTCCTATCTCGTCGCGTACCGCGGCGATCTTCGCTGTGACCGACCGGTCGGTCGTCCAGATCGTGCCGTCTTCCACTGCCCAAATTTCCGGAATCCACTCAAGAGTGGCAGCGACCTTAAGCGCAGCAAGGTCGGCTGCGGTTCCACCGAGACGCTCCGCGCCGAGGATCTCCGCGTACTCCATTCGAGAAAGGGTCCGCCCGTTCCTTAGAAGTAGCTTCCGTGCGCGAAGCGCACCAGGCAAGTAGGTGCGCCGCCAGCCGATGGCATCTCGTGCCTTCTTCTCTATCTGACGAACGCGCTCGCGCGTAACTGCTTGGCCTCGCCCAAGTTGCTCAAGCGTCTTCGGACGTCCGCCAGCTAGGCCCCAGCGGCCGACAAGCACGTCGGCTTGTCGGCGAGACAGCCTGCTTTGCAGAGCCTCGATCAGTTCAGCCGACGGAGGTCCGGGTCGCGGGTCGTTGTCGTAGACCCGCCGTAGGGCGCCGAGCACAGGTTCAGTCGGCCCGTCCTGCTCAAGGGCAGCAAGGATCGAACGTTCATCGAGCCGTGTCGAGCCATAACGCAGGTCGTTCATTCGAATGACTCGCAAGACTGCGCGTCGGCGTCCGACTAGCCGACGTGCCCATAGTGGAAGTCTCTTCTTCGCCCGCTGCTTGACACTCAACGCGTCGTTCTCGACTGCGGCTGGTTCGATGACCGTCATAGGCTCATCCAGGACCTTCGCCGAAGCCGGGTGCGAAGCGAAGTACTCAAGCCAGGCAAGAAGGTTGGCCACTCGCCGATACCCGACGCCCTGCCGACGCGCAAAGTCATCCATGGCCGTATCTGCTAAGTCCCGGAGGTCGCGCACTCTCGCTGCACGCAGCCGACGGCGCGTGGTCGCGTCCAGCCCAAGAGATTCGAGGGAAACGGACACGTTCGCGCGAGGTCGCCTCATCCAGATCTCGGTCAGACGACTCTGATAGCGCGAAGAGAGGAAAGGCGTAAGAAACCTCTCGAGACGACTGGTCTCTCTCGCGCCGAATCGGTGGATCGCTGTTCCCCGTTTCAGGCGACCTATGTCAGCGATCGACTGGAATGGGTGCCCTGGAACGAGTGCATCAATGTCGGCAGGAACTCGGAGGTACTGGAGCTCGGGATCGAGTTCGAGGACAGTCCTTGGAAGAAGGGTCAGATCGAACGGTGTGGGTCGGCGCCCTGGCGCGAGACCAGCGGCAACACGGCCGAGGATGGCGAAGTCGACCGCCGCCGCTAGCTCGAACAGCATCGCGCCGTCGACTCCTCCCATGCTGGCGATAGTGGCTAGACCATGCCTCACGACATCGTTGGCGCTGCGGATGAACGGTGGTAGTGCATCAACGGTGCGTTGGGAGATGCCGAGGCGGTTCAGTTCGAAAGTTGGGGTGGCTTCCAACGTCTCTCCGCGAGGGTCGACTGGATGGTCGCCGGGCATAACGAGGGTCTCGTCTAAATGGGCGACTACCGCACCGCGCACGCGGTCGACAAGCCCAGGATCCAGCTCGACTACAAGGGATATCGGCAGATCGAGAAGTTGACTCACGTCCGACCAGCCGGCATCAGCGCACACGCCGGAGTCCTCCTTAGGCGCGTGTCCTGACGCGAAGTCGGGCGGCAGATGCCGAAGGATCAGCCGCGGAACTAGAGGCAACTCGGTGACCGCGAGAACGCCGCTCCAGGGCGGCTCCGATGCACCGGCTCCAGTTGGCAGTGTCGTTTCGAGCACGTCGGAACGCGTCGCGTGGCCTTCGTCGAGTCGCGGCACTTCCGACTGGATCCGCTCCCATGCGGCCTCAAGCTCGGCGTGCCACTCCGCGGTTTCGGCTTGTACGCCCTGAGCGCGCAAGAGCAAGCGGAGCGCGCGCTTGCGTCCGTCAGCGATGGAAGGCCTGTCCCAGTGCAGAGTCCGGGCTATTGCAGCCACGTTGGCCCCGGTCACCGCGAGGTCCGGGTCCGATAGTTGGACCCGGGCCAGGATTGATTGCGCTAAAGCGGCCATTGGCCGCGGCTTTCCCTCATCGTGGCCGAATACCATAGCGACCCCAATGCCGGCTAAGAGGCGTTTAACGAAGAGCGACGTGGTCGTACTCGCACTCGCACGGTTGGGAGGCCACGACCGAGCGATCAGCACCGACGATGTGGCGCGCACTGCCGCAGAGCTCGACGCACACGCTTTTCTATTGGATGGCCAACCCGGGACTCTTCAAGTCGAGACCGTGCGGGTTGCCCTGGTTCATGCGCACCAGCACGGTGGCCTTGTCACGCGAACGAGGCAGCGCATGTGGATGCTTACCCCTGCGGGCCTCACTAGAGCCATTGACCTTGCCGAGAAAGACCTAGCGCCTGCGCCGCCAGTTGAGGAGCGAGAGTCGGTAGGGTCCGCCCGCCAGTCCGAGCGCGTCAGAGTGACTTCCACCGGTGCGTTCCAGAAATGGCACGCCGGGCGACAAGAAGAGATTGACCGACTCGACTTCTTCGAGTTCGCGCGCGTCGACGAATACGCTGATGCGGGCCGCGTTGCTCAAAAGCTGCAGCGCCTTCGGAACTACTTCTCGGCAGACCCCGCTCTCGGTGACCTTGTTGACTTCATGAGCCGGCGATTCGGAGGGGGAGGCTAGTGACTCACGTGATCGAGGTAAAGAGCCACGTGGCGCGCGACCTCATGCAGAGTGCCCAGGTCTTCAACACTCCCGCGCGCGTCGCCTGGGAGTACGTCTCAAATTCCCTCGACAACCCCGAGCCCGGGCAGGCGAGTGTGGTTTGCCGCGTCGAGGTGTCACCCGCCAAGAAGCGTCTGCGCGTAATCGATAACGCTCGGGGAATGACGCGCGCTGACTTGCAAAACTTCTTCACGATGCACGCGGAGAATGTCCGTCGCAAGGCGGGCCTCGCCGCACGAGGACGATTTGGAACGGGTAAGTCCGCTGCTTTCGGGATCGCCAGGCGACTTCACATACGCACCGTCCGGGACGGCCGCGCTAATGAAGTCGAGCTTCGAAGAGACCAGATCGAGGCGGCGCGCGAGGGCGAGCCATTCCCGGTACAAGAACTGGCGAAGGATGTCGCTGTCAACGAGCCTAACGGGACCGTTGTGACGATCGATGAGATTCAGCTACCGATAGGAAAGATCGAGCCCGGCGCGATCAAGGTGTACATCGAGCGGCACTTCGGCCGTCACCAACAGTCGCATATCGTCTATGTGAACAACGAGCCCTGCCGATATCAAGAGCCCGACTACGCGGATGAGCGATTCTTTGATGTGCCCGACGAACTCGCGCCAGTCCTCGGGGATGGCATCCGGGCGCGCATTTGCTTCTCGCCGACTCCGTTGGAGGACTCGGCGGGCGTGGATGTGCTCTCGAAGGGGATCTACCACGCGACCACTCTGGCGGGGTCGGCTGGTCGGGAATTCTCGAGCCATATCTTCGGCGATGTCGACGTTGCGAGGCTCGAGGACGTCCAAGACACCGAGGTACCACCACCGTTCGACAACACTCGGCGCAACGAATTGAATCCGCTGAACCGGACGGTGGGCATCCTCTTCGGATGGCTGCAGGCGTGCATCGAAACGGTGCGCACTGACTGGGTACGCAAGGATCAGGAGCGTCGACGTACAGAGGAGGCCAAACGTCTTCGGCGCGAAGCCGAGGAGATCGCCAAGATCCTCAATGACGACTTCCGGGAGTACCAGGAAGAGCTGGCGCGCGCGAAGCGTTCAGCGGGAGGTGACCTCGGCCCACTCAAGGCCCTCAAGGGCGATCCCGGACCGGGCGAAGTGCTTCCAGACGAGGGAACGGAACCGAGTGCCTACGAGGCTGCACATGGTCCTAGGGAAGGTGATGGACCTGACAGCGATGGCGAGAAGCTCGGCGACATTCCCGGCGGCGGACCCGGTCTTGCCCCCGGTGCGTCGACTGGCTCAGAACAGCGCACGACCTCCGGGCCGCAGCCGCGTCCAAGAGGTGGCTTCTCCCTCGACTTTCGCAATGAAGGCGAACGCGTCTACCGATCGCGATACGAGTCTGAACAGCGTTTAATTGTCGTTAACCTGGATCATCCGCAGGTCGCCTCCGCGGTTACGAACAAGGGAAGCGTGACCAGTCCCGAGTTTCGGAAGCTCGCATACGAGATTGCCTTCACTGAGTACGCGGTCGCGGTTGCACGCGAGCAGGCTACCCGTCAGGGGGAAGCGTATGACGCTATCGACGCGCTCACCGACGTCCGAAGCGTCATCGACCGCGTCACGCGGCGCGCGGCAGCTATTTTCGGTTCATCGGCAACCGCGTAGCGCAAGCCGCTGTGGCGTCCAGGTCGCGTCTCACCCCCCTGCGCTGCCGCGAGATTCCGAGGCGCCCTATCTTCCCTGCCGCGTACGGAACTTCTCCCAAACATCGTCAATCTCGACGTGCTTGATTTGCTCACGGATGTACGCCGGTAGCGTCTGGGCGTACTGCTGGTGGGTGCTCTTCCCGAACCGGTACAACCGCCCCCACTTGGGATCATCTCTGAGCTTGAGGTGCCAGATCAAAGCGGTGAGGCGGTTCCTTGAGATCACGTCCCTCAGCTGATCGGCGAGGCTGGTGAAGTTGAGCGTGTAGTAGCCGGTCGTGTCGACGGTCTTCAGCGCCACGATTGCCGCAGCAGTCTCACCCTCGCCTACAAGATGCACGGGAGTGCCCTCCTTCTTCGTGATCTTGAGGCTCAAGGTTGCACCGTCACCTTCGGTGCTTAACGAGAGACCCGCGAGCCCAGGGAACACCTTTGTCCAAGGCTGACCCTTCCGTAGACGATGCAGCCGATTCGTGAGATCGCCCGGTGACGGCTTCCGATCAATCGCACCGGTGACCGATCGCTCGATGATCTCGAGTGCCCGCACACGACTTCTCGCCTCGGCTCCACGACGCCTGCCCCGCTTGATCAGCCGGCGCAGGAACTTCACCTCATCGTCGATGATTAAGTCGAGGTCCTTCGGAGGATCCGCCGTGATAGGGAGCACTCGACTCGGGACGACCTCTGCGAGTTTGGTCTTGAAGGCGCGCTCGAGAATGGCTCCATAAATGGCGATGCCACTCCGTGTTATCGCATACAGGGTCTGCTCCGACATCGCGATGAGGTAGTGCTGCGCTTCATCGCGGAGCGCGTGGATCGCCTGCAGCGGCAGTGCCTCCTCGCGGGTCAAACATCTTGTCTTCGCGTCGTCTAGACACTTGCCGAGGCACTTGTCGAAGCCAATTGTGTGCGCGCTGCGCGGTTCGCGGATCCGTCCACCGCGCTGCACGATCACGGCCTTCAGGAGCATCTCTAGTGAATGACCGAGGTGAAGCAGGACAGCCTCATGACGACCGCGCTCGTATGGCCTGTTGAAGAGCTCCATCGCGAGGAGTAGCGAGGACTGTGAACTATCAAGAAGAAGACGCGCCTCGCGACGCAAGCGCACGGCAAGAAGTCTATAGGGTCATAGTCACAATGAAGCAATTGCGCTGTGTCAAATAGGTTGGAGAACCTCGCCTTGGTGTCCGGCAAGCGCAGGAGCACACTCCGTATTGCGCAGGCCGCGCGACTACTCGCGACCCGCATCTGACGCGTGCTCTACGTTTCGCCAGGTGGTGCCCCGGAGTATCGACTTGGAACCTGCCGCGCCCCCCACGGTGACTTGGTTCTAGGAAAGCCCTCTAGCCAGATATGGGATGCCGGGGTCCCCAGGCCAACACGGCTCGCCTTGAGGCTCGAGCCGCGCTTCCGCCGGACTATGACTGCACGAACTCAAAGCGGCGCTTGAGACTGTTGCCCTCGCTCCACTTTAGGATTCCTTCCTTCTGAAGGCGACCCACCACGACGCCGGGTGCTACTCCCACTTCGTCTGCGAACGACCTGACTTCGGGAAGCGTCAGTTCCTTCAGACGGGCGTCGTACTGGCGAGGTACTAGGAAGTGGGTCGCGAACGTGTCCGCCTCCTTCTCGGCGTCGGTTCTGAAGCGATCAGTCGTGATGAACGTCTCCTTCTTACTGTGGAGAAGGAGGTGGGCGACTTCGTGGAAGAGTGAGAACCAGAGGTGATCATCGGTCTTATAGCGCAGGCTCAGCTGAATCAGTGCTTTCGTCGGCGAAATCCAGCGCGCAGCACCCCAACAGCGGGTGCCCTTGATCTCGGGCACGAAAGTGACCGCAACACCCGCTTCGGCGCAGAGTTTTACGAGGCGCGGCACAAAATGATCAGGCTCAGCGGTCGTCAGCGTACGAACCTCGTGTAGTGCTTCGCGCAGTCGTCGCTCATCGAACGGCTCGCAGTCAATCGAGGTCGCTTCGAGTTCGCCGATTCGTAGCCAAGCGGCAACAGCACCGGTCTCACTCTCGATTGTTGGTGACTTTCGGAATGAGGCTAGAGGCGAGCGCCAGACGCTTTCCCAGGCATCCTTGTTGGCGACTCCGAAAAACTGACAGACCCTCTCGAGCAGACTTGCACGATCGGCGTTCTTGGGAAGATAGCCGCGTTCAGTCAGCTCCTTGACAGGGATTTCCTTTAGCCATTCCGCTTCGCTCTTCAAACGCTCTCGGTCCTGAACGCGTGCCAAGCTGTCTCTGTAGCTCGCCTCGAGTGCGTTCCATGTTCGCGCTGGGACTCCGGTTGCTCTCTCGAGGAGAAGGGCGGTTTCGTGCGTCAGCGGTGCTACGCCTTGAATGACCTGATTGATGTGCTTCAGAGAGAGGCCGGTCCTATCAGCCAACTCGGCCTGAGTCATTCCTAGTTTCGCTATCGCCGCGCGCAACGAAGCACCGGGCGGCGCCGTCTGGTGGGGGATGTAGCGGATTTCCGTTGCCAACATCGCTGTCCTCCCTTGTTTGCTCACGTTTTCGCAACCTCGACTTCCACGACCACGACGCAATCAGCAGCCTTCCACGACTTGAGCGGCCTGCCTGCACCAGAGCGCGCAAGAAGGCGGAGCCTCACGCCGTCGGAGGATTCGAGGGCTAGGCCGCCATCGCTATCACGGTCCACGCTGACGTAAGGCAGCGACTCCATGTCGCCGAGCCTTTCGAGCGCGAGTAGTTCGCTGAGGGTTCGGGTCAGAGCCGATGCTCCCCGCTCCCCCCAAGCCCTGATGAGTTCAGAGGGTCGACAACATGACTCGTGCAACTTGGCTGAGCGAAAACGAACGTCCATAAAGCGATCGTCCCAAAACAATACACCCATCAGGTGTAACCCATTTCTGTTACCATATGGGTAATGAAAATCGGGGGACGGGGCGCAAACCTGTCGCCCGAAGAAGGAGTACCAAATGGCGGACGCGACGACGGCGGCCAACCCTGGGAAGCCGGACAAGGAGGACAAGCAGGACAAGCAGGACATCACTGTGACGGTCTTCGCGCCCCGCGAGCCCGACCCGAAGACGTTCACCTGGGACAAGCACCGCACGGTGGGTGACACGGCGACGGAGGCAGCGACCGCCTTCAAGTACGCCGCCGGCACCCCGACGTTTGTGAAGGACGGCAAGGTACTCGAGCGCACCAAGCAGCTCGTCGCGGCAGGCGTTCGAGACGGCGACCAGCTCGAGCTAACCGACATTGGCGGCGGCGTGTGACCGACCGCGAGGACGAGATCACGCGTGCGTACATCGAGGCCGAGTTGCCGGCGGTGGAGCACTTCTGCCGCCGGCATGGCCTTGGCTGGACATGCGATCTGGAGCATCTGCGCGCTGAGCTCACGCTACGCGGACCCGGCGCCAACGAGGCCACTTTGGAGGAGTACCTCGCCATGGCGGATCTCACGAAGTACCGGGCGATGCCGCCATGGTGGCGGATGGTGGACCCGCGTACCAAGAAGGAGATAGGGCCCGCCGGCCTTCCGAATCCCACGCGAACGGCCTTTCCAAGCAGCATCTTTCATGGCAGCGGCGTGCTCTGTGCTCCTTGGAACCGCGGCGCTTACAAACAGATGGGAGGTCCTCACGACAACTGGGGTGACGCGAGCGCCTGGGAGCAGGTGCGCGGCACCACCATCGCGCTGACCCTGGGCGAGATGGTCGATCGCATCTACCGTGAGACCCAGGAGAGCCGCGGGCGCCTGGCGCCGCTGCCGGCGCTGACCTGATGCTCACCAAACGGACCCTTCCCAGGGCGGCGCTGCGGGGTCGGTTCTTCATTTCTGAGAGCGCGCTGGCCGCGGCGGAGCGACTGCTGCCTACCTACCGCGGACCAGACGGTGATCACGAGGGCGTGTTGTTCATGCTCGGCTTCGAGACACCGGAGTGGACGCTGTTCACCTCGGTGGTGGCGCCCGAGGCCGCTCACGGACAAGGACACGTCCGCGCCGACGAGGCGGCGGTAGCGGCCGCGGCCCGCGCTGCTCGCGGCCACGGTCTAGGCGTCCTTGGAGAGATCCACTCGCATCCGAGCGGCTGGACAGAGCACTCGCACGGGGATGACGAACTGGTGCTGATGCCCTTCGAAGGCATGCTCAGCCTCGTAGTTCCGCACTACGGCCATTGGGGGATGCGCCCACTAGAGGGTCTTGGCATCCATCAATACCAGGATGGTCGCTGGGTCGCGGTAGTGCGCGGGATCCGTGAGGGGCTCACCGTCATTCCGAGTGCGCTGGACGTACGCCGATGACGATGACGCGAAAGGACTTCGAGAAGGAGTTCCACAGCAGGACCCTCGCCTATCTCCCCGACTTCCGCGACGAGGGTCGACCGGTAGTGATCCTTGTTGGGCCCGATGCCCACCATCCCAACGGGCACGCTCTCCTGACGACACTCGTGAATCAGCTCGCGCGCGCCCACCGCCGCATCGTCGTGGTCGGCGACCTTGCGGGCCCGCTCCGTTGCCGCGACGTGTTCGGGTTCGGCACGCTCGAACGAGCGACCGTCGGCCTCGCCCGCGCCATCAACCCGTTCATCGAGATCGTCGTGTCGAGCGCCGTACCCGAGGATGCGCTGATCGTTCTCGGGGTCGGGAGCGGCGACGCCGAAGTCCCGCTCGGCTGCGACGGCTGGTGCGCGGTCATCGGTCCCGCTGCGGAGATCGACCGTCGTGCGCAGGGGCTCTGGGGCGCTCTCTTTGCCGCCTGCCTCGGTGCGGCCGTCGCGTTTCACCGTCAACGGGGGGTCCGAAGTGATGGGAGCGGCCGATACTCACTCTGGCGTCTCGGGACCGATGACCAGGGTCCACCCTTCGCGGGACCGATCGACGTGGGACGCGTGCTGCAAGTCGGCGCCGGTGCCGTAGGCATAGCGCTCGATCACTTCCTGGCACTCGTTGGTCTCGAAGGAGCGTGGCGGATCGTCGACGGCGATGTCGTCGACGTGACCAACCTCAACCGCCAGATGCTTTTCCTCGCCATCGATGCCGGTTTCCCCGAAGGCAAGGCCGCGAACAAAGCAGAACGAGCCGCGGCGCTTCTTGGCCGGGTCGCTACCCCGAGCCCGGTGCTGTACCACACCGACGAAGTCGCACGCGACAACCCCTACGACCTGGTCCTCGCACTCGCAAACCTCGACGGGGTCCGTGCGCAGCTTCAGCAGCGTCAGCCGACCGTTCTGTTGCACGCCACCACAGGCCCAGCGTGGGAAGTGTTCCTCCATCGGCACATAGCCGGGCGTGACGACTGCATTGTCTGCAGGATCGACGAGACCGCGATACCTCAATTCATCTGCGCGGAGGGCGAGGTCCAGGGTCCGACCGGGGTGTTCGACGCTGCGCTGCCCTTCCTGTCCGCGACGGCCGGCCTACTGCTAGCGAGCGCCCTAGCGAAACTGCACCTCGGCGTGCTTGCCGGTGGCGATGGAAACTTCTCCAGAGTCAACATGGCCGCGCCGCAGCCGCTCTTCGCAGTGTGGTCCAAGGAATGCCGACCTGAGTGTCACCAACGGCTTCCTGCCGCCCGCCGCGCCCTCATCGACCGGGATTCGCGTTTCCTGGACCTAGATCCAGAGGCTGGTTAGGGGACGCGATGAGGCGGCCTGCTGCCCGCCTCCGCTGAATTTGGTTGGCCGCTTATCTGACGCGCGCTTTCAGGCCGGACTAGTCGCGTGTTGTGCTCACCGAGTCCGCTCGGCCTCTTTCCTAGGCCTCATCCCTTTCAAGGAGAAGGTCATGGGTTCGAATCCCATCCGGGCTACCGTTCCTGCCGATCTCCCTCGGCAACCCGGGCCTTCTGGTCAGCCGGCGAGACGGCAGACGCGTATCAACGCGAAGATGATCGCTTCGACTCCTA
>DATKDY010000067.1:0-2566 GCA_035512515.1 Vicinamibacterales bacterium
CAAGAAGATCCGATTGGCTACGCGGGTGGGATCAATCTGTACGGGTTTGCGGGTGGGGATCCGGTCAACTTCAGCGATCCGTTCGGCCTTTGTGCGTCTGCTGCGGACAGTGTTCAAGTAAATGTCACGGTGCAGTGTGCAGATGGCTCTTTGGAACAGCGCACAGTTTGGGCTCAGGAGGTGACCGACAACCATGCGAAGGGCCGCCTCATCGCCGGTGTGAGCAGCCTCTCGATGTCTGGATCGGCAGAAGACGCTACGTCACTCACTGCCATTCACGACGCTGTGATCGAAGTAGTCTTGTTTGGAAAATTGTATCAAATGCCGTCTCAAGTTGGTGGCCTCCCGGTGGTGACCGCAGGCGGCGTTCCTGTGGGAAACAGCTCGGCAATGCTCTTCCGGGAGGATGTTTGGAATAATATCCGCGGTGGAAACTTCAGCCGAAGTCTCCCAGGCCGGCCGAAGCTGCAGACCTGCCAGATCATTGGGCATGAGGGATACCACCTCGTGCTCAATGCCAGGGGCGTCGGTTCATCGGGTCACCCGGAACCTGTCAACGACTTTGAGACACCGAGTAGGTTGAGTTTACTGAGCAATTCGACGCGCGATCACGGGGCCAGCGACGGCAGGGCGGCCGGGTGATGCGGGTGCAGGAGTGAACGAGAGAGTCGGCTCGGTGAGCAGCGAGCCCTGATTGAGAGGGGTCATCTGCTCCGGCCGAGCGAGCGATCGTGGCGTAGCGGGCAAATGCGGCGGTGCGTTTCCCTCGCGAAGCGCCGCAGCGTCGGTCGTCAGGCTGTCGAGCGGTCCTCCGATGCGCTTTGGGGGATTGATCCACGCCGCGGTGGGCAGGAGCGCGGGCGTGGGCGGCCGGCGAACGAATCGTTCGGGCGTCGCCGCATAGGCGGCCGCGAGAACGATCGCCCGATCGGCGCAGCGCTCGGCGGCGAGCCCGAAGTGCACGTCGTGCGGTGTATGTAACCCGAGGCTCGAATGCCGATGCTCGGTGTTGTACCAGCGAAAGAAGTCCGTGCCATGGGCCCGGGCGTCTTCGAGCGAGCCGAAGCGCTCCGGGAAGTCCGGCCGGTACTTCAGCGTCTTGAACTGCGCCTCCGAGTACGGATTGTCGTTGGAGACGTGCGGCCGCGAGTGCGTCTTCGTCACGCCGAGCTCCGCGAGGAGCAACGCGACCGGCTTCGAGGTCATCGACGAGCCGCGATCGGCATGGAGGGTGAGCTGGTCGCGGCGAATGCGCTGCCGCTCGCAGCTGGTGGTGATCAATCGTTCGGCCAGGATCGCCGATTCGCGCGGCGCCACCATCCAGCCGACGACGTAGCGGCTGAACACGTCGAGGATGACGTAGAGATGGTACCACGACCAGGTCGTCGGGCCTTTGAGCTTCGTGATGTCCCAGCTCCAGAGCTGATTCGGTGCGGTGGCGAGTAACTCCGGCGCGGCGTAGATCGGGTGCCGGCGCTGCGCCCGACGCTCTCGCACTTCTTCCTGCGAGGCGAGGATGCGGTACATCGTGCGCTCGGAGCAGTGATAGATCCCCTCGTCGAGCAGCATCGCGTAGACCTGCGCTGGTGCCAGATCGACGAAGCGCTCCTCATGGAGCACGGTGAGGACCTGTAGCCGCTCCGCAGCCTGCAACGCGCGTGGAGGAGCGGGACGCGGGGGAGCGACGGTGACCGCCGTTGCGACCGCCGTTGCGCGCGCCGCCGCCTGCTTCTGTTGCGCGCGATAGTAGGTCGCGGCCCGGAGATCGAGCGCGGCACAGAGCGCGCCGACGCCACACCGGGCGCCGTGCCTGGCGACTGTCTCCATCACGAGGCCTCGGGCGGCTCGCCGGTCGTCGGGAGAGCGAGGCCTAGCAGCTGCGCGACTTTTTTTTGAAGCTCCACGATGACTTCCAGGCGCTCCGCGCGCGCCGTTGCCCGGGCGAGCTGTCGCTCGAGGTCAGCGATCCGCTTGACGTTGGGATCGGGCGGCGTCGGCTTCGGACCACGTCGTTGCGCGAGACCGGCCAACTCGCCACGACGCGCGGCGGCGCGCCAGGCGGTCAGGTGCGACGAGTAGAGTCCTTCGCGTCGGAGCAGCGCACCGAGCTCACCAGGCTTCGAGCACCGCGCCGCCTCCTCAAGGACCTTAAGCTTGAAGGCAGCAGTAAATCGTCGACGGGCACGGGTGCTTGACACCCCGACATCATGTTGAAGCAAAGCCTGAGAAGAAAGAGCGAAAGACAACGGCACATCCTCGATCACCCTCGTACACTAAACTCGGGGAGGATCGGCGTCTCACTCATATTGGCAGAGAGGGATCGAGAACAGCCCTGCGCCTGAACTCGTGCAAGAGTGCGATGAGCAGAACGTCAAGGTTGAATTCTTTCGCAGCACGCGCAGAATGATTGAGTGGAAGGAACGGGCAGTGGCTTTCGTAACTAACGACTGGCGGGAAGGGATTCTTGTCCCGCAGCTAGAGGAGCAACTACGGAAGTCGCTGATACCAATCCTTACGCCATTCCTCGAGGAGCTCGCGCCTCCACTTCGGAAGGCTCACTTTGGGC
>DATKDY010000068.1:0-40820 GCA_035512515.1 Vicinamibacterales bacterium
TGTGATGTAGTCCGTGATCTGGTTGAGGCTGCCGCGGTGGAAATAGTCGTGGCTGTTCTGCTGCAGGTCTTCCGGGCTGCAGATGCCGGCGTAGGCCAGAATCGTGGATCCGCTGCCGACTTCGAACGCGTTTGCCGCCGAACGCGTCCCACCGCCGCAGTTGAGGGACGTCCCGTTGAACGTGTGGTCGCCGCTGAACTGATGACCGATCTCATGCGCCACGAAGTCCACGTCGAAGACATCGCCGGTCGGCGAGGGCAGCCCGGTCACCCCTCGCGCCTTGAACGACAACGCACAGACCGACGGCGTCGCGGCAATGCCGCCGCCCCCGGTGCTGAACACGTGACCGATGTCGTAGTTCGCTGAACCGACGACCGCATCGATGTTGGTCTGGTTCTCGCCGAGCATCACCGAGCCGTCGTTGTTCGTGTAGGGATCCGTGCTGCCGTCCGTGTAGATGAGGGCCGTGGCATCGCCGGGCGTTCCGGTGATGAGCGTCAGCCTCACCGCGACGTCGCGTTCGTAAATGCCGTTCACCCGGTTGATCGTGGTCGTCATTCGCCCCAGCGCGAGCGCCTTCGTGCCGCCCGCGGCGGCGGTGTACTCCCCGGTCGCGGCCAGTGCCAGACGATAGGTGCGCAGCGTATCGCCATGAGTGAGGGGAAGCTGGTTCAGGTTTCGCTCCAGCGCATCGCGCTCAGCGCTTTCCACCAGGCAGATGAATTGTTCCCGCTGCAGGTCCTGCTTCCGGAAGGAGATGTAGTACTCGACGTCGCCAGCCGCATACGGATCGACATAGACCGTTCCGGCGGCGGACAGGACGATGGCGTGAAAGCCCGCGGCCGTCCAGCCCAGACGTGCCGTGGCCGTCGGATCGTCGATGCCCTGTCCGTGATAGGTGCGAATGTCGGGAAACTCGGCGGCAAGCTCGGGCGCCAGAATGGGGGATTCCACCACGCGGAATTGCGCAAACGTTCCGTCAGGCAGCGGCAGCGTCATCATGATGCCGGCACGTCCCGGCTCGCTTTCGAGTGGCGCCTGACTGATGCGTGCGTCGAACGCCGCTTTGTTCAGCCGTACGACGGCAAACGGCCCGGTGATATCGGTTCTGGGGCTGGCATTCGCCGGACGTTCGGTCACCACGCGCCAGATGTCGTCGCTCGATTGTTCCGACTGCCCCGGGGTCTGGCCCGGGGTCTGGCCATCGAGGGGGCCGGCGCCGCTCATCACCAGGATTGAACAGACGGCGACGGTTAGATACGGCAGGCGGCTCGTTTGCGATGCACCCATGGTCCGACCCCTTTCATGGCGAACTCTACACCTGATGAGCTCGAGACACTATGTTGTTTTGCCCGGCCTCCGGCCGGGCGGGCTGCGGCTTCGCCGCAGAGGGCGGCGCCTTCGGCGCCGATGGCCGCGGCTTGCGCCGCGGAGGGCGGGCTGCGCCCGAGGGCCGGCTTCGCCGGCAGGCCGCTGCGCGGAGGGGGTCGCGCCAACGGCGCGCCATCGGCCGAAGGCCCGCCATCCGGCCGAAGGCCGGCCATCCGCGCGAAGCGCGGCCTCGCCGTGCGAGGCCCTCGGCGGCGAAGCCGCCGCCCTCCAAGCGAAGCGCCGGCCTGCCGCGCGAAGCGCGGCCTCAGCGCTAACGAAGCTCGCGAAAGAGCCAGGCCTTCGCCAGGCGCCACTCGCGCTTGATCGTCCGCGGCGATCGGCCCAGCGTCGTTGCGGTTTCCTCGACGGAAAGGCCCGCGAAAAACCGGAGCTCGACCACACGCGCCTGCTCGGCGTCCTGCGCCGCGAGCCGTTCGAGGGCCTCGTCTATCGCCAGCACGTCGGAGACGTGCGATTCCGCATCCGGCTGCGGAGGATGCCCGGCGTCGCTGAGCGACACGCGGACGGCAGATCCGCCGCGCTTGGCCGCATGTCGCGCACGCGCGAAATCTCGCCGTCGTGCCCGGCGCAATCACCCGCACGGCGTCGAGACGGCCGAGCTCGCCGATGAGGGCCTCGGTCATGCCGTCGGCAAGGAAGCGCTGGGACTCGTCTCCAGCTTCGTCATGCAGTGGCAGGACGGCGACCATGCGCGCCGCAGGGTCGGCATCGGCGGCCCGGTTCGGCCACCCCGTCAAATACGCGGCCGACGCGGTCACGGCCGCCGCCAGCACGCCCGCGGCCAGCAGCCACGCCCTCGCACGGCCAAACCGCGGCCACGGTGCCGGACGATCCAATTCGACGGCGGCAAGCGCGGCGCGAACGTCAGCCGCGGTCTGATACCGCTCCGCCGGATCCTTCGAGAGACAACGCACGATGACCTGTTGCAGCGCCGGGGGAACGCTGGGGGGTAGCGGCGGCGGGTCGGCCTCGAGGATGGCGCTGGCCGTCGAAAACGGGCTGTCGCCCGCGAACGGCAAGCGCCCGCACGCCATCTCGTAGAGCATGACGCCGAGCGCCCAGATGTCGATGCGCGCGTCGATCGGCCCGCCGTGAAACACCTCCGGCGCGATGTGCGTCAACGTCCCGGCGACGGACGCATCGGCCAGCACCGATATCGCCGGCGTCTCTCCGGCCGCGTGCGCGCTGATGCGGCGCGCGAGCCCGAAGTCGAGCACCTTGATGCCGCGTGTCCAGGGCCTCGTGAAACACGGCTTTGGCTGCCTGCCACCGCGCGCGGTCGGCTGTTTCTTTCTCCAGGGCCCGAAGCATACCGGGCGGTCGATCGTCCAGGCAAGGCGGTGGCCCCGTTTTCCGCCCGTTGACGCGTACACGTTTACGGGGTACGCCGTCGCGCCGCCCCGCCAGCCCTGAGCGAGGGCCCGAGTAGAGGCCCGAAGGTCGGGCATGCTCATTTGTGAGGTCTCATGCCGTGGAAACATTGGACCGCTATGCGGCCCGAAACGCGAATGTTGGACTCGTTGTGCGACCGCGTAGCGGTCCTGGCCGCGCGGAGCGCGGCGAAAAGAGATAGGCAACCAGCCGAGGGCTCTGCCGAGGATTTCAAGAGGAGAGCCCTTGGCTGGTTACAACTCGTTGCGACGGCCGGTGCGGCCGCCGTGGTCTTTGGCTCGACCGTCCGCGCGGCCGATGAGGTCAGTGGTCTCGTCACGCGGACCTACACGATCGTCGAAAACACCGACCTGACTGGCGACGTGGTGTGTGACGTCGCCAACAACACCCCCTGCTTCCTGTTTGGTGCGGCGAACGTGGAGCTGCGACTCAACGGCTTCACCATCACCGGCAAGGCCGATGCGATCACGGGGTGCGGCGGAACCCTCATCGGCGGCGAAAATGGCGTCGCCACCGGCGGCCAGCGCAACGTGGCCGTTCGCGGGCCTGGCCTGATCCAGCGGTTTCGCACGCACGGCGTCGCCGTGCTGGCCTCGAGCGACGTGCGCGTGCAGCACCTCACCGCATCCACCAACTGCGGGTCCGGCGTCTTCATCAACGCCACCTCGTTTAGCACACTGGTCGAAGGCATCGTCTCGGTCCGTAACGGCTCGACGGGGCCGGGTGCCACATGCGGCGGCATATGAATCGCCGGCCATAACAGCCGGGTCCGGCTGAATGCAACGCACGGGAATGGGTATTCGGAACCTGCCGACGATTTCGGAATTGGCGTCATTGGCACCGCCTCGGGCAACGTCATCGATCTGAACAACGTCACGGGCAACACCAACGGGATCCTCGTGGGCTCGGCCACGCGGCAGACCATGGTTCGACAGAACGTCGTCCTCGGCAACCCGGGTATCCAGGTCGCCAACACCAAACCCGACGTGCGAGCGGTGGACATCCTCAACCTCTCGGCCGACGGGCAAACCACCTTCGAGCGCAACACGTGTATCACGTCCGTGAACGCACCATGTCCAGCCATTCCCCGGACGCCGCCGCAGTGAGCGACGCTCGCAGGCGCAGGCGCAGGCGCAGGTGCAGCGGGTGCAGCAGGTGCGACAGGTGCAGCAGGTGCAGCGGGTGCAGCAGGTGCGGCAACATGCCCGATCAGGTCATCACGTTATGAACAGGGATCACGGGGTTCCCCTCACAGGGTTCCCTGACAGGGTTCCCCTCACGGCGGTTCACAGGGTTGAGTGAAGCGATGTCTGTTCGATCTCAAACCGCGGGTCTCATCTCGGTGCTTTCGGCCCTGCTGGTGCCCAGTTGATGACTGCTCCCTCAAGTCCTGGCAGGACTTGGAGCGCTCTCAGTGGCCAGCGCCGGGTGCCTGCTGTGGCTCGAGGCGCTGCAGCCACTCTTCGCAACCATGGCCGCAGGTGCGCTGGCGTACCAGGGATGGCTGGTGGGGCGCCGGCCGCCGGCGCGCCGCACGCGGACGATGTGGGCGATTCTGGCGGCGAGCGTTGGCGTCAACGCCGTCGTGGTGGTCACGTGGGCGGCGTTGTGGCTGCGCTACCAGTGACCGTGGTGATCCTGACACTGGGGCTCGCGGCCTGCGCGCCTGCGCCGGCGGCGTCCACGCAGGCGGAAGGTGTGCGCGCCGTGCGCGCGCAAGTGCGCGGGATCACCTGACCGGCCTGCGCAGCCACGATGGAGGTGGCGTTGCGCCGGCGCCTGGAAGGCGTCGCGACGATTGCGATCAGCCAGCAGCACCAGACGGCGGAGGTCGTCTTCGCGCCCGGGCCGCACGTCTTCTCGCCCGATGAATTCCGCGCGGCGCTGGCCGAGGCGGACGTCGAGGTCATCAGCTTCGAGATCGAGGCGTGCGGGAGGACTTCGGGTGCCTCGGGTGCCTCGGGTGCCTCGGGTGCCTCGGGTGCCTCGGGTGCCTCGGGTGCCTCGGGTGCCTCAGGTGCCTCAGGTGCCTCAGGTGCCTCAGGTGCCTCGGGTGCCACAGGTGCCACAGGTGCAGCAGGTGCGACAGGTGCCTCAGGTGCCTCAGGTGCCACAGGTGCGACAGGTGCCACAGGTGCGACAGGTGCAGCAGGTGCGACAGGTGCAGCAGGCCTGCCCACCGAAGCGGGAAGGGATACGGCCGCGAAGGCGGGTGCGGCAGGCGCGGAGGTGGATGCACGCTGGTTCGTTGCGGGACCGAACCGGTTCATCGTCCGTGGCAGGTGGCTGAGCGGCGACGACAGCGCTTGCATCTCCGCGGCGCTCGATGATCGGCGCGAGCCGCCCGAGTTGGTCGGAAACAACAGCGTGCCCTGACGGCACGCGCAGGAGCCGAAACAATGCGAACCCTCTTCAGGGCGGTCGTGCCCGCCGTTTTTTGTCTTCTCGTCGTGAGCTTTGGGAGCACGGCGTCGGCGTCAACCATCTACATTGACTTTGGCGGCCAGAGTCCTCTTAGCCCGCCATCCAGCGCCTTTGGCGCAGCAGCGGCTCCTGGCGCGTGGAATGGCGTGAGTACTTTGGGAGCAACCTCCGGCCTCAAAGATGCGAATGGCACCGTTACCAGCGTGAGCGTCTCAGTGCAGGTGCAAACCATGAGCGGAAACGCCGGCAGCTCGTTTCCGACCGACAGTGACGGCGCGAGGCTGGTGAACGACAACTTCTATTCCCAGGCTGGTTCGTGGAGCGTCACGTTCTCGGGACTGACCGCCGGCTTTTACGACGTCTACTTGTACGACCCATCAAACGGAACGGTTGGCACCGGCGCAGGAACGGTGACCGGAGCTGGTAGTTCTTCGACGTTTGGCAACATCAACGGGGGGTACCCGACACCAGATTTCGTATCGGGATTCAATTACCACTTGCTGGCTGGGATTTGGGTTTCAGGAGAAGGAACGCTCACCGCGTTTGGCTCGAGCGGTCTCTATTCGGGCCTTTCGGGCATACAGCTTGTTCCGAACCAGGTTCCGGAACGCGGTGGCACGCTGTCGATGCTGGCCCTCGGGCTCCTGTTCCTCTTTGGAGGGGGTCGTCTACGGCCCTGACTTCGTCCTGCGCTTCCCTTGCTTCTTCAACGCAGCCGCGATCGTGTCCAGCGGCACGATCAGCTTCAGTGGGTCGTCGAGCAGGCGAAGCGCCCCAAACCGTTCATACCAGGTGGCGGCGCGATCGTCCTTGGCGTCCAGAGCGAGGGCCACGCCGCCGACCTCGCTGGCGACCGCGAGGGCCCCCCAGCAGGCGCCGTCCGCCTCCCTCGGCACCCAAGCGCTACGCAGCTTGCGCGACATGCCTGCGAGTTCGGCGCGTCGGCCGCTACTCCGATGCGTTGTCGCAGCTGACAGAAGTGCGCCACACAGATTTCACAGAGCCCACAGATTACAAGGGCCAACGCTGATTACACCGATTATGAGCGAGCGCGCGCTGGCGCAGCGCATGAACTAAGAACGAAGAACGAAGAACGAAGAACGGAACGAACGGAACAGCGGAACGACGGAATAGCGGAACGACGGAACGACGGAACAGCGGAACAGCGGAACAGCGGAACGGCGGCCGCTGCGCTCGCTCTGAGGACTCCTAATCTGTGGATTCTGTGCAATCTGTGTTGCCGGTCGTGGACGTCTGGCGATCGCCGATGGCGAGTTACCGCGTCGGCCGTCGGATCCCCCGACGTGTCCGGGTGGCCGTCCGTGCGCCACGCTCGTCAGCTCACGGTTTCCGTCACCTGCGTCGTCCGCGTGACCTTGAACGCCAGAACCACCGGTCCGAGGCGAATCTCGTCACCGTCCTTCAGGAGCCGCGTCCCGATCACGCGCTCGCCGTTGACGAACGTGCCGTTCTTGCTGTCCAGATCTTCCACCCGCGCTTCGTGATCGGTGATGAGGATGCGCGCGTGGTGGCGCGAGACGCCGCCCGAGTCGATCCGGATGCCGGCGTCGTGCGCGCGTCCCATCACAACGGGACCGCCCATGAGCAGGAACTCGCGATCGCCGTGGGTCACATACATCCGTATCCCGCTCTCGGACTCGCCGCAAGGCGTGGCCCCCTCGACGACGTCCGCCACGAAGCGGTAGCCGAAGCGATGCACGGTTCGGACGCAGGCCGAACCGTGCGCCGAATCGTCGAGCGCGCGGCGGATCTCGGCGACGAGCGTGGCCAGATTGGTCTCGCCGACGAACGTGGACGGCCACAGCCGGTCCTGGAGCTCGGCCTTCGACAGCGCCCGCGCGCGCTGCTCGATGAGCGCCAGCAGCAGCTCGAACGCCTTGGGTGACAGGTGGACTTCACGTCCGTCGGCGAGCAGCTGTCGCGTGTCGCTGTTGACGGAAAACCTGGCAAACCGATACGTCACGCCGCGGCATTGTATGGCAGCTTTCAGCCGAAAGCGCCGAGAGCTGATCGCTGATAGCTACTTCACCGGGCTAGCCCAAGGGCTAGCCCCTATTACTCTCGCCCCGCCTCCGGCGGGGCAGTCGTCTTGACCGAGAGAACTTGACTCATTCCTCAAGATCTCACGCGGTCAAGACTCCTAGAGGACGAGAACGAACTCGTTTGACGCGCCACTGAGACCGCAGGCGTTGCGGGCGTGAACCCGCACATAATAGGTTCCCGGCGGTGCGCTGGCCGTCAGTGCGGTGGCCGTGGATCCGGTGTCGTACTCGACATAGTTGGACTGGCCAGGTGCCGACCCGGCACGCACGACATAGCTTGTGGCCCCGCTCGCCGGAACCGACCACGTCGCCTGAATGACCGGACCGGTTCCCGAGATGGTCAGATTCGCCGGTGCGCCCGGGGGCGTGGTACACCCCGTTGCTCGTCCCTGCTGCACGTAACGGACGCAGTCGCCTTCATTCGCGAAGGTTCGTGGATACGTAAAGGCCGACCAGCCGTTGTTTCTGCACTCGTCGAGCGCCAGCGGCGCACCGCACGATTGTGGAACGCTCACGGAGAATGCCAAACCCGCCGGGACCACGAAGGTCTGGATGGTTTCCACGGCAGTGGCACCGGCTCTCCCCCTGTGGACGCGACCCGGAGGCTCGATGAACGCCGACCCCTGTGGATACACAACTTCGCTGCCGCAGCCATCTTCGACTGTCAGGGTGCCGCTCTTGACGATCGTGTAGGCGCCGATCCCCGGGTGCTGGTGCCATCCCAGCACTTCATTGGCAGCGATAGAAAGGCTCCGCGTGGTAATCCTCGCGGGACCGCCGAAGGGCTCAAAGTGCGAGAAGGTGCCGACGCCGATGGTCACGCTGGTGGCGGCGTAAACCGTGACACCGATGAGGATGACGGCACCCAGGCCGGCGCCGATGGTTCTTGTCAGACGAGTGGTTCTCATGTCTCCTCCTGGTTCATGCTGCGGCTCGCGCAACGGATCTCTTCCACGCCCACAGTGGCAGAGGCCGGTCGCCGAGTCCTGAGGGTTGGTTGAGAATTGGCTTAAGATTGGCCCCCGGGCCTGCTGACGCCTTGACGCCATGACCCTTGCCGCCGGCACTCGCATCGGACCGTTCGAGGTGGTGGACCTGTTGGGCGCGGGCGGGATGGGAGCCGTCTACCGGGCCTACGATCCGCGCCTGCGTCGCGAGGTCGCGCTCAAGGTGCTGCCGCCCGCCTTCTCCAGCGATCCCGATCGTCTCCGGCGATTCGAGCAGGAAGCGCTGGCCGTGGCTCGCCTGGCTCATCCCAACATCCTCGCAGTCCACGACATCGGTACGCATGACGACGCGCCGTACATGGTTACGGAACTGCTCGAAGGCGAAACACTGCGCAAGAAGATGAACGGCCAGCCGCTGCCGGTTCGCCGGGCGGTCGAGTACGCAATCCAGATTGGGCGCGGGTTGGCCGCCGCACACGAACAGGGCATCGTCCACCGCGACATCAAACCGGACAATGTGTTCGTCACGCGTGACGGACGCCTCAAGGTTCTCGACTTCGGGCTCGCGAAGCTCACCGATGTCGATACCGTGAGCGGCGCGGCGGCTGCGACGCTGACGGTTCACAGTTTCGGGCCGCTGGGCACGGCGGCCTACATGTCGCCCGAACAAGCGCGTGGCGTTCGCGCGGACCACCGCGCGGACCTGTTCAGCGTGGGCGTCGTGCTCTACGAGATGGTGTCGGGGATGTCGCCATTCCGGCGTGACACCGCAGCCGAAATGATGACGGCGGTTCTCCGCGAGGAACCTCCCGATCTGCCAGATGCCGTGGCCGGTCCTCCGGCGCTCAACCGGATTCTGCGGCACTGCCTCGAGAAGGATCCGGCCCTGCGGTTTCAGAGCGCTCGCGATCTGGTGTTCGACCTCGAGGGCATCGCCGAAGCGATGCATGTGCCGGCGCGACCCGCCGGGCGGCGGTTTGCGAATCCCGCGGCCCTGGCGGTGGTGGCGGCGGCCGTGTTGGCAATGGTGGCGGCCGGCGGCGTGGTGATCGGGAGGTGGACGGCGACACCGGAGCGGAGTCTCGGCGTCACGAGCATTCATTCCTTGACGGATTTGAGCGGGCTCGAGGAATTTCCGGCGATGTCTCCGGATTTGAAATCGGTGGCGTTCACCGCCCGAGTCAACGGCTACCGGCAGATCTTCGTCCGTCTCCTCGCCAGCGGCAGACCCGTGCAAATCACGAAGGATGCCATCGATCACGAGCTGCCTCGGTGGTCACCCGACGCGAGCTCCCTGTTTTATTTTTCGTCCGCCCTGCCCGGAGCGGTTCAGGGCACCATCTGGGAGATTCCCGCGCTCGGAGGGGCGCCGCGGCGCGTCATCGAGAGCGTGGGCGGCGGCGACGTCGGCAGCGACGGCCGCATTGCCTGTTTCAGGCTGGCCGGCGGCCAGGTCGAGCTCGTGACGGCGCCGGCTGACGGCTCGGACGTCCGTGTCGTCGCACGGTTTGCCGAGCCCGTGTACTTCAAATATCCCCGCTGGTCCCGAGATGCGAAATGGATCGCGTTTCAGCGAGGTGATGGCGTGCGATGGGACGTGTTTGCGGTGCCGGTGAATGGAGGCGATCCCCGTCAGGTCACGCACGACAACGCGCAGATTCACGGGCTCGCCTGGCTGCCGGACAGCACAGGGATTGTCTACAGCTCGAGCCGCAGCACGACCATGGCCTATCTGCCCACCCTCGCGCTGTGGCACGTGGGTCTCGAGGGCGGCGAGCCCCGGCGAATCGCTCCCGCCGATGTGTCGTACCTGCATCCGGATAGCCATGCCAGTGGCGCCATGGTGGCAAGCCGCCTGCACATGCAGTTCGATCTGTGGCGGTACCCCACGGACGGGAGCCCCGAGGACAACATGCGCGGCGCGATTCGCATCACCCGGCAGACCGGACAAGTCCAAACCCCCACGGTGGGCGCCAGCGATGGGGAAATCGCGTTTCTTTCTGACAGTGGCGGACACTCGAACATCTGGATCACGGCGGTCGAGACGGGAGAACTTCGGCAAATCACCTACGAGCGCGATCCCACAACCACGCTCGGCGTGCCGATCTGGTCGCCCGATGGGAAATGGATTGCGTTCGTGTCGTCGCGCGGCGACGTCGGGCTGGGCTTTGGCGTGTGGATTGTGAGTCCCGACGGCGGCAACCTGCAGAATGTCGTGCCGCGCGGCCTCGGCTTTGCCTGGTCTCCGGATGCGAAGTGGATCTACTACGCTGACGCCGGCACCGCCTACAAGGCGCCCACGACCGGCGGGCCGGCGGTGCGCGTGAGAGAAGGGCCCGTCCGCAACGTCGTGGCCGTTGACGGCACGACGTTGTACTTCATGATCGATCGGACGCTGACCGATGGCCGCCCGGGCTTCGAGATCCACGCCGCGACACCCGAGGACGGGCCGTCGCGCGTGTTGGCCCACATCCCGGCGAGCCGGGCGCCGCAGTGGCAAATCATCAACCCGTCCCTGTCGCCCGATGGGCAATGGCTCGCGATGCCGCTCACCGACGGCGCGACGACCAACATCTGGACGTTGTCCACCTCGAACCTGCGATGGCGGCAGATCACCGACTTCGGTGAGCGGGCCACGTTCATCGCACGCCGCGTGTCGTGGTCGGCGGATGGCCGATCCATTCTTGCCGCCGTCGGCGAAGGTGACGCGGACATCGTCACGCTGGAGACGCACGTTCGGTGACAGAAGTGCGCCACACAGATTTCACAGAGCCCACAGATTACAAGGGCCAACACTGATTACACTGATTACACCGATTTCCGATTTCCACGGCCATCGGCCATCGGCCACCGGCTGCCGGCGCTCAAAGCTGACAGCGCTGACAGCCGAGAGCTGATAGCCGATAGAGATTACCGCGTCGGCCGCATGAAGAGGTTCACCGCGCGGTTGCCAATCTTGCGGCCGTGCTGCAGGCCCTCTTCCGAGGCGCGGCGGAAGTGAATCCCGACGTAGATGCGCGAGACCGCGTTCTCCTCCGCCGCCTGCGAGAAGCTGCTGTACGAACGCCAGACCGGCGTGGCATCGGCGCATTGACTGCCAGCCGGCAGTGACAGGCTGCACGCGTCGAACGCGATGTCGTCGCTGCCGAAGACTCGCGCCATCACCTCCGCGGCGGCGCTGCCTTGTACGCTATGCGCCGAGTCGTGGTCGGGCATCGGATAGGTCAGCTGCAGCGGCGTCCAGGCCGGATCCGCCGATGTGGCCGGGTTGCCGTCGGAATCCGCCGTCTGAATGGCGGTGACGGGCCGCCAGAACCGGTAGTGGTACTTCGTGTCCCATGACGCGATGTAGCCGTCGGCCAGCGCCAGATTGAGCAGCCCGAACAGCCGCGCGCTCTCCCACACGCCGAGGCCACGGCTCTCGGCCACCGCCCGCGCAATCCGATTCCACTGCAGCGGGGAGCTTTCCAGCCAGAACAGCCCAATCACCGTCTGCTCGGGCGTGCGAATCGTCGGCGTGGTGATGCCATCGCCGCCGAGCGCCTTGACCTCATCGAACTCCTGCGCGTATTTGGCGCTGCGCACGCGATAGGGCGGGCTGGCCCGGAACTGCGAGCTGCGGTGGAGGACGAAGGGCGTGACGTTCGCCCAGCCCGGGGCAAAGGCGAAATCGAAGCCCGGTGTGAAGCGGTACTCGCCGGGAGCGGTCCCCTCCTGATACGAGAAGTCGAGGAGCGGCGTATCCGAGCCGTCCTCCATGCGCAGGGCGACAATCGCCGCCGCGGCCGCTTGACCCAATGCGATGCCGTTCGTCCTGGCGTCGCCGGGTGGAATGGCCGCCAGCGCCGCCGCATAGTCGGTCTCGACGCTCGCGATGCCCGCGTCGAGGCACGCCGCCGGAAATGGAATCGCGCTGATGACCGGCACCAGCACGTCGCGCGCGGCGGCCGCCACCGCCGCATCGTGCGACACCGGCAAGGTACTTTCCGTGTCGAACGCGTACGGTCGCGAACGCCGATCGATCGCGTTCAGCGCGTCGTGGATGGCAATGTGCATCATCGCGTAGAGCCGCGATTCGTGCAGCGGATCGTTCGCCGGCGAGATGCACGCCGCAAGGGCGGCGTTCCCGGCATTCGCGTTCCACTGGATGACCGCATTCGCGACGGCAGGGCGTGCCGGCAGCACGCTGAGGCTGAGGACGACGAAGAGAGTCAAGGTGATCCGATTCACGGTTCCTCCTATGTGACCCTCACTATCCGGATCGCGCCACGCGGAGTCTTGACGCTTTCCTGTACTTTTTGTGAATTGTCGTGGGCTGCTAGAATTTCCCGGATTCTCCGCACCTGGTGCTCACGTGACGGTTCTCTTTGGCAATTGTGTCCTCGACACTGAAGCGCGGCGGCTCGTCCGCGGCCAGGACGAGATCCATCTCGCCCCCAAAGCCTTCGAGCTGCTGAAGCTCCTGATCGAGAGCCGGCCGCGGGCGCTCGGCAAGACCGAGCTGCTCGAGCAGCTCTGGCCCGGCGTCTTCGTCTCGGAGGCCAGCCTGGCCAAGGTCGTGAGCAACCTTCGCGAGGCGCTGGGCCACGACGAGGATGCACCCATCATCCGCACCGTGCACGGCTACGGCTACGCGTTCGCGGCAACCGTGATCGAGCCCTCACCGACGAATACCGCCGACACACGTTCCGTCCTCTGCTGGCTCTTCTGTGGTCCACGCGAGTTTCCGCTGCCCGACGGCGAGCACATCGTCGGCCGCGAGCCGGACGCGAGCGTCTCCCTCGACTCCCCGAAGGTGTCTCGCCGCCACGCCAGGCTCACGGTGAGCGGCAGCCGCGCCGTCCTCGAAGATCTCGAGAGCAAGAACGGGTCGTTCGTGCGCGGGGCACGTGTCACCCAACCGGCGGCGCTCGCGTCCGGCGACGAGATACGCATCGGGCCGTTTACGTTGACGTTCAGAATCAGCGCAGGCGTCGGCTCGACGGTAAGCGAGAGGTGAGCGAGCCGACAGCGCCGATAGCTGAGAGCGCTGATAGCTGAGAGCCGATAGCCGAGAGCCGAGAGCGCTGATAGCCGAAAGCTGATAGCGATCTTATGGTTCAGGAATGGCTGCCGAGAGGACCCGCCACGTCAATCCCACGCTCACGCCCATCCCGTAATGCGTGTCGCTGCCTGCAAGGAACGTCACCCACGCCCCGTCGAGATCGATCGAGTCGGTGAGTGAGACCGTCGCACCCACGCCGGCATGCCAGTACCGAACCGCGAGCAGACGGTCGTGGGCGAGAAACAGAAACGCATCCTCCAGCGAGCGACTGAACGGGATGCCGCCGTGGGTCCGCGCCCAGTTGACGAGCGCGCGTGCGTTGATGATGGGCGTAATGGCGTAGCCGACTTCGAGCTCCGCCGCGCTGCGATCGAGGTTGATGCCCAGCAGATCCTCGACGAACGCGTAGGTGTAGCGGCCGTGGACGTACGCGTTCGGCAGCACCGGATCGAGCAGGCGGCCGATGTTGACGCCGACATGGAGCGCCCGTCGATCCTGTCCGGGGGCCGCTTCGCCAATCGTCCGGTAGTGATGGCTGGGAATCGTGACGCCGATCACCGGCGTCACCGCGACGCCGCCACGATCGAGGGCATTGTAGCGCAGCGTGAGGTTGAAATCCTGGAACGTCGAGTAGAGCTCGCCCGTGTCGAGTGACGACCCCGTGGCCTCGGGGTGCGTACGCTGGAATTCCTCGTACTGCTCGCGGAGAAACGCGGTGGCCGGCTCGTCGTCGTGCCCGGTGAACTTGGAGGCGACGTACGGCAGGCGGGCCGTCACCGCCACTCTGTCGGTCAGGGCATATTCAAAATGGAAGATCCCGATGTAGGCACGGGAGGGCACGGCGCCATCGAGCTTCTCTCCGTGCTCGTCGAAGTGTCCGCCGAACTCGAGGTTCTGCAAGACCAGCGAGATCGCGCCTTCGCCCTTCAGCGGAACCCATGCTGACTGCGCCGCCGCGGCTGCGGGCAACACGAGCCAGAGCAACCCGAGCGCGATTCCGGCGCGGCGCGCCGCCCTTGTTGGAGTGACGGCAACGGCGCGCATGCCCGTACTCAGCTTCGACGCGGAATAGTGCTTCTGGCCTCGAGTGCGGTGTGGATGACGTTGAGATACTGCAGCTGCCTGCTCGGCGCTTTGATCAGGAAGCGACACTGCTTTTCGAGCTCCTTGATCTCTGCTTTGGTCAACTTGTACGCGACCGGGACGACGATGGCGGACGAGGAAGCCGATTCCAGCTTCTGCTGCACCTCGACGAGGTCGGCGACGTCGGCGAGCACGAGATTGTATTGACCGCTCGCGATCGAATCCTGGAATTCGGCCCAGCTCACGACCTCACGGTATTTGTGGCCGAATTGCAGCAGCGTTCGCTGCAACTTCAGTTTCTGCGTGGCTTCGTTGAGGCGGGAGGCCGCGGGTGCATACATGAGGACCGACGCAGGGTTTCGAGCCGCCATCGCCCGCTGCATCCGGATGCCGCCCGCGGAGAGCGATTTGTCGCCACAGGCCTGCAGGTCAGGGCCGAGCATCAGCACTGTTGCCGCCAGGAGTCCCACCGACGCGAGGATTCGTTTCATCGCACGCCTCCAGTCAAGGCCTGACGCGGCCGATCCCGACCAATGGTGCGAACTCTACACCCGGCGCGCACCGGGAGCAACGCCTATCTGAGGCCGCCCTTGAAACCGCTCACCGGAAGAGTCCCTCGACGAGGAAAAGGTCCCGCATCCACGTCCAGTAAGTAAACACGTAGCTTTTGCCGTCCGGCGTGACCGCCAGTTGGCCACGCCCGTCCGCGACCCCCACGACGCCGCTGGGATCGCGCGGCGCCAGCTCGGTGACGAGGTCCTTCTCGCCGGTTGCAATTTCGAAGCGATACATCCGGACCACAGGCTCTTCCGCTCCTCTCACATAGAGGAATCGCCCGTCCGCGCTCCATTGAACGGGCCGGTCCTCTGCGTCGAGCCCCTCCAGTTCGACTGGCGGCCCTCCATCGAGCGGCCACATCAGATATCCCGCGAGCGGATCGCTGATCAGAAGTCGCCGGCCGTCTGGTGAGACGAGCACGGCGAGCATCCCCTTTTCGGCGACGGGCTCGAGCCGCCCCGTCGCCGTATCCTGTATGAACGACGCTGGTAGCGCGTCCGGACCTGCGCCGACCACCAGCAGCCGTTGTCCATCGGGGAACCACCGGGCCCAGTAGAAGTCCGTCAGGCCCTCGGGTGGAAGCGTCCGGCTCGTGCCGGCGCCGGTCGGGAGCAGCACGAGATGCGGTTGCGGCATTTCCCGGAGCGCCAGGGCCCAGCGTTCGTCGGGCGAGAGTGCCAACGCCCTGCCGTCGCCAAGCCGGACGGCGTCCGCCTCATCGATCGTCCGTAAGTACACCTCGGGATTCCTGCCGACGGCCTGGCCCCATTCATAGAACAGGATCGTCTTCCCGTCAGACGACAGATCCGCCACCGTGGACCAGTCGAGCCATGAGAGCTCGCGCGTGTCTGTCCCGCTCGACCAGACGATGTGCGCGCGCGACAGGCCGTGCGCGATAAGCGCTCGCCGGTCGGGCGCGAGGTCCAGAACGGTGATCGCGCCGGGAGCATGCAGGATCACACGCTGCTCTCCGGAGAGCGACACGGCGTAGATGCTGGTCGTATTCCCTTGCCTGCTTGCCGTCACCCAGATCTCGCCGCCGGCCGGTGACCAGACGACGTCGCGAATCTTCTCCCACCGGCCCGAGACGGTCGTCGCCTGTCCCTGGAGATCGATGATCTTCAGCACGCCCGTTTCATCGTCCACCACTTCGTGCTCGACGAAGGCCAGTCGGTCGCCGTGCGGCGAGAACCTCACGTACCCGAGCCTTCCCTCGGTTGTATAGAGAGGTTTGCCCGGCGGAAAGTGCAGTTGATACTCGCCCGCAGCAAGTTGGATGGCGGCGAGCGACTCGCCGTCCGGCGCCCAGTCGGCGCTGATAACGTCTTCCAGAATTTCACGGGGGGCGCCGCCCGGTGGCATCCGTGCGAGTGTGCCCACGCAGTTGCCCCAATCGAGGCGGCATCCCAGGATCAACGCCAGTTCTCCCGTCGAAGAGATGCTGGCCAGACTCGTCGACGCGGGGCCCAGGGGACGCGATTCGGGTCCGCTCGGGCGCGTCTCGAACACCTGGAGCGGCGCGCCGTTCCAGCCGGCGGCGTAGAAGATGGTCTGGCCATCGGGCGCGAAACGCGCATTGGCCACGTGGCCGCGTCCGAACGTCAGTTGCGTGAAGGCCAGCCCGCTCGCGACCGCACTCGCGCCGCTCCCGGACGATGGCCACGCGAGATACGCGGCCACGCCGATGGCGACTGCCACCGCTGCCGCCGCGAGGACCGCTCCGCGCCGGGCCACGGCATGCGGTGGCCGTGCGACGGCGGTGAGCTCGCCCATGTGATCGCGGAACGTCTGGATCTCGCGCGCGAGGTCGCGCGTCGAGGCGTAGCGATCCGCGGCGTCCTTCGACAGACATCGCTCGATGGTCCAGACGAGCGGCACGGGCAGCGCAGGATTCAAGGCGAGCGGACGCTCCGGCTCGCTCGTGACGATCATCGACAGCGTTTCGACGCTCGTCGTCCGCTGGAAGGCGCGCGTGCCGGTGACGAGCTCGTACAGGATGGCGCCGAACGCGAACTGATCGGAGCGGAAGTCGGCCGTGTTGCCGCTGGCCTGCTCGGGCGACATGTAGCCGACGGTGCCCAGCAGCATGCCGCGTGACGAGCCGTCGCCGATGGTTGCCTCGCCGGCATTCGACGAGCCGGCGAGTGCGGGCTCACCGAGTTTGGCCAAGCCGAAGTCCACGATCTTGACGTGGCCGTCGCTGCTGACCATCACGTTTTCGGGCTTCAAGTCCCGGTGCACGATGCCGACCTCGTGCGCCTTGGCGAGCGCGTCCGCGAGCTGGCTTGCAATCTGAAGCGCCCGCTTGAGCGGGAGCGCCCCGCGCCGCAGGAAGTGACGCAGGGTGGTGCCGTCGATGAACTCCATCACGATGAAGAAGCGGCCAGCGCTTTCGCCGGTATCGTGAATGGTGACGATGCCTGGATGGTTGAGCGCGGACGCGGCTCGGGCTTCACGCTCGAGGCGGCGGACGTCGTCTGCCTTCAGAGCCGTGACGACGTTGAGCAGCTTGATGGCGACGTGGCGGCCGAGTTTGGGGTCGTGGGCACGGTAGACCTCGCCCATGGCGCCGGCGCCGAGCAGCTCGACGACCTCATAGTGGCCCACGCGCGCGCCGAAGGTCAGGTGCATGAACGAAGAACGAAGAACGAAGAACGAAGAACGGAACGAACGGAACGACGGAACGACGGAACAGCTGAACGACGGAACGACGGAACGACGAACGACGGAACAGCGGAACGACGGAACAGCGGAACGGCGGAACGGCGGAACGGCGGAACGGACGGAACGGACGGAACGGCGGAACAGTGTAGTTGCCATGGTACGCGAATATCGTTGCGCCGGCGCGATGGGGCGGCGGGGACGGTCTTTACGCCGAAGGCTGATAGCTGAGAGCGCCGAGAGCCGACAGCCGATAGCTGAGAGCGCTGAGAGAAAGTCGGCAGCGCGGCGGCCGGACGATGTTATGGTTTCGGGCAGCCACTTCCGGAGGCGCCTTCATGCAGATCCTGCTGCTGTCGATGCCCGACTCCTTCGAGCACACGCCCACGATCGCCATGCGCATGCCCAATGGGGCGCTGGCGTCGCTGGCCGGCAACCTCGATGGCCATCACCGGGTCGCCACCGCCGATCTCGTGCTCGCCCAGACCGACGTCCGATCGACGATCGTGCGGCTGGTGTCGGAGCTCTCGCCCGACATCGTCGGCCTGTCGGTCATGACCTTTCAGCGCGAAACCGCGCGGCGGATCATCGCGCTCGTGCGGGCGCTCGAGCCCGGCGCGCGGATCGTGGTCGGCGGCTACGATCCGACGCTGGCGCCCGACGAGTGGACGCATCCCGATCTGGGCGTCGATGCGATCGTCAGGGGAGAGGGCGACGTCACGTTCCGCGAGCTGGTCCGCGCCATCGAGCAGGGCCGTCCACTTGGGGACGTGCCAGGCATCTGGTATCGCGAGGGCGCCACGATCCGGCGCACGCCGCACCGGCCGGTCGCCGCGCTCGAGGGCGATACGATCCGGCCGCCGAACCGCGCGGCCCGCGTCCTCGGCGGCTACACCATGATGGGCCGCCCCGTGGACGTCGTCGAAACCTCCCGCGGGTGTACGTTCGACTGCAGCTTCTGCTCGATCATCGAGATGCGCGGCCGCAACTTCCATCGCTTTTCGATCGAGCGGGTCATCGCCGACATTGCCGATGCCCGCGCCCGGGGCGCACGGTGCGTGTTTCTGGTCGATGACAACATCACGCTGGACGTCGCGCGCTTCGAGGCGCTCTGCGAGGCCATGATCCGCGCCGGTCTCCATACGATCGATTACATCGTCCAGGCGATGACGGCGTCGATCGCCACCCACGGCGAGCGGCTGGCGCCGCTGATGCGCCGCGCGGGCTTTCGCTACGTGTTCCTGGGCATCGAGAACGTCCTCGACGAGGACCTGGCGTTTCTCAAGGCGCGGGCAAAGAACAGCCGGCAGCAGTCGGGGCAGCGGACGAACACGTCTATCGCCGCGGTCAACATCCTGCGCCGTCATGGGATGCTCGTCGTCGGCGGCCTGATTGTCGGCAATCCGGACGATCGGCGCGAGTCGATCGCCGCCAATCTCGCGTTCGCGCGGAAGTACGTCGACTGGCCCTACATCCAGCATCCGACGCCGTATCCGGGGACGCCGATGACAAAGGACTTCGTCGAGCGCGGCCTCATCGTGAGCTCGCGCGTGGCGGAGTACGACGGGACGACGGCCGTGGTGCGCAGCGCGCATCTGGAGCCGGAGGAAATCGAGTTCATGCGGTGGCACGCCGAGCGGTGGATGAAGCTGCGCCACATGCCGGCGGCGCTCCGGCATGATCCCTGGTTCGTGCTGAAGAACGCCCGGCACATGCTCGCCCATACTTTCCGCGGGACGACGTGGCGGAACGTGGTGGGACTCGAGAGCTCGCGCGACGCGTTCCGGCGGTATCGGGCGCTGCGCGCGCGCGAGCGGCAGTACGTAGACTGGCCGGACCCTCTCGACCGGGCCGCGCCGGCAGAAGCCGCGGCCGCGCACGTATAAAGGACGACGCCCTCATACGGTTGAGCTGGGGCCGTTGCACAATAATTTTCCGTCAATCGCACGTCGATGCCACAGTGCGGTAGAGTGCGTTGGAGTCAACCAGGAGTGCGCAAGATGAGCGACTCCCATTCATTCCCGGGGAACATCGGCGACCAGGTCGCGACGCCGCGACGTCCGCCCGGCCGAGGCCCTGAACCGGCGTCTGGTAATTCGCTCGACGAATTTCTTCCAGAGTCGCAGGCACTGTCTCCGTCCGCGTCCAGCGAAGCCGTTGAGCATCCCAGTGTTTTCGCGTACGTCTCCGCGCCGCCGATCACTGAGAACCAGGTTGTCGCCGGCACGCCGTCACCAGCGTGGCACCGCAGGCGCCCTGGGTGGTCACGCATTCGCCGCGCGATCAGCGTGGCTCGTCGCCAAGCCACGCGCGCCATCGCGGCAATCCCGCCGCGCGCGTCGCTCGTGGCACGCCTCGTCTCCACATCCACAGCGAGCGTTGCTGTTCGAGTGCGTATCGCCGCTCAGTCCGTCTCGGCATCCACAGCGAGCGTTGGGGGTCGAGTTGGTCGCATCGGTCGATCCGTCGCGGCGAGCATCCGCCACGCGACAGTGCATGCGGCCGCGGCGTTTCGCCGTGCTCGCCCGATGCGGCGTCCTCGACCGATCGCGGCGGCGGGGGCGATGCTCGCCCTGGTCGCCGTTGCGGGCACTTACGACGGCCCCACCGACATGAGCGCGGATCGCGCGTTGAACCCGGTGCCGGTGGAGACCATCGCGCCGCTGGAAGCCTTGCGAGCGCCGATCGCCGAGAGCACTGCGGCGATGGCCGTCACGTCGCCGAGCGCTGCCGCCGAAACCACGAGGGCGCGTAACGACACGCGAGCCATTCAAGCCGTTCTGAATCGGTACCGCGATGCGGTGAGCATTCTCGACGTCACGGCGGTACGGGCCGTGTGGCCCAGCGCCGATGCCGGCGTCTTGCGGAGGGAATTTGCTGCGCTGGTCGAGCACAACCTCGAGTTCGACGCCTGCCGGATTGCAAGCACCGGGAGGGGTGCCACGGCCTCATGCGCCGGCGTGATCGAATCCGGCTTCAGCGCCGGGAACCGGCGTCCGCGGGTGGAGAGAACGCGCTGGCAATTCACGCTGCACAAATCCGGCGATCGGTGGACGATCACCGAGGTCCGCACGCAACTGGGCTGACGACGCTGGCGGCCAGCCTCGAAACGACTGACATCACATGATCTCTTTGCTCTCTCGGGCTTCCTCAGGGAGGTCGTCCTCGTCCCACTCCCGCCTCCGCTGCCACCGGCGGCGAAGCCGCACGACGAACGCGACGGCCGCCAGCCCGAGGATCACTCCCCACACACCGGACGGGCTCGTGACGATCGGCAGCCAGCGCACGCCGCGGTACACGCGCCACGCCTGCGCCGCGGCTTGGTTGACCGTCTCGCCGGTTTCGATGGCGAACGCGCGCTCGAACGATTCACCGCCGGCCACGCGCGCCGCGATCGTGCCGGGCACGGTCAGGCCGTGCCGGCGGCGGATGTCCTCGACCAGCGCCGCCGAGAGCAGGTACGCCGTCGTCGTTTCCGGCACGGCCCCGGATTCGAACAGCAGCGCGACATCGTCCATTCGCGGGTCGTGCGCGGCGGCCCACAGCAGCCGCACCTGGCTGCCGACGCCCCAGCCGGATTCGACCGACACGGCCACGCCTTCGTGAAACCACCGCGGCAGCGATCCTTGACCGGCCCGCAGGGTGAGCGCGAGATGGACGGCCTCATGGAGGACCACGGACTCGAGCGAGTCGTAGGGATACGACCCGATGCGCTGCGGGTAGATGACCATCGTGTCAGTGCCGAAGGCCTGGCCGGCGATCCATGACGGCGTGCGGTTGGCGACCTCATGGCCATCGGCCACGAGGATGACGTGCAGGTGCGGGGGCAACTGGAGGCCCGCGCTGGCCAGCGGACGCGCCAGCGACGCGGGATCGATCGCCTCGACGCGCGCGGCGACGCCGGCAAGCGCAGGCGGCGCGTCAACCCTCAGGGTGTATGGACCGCTATACGGATCAAGGGCAGAGCCCCTGGCTGGTTGGGCCGCGGCGGCCAGCGGCCACACGAGCAGGGCGACAAGGCAACGGGCGAGCACCTCATCGACAAGCATAGCGGTCTTCAGGTGAGCGGCGGTACTCGGCTCAGGTTGCACGTAAAATCGATCGGGAGTCCGCGCCGAAGGCGCCTGGAGGACACGTGGCCGAGATAGACCGCTTCGAGAAAGAGCTGATCGTTCGCCCCCTGCAGTTGGACGACTACGACCGCGTCGTCGCCATCCAGACGCGGTGCTTTTCGCAGATGAGGCCGTGGTCGCGCGAGCAGTTCGCCAGTCACTTGCTGCACTTCCCCGAAGGGCAGATCGGGATCGAATACGGCGGGGTGCTGGTCGCGTCTTCCAGCAGCATGCTGCTCGACTTCGGCATGTACGACGGACTCCACACGTGGGCCGCCATCACGGACAGCGGCATGATCCGCAATCACAACCCGAACGGCACGACGCTCTACGGGATGGAAGTGATGGTCGATCCGGAGTACCGCGGGATGAAGCTGGCGCGGCGCCTGTACGACGCGCGCAAGGAGCTGGCCCGCGAGCGCAACCTGATGAACATCGTGCTCGGCGGGCGCCTGCCCGGCTACCACAAGCACGCCTCGACGATGTCCGAGCGCGAGTACGTGGACAAGGTCGTCAACAAGACGCTGGTCGATCCGGTCCTGACGACGCAACTGGCCAACGGGTTCGTCCTGAAGCGCCTGCTGCGCAACTATCTGCCGACCGACGAGGAGTCGCAAGGCTGGGCGACGTTTCTCGAGTGGAGCAACCTCGATTACCGGCCCGACCCGAACCGCCGACTGGTGGCGTCGCGACGCGTGCGCATCTGCGCCGTGCAGTATCAGATGCGGCGCGTGGCGGATTTTGAGGAATTCGCCAAGCAGTGCGAGTATTTCGTGGACGTCGCCTCCGACTACAAGTGCGACTTCATCCTGTTCCCCGAGCTGTTCACGATGCAGTTGCTGTCGTTTCTCAAGGCCGAGCGTCCGGGCCTGGCGGTGCGGCAACTGGCGGAATACACGCCGAAGTATCTCGAGCTGTTCTCGGCCCTGGCGCTCCGCCACGACATCAACATCATCGGCGGCTCGATCTTCGCCCTCGAGAACGAGCGGCTCTACAACATTGCGTATCTGTTCCATCGCAACGGCGGCGTGGACAAACAGTACAAGCTGCACATCACGCCGAACGAACGGCGCTGGTGGGGCGTCGAGCCGGGCAACACGCTCGAAGTGTTCGACACCGACAAGGGCAAGGTGTCGATCCAGATCTGCTACGACGTGGAGTTCCCGGAGCTGGGCCGGCTGGCCGCGGAGAAGGGCGCCGAGATCTTCTTCGTGCCGTTCTGCACGGACGAGCGCTACGGCTATCTGCGCGTCCGCTACTGCGCGCAGGCGCGCTGCATCGAAAACCACGTGTACGTCGCGCTGGCGGGCAACGTCGGCAACCTCCCCGATGTCGAGAACATGGATGTGCAGTACGCGCAGTCCGGCATCCTGACGCCATCGGATATTCCGTTCAGCCGTGACGCGATTGCCGCCGAGTGCACGCCCAACATCGAGACCGTGATCGTCGAAGAGGTCGATCTGGAGCTGCTCAGCCGGCACAAGCAGACCGGCAACGTGCTCAACTGGAAGGACCGGCGGGTGGATCTGTACGAGGTCCGTCTGCGCGAGGTGATGGAGGCGCTGCCGCAAAGCCCGGACGACCTCGAACCGGTCGGCGGGTGACCAGCCGGAGCACCGCGTGAAGCGCGGGCACAGCCATGCAGGCGACGGGCCCGGATATGAAATAGTCAATTAGCCGGACTCATAATAGTAATGCGGACGGACGTATAATAGTCAAATGGCCGACACGTCCGTTTGGCTGCCGCGCCGTGCCGAGGCTTCTCTCAGGCGCGCGCTCGAAGACTCGCCTGCGGTGTGCCTGCTCGGCCCTCGTCAGTCTGGCAAATCCGCCCTTGCGCAGCACTACGATCCCGCGCGCCCTTATTTCACGTTCGACGATCCCGCCCTGCTCGCCGCCGCCTCGGCCGATCCAGCCGGCCTCATTGCGGGACTCCCGCCGGCTGTCACGATCGACGAAATCCAACGCGTTCCAGGCATCCTGCCGGTCATCAAGCTGTCCATCGACCGCGACCGCCGTCCGGGCCGATTTCTGTTGACTGGCTCGGCGGACCTGCTGCTGCTTCCCCCGGTCAGCGAGTCGCTCGCCGGGCGCCTGGAGATCGTTCGCCTTCATCCGCTGACCGAGGCCGAGAAGGAGCGCCGTCCAGGACGCTTTCTCGAACACTTCCTTGCGGGATCGCTGAAGCCGCGTGTTCACTCCGGGGAGCCCGCCCTCGGGGAGCTCGCGCATCGTCTGCTGCAGGGCGGCTTCCCGGAGGCCATCCGCAGGCCGCCGAGCCGGCTGCGACCATGGCATCGCGCGTATGTCGATGCCCTCATCGATCGCGATGCGCGAGATGTCGCGAACTTGCGGAACCTGGATCATCTGCGTGCGCTACTCACAATGCTGGCGCATCAAACCGCCCAGCTCCTGAACATCAATGCTGCGGCGAAGCACCTGGGCATTCGCCGGGAGACAGTCGAGAACTACCTTGCGGCGATTGAGCGGCTGTTTCTGGTACGGCGCTTAGCGGCGTGGCACACGAACGAGGTGCGCCGACTGGTCAAAGCGCCAAAGGTGCACTTCGTGGATAGCGGGATTGCCGCGGCCCTGACCGGGCTGACGGCCGACGGCTGGAACTTGGAACGCGACCGTTTTGGCCACGTGCTCGAGTCGTTTGTCGTTCAGCAGCTCGTGGCCCAGGCCGCGTGGACCGACCCGGAGCTTGGATTCTGGCACTACCGCGACAAGGACGGGACCGAAGTGGACGTCGTCGTGACGCGCGGCCGCAAGGTCTGGGGTGTGGAGGTGAAGGCAGGCGCAACCGTGAGAGAGACTGACGGCCGTGGGCTCCGGCGTCTGGCCCACGCCGCCGGCCGGCACTTTCAGGGCGGGGTGCTTCTCCACGCCGGAACGAGTGCACTGCCCACCGCAGATCGGCGGGTCCTGGCGGTGCCCCTGGCCCAACTCTGGACGTTATGACGGGATGATGCGCTCCAGCAGCACGACTTCCTGACCGTCGATCTTCAGCGCCGGCAGATTGGTCGATCGCTCTTTGACCGTTTGCACCAGCGCGGCGCCTTCGCCTTCGGACGGATCGAGGAGGAACACGTCGTTGTTGGCGTCGCGTGACACCGGGACGAACGAGACGCGCAGGATGTTCTTGCCTCGAATCACCACCCGGACGGCGAGGCCCTCCGTCGATTTTTCGTAGCCCGGCTGATCGAACGTCGAGTGGCCGATCGCGTACAGAATCGGCTTGCCGTCGTGGAGCTCCACGCCCTGCAGCCTGTGGGTGCCGTGGCCGAACACCAGGTCGGCGCCGCTGTCGAGCGCGACCCTGGCGAACTGCCGCTGATAGTCCTCGGTGTCGGTCCGGTTGCGCGTCGCGCGTGTCGGCTTGGCCGTGCCGAACTGCACCGCGGTGGCCCCGTCCCGATTGTGCTGCGAGACGACGATGATGTCGGCGCGCGGCCTGAGCGCCGTGATGTCGGCGCGGACCCGCTCGAGATCGCTCGCGTCGATGGTGATGCCGTCGAGCGAGCTGATTTTCGCCACGCCGGCCTCGGCCGGCGTCGCAATCATGTCCTTGTCCTGATACCAGCGCGCCGTGTACTGGAGGAACCCGATCCTGACGCCTTTGCGCTCGACAATCGCCGGCTGGTGCGCTTCGCCGATGTTGCGTCCGGCGCCGGCGTAGAGGATCCCGTTGTCCCGGAGCACGGCGAGACTCTTCAGAATGTTCTCGCGACCGGATGCGACGTTGTTGGCCACGCCGACCACGGCGATGTTCGCGGCCTTCAGTGCCTTCACACCGTCGGGGCCCGGATGGGTCCACTCCGGCTTGTCGGGGATGTCGAGCTTCGGGCCGGCCGATTTGACGAGCAGTCCCTCGAGGTTGGCGTAGACGAGGTCGGCCCTTTTGAGCGTTTCACGCATCCGCCCGAACGCCGTCGTGGGGTCGGCGCGGCGCGAATGCACCTGGATGTCGCCGAGGATCAGCAGCTCCACGGCGTCGCTGCCAAACGAACCGCTCCACTTCCACGGGTCAGTGGCGGCAGCGAGCGTCAGGACGAAGCAGGCGGCAAAGGTGAGCGCGACGAGACGATGGCGTGTGCGCATGTGGCCCTCCCAGACAGGGTCATGCTAACACTCCCGGGCGCTCACGGCTTCATCGGCTTCACCGGAAACGGCTTGGTCGCAAACGGCGACGTCGTCGTCACGAGGTGCCGTCGTGTTCCGCGATCACACGGCGGAAATGCGGCGCCTCGGTCGTCTGCAGGAATGGCGCAGGTTCAAAGTCGGGCAGCATGGACCCATCGTGGCCCACGCGTCGCTCCGCAGGATATGACGGCCGTCATACGGACAGCTCCTCCAGCGCCGCGCGGTTGAGGACCACGAACCCGTCTTTCTCCGTGTGCACGACATCGTCTTTCTGCCAGCGGCTCATGATGCGGATGGCTGATTCCACAGTCGTCCCCGTGAGATCGGCGAGCTCCTGCCGGGTCAACGGCATGGCCACGAACATCCCCCCGCGCTCGGCTTTGCCGATTTGATCCGCCAGCTTGAGGAACAGGCGCGCAAACCGCGCCTCGACCCGCCCGGTCATCTCCGGGAGCCGGCGCGTCAGCTCCACCAGCCTCATGGTGAGGCTGGACAGCAGTCCCCGGACCAGCGCAGGGTGCTGCTCGAGCAGTTCGAAGAAGTCGCGGCGCGCGATGGCGAGGCACGCCGTGGCTTCGAGGGCCAGCGCCGAGGCCGGCAGATTCGAGCTCTCGTAGACGGGCACCGCCCCCAGCGGGTCCCCGGCGCCGAATATCTCCAGGATGATTTCCTTGCCCGCCGCGGTCGCTTTGAACACTTTCACACGCCCCTCGACGATGGTGAGGAACGTGTCGGCCGCCTCGCCCTCCCTGAAAATGACCTCGCCCGGCCCATAGCGTTTGAGGTGGGCCACCGCACCCACCCGCGCGCGGTCGGCCGGCGAGACGCGCTTGAAGAGCGGAATTTTTCGCAGCAGGTCGTCGGATGGCGCGGACATTTCCCCAGCTATCGTATCGCCGCCCCGAACGATTCGAGGAAAAAGGCCTCACATATGACGGTCGTCATGTTGCAGGCCCTCCGCCGACATTAGCGTGGGGCTCAGGGTTGCTGCCGACATGGCGCGCTACTACGACAAACGTCCGATCGAACAGACCGTGCTCATCCGGCGCACCGTCCAGGTCGCCTTTCTGCTGCTCAACCTGTGGATCGGCGTCCGGTTCTGATTCCCAACGCGGCGAGCTACGCGCACCCGCGCTAGCCCGCCTTCACAAGAGAGCGCTCCCATGACGATGCGCGACACGGCGCCTGATTTCAGATTGCGGGTGGAAGTCCCCGGTGAGGGCTACCACGCAAACCTGATCTCGTGTCAGCGCGCGTGTCCGGTACACACCGACGCGCGCGGGTACGTGCGCGCCATTGCCGACGGCCGGTTCGAGGAGGCGTACCTCATTGCCCGCGGGCCCAATCCGTTCGCCTCGATCTGCGGGCGTGTCTGTGGCGCACCGTGCGAGGTGGCGTGCCGCCGAGGACAGGTGCCGCGCGTGGACGACGACGGCCGCTTTGTCGCGAAGGATCGGCCGATCGCGATTCGGGCGCTGAAGCGGTTCGTCTGTGAGCTCGCGGGACCCGAGGCGCGATCAACCGATGCCGTCATGGACGCGCTTCGCAGCCACGTGCCCGCAGTGGCGGCAGACGCCGACGAGATGGCGGCGCTGCTGCGGGCCGCGACCGAGGGGCGCGTCGAGCTCGGGGCCGGGGAGCGGGTGGCGATCATCGGCGCCGGCCCCGCGGGGCTCTCCGCCGCGCACGATCTCGCCTTGCTTGGCTTCTCGCCCGTGGTGTTCGAAAGCGAGCCCGTCGCTGCCGGCATGCTCGCGGTCGGGATTCCGGAGTACCGGCTCCCACGGGAGATCATCGAACGCGAAGTGGCCGTCGTTCGCGCGCTTGGGGTGGAGATCCGCTGCGGCGTCACGGTGGGCCGCGACATCTCGTTTGCGGCGCTGCGCCGCGATCACGCCGCCGTGATCGTCGCGGTCGGCGCGAAGGCGTCGCGCGGTCTGAACCTGCCAGGTGAGCGCGGGCCGCGCGTCTACGGCGGCGTGGATCTGCTGCGCGCCGTCGCCCTCGGCGAACCGCTCGACATCGGCAAGGAGGTCGTGGTCATCGGCGGCGGCAACGTGGCGTACGACGTCGCACGCAGCGTCGTGCGCCAGATTGCGTACGACACGGCCCGCACCGCCGCCCGGCTCGAGTCGACGGCGCGCGTCTGTCTGGTATCGCTCGAGAGCCTCGAGGAGATGCCCGCCGACACCATCGAGATTCTGGAAGGCGACGAAGAGGGTGTGGAACGGCTCAACGGTTGGGGCCCGGTCGATATCGTGCGAGACGAGACCGGCGCCGTAACCGGCGTCGCCTTCAAGCGGTGCCTGCGGGTGTACGACGAGCAGCGCCGCTTCGCGCCCCTCTTCGACGAGGCCGATCGTCGCGTCGTCCCGTGTGACACGGTCCTGCTTGCGGTTGGCCAGTCGCCTGCCACCGGGTTCCTCGCCGACGGAGGCGCGGATGTGTCGATGGCACGTCCCGGGTGGCCGCAAGTCGATGCGGGGACGCTGTCCACCACGGCGCCAGGGGTATTTGCCGCCGGTGATCTGGCGCATGGAACGCGCCTGCTCATCGACGCCGTGGCGTCGGGCAAAGCGGCCGCGCGATCGGTTTACACCTATCTCACGGGCCGCCCCCTGCACGCCGCGGCGGTGACCGCGCACCTGCCGTTGCCGCGCTATCAGCGCGAGCGCGGCTACGAGTCGATTCGCCGGCAGGCGGTGCCCGTTCGTGAACCGACTGATCGCCTGGCACACCCTGGCGTGCCGGTGGAGCTCGGCTACGACGCCGAGCTCGCGATGCGCGAGGCCTCGCGCTGCCTCGATTGCGGCGTCACCCCCGTGTTCGACGGCAGCCGCTGCGTCCTGTGCGGCGGGTGCGCGGATGTGTGTCCCACCGAGTGCTTGAAGCTCGTGCCGCTCAGTGCCATGGCGGCCACCGCGGATCTGGACGCGGCCATCGGCGGCGCGCTCGGCGAGGTGGCCAACCTGGACGCGCATTCGGCGATTCTGAAAGACGAAGACCGGTGCATCCGCTGCGCGCTGTGCGTGATGCGGTGTCCCGTGGACGCGATCGTCATGGAGCGCGTCACGTTTTCCACCGAGTGGAGGATGGCATGACGGTGAAGCCTGGTGCGCCCGGTTCGCGGCTCGAACCCGAAGTGGTCCCGCGACGCGACGTGCTCGGTCTGCTGTCGCTCTGGACGATGGCCGCAACGCTCCTGTTTGCGGCGTTCGGCATCATGCGGATGCCCAAGGCGGCCGTGCTGCCTTCGCCATCGAAGCGGTTCAGCGTCGCGCTCCCTGAGACGCTCGCGCCCGGCGAAGCCTTCGTGCCGGCGGGCCGGACGACGGCGCTGTTTCGTGATGCGGAGGGCGTCTATGCGATCTCGATCATCTGCACCCACCTCGGCTGCATCATCACACCGAATGCCACGGGCTTCGAATGTCCGTGCCACGGGTCGGAATTTGCCCGCGATGGGGCGGTCGTGCGTGGACCGGCGCCGACGGCGTTGAGCTGGGTGAAGGTGACCGCCAACGGCGGCACCGTCGTCGTGGACGAAGGCGCCACGGTTCCGGCCGGAACGAAGGTGAACGCATGAGCGCCGAACGACCGACGGCTCTGGGGCGGTTCGCGCACGACCTGCGCCAGTCCCCGCGCCGGTTCCGCGAGACGGCGCTGCGGACGGGCGCGCCGACCACGGACCGCACGCGGTCCACGTTTGTGTTCAACAACGTCTTTCTGCACCTGCACGCGGTGCGGACGCATCGCTGGAGCCTGAGATGGGCGACGACGGCAGGACTCGGCATCGCCTCGGTTGCGGCGTTTCTCATCACGCTCGTGACCGGCATCCTGCTGATGTTCTATTACAAGCCATACCCGGACGTTGCGTACGAGTCGATGAAGGACATCCACTTCGTCGTGCCGACGGGCCGCTTCATGCGCAACGCCCATCGCTGGGCCGCCAACCTGATGGTGGTGACCGTCATCCTGCACATGGCGCGGGCGTTCTACACGGCCGCGTATCGCGCGCCCCGCGAGTTCAACTGGTTGATCGGGATGGCGCTGCTCGTCACGACGCTCGGCCTGTCGTTCACCGGATATCTGCTGCCCTGGGATCAGCTCGCGTATTGGGCGATCACCATCGGCGCGAACATCGCGCAGTCGCCGCGCGAGATCACCGACGCGCTGGGCGTGACCGAGATGTTCGATCCGGGCGGGTTGCAGCGGCTGCTGCTGCTCGGATCCGACACGGTCGGTGAAGAAGCGCTCATCCGCTTCTACCTGTTGCACGTGATGGTGCTGCCGCTGGTCGCCGCGATGCTCATGGCGGTGCACTTCTGGCGCGTCCGGAAGGACGGCGGCCTGACCAAACCGGCCGACGTCGACGCGCGACTCGGCACGGAGCCCACCGGCACCTATCCGGTGTTCACGGAGGCGCCGGCCAAGACGTACCACCTTGCCGCGATCGTGCGCGGACGCACCTCCGCCGTGGGCCAGGGACCCGAGAACACGATCCCGTCGATGCCGCACCTTTTCTATGCGGAGCTCGCGGTGCTGATGCTCACGCTGTTTATCTGCCTCGCGCTGGCTCTCGTCTCGGACGCGCCGCTCAAGGAGCTGGCCAATCCGCTGGTGCCGGAGAATCCCGCGAAAGCCCCCTGGTATTTCCTCGGCCTCCAGGAGCTCGTCGCGTTTTCGGCGTTCATGGGCGGCATCGGCATCCCGATGATCGTCCTCGTCGGTCTGGGGCTGATTCCCTATCTCGATCGCGAGCGGATGGGCACGGGCGAATGGTTCGGCGGCCCCGGCGGCTGGCCGCTCGTGCAAAACTCGATGGCCTTCGGCTTCGCGTCGGCGATCGTCGTCGAATCGGTCGCCATCCGCTACGGCTGGCTGCGTGAATGGTTCCCCGACATCCCGCAGCTGGTGATTACCGCCATCAATCCGGGGACCGTGCTCACGGCCGTTTACGCCGGCTACTCGCTGTGGCTCGTGCGCCGGTACAACTCGTCGCGGGCCGGTGCGCTCGCGCTGTTCACGTGTTTTCTCTGCGGGTTCGTGGTGCTGACCATCATCGGCACGTACTTCCGCGGGCCGAACTGGCACTTCTACTGGTCGCCAGCCGACTGGCCCGCGCACTGAGGACGCCATGAACAGAAACAAATGGCTGCTCTTCGGATCGAGCGTGGGGGTGCTGGCGCTGCTCATCATCGCCGCGCTGCAGGAAAACGTGTTTCGCGAGTGGCGGCAGATCCAGTCGCAGGCGTACACCACCGAAGGGCCGCTCCCCGTGCAGCTTCGCCAGGTCGTGAACACCTCGCTTGGCGTGGCCGATCGCTGTGTGTCGTGTCACGTCGCGATGGCGCCCGGCGAGCAGGGCGTCGCCGGCCCCGGCATGGCCGTGCATCGGCCGGTGGTGCACGACCCGGCCGAGTTTGGCTGCACCGTGTGCCACGGTGGTCAGGGGCGCGCCACCGACAAGGCGGACGCGCACGGACGTGTGCTGTTCTGGCCGGCGCCGATGCTGCCGACCGCGATGACCGAAGCCGGGTGCGGCACGTGCCACGCCACATCAGGCGTTCCAGAGATTGAGACATTCAAGCGCGCGCGCCTGACGTTCGAGCGCCTCGACTGCGTGGCTTGCCATCGCGTCGATGGCCGCGGCGGCACGTTGCGACCGGACGAAGGCGGGATGGAAGGCCCCGATCTGTCACACGCCGGCCTTGCTGGCTATGACACCAGCTGGTACGAGGCCCACGTGAAGACGGCGGCCGAGACGACCCGCGGCCCGTGGCAGAGTGCGTTCGGCCCCGTCTCCGCCGCTGATCGCGAAATGCTCGACCTGTTCCTGAAAACGCGCGTGGGAGCGCCGCGCCTGGTCGAAGCGAAGAGCGTCTTCCACTCATCCGGGTGTTTGGGGTGCCACAAGGTGAGCGGTGTTGGCGGGGATCAAGGTCCCGAGTTGACGCTGGCAGGAGAGAAGGACCCCGGGCGCGCAGACTTCTCGTCCGTGCCTGGCGAGCGCACCCTCGCCAACTGGTTCGCCGAACACGTCCGCGCGCCGGCCGCCGTGGTCGTGGGTTCGCTGATGCCCGCTCCGCCGGTGTCCGCCGCCGAAGTGGACGCGCTGACGCTCTACACGCTGTCGCTCCGCCGCCGGGACCTTCCCGGATCGCATATGCCGCGCGATCGCATGCGCGTCGAGCGTTTCGGCGAGCGGGAGTTCACCTCCGATGGCGCCACGCTCTTCGGCGCGTTCTGCAGCGGGTGCCACGGTCGCGAAGGGCAAGGCCATCGGGCGCCGGGCCTCGCGGCGTTTCCCTCCGTCGCCAACCCGGACTTTCTGGCGATCGCTCCCGACGCGCTCGTGAGCGAGACGATCGTTCGCGGCCGGCCGGGAACGCGCATGCGCGCCTGGGTCGATGGCTCGACCGGGCTGACGGCGGCCGATGTGCCCGTGATTGTGTCGCATCTTCGCACGCTGGCTGGCGTCGAGCCGCCGGTGGATCCACGGCCGCGGGAGTGGGTGAGAGGCGATCGCGCGGAGGGCGAGCGGCTGTTTGCGGCGGCCTGCGCCGGCTGCCACGGCGCGAAAGGCGAGGGCGCCGATGCCCCCGCGCTCGCCAATCCGGTTCTGCAGCAGTTCGCGACCGACACCTATCTGGTCGAGACCATCACGCGCGGCCGGCGCGGCACCGCCATGGCCGGCTTCAGCGTGCCGGACCCGGCGCGGCGAACGCTGTCGCCACGGGAAATCGAATCCATCGTCACGTTCATCCGCACCTGGGGAGTCACGCCATGAGACAGGTATCACGCCGCGAATTTCTCGAGATGGCCGCCGCGACCGGCCTGGGGGGCTTTGCGCTGTCGGCGGAGAACGCGTGGGGTCTCCAGGCGGTGGCGAACCCGCTGGCCACGTATCCGAACCGCGACTGGGAGCGGGTGTATCGCGACCTGTTTGCGTACGATTCGAAATTCACGTTTTCGTGCGCGCCGAACGATACGCACAACTGCATCCTCAACGCCTACGTGCGTCAGGGCGTCATCGCCCGGATTGGTCCCAGCATGAAATACGGCGAGGCGACGGACATGCTGGGAAACCGGACGACGCATCGCTGGGATCCGCGCGTGTGTCAGAAAGGCCTCGCGCTCACGCGCCGCTTCTACGGCGATCGCCGTGTCAATCAGACGATGGTGCGCGCCGGGTTCAAGCGCTGGGTCGATGCCGGATTTCCACGGGGAGACGATGGCCGCCCGCCCACCGAGTACTTCAACCGCGCCCGCGACGAGTGGGTGCGTCTGCCGCACGACGAGGCCGCGTCGATTGTGGCGCGTGCGCTGAAGAACATTGCCGAAACCTACTCCGGGGAAACAGGACAGGCCAGGCTGCGCGCACAGCACTACGACGAAGAGACCATCCAGGCGACCCAGGGCGCAGGCACGCAGGTGCTGAAGCTGCGGGGCGGGATGCCGCTGCTCGGCATCACGCGCGTCTTCGGGATGTATCGCATGGCCAACTCGCTGGCGCTGCTCGACGCGCACGTCCGCAAGGTGGGGCCCGATCAGGCGCTGGGGTCGCGCGGGTTCGACAACTACTCGTGGCATACGGATCTGCCGCCCGGCCACACGATGGTCACCGGCCAGCAGACCGTCGAATTCGATCTCAATGCGGTCGAGCACGCCAAAACGGTGGTCGTGTGGGGCATGAACTGGATTTGCACCAAGATGCCCGACGCGCACTGGCTGACCGAAGCCCGGCTCAAGGGCACACGCGTTGTCGTCATCGCCTGCGAATACTCCGCCACCTCGTCGAAGGCCGACGATGTGATCGTGGTGCGGCCGGGGACGACGCCGGCGCTGGCCCTGGGGCTCGCCAATGTGATCATGCGCGACCGGCTGTACGACGCCGATTACGTGAAGCGCTGGACCGACCTGCCGATCCTCGTCCGCACCGACACGTTGAAGTACTTGCGCGCCCAGGACGTGTTCGGCGGTGCTCTTGCGGAGTTGAAAAGGACCGAGGTTTACACGCCGGGCCAGACGCCGCCGCCGCCGCTCTCGCACCATCATCAGTACCTGTCCCAGGCGATGCGCAGCGACTGGGGCGACTACGTGTGGTGGGATGTCGCGTCGGGACAGGCCAAACCGCTGAACCGGGATCAAGTGGGGGCGCAATCCCCGATTGGCGATCCCCAGCTCGAAGGGAGCGTCGAGGTGACATTGGCCGACGGCACGCGGGTGCGCTGCCGGCCCGTGTTCGATCTGGTCAAGGAGTACGCCGCGCACTTCGATCCGGAGACGACCGCGGAGTTGACGTGGGCGCCGGTGGCCGCGGTCGAGTGGCTGGCTCGTCACGTCGCCAGTCAGCCGGGCACGACACTGTTTGCGATTGGGATGGGGCCCAATCAGTTCTTCAACAACGACAACAAGGACCGCGACATCTTCCTGCTGGCGTCGCTGACGGGCAATGTGGGCAAGATCGGCGGCAACGTCGGATCGTACGCCGGCAACTACCGCACGGCGCTCTTCAACGGGTCGCCGCAGTACATCAACGAGAACCCGTTCGATCTCGAGCTCGACCCGGCCAGGCCCGCGCGGCCGCGGCAGTACTGGCGCGCCGAGTCGGCGCACTTTTACAACCACGAGGATCACCCGCTGCGGGTGGGCCATCGGCTGCTGACCGGCTCGACTCACATGCCCGCGCCCACCAAGGCCATGTGGTTTGCCAATGCGAACTCCATCCTGGGCAACGTCAAGTGGCACTACAACACCGTGATCAACGCGCTGCCGCGCATCGAGATGATCGCCGTGCAGGAGTGGTGGTGGACCGGGTCGTGTGAGTGGGCGGACGTCGTCTTCGGCGTGGACTCGTGGGCCGAGCTCAAGCACCCGGACATGACCGCGTCGGTGACCAACCCCTTCCTGGTGGTGTTCCCGCGCACGCCGCTCGAGCGGATTTTCAACACGATCGGCGATATCGAGGTGTTCACGCTCGTCGCGTCCAAGCTCGCGGAGCTCACCGGCGACCAGCGGTTCAACGACTGCTGGAAGTTCGTGCGCGAAGGCCGCACCGATGTCTACCTCCAACGCATTCTCGACGCATCCACCAACACGCGAGGCTACAGATTCGACGACCTCGAAGCCAAGGCGCGCGAGGGCATCCCGGCGCTGATGCAATCGCGGACCTCGCCCAAAGTCGTGGGTTACGAACAGGTGGTGGACTCGCGGCCCTGGTACACGAAGAGCGGCCGGCTGGAGCTCTATCGCGAAGAGGACGAGTTCATCGAGGCGGGCGAGAACCTGCCCGTGCACCGCGAGCCGGTGGATTCCACGTTCTACGAGCCCAACGTGATCGTCGCGCCGAAGCACGAGGCGATTCGGGCCGCGCAGCCCGAAGACTACGGCGTCCGGCGCGACGACCTGTCGTGCGAAACGCGCTGCGGCCGCAACGTCGTGCTCACCTGGGCCGAGACCAGGCAGACCCGGCACCCGCTGACGAATCAGGGGTACAAGTTCATCTTCCACACGCCGAAGTACCGGCACGGCGCACACACGACGCCGATCGACACCGACATGAACGCGGTGCTGTTCGGCCCCTTCGGCGACATCTATCGCGAAGACAAGCGCATGCCGTTCGTGACCGAGGGCTACGTCGACATGAACCCGACCGACGCGCGCGAGATCGGCATCGACGACGGCGACTACGTCTGGATCGATCCGGATCCCGAGGATCGTCCGTTCCGCGGCTGGCAGAACAACGCGCGCGACATGGAGTGGGCCCGCCTGTTGTGCCGTGCCCGGTACTACCCGGGGACGCCCCGTGGCGTGACGCGCATGTGGTTCAACATGTACGGCGCCTCTCCCGGCTCCGTGCAGGGGCAGAAGACGCGGGCCGACGGGCTCGCCAAGAACCCGCGCACCAATTTCCAGGCGATGTTCCGATCCGGCTCGCATCAATCCGCCACGCGCGGATGGTTGAAGCCGACCTGGATGACCGACTCGCTCGTGCGCAAGGAGTTCTTCGGTCAGGCGCTCGGCAAGGGCTTCCTGCCCGACGTGCATTGCCCGACCGGGGCGCCGCGCGAAGCCTTCGTGAAGATCTCGCGCGCCGAACCGGGCGGTCTCGAGGCCAAGGGTTTGTGGCGCCCCGCCGCGCTGGGCATCCGCCCGCGCTATGAGTCCGATGCGATGAAACGGTACCTCGCCGGGGGCTTCTATGCCGGCACAACGGTGTCACGCGACACCTCCAAGGAGTAAGCCATGGCACGCGTCTACAACTGGCAGATCGGCCGCGAGATGGCCTACTGGTATCCGGAGAGTCGCCCCAGGAAACAGTTTGCCGCAATCTTCGACACCAACAAGTGCATTGCGTGTCAGACCTGCACCCTCGCCTGCAAGACGACGTGGACGTCGGGCAAGGGGCAGGAATACATGCTGTGGAACAACGTCGAGACCAAGCCGTACGGCTCGTACCCGCTGGCGTGGGATCTCAAGTTGCTGGAGATGCTCAACGGCGGCAAGTGGAACGGCACGACTTACGAAGGCGAGACCATCTTCGAGTCCGCGCCAGCGGGCGAGCGCGTGGCGAGCTGGATGCCCGCCTCGGAGGACTACGCCTATCCCAACGTCGGCGAAGACGATTGCGCCGGGCAGGTCGATGGCGGCGCCGGGTTTTCGATCCCGCACATGGCGTGGTTCTACTACCTCGCGCGCATCTGCAACCACTGCACCTATCCCGCGTGCCTCGCGTCGTGCCCCCGCGGCTCGATTTACAAGCGCCCCGAAGACGGCATCGTGCTCGTGGATCAGGGGAAGTGCCGGGGCTATCAGGAGTGCGTCAAGGGGTGTCCGTACAAGAAGGTCTACTTCAATCCGATGACGGGCACGTCGGAGAAGTGCATCGGGTGCTACCCGAAGATGGAGGTCGGCCTGCAGCCGCAGTGCTTCGTCAACTGCATCGGCAAGATCCGCATGGCCGGCTACATCTCGAAGCCGGAAGACGCGCGGCCCGACAATCCGATTGACTACCTCGTGCACGTGCGCAAGGTCGCCCTGCCGATCTACCCGCAGTTCGGCCTCGAGCCCAACGTGTATTACATCCCGCCCATTCACGTGCCGCCGGCGTTTTTGCGTCAGATGTTCGGGCCGGGCGTGGACGAGGCCATCAGGATCTATCGCAATGCGCACAACGACATGGACCTGGCCGGGTTGCTTGGCCTGTTCGGTTCGTCCGAGTCGGTGATGGAGCGGTGGGCGCGGCGTGGCGAGGAGGTGTTCGGCTATGACGAGAAGGGCACGCCGCTCGTGCGCGTGCCGCTGCGTGAGCCGGTCTTCGTCCGCCCGGCCTTCGACAAGATCTATCAGATCACCCGCGTCAATTGTCCGTAAGCGAGGCTCGTCATGCAGAAAACAGTCGGCCCGTGGCTCGTCGTGGCGCTCGCGTGCGTCGCCTCGTGCCAGCGCGCGCCCGTCACCACGCCGGAGGTCGTCGCGATCAGAGCGGCGGCCGTGCCGGACGATCCCAACGATGCGGCGTGGCAGAACGCGCCGGAACACGTGGCCCAGCTCCTGTTGCAGGACCTCGTGGAGCCGCGGCTCATGACGCCATCCACGCCCGAAGTGCGCGTGCGCGCCATCACCAACGGATCCGAGATCGCGTTTCGCCTGGAGTGGAGCGACGCCGAGGCCGACGATCTTCCCGGGGCGGGGCGGTTTGTCGATGGCTGCGCGGTGCAACTGCCGCAGAAAGCCGACGTCAGCACGCCCGATCCTCAAATGGGACAACTCGGACGAGGTGTGCAGATCACCTTCTGGCGCGCCGACTGGCAGGCGTCGGTCAACGGCCGCGGCGACACGATCAACGACCTCTATCCCAACGCGTCGATTGATCACTATCCCTTCGACGCGCCCTCGCTCGAGAAGGGGTCGGACGCGCAGGCCGAGATGGCTCGCCGCTTTGCGCCGGCCGATGCCGTCGGCAATCGCCGCGGGGGCGCACGATCCTCGGCGGTCGAGGACCTCGTCGCCGAAGGCCCGGGGACCATCACGGCCGCACCCGCCACGACCTCGCGCGGGCACGGTGTCCGCACGCCGGCCGGATGGGCCGTCGTCATCACGCGTGGCGTTCCCGACGGCCTGTCGCCGACCACACGAACACAGGTCGCCTTTGCGGTGTGGCAAGGCTCGGCCCGGGAAGCGGGCGCACGCAAGATGCGCAGCGGCTGGGTGGGCCTGTCAATGCGGGAGGTGACATGAGCGCGCAGGTCCTCGACGATCGCGTCAACGGGCTGCTCCACGATGCCGCGGCGTGGCGACTGCTCGGCCGGCTGTTCGAATGTCCCGACGCCAGCTGGCGCGAGGACATCACCCGGCTCGCCAGCGAACTGCAGGACGACGGGCTGCGCGCCGCCGTTGCCGCAGTGGGCGAGACGGCGACCGAAGGCCAGTATCACTCGGTGTTCGGCCCCGGCGGGCCGGCACCGCCGCGCGAGGCGAGTTACCTCGAGACGCTGGAGCTGGGGTCGCTCATGAGCACGCTGGCGGGCTATTACGGCGCCTTCGCGTACGACCCGCAGCTCACGGAGACGCCGGACCACGTCGCGGTCGAAGCCGGGTTTGTCTCCTACCTCAAGCTGAAAGAGGCGTACGCGTACGCGCAAGGCGACGAAGCGCGCGCGCAGGTCGTCTCCGACGCATCCGCGCGATTTGTCGACGATCACCTGGCGATGATGGCTGTGCCGCTTGCGGCCCTCCTCGCCGGATCGCATCTCGACTACCTCGCGCAGGCGTCGAGCCTGCTGGCCGCGCGCGTTGGACCGCGGCGCGGGCCGATGCGCCTGACGGTGCTGCAGGCGGCCCCGGATGACGACGACGGGAGCGAGTTCACATGCGCGCTGTAACTCGGGGGGCGCTGATCGTGGTCGGCGGCCATCGTCGCCAATGGGACACCGCCCCGCTCGCCGATCTCATCCGCTTCATCGTGACGCGCTATCACGAGCCGCTCCGTGCAGAGCTTCCCGAGCTCATCGCCCTGGCTGAGCGCGTCGAATCGCGGCACGGCGAGAAGCCAGCCTGTCCGCGGGGCCTGGCCGCTCATCTGAAGGTGCTGGACGCGGCGGTGATCGATCACCTCGCGAAAGAAGAGAAGGTGCTGTTCCCGATGATCCTCGAAGGGTACGGCGCGCGCACGGCCGGCCCCGTACGAGTGATGGAGCTGGAGCACGAGGAGCACGGCATCAACCTGGCCCGCATTCGGGAGCTGACCAGCAACCTGACGCCGCCGGACGATGCCTGTGCGACGTGGCAGGGGTTGTATCGGCGGCTCGGCCAGCTCGAATCGGAGCTGTTGGAGCACATCGATCTCGAGAACACCGTGCTGTTCCCGCGCGCGTTGCGCGAGGACTAAGCGGCAGCCGCGTCGGCGCGGAGCATGATCAGCAGCATGCGGGCCTGGTCGGCCGCGGCGACGGCATGCGGCACGTTGGCGGGGAGGCGAACCACCATCCCGGCGCTCGCGCGGACGGCCTGCCCGCCGATGGTGAGATTGAACGTGCCATGCTGCACGAGCACGAGCGCATCGAACGGCGCGGTGTGTTCGCTCAGCTCCTGCCCGGCATCGAAGGCAAACAGCGTGACGTTGCCGCCGGCCGACCGGGCGATGACGCGGCTCGCGATGCCGGCGGGTGTGTGCGCGATCAGCGAGTCGAGTGCCAGCGGTTCGGCTGGGGGTAATTGCGGTGCGGCCATTTCCAAAGCTCCAAAGCTCCAAGGTTCCAAGGTTCCAAAGTTCCAAAGTTCCAAAGTTCCAGGGTTCCAGGGTTCCAGGGTTCCAAAGTTCCAAAGTTCAGCCGAGGCGCCAGGGGCCGAAGCCCCTGGGCTCCGCTTCTCGTTCTGGCGCGCGATCCAGGCGCAGGACGAGCACGTAGATGCCAACACACACGGCCAGCAGGAACAGCGAGGCGAGAAATCCCGGCAGCGCCACATCATGGTGCCCCGCCAGGTACGACTCGAGCGTCGCCGTGAGCAGCCACATCTGCACCATCAGGAGCACGATCACGAACAGCAGCGCGGCGTCGACCGCCGTGCGGCGCCGGCGCCGCGTCAGGTGCGGGTTGACCCTCATGCGTGGTCGCCTCCGAGGTCGACCGCCGTGGCGATGATGTCGTCGCCCTGCTGTTCGAGCAGCACCCTCGGCAGCGGACGCGGCGGCGGGCCCTGCAGCACGCGTCCGGTCTCGGCCGAGAAGTACCCTTCATGGCACGGGCACTCGAGACGATTTTCCTCGGCCGAGTAGTACACCGCACACGACAGGTGCGTACACTTCTGGCTGAACGCCGCGAACTCGCCGTCGACACGCCGGACCAGGATGCACGGATCGGTGACGCCCGGGTAGGTGAACATCTTCACCGTCCCGGGCGCGAGCTCCGACGCCCGTGCGACCGTGACCCGCGGCCAGTCGGTGACGGGCTCGTCGAACAGCGACCTGGCCCAGATCCAGCCGTTGCCTGCCGCCATGCCGACGCTGGTGAGCACCAGGAACTTGGTGAACTGACGCCGCAGCACGTAGGCGTCGTCGGCCGCGTCAACCGGGAACTCCTCAACCCAGAGCGGCTTCGTTGAGGATCCATCGTTGGGTTTCATGGGTGTCCTTCTGCATGTAGTCCTCGACATCGACGGTGACGACCGCGTCGGCGGGCATCATCATGAACACTTTGGTGCGGACGTGTTCGTGGCCGAAGACAAAGTCGTTGACCGGCGTGGCAGTGCGTCGCCGTCGGATTTCCTCCGGCGGTCCATAGCTCAAGGCCTGCGACGGGCAAACGGTGGCGCACATCGGGCGCAGCCCGACCGACGTGCGGTCGTAGCACATGTCGCACTTCATCATCAGCTCGGGTCCCAGATGCACGGTCGGCACGCCGAACGGGCAGGCGAGCACACAATTCGAGCAGGCGATGCAGCGCGGCTTGAGCGCGCTGCGCACGACGCCGTCCTCGCCCTTTTTGATGGCGTCGGC
>DATKDY010000069.1:0-4340 GCA_035512515.1 Vicinamibacterales bacterium
GATAGACCTCGCCCATCCCGCCCGCCCCGAGCAGCTCACCAATGCGGTACTGCCCGATCGGCTGGCCTGTCATCCTAGGAAGGAGAGGGATGTATGCGGCTTAGATGTCCGCTCTTGCGCTCGAAGCCGCTGCCGCCGTTCTCTATGCCGCATAACTACTCTTGGAGTAGACCGGCGAAACGTATCTTGCAGCCAACGCCGGCCGTTTGTGCGGGCTTTGGAGAGCAGAACTCCAAGGCTGACGCGATGATAGCACCGCCGGCGCGATCAGGTCCGCCGGTGGTTAGCTGCGAGCGCCGCGTATGGCTGCAGGCAGCCGCAGCCAATGCCGCTGTGCGACTGTCTGCGCTTGGGGCGTAACCCCATACCGTCAAGAGGTTGCGCCTTCGCCCCGCAGCGCCGGAAGTGATTAGCTGCGAGCGCTGGCAGCTAATCGCGTCCTCACAAGCGCGAATGTCTGATGGTTGATAACGATAAGTCGCCGTGTGCTTATCAAATCCGGAGCCGTCTGCACCATGCCGGGACCCGACGGCATGATCCGGTCGACTCCCCCGCTTGCTCGTGGAGTCATCGGGCACATGCGGGCGTGACCGGTCTCGCCGGTTGCGGACGCATCGGTGTATAACCGACGCTGAGAAAAACCGTGAGCCGATTTCTTGAAGAGATGCGGCAGGACGTCCGGCACGCCGCGCGGATCCTGATCCAACATCCATCGTTCACCGCAGCTGCCGTGCTGAGCCTGGCGCTTGGGATCGGCGCCAACACGGCGATCTTCAGCGTCGTCGACGCCGCATTGTTGAATCCTCTTCCCTACGCCGAGCCCGACCGCCTGGTCGCCGTTCACGGGACGTCGTCAACTTCGACCAAGAATTTCGTTTCCTATCCGAACTTCCTCGATCTGCGCGGGCGCACGCGCACGTTCGAGGCGATCGCGGCATGGTTTATCGAGATGTTCACGCTCGCCGGCCAGCCACAAGCGGAACGTCTGATCGGCGGACGTGTGTCGGCGAGTTACTTTTCTATCCTCCGAGTGCAGCCGCTGCTCGGACGAACGTTCGCGGCGCAGGAGGACCAGGCCGGCGGACCGCCGGTCGTGTTGCTCGGCGAGCGACTCTGGCGTCGTCGCTTTGCTTCCGACCCGGGCGTCGTCGGGCAGCCGGTGACGCTCGACGGCAAGCTGTACACCGTGATTGGCGTGATGCCGGCGTACGTTGGAGTCGGCGTGATTCCCCGTCTCTACAACGACGTGTTCCTGCCGATCGGCCAGTACGACGACGAGCTGTTCCTGTCGCGTCACGTGAACGCCACCGCGGCGATCGGGCGCCTTCGCCCAGATGTCGGCCTCGCCGAGGCGCGCGCCGAGATGGACACTATCGCCAGATCACTCGAGGCTGTTTACCCGGAGGCGAACAAGGGCGTTGGTGTGAACGTGCTGCCGCTCAAAAGAGGACCTCGTCGGCCATCTGCAGCCCACGCTGGTGCTCCTCCTCGCGATGGTGACGTGCGTGTTGCTCATTGCATGCGCCAACGTCAGTAACCTCATCCTGGCGCGGTTCACGCGCCGATCGCAGGAGTTCGCCGTGCGCGATGCGCTCGGCGCCGGCCGTGCGCGCATCCTGCGGCAGGCGCTCACCGAGAGCGTCTGCCTCGCGTCCGCCGCCGGCGCCGTCGGCGTAGCGCTCGCCGCATGGGGTACACGTGCGGCGCTGAGCCTCATCCCGTCGGCATTGCCGGACGTCGTGAACGTCGAGCTCAACGGGCGTGTGTTACTCGTCGCGGCGGCCGCCGCGCTGGTGAGTGGGCTGGCGTGTGCCCTCGTGCCCGCCCTTCGCGCCACGCGGCTGAACCTCAGTCAGGGGCTGCAGCAGAGCGGGCGATCCGGGAGCGCGCGCCGCCACCGCGCGCAGCATGCGTTCCTCGTCACCCAGGTGGCGCTGACACTGATCCTCCTCGTCGGCGCAGGTCTCCTGGCGCGTAGCTTGGCGCAGGTGTGGCGCGTCGACCCGGGATTCGATCCCCGCGGCGTTGTCACGTTCATGACTGGGCTGTCGGGCGAGCGTGCAAGCGTTCCCGAGCAGGTACGCACGACCGTTCGCCAGATCGCCGAGCGGCTCGCCGCTGTTCCCGGGGTGCAGGCCGCGAGCGCGGTGTTCGGCGCGCTGCCGTACACGGGGAACAACAATGCCGTGGATTTCTGGCGCGCAGGGGAACCGAAGCCGGTTGGAAGCGATGCGTCGCTCGCGCTGTTCTCCGCCGTCGGACCAGACTATTTCCGGGCCATGGGGATTCCGCTGCGCAAAGGGCGAGGGTTTGCGCCGCACGACATCTCGCACAGTGTACCTGTGGCGATTGTCGACGAGGCGTTTGCGGCCAGCGTCTACCCTGGCCGGGATCCGATCGGCCAGCGAATCCATCTGGACCCGATCAGCGAGCCGATCGAGGTGATCGGCGTCGTCGGAGATGTGAAGCACTGGGGTCTCGATGCCCGCGAAGCCGCTAATGGTGCGCGACTACAGGTGTATGTTCCGGACGCGCAACTGCCCGACAGCCTCGCGCCGCTCGCCGCCAGAGGATTCAGCGTCGTCGTGAGCTCGTCGAGCGCGACGGCCGAAGCGCTCGGTTCGCTGCGCGCGGCGCTGCGCGAGTACGACAGCGGCCAGGTCATGATCAACGACATCGCAATGGAGCAGGGCATCGCGCGCTCCCTCGCCGGCCGCCGTTTCTCGCTGATCCTGCTCGGAACCTTCGCGTTCCTCGCGCTGGTCCTCGCGACAGTGGGCGTTTACGGCCTCGCGGCGTACCTGGCTACGGAACGCACGCAAGAGGTCGGCGTGCGCATCGCGCTCGGCGCCCAGCGCCGCGACATCGTCCATGCGCTCCTCGGGCCTGTTGGGCGAGTGGCCGCGATTGGTATTGGCCTCGGGCTGCTGGCCTCGCTCGGCGTGGCGCGTCTGGTCGTCGGAATGCTGTTCAACACCAGCCCGGTGGATCCAGTGACGCTTGGCGGCGTCGCCGTACTAATGGCTGCGGTGACGCTCATGGCGTCGTACCTGCCGGCCCGCCGGGCGCTTCGTGTCGACCCGCTGGTTGCGCTCCGGCATGAGTAACTTTGCTTCGAACGCTCCGCGACGCGTGGCGGGACGAGTACCGAACCGCTCACCAACCCATCATCATGACCGATAGTCGTGCATAGCGGCACGTGAGTCGAGATTAGAACGCGCCGCTTCGATACACGCAAAATTACTAATGCAAAGTCGCCAAGGGACTTCCTCCCCCCGGTCGAGTGGGTCAAAAGCCCCTTCGGCGTTACTCAGGAGCCATCAGCCCGTGAAACATTCAGCCACTCCCGTCAGACACGAACTTCTTCATCGTTCATCTACGCCGCGACCGGTTGATCAAGGCGTTCCGCGCGAAAGGCGTGCTGGTCGGCCGTCCGTAGGCTCTGTCCTTTTTCGTTTGCGGCACCGTTCCGCTTCAGGTGGCTGGGCGCGGCACGGATAGTGCTGCGACACTAGCCGTACACGACAGAACAATGCGTACCTTCCCGCGAAGGAGATTCACGTGGGTATTTTTGACAAGCTGTGGAAGAAAGAAGAGAAACCGAAGGCCGATTTCTCTAACGTCCAGTCGGGTAGCTCGGCCACAGCCGATGAGCCCGCTGCGGTGCCACCGCCGGATCTCGGTCCGATCGGCACTACCGGCAACACGACCGACACCTATGTCGTCGTTTCCGGCGACAGCCTCTCGAAGATCGCCCAGCGGCAGTACGGAGACATGAATCAGTGGCGCCGGATCTATGAGGCAAACCGGGACCAGATCAAGGATCCTGACCTCATCCATCCGGGCCAGAAGCTCAAGATCCCGCGGTCTTAAGAGGAGAATCAGGATGCGTCACTTGAACAGAGTTTCTCTTTCGCTGTGCGTCGCGTTGGTGATGGTGAGCACTGCGTGCCGCGACAAAACCCCGAGCGACACAACCGGGAGCGCGGGATCAGCCGTCAAGGTCACCGATGTCACACTGGGTCGTGCTATTGGTGGCGACAAGGCCATCACAGACCCAACCGACAACTTCCGGCCGACCGACACGATCTATGCGTCGGTTGCGACGGACGGATCGTCGGCGAGCACAACGCTTCGCGCGCGCTGGACGTACGAAGACGGCCAAGTGGTGGACGAATCCACCCGCGCGATCGCACCGCACAACCGCGAGCGCACCGAGTTCCACATCTCGAAGCCGGACGGCTGGCCGACCGGCAAGTACCAGGTGGAACTGTTCCTCGACGGCCGGTCCGTCGAGACGAAGAAATTCGAAGTCAAGGCAAACTGACCGGCGGGCGCGT
>DATKDY010000070.1:0-2364 GCA_035512515.1 Vicinamibacterales bacterium
CGCGACCATCAACGTGAGCTATCAGTCGGAACCGATGCTCGGGTTCCTGGTGCCGGTCGAGATGCGCGAGCGGTATCGTGCCCGCGACGAACGCGTCGACGGGGTGGCCACTTACGGGCGCTTCCGCCGGTTCCAGGTCAAGACCGGCGAAGTCATCGCCAAACCCCCGGGAGAGCAGCAACACGGAGGGTGCTGAATCCCGCCGAATGAGAAAGACGGCAAGACCTGGCTCACGCCGTCGAAGATCGCGAAGCACTGAGCTCGGCTTCGTGCAGCTCGCGAAGCTTGAACTTCTGAATCTTGCCTGACGCGGTCATCGGGAACCCGTCGACGACGCGCACATGGCGCGGCACCTTGAAGCGCGCCAGCCGGGGCTGGCAGAAGCGCATCACCTCGTCCGCGTCGATCGACGCGCCGGGGTGCGGGCGAATCGCGGCCGCCACCTCTTCGCCGAAGAACTCGCTGCTGACGCCGTACACCGACACGTCGGCGACCGCCGGATGCAGGCGCAGCGCGTCTTCGACTTCCTTCGGCGCCACGTTTTCCCCACCGCGGATGATGATGTCCTTGATGCGTCCGGTAATCCGCACGTTGCCGCCGGTGTCGATCGACGCCTGATCGCCCGAGCGCAGCCAGCCGTCCGGCGTGATCGCCGCCGCGGTCTGCTCGGGCATGTTGTAGTAGCCCTTCATCACGACGTAGCCGCGCGCCCACAACTCCCCGCGTTCGCCGGTCGGCACGTCGCCGCCGGTCACGGGATCGACGATGCGGACCTCGATCTCGGGCAGCACCTGGCCGACGGTCTGGGTGCGCTGTTCGAGGCCGGCATCGCGCGGCGTCTGGGTCAGGCCGGGCGAAGTCTCCGTCAACCCGTAGGCAATCGTCATCTCGGACAGGTGCATCGCGTCGATCACCCTGCGCATGAGCGGCTCCGGGCACAGCGCGCCCGCCATGACGCCCGTGCGCAGCGACGTCAGATCGAAGCGCGCGAACTCGGGGTCCTCGAGCTCCGCGAGAAACATCGTCGGCACGCCGTAGAGCGCCGTGCATCGTTCGCGTTCGATGGTTTCGAGCACCTTGCGGGCATCGAACGACTCGATCGCGCAGATGCACGCGCCGTGCGTGTAGGCGCCGAGCACGCCGATGACGCAGCCGAAGCAGTGAAACAGCGGCACGCACAGGCACAGGCGATCGGCCGGGGTGAAGCCGAGCCCTTCGGCCAGCCAGTAGCCGTTGTTGACGATATTGCGGCTGGTGAGCATCACACCCTTGGGAAAGCCGGTCGTGCCCGACGTGTATTGCATGTTGATCACGTCGTCTACGCCCACCGCCCGCTCCGCCGCATCGAGTCCGGCCTCGGCCACGCCGGCGGCGGCTGAGCGGACAGCGCTGTATGGCGTCAGATCGTCGGGGCAGCCGTCGCCGATGAAGATCACGCGCTCGAGTTTCGGAAACCGCGCGCGGCGGTTCGCCTCGTCGCCGACGGCGTGAACCTGCCGGAGCTCCTGCAGGTAGTCCACACCGCGGAAGCCCTGGATGGTGATGAGCGTCGAGGTTTCGTTCTGACAGAGCAGATACTCGATCTCGGCAGCGCGCAGCGACGTGTTGACGGTGACGAGAATGGCGCCGATCCTGGCGAGTGCGAACTGCAGCACGATCCACTCGGGCACATTGGTCGCCCACACGGCCACGTGATCCCCGCGCCGCACGCCATGCACCATGAGCCCGCGCGCGACCAGGCGCGCTTCGTCGTTCAACGCCCGAAACGTCCACCGGAGCCCGGCGTGTGAATAGACGAGCGCTTCGCGATCCGGCCGCTGCTCCGCGAGAAGCGACAAGAGGCGGCCGACCGTCACGTCCCGGAATGCCATCGCCGCCAAACCCTCCGCCAAGGACCTCGGCTACGTGACGTCGTCGCGCGAGATCCAGACCCGCAGGTAGGTCACGTGGAGGAAGATCATCATGAGCCATCCCGCGGGCGGCATGCCGTTGCCGCACTGGAGGCGGACCTGTTCGCCGGGCGCGGCTTTGACGGTGATCGTCTGCGACAGCAGCGTGTTGAACACCCGGACCGTGTGCTCGCCGGGCTCGATCGGGTGACAGAGCGCACGTCCGTATCGAATCTTCCCAATCGGCTCGCCGTCCACGAAGACGTGAATCTGGCGGTCCTGAATGTCGTGTGGGGAGTTGCGCTGCAACACGATGGCGGCTTCGGGGCAGATTCCAGCGTGACGGGGCGCGTCGGTATCGAGCCGCCAGGCGCGATCGAAATCTTCGCGCGTGAAGTCGGCGATGTCGGGAGTGTTGGTGATCACAGACACGATCGCTTTCAGCTTTCGGCTCTCAGCTTTCAGCGCTCTCAGC
>DATKDY010000071.1:0-84844 GCA_035512515.1 Vicinamibacterales bacterium
GCCCGCGTCCACGATTCGCCACCATACAGGCGGCGAGCACGAGTGTCAGGGCGACGGCTATCTGCAGCCTTGGGAAGTCGAAGACGCGGACCCACCACTCGTTCGACGGCACGAAGGACACCGCCGTTGCGCCGATAAGAAATCCAGCACCCGTCGCGAGGGCTCGCGCCAGCATGCTCATGATCGCGGCCAGCTCAGCGCGTATCTGCGCGCCATGGGTGGGAAGGTGCCGGCCATCTATGGTCCGAGCGCCGACACCGTGTCGACGACGGCCTGACCGCGTACCTCGACGTTGTAGTAGCCCTGCGGCACCTTCTGATCCTTCTTGGCACAGCTCGCCGCGTCTCCCAACAGGAAGATCTTCACTTCCTCTCCTTCGCGCTTGGACAACGATGCCGCGAGACGAAGGGCGTTGTAGCTGCGCTCGGTGCCATATGGAGGATCGTTCAGGATGGAGAGTGTCTTCGGCATACGATTACTCCGGTCTGCGCGTCTCGACGGCGAGCTGTCGTGGCGAGCGCGGCATCGGCTTTTCCGGCTCCACGCGACCGTTCGGAAGGGGGGCCGACGGACGAGGCGTCGGCACCGGCAGGGTCTCCGCCATTCGGAGGGCCGATATGGCGCCGGACGACAATGTCAGTGCCGCGATCAGCCACATCGCCGCGTGAAGTCCGAAGGCGTCGGCCGTGAGTCCGGCCACGAGCGCCCCGATGGCGTACCCCAGATCGCGCCACAGTCGATACACGCCGACGGCCGAGGCGCGCCACGACGGATGAGCGACGTCGCCGATCGCGGCGAGAAGCGTGGGATACACCATCGCGGTGCCGATCCCCAGCAGCACCGCACCCGCGACGAAGCCAGGGAACGTGTGTGCGAGGGTCACGACGGCGATGCCGGCGGCCTGCACCCACATACCCCACACGATGAGGGGCTTGCGTCCGCTGCGATCCGACAGTGCGCCCGTGACGAGCTGCGCCATCCCCCAGGTCGCGGGATAAATCGCGGCCAGCATCCCCACCTGCGCGAGGTTCATGCCCGCCGCGGCAAATACCAGAGGAAAGAGACCCCACGCCATGCCGTCGTTCAGATTGTTGACAAGGCCGGCCTGGCTGACACTCGACAGGTTCGCATCGAACAACGTCGTCCGCCAAAACACTTGCCGCGGGGTGGGCATTCCGTCAGGAGGCAGGCTCCCGAGAAGGGCGGACTCATGCGACACGTGATGGCGGGTTTCGCGTACGACCAGTACCGAGAGCGCCAGTCCCACGATGACGAAGCCGACACCCAGATAGAACGGCTGCGGTCGGATGCCGTATCGGGCCGCAATCCAACCCGTGGCCAGCGCGCTCGCGGCGACGGCGACATATCCGGCGAACTCGTTCAAGCCCATGGCTAGCCCACGCTGCTTCGAGCCGACGAGGTCGATCTTCATGATGACCGTCGTCGACCACGTGAGGCCCTGGCTGACGCCGAGCAGCAGGTTCGCGAACAACACCCAGTTCCAGCTGGGCGCCCACATGAGAAGAAAGGGAACCGGTGCGGCCACGAGCCATCCACCAACCAACACGTGCTTGCGCCCATAGCGATCCGAAAGCCGGCCTGCGCCATAGTTCGTGAGCGCCTTCGCTACGCCGAACACCACGATGAATGACAGCACAGCGGTGCGTGCAGCGAGCTGGAACTCCTGCTCCGCCATCGCGGGAAGAATGCTGCGCTCCAGGCCGACCATGGCGCCGACGAACGCGTTGACGACGACTAAGAGTACGAACTGCGGGAGGTTTTCACGCAGGCCAAGACGCGGCGTGCCGGGCGCCCGCGACAATTGCGGATTCATGGCCGGCTACTCGTCTCAGGAGAAGCGCCGGGTTCGACGCGCCAGCCCCGCGCACGCCACTCGGCGACGCCGTGTTCCAACCGGCGAGCTCGGAAGCCTTTGCGCCGAAGGAGATCGACCGCGTCGAGTGCCATCACGCAGTACGGTCCACGGCAATACGCGACGATGTCGCGCCGCTTCCGAAGCTCGCCGGCACGCTTGGCCAAGTCCGCCAGCGGCACCGAGATGGCGCCTGGCAGGTGACCGGCAACGTATTCCTCGCGTGGCCGGACGTCGACCAACGTGACGTCGCCGGCGCGGACGCGCCGCAGGAGTTCCTCCTCGTCAATAGGGTCCAGCGCGCCGCGCGCTTCGAGGTACTGGCGTGTGACGTGGTGGATTTCGGCCAGCCGCGATTCCGCCAGCCGCCGCAACTCGAGCAAGAACTGCCCGACCTGCTTGTCTGCCAGGCGATACGTGACGTACAAACCCGCCTTTTCGGCGTCCACCAGACGCGCTCGCCGGAGCACCTGCAGATGGTGGGACGTCGTGGCCACGCTCTGGCCCGTTTGCTGAGCCAGCGCTTCCACGGTGCGTGGGCCTTGCGACAGCAAGTCGAGCAGTTCGAGACGGCTGGGGCTGGCCGCGGCCTGGCCAATGCGGGCGATCTGTTCGTACACCGACGCCTTCAGGGATACCGCTCGTTTCCTTGCAGGCATATCAAGTAATCAAAAGTATACTTGAATAAATATGTCAGTTTCCTGAGCGCCGAAGGGGACCGCGTGCTCGGGGTCCCGCAGCCGGTCTGACGGCCCCGTGCCTGTTTTCCCAGTGCGACGTTCCCAGTCGTTTTGACCTGCGCGCCGTCGTTTCAGATTCGACGGCCCAGGCACGACTGGACGCGGCGCAGGCGCAGAGGCGGGACGTGGAGCGACTGATCGAGATCCTGCGGACACGAGAGCGCGAAGGCGAGGGATCGCGGCCACGTCAGCGGCCGTGAACGTCGCCGAAGTACGGGCAAGGGTCACGGCCATGTTGCCGCGCGACTGTGCAGCAGACCCATGGGTATTCCGTGATCCATTGATTTGGAATCTACAAGTGACTATTATGGAAGCATGAAAACGACCATAGATATTCCAGAACGCGAGCTTCGAGATGCCATGCGTTTCACGCGTGCCACCACGAAGCGGGAGGCGGTCGTCAAGGTGCTGGCAGAGTTCAATCGACGCCGACGCATGGCCGAGCTGGTCAAGTATACGGGGACGTTTAGCGACCGTTTCCCGACCAACGATGAGATCGAGGCGATCGACGCCAAGCGCGACCGGGACCTTCATGCCCGTGCTCGTCGATAGCTCGCTGTGGGTCCACCAGCTCCGAAAAAGTGGTGACCCGGCAAAACGCGATCGCGTGAACGCGCTGCTGGAGAACGGTGAGGCCGCATGGTGTCCAGCCGTGCGGCTCGAGCTGTGGCGCGGCGTCACCAACGAGGCCGAGCGGAAGACGCTTCGTCGCTATGAGGCCCTGCTTCCGGACTACGAGATCTCTCCTGAGGTCTGGATCCGCTCGGTTCAACTCGCCGATCGTAGCCGGGCATCCGGCGTGACCGTTCCCTTGGCGGATCTCCTCATCTTCGCGTGTGCCAAGATCCACGGACTCGATGTCGCGCACGACGACAGACACTTTGACGAGTTGGCGCAATTCGAGGCGTGATGGCGCTCACTGTTCACGCGGATAGACCAACTTCCTGCGCGAGCACGCGCAGTTGCACGAGCGAGTGACGGCATGGAACGCTCGCTGAGGACGAGAACCGGCAGCTCACACATCGTCGCCGAGCGGACGCTCGATCTCACGGCGCCGCAAGCGTCCGCATGGATGAAGGTGCAGAGACTCGACGAGATGAAAGGCTCGCCGGGACGCCTGCTCGCCCCCGGGCTTATCGAGGCCGTCCGAGCGCCCGAAGGACGCGCTCGCGAAACGTGCGGCTGAGTGTCAAGCGTGTGCCGTCCCGCAGCGTCACGGCGTAATCCCCCCCGCCCACCGGCATGAGCTCGCGGATGCGATCGATCTGGACGATCGCTGATCGGTGCACGCGCAGGAAGCGCCGTGGATCCAGTTCGCGCAGCAATCCCTCGAGGGTCTCTCGGACGAGATGCTCCCGCCCGCCGGTCATCAGCGTCACGTAGTTGTCGGCCGCCAGGATGAAGTCGATGTCGCCCACGTCCACGATCCGGATGCGTTCCCCCGCACGGACCGGAATCCGTGTCAGGTAGCGCTGATTGGTCGCCGCAGCGGTGAGCAGCGCCGTCAACGCCTCGAGATCATCCTTGCGCACGAGCTGCGCTCGCACGCGGGAGAGCGCGTCGAGAAACCGCTCTTCGCTGAATGGCTTGACCAGGTAATCGACCGCGCGCACATCGAAGGCGCGCAGCGCATAGCTGTCGAAGGCCGTGACGAAGACGATGGCCGGAGGGCGATGCCGCACGGCCTCGACGACAGCGACGCCATCGAGTTCAGGCATCTGGACGTCCAGAAACACGAGGTCGGGCGCCTGGGCATGGATGGCGTCCACCGTCGCGCGACCGTCGCCGGTCTCGCCGACGATGACGACGTCCGGCGTACTGCGCAGCAGGCGCCGGATGCGGCGGCGCGCCACCGGCTCGTCATCCGCGATCAGCGTGCGCAGGCTCATACGCCGGGATCGTCATCTTCACCAGGACACCGCCGGATGGCCGGCGGCGCACGTCAAGGGCGGCGCGGGAGCCGTAGAGCTCCTGAAGCCGTGCTCGAGTGTTGCCGAGCCCAACCCCTTCACGCAACCGCTCCGTTGGTGCGAAGCCCGCCCCGTCGTCGGCGACCTCGATCACGAGGCGGTCGCCGAGACGTGCACAGGACACATCGATGCGGCCGGCGGCGGCGCGCGCTGCAAGGCCGTGCGTGATGGCGTTCTCGACCAGCGGCTGCAGGACGAGACTCGGGACCAGGCAGCGGCGCACATCCGCGGAAACGTCGATTGCCACCTCGAGGCGATCACCGAACCGGAGGGTCTGGATGTCGAGGTAGCGTCCCAGCAGATGCAGCTCATGGTCGAGGGGGACCTGCCGCACGCGGCTGGCGTCGAGCGCCTCGCGCAACAGGTCGCTGAGCGCGCCGATCATCCGATCGGCGGTCTCCGGACTCTCATGTACGAGCTCGGAGATGGCGTGGAGGGTGTTGAACAGAAAGTGCGGCTGCAACTGCATCTGCAGCAGCTGCAACCGTGCTTCAGCCAGTCGCGCCTCGAGCTGCGACGCGGCGAGCTCGCGCTCCCGGCTCTGCGCGTAATACGCCAGCGCGTGCGCGGCGGCGACGATGATCCAATAGATCACGAAGTGAGGGACGAGGCTGCTGAGCAGAAAGTAACTGACCGGGAAGCCAAAAACCGCCTGGCGGACCCATCGATCCAACGCCACCTTGAAAACGGCAACCGCCACGGCGGCGACCAGGTGCAGCGGCAGCCGTGCGCGCAGGCGCCCGCGGTCGAGCGGCAGCCGGCGGGCCAGCCACAGCACCGGAAAGGTCAGCGCGGCCCACCCGAGCCAGTCGGCGAGCGCCATCCGGATCGACAGCCCCCAGAGCGGCGGCCGGCCGGTGGACATATAGGTCAGCGAGTTGGTCGCCGCAAACAGCAGCGCCAGCACCGCCCAGCCCGCCACGACCGCGAGCACGAACCATCGGCGATTCGTCAGTGGAGTCAAGGCTTCTTGCGTTCGAGCTCCTCGAGCGCGCGCCTGGCGCGAAGGTTCTGGGGATCCTTCTCCAGCACGCGACGGTATCGCGCCATCGCCTGCTCCCGCTCGCCGCGCTCGCGATGCAGATCTCCCAGGCTCAGGTCGATAGCGGCCGACTTCGGATAGTACTCCGCATTGAGCTCGAGCATGGCGATAGCGGCCGCCGACTTGCCATCCTCCGAGAGCGTCCGCGCCAGCTCGTTGATCTCCCATTCGCCGAAGTCGAAACGGCCGGAGGCCATCTCCTCGCGCAGCTCGCGATATCTCGTCACGGCGGCGGCGGCGCCCGTGTCGTCAATCACGCGCGTCAACTCGGTCGCCAGCGTGGTGGGCACCGGAGAGCCGCGGTGACAGTGGACGCAATCCATCTTCACCTGCGGGTTGCGACGGTTGGGCAGGGAGGCGAGCGTCGTGGTATTGAGCGTCTCGACCAGGCGCAGCATGAAGCGGGCCTTGACCTTGGCGTCTTTGTCGTCGGAGCTGAAGCTGACGCCCGCAAACGAGATGCCGTCGCCACCGGCATGGCAGTACTGACAGCGGACGCCAAGCGCGAACGAGAACTCGCGCATGCGCTGGATCAGCGCGTCCCGGGGAATGTCCTTCGCGAAATACTGCAGATTCTCGAACTGGCTGGGAATCTGCGCCTCGGCCACCGACGCCTGTGCCAGCAGGAACGACAAGGTCAGAAGCACACGAGCTCGAGATGTCATGAAAGCCTCCGGTGCCGAGGATGGCGGCGCGGCCACTCGAAGGCGAGCCTGATGGGGTCAGTCGTGTCCGGGACGGGGCGAGCCGTCGATTACCGATGAACGCCCTTCTCACCGCAGACGCACATTTCGACGAGTTGGCGAAACTCGAGGCGTGATGTTGGCCGTTTCACCCAGCTGCCTCAGTGAAGCGCGAAGGCCTGCGCGATTTTCACCGCAAGGGAGAACGTGTCCGCGTAGGAGATGTTCGACGCCACGGACACGACGATTCCGTGCTCGGGGAACGTCATAAAAGACGCCACCATCCCGCCCAGCGACGTTCCGTCGTGGCCGACCACGTGCGTCTGTTCACCCGCCAGCGTGACGGTCTCGAGATCCCAGCCAAGACCGTAGCCCGTCTCCTGGCCCGAGGCCAGTCGCTGTGGGGCCTGGAGCAGGTGGACCGTGGCGGGTTGTAGGAGCTTGCCGCTGTTAATCGCCATAGCGAAGCGCACCAGGTCGGACGGCGTGGACAGGAATGCGCTGGATCCGGCGTAGCACGAATAGTCGATCTCGCGCATCAGGTGCAGGCCGTAGCGGGGATCCGCCGCGAACCTCGGGAAGTAGAAGGTCGCCCGATCCGGGATCGGCTCCGTCGCGGAGTCGGCGGTCGTGTCGTCCATGCGCAGCGGCTCGAAGATCTGCTCCCGCATGAACGTGAAGAACGGCTCGTCTGCGGCGGCTTCGACGGCGGCGCTCACCAGGATCCAGCCGTAGCTCGAAACGCGGTACTGGGTCCCCGGCTCGAACAGCAGCGAACGGTCCGCAAAATGCTTGAGCCCTTCGACCGTCCGCTCGCAGCGCTGCGACAGCAGCGGCCCCTCGTCACCGCCGTCGTTCCTGACGCCGGCCACATGTCCCATCAACTGACGCAGTGTCACGGACCACGGTTTCTCTGGGAACGCAGGCACGTACGTCTGAATCTCGTCGTCGAGCTTGAGCCGGCCGCCTTCCAGCAGCAGGCCGACCGCGGCCGAGGTGAGCGCCGTGGAGGCGGTGCCGATTCTGAACCGCGTTTCTGGCGCGACGGGCACACGTTGCTCGAGATTGGCCCAGCCAAAGCCTTCGGCCCACACGAGGTCGCCACCGACACCAACCGCCACCGACAGTCCCGTGAGGTTCTGCTCGGTGAGACCCGCACGGGCGATCTGCCGCGCCTGCTCCACGGCGCCCGCCCACTTTGGCACCGGGGTCGCACCCGTAACGGATCGCACGTCCTGCGGGTTCGGGTGCAGGGGCGTCGCCGTGGTGGTCATGAACACCCAAAGCCCCGAAATCGCCGCGAGGAGCAGCCCGACGGCCACGATGATCAGTGCGAGCCAGTGTTCCGTCCAATTCTTCAACATGTTTCCCCTCAACGTCCGCGGTATGTCGCCTTTGCTCTGCGCCCTGCGTGGCGCTTCGGCGCCTTCAAGGCGGTGCCGCGGCTGACTTGACACGGTCTGCTTTGCAGTATACTTTGCATTGTAAAGCATGCGCATCCTCCGGGCCGCCCACCTCGGCATGTGTTTCGGCGTTCGCGATGCCATCGCGCTCGCACTCGAGTACGCTGACGCCGGCCCCCTCACGATCCTCGGTGACCTCGTCCACAACCCCACCGTTCTCGGCGCCCTCGAGGCGAAGGGCATCGCGGTCGCCGAGGACGTCGCCCACGTCGAGACGCCGACCCTGATGGTGACGGCCCACGGCACGTCCGAGCGCACCCTCGCGCGGACGCGCGCCCTGGGGCTGACGGTGGTCGAAGCGACGTGCCCGCTCGTACACGTCGCGCACCGCGCCGTCGCGGCCCTCGCGCGCGAGGGCTACCACGTCGTCATCGTCGGGCAACGCGACCACGTGGAGGTGCGCGGCCTGACCGGCGACCTCGATCGCTTCGACGTCGTGCTCCAAGACGCTGACGTCCTCGCGCTCGAGGAGCATCCACGCCTCGGCGTGGCGGCCCAGACGACGCAGGCGGCAGAGAAGGTGCGGCACCTGGTCGACCTGATTCGGCGGCGATTCCCCCACTCGGACGTGCGCTTCGTCGACACGGTCTGCAAGCCCACCAAGCAACGGCAATCCGCGGCGGTCGAGTTGGCACGCCAGGCCGACGTCGTCATCGTGGTCGGCGGCCGGTCGAGCAACAACACGCGCGAGCTGGTCACGACCTGTGCGCGCTACTGCCCCCGCGTGCATCACGTGCAGACCGAGGCAGACGTCCGCTCCGAATGGTTCGAGGCCGCGACGGTCGTGGGCCTGACGGCCGGCACCTCGACGCCGGACGACGTCATCGACCGCGTCGAGGCGCGCATCCGCCTTCGCGCCGACGCTTCGGCGGGACAAGTCCGCCAGGTCGAAGCGCGGTAGGCGAAGCGTCGCGGGCGTCGCGGAGAGCGCGATGACCGGTCACCTCGGGCTTTTGCCGAGACCGCATCCCCAACATCTATCTCAGGCCCGGACACTTTACGACTACTCAGATGCATCGCGCGGCGATACTCTGAGGTTGATGGCACGCTCCCAAGGGATCGCGAGACCCAAGGGTGGCTCAACCGCTGATCGTCGAGGGAGAGCGGCAAATGCAGAAGCGCACGTTGAGCAAGAATGGGCTGGAAGTCTCGGCCCTCGGTTTCGGGTGCATGGGCATCAGCTACGGCTACGGTCCGGCGGCCACTCGGCAGGAGGGGATCGCCGTCATACGTGCTGCTGTTGACGGGGGTGTCACGTTCTTCGATACCGCCGAAGCGTACGGCCCGTTCACGAATGAAGAGCTGGTCGGGGAGGCGCTGGGCCCAGTTCGCGATCAGGTAGTGATTGCGACCAAGTTTGGCTTCAAGTTCGAGGGCGGCAGGCAGGCGGGGTTGGACAGCCGGCCCGCGCACATCCGGGAGGTGGCCGACGCGTCCCTCGAGCGACTCGCGACCGATCGGATCGATCTTTTCTATCAGCACCGCGTCGACCCGGACGTCCCGATCGAGGACGTCGCCGGCGCGGTCGGGGATCTCATTCGCGAAGGCAAGGTCAAGCACTTCGGCCTGTCCGAAGCCGGCGTGCAGACGATACGTCGGGCACATGCGGTCCAGCCCGTCGCCGCGCTGCAGAGCGAGTACTCGCTGTGGTGGCGGGAGCCCGAAACAGAGGTGCTGCCGACGCTCGAGGAACTGGGTATCGGCTTGGTGCCCTTCAGCCCGCTCGGTAAGGGCTTTCTCACGGGGAAGATCGACGAGACCACCACCTTCGACAGCACCGACTTCCGCAACGTGGTCCCTCGCTTCAGCGCAGAGAATCGGAAGGCGAATTTCGTTTTCGTCGAGTGGCTCACCAGGTTCGCCGAACGGAAGCAGGCGACGCCCGCGCAGATCGCGCTCGCGTGGCTGCTCGGCCGGAAACCGTGGATCGTGCCGATCCCGGGCACGACGAAGCGGCATCGGCTCGAGGAGAACATCGGCGCTGCGACGATTCAGCTCACGTCCGACGATCTCCACGAGATCGACCGCCGAGCCTCGGAGATCACGGTGCAAGGGGCGCGTTATCCGGAGCACCTGCAGAAAATGGTCGGCCGCTGATACGGCGCCTGCATTGACAGGATTCGTGCGAGGCTGTTCGCCGAACAGTCTTCGCTCGATCGGCTGGGTTCCAAGATCGAATTGCGATCGTCGTCAAGGCGTCGAGGGAGCGCGAGTTCGTGCTCGAGGCCGGGGCGCCCGTTCGTCCTGGAACCAGCTTTCGTGCGCTACTTCTTCGTCCCGCGAACTTCGGCCTTGAAACCCGTCTTATCCGTGATCACCTTGGCAATTGCCGCAGGAGAAGTCTTCGAGGCATCGAAGGTGATCTCGGCTGTGCCCTTGGGCTGACTGACGGTGGCGACGGTCACACCAGCAATCTTCATCGCCTCTTTCTGAACGCGTGCCGCACAGGCGCTGCACGCCATCCCTTCGACTGTGAGCGTGCACACGACGCCAGCAGGCCCCATGTCCTTCTGCGCGACGGCGGCCGATCCGAAACCCAAAAAGCTCAGAATCGCCACGAGCGCGAATACTCCCTTCATGTTGCCCTCCCTTTCAGAACGCCCGGCTGATGCCGAATTGAAAGATCGCCGGCGAATCGAGTTGCTTGTTGGACAACGATCGGTACAGCGGAACCTTCACCTCCGCCTGCACGTTGACGCCTTTGCCAATGAGCACGCCGATCCCTGGCGTCACGTACAGCCAATCGCCGCCGCCGACCAGCACACGCGTGCCGCGGAACCTGTCCTGCTGCCGGTGCAGCCAGCCGACGCGGGCGAGACCTGTCAGGCGATGGTGACCCGCTTCTCGGGCGATCCCAAGATTGGCTTCAGAAGACGCTCCTGTCCGCAGCCCGCCGCCGTTCTCGTAGAGAGGAACTCGAGCAGCGATGCTGCCAAAGACAGTCGCCTTGCCGAGCCGCCGGCCGACATGTGCGCCGACGAGCGGATCCGCGGTCCCGGAGCCGCGCTGAAGACGCGACAGTGGTACCAGACTCCCATCCTGCAGCTCCGTCCTGAAACGGGGTGTTTCGGTTCGGCCGGTGGGCAGGGAGGTGCCGAAATTGACAATGGAATACCACTGTCGCATCGGCCGCAGCTTGTACCAGCCGACGACTGACGTGTCGCCCAATCCGCTGAATGTCTCGCTGAAGTCGAGCGACCCGGTGGCTCCGGGGATCACGGCGGATCTCGTCACGTCTGGAACACTCGCGGCGGCCTGGATGCCAAAGCGTTCGGTGATCCTGACATCGAGCGTCACGAGCGGTACGGTAATCCGGGTGCGCTCCCTCATCGGGTTGTCTACTTCTGACGATCCGTCGTACGCACGGTCACGATCTTCCGTCACGAGCCACGCGCCCACCCTGAAACGGCTACCGGCGACGCCTTCTGTCAATACGCCCCGCCAACCTGGCAGGTACGGATTCGCACAGCCGCTTCAAGTCATCTGGGCGGCCACCGGGCTCGAAAGCAGCCACGTCCCGCCCATCACCGCAAGCGCACAGATTGTCCGTCTGAACATCACAGAACCTCCAGAGTCCGAAGCGACAGCAGGAAGCCAGCGAGCGTCGCACCCGCAGCGAGACCCTTGTTCAACAACCCTCCTTCGCGTCGGAACGTCGTCCAGAGCGTACCGAGCAGAAGGATCGTGCTGACCGATATGAACGCAGGTCGATACGTGCCCGCAACCTGTGCGAATGCCGCGCTGCTCACGCCGGCCACGGACGCCGCCGCCGGAAGAATGCAGCAGGGCCTGGCGCAGAATCCAGCAGCAGCACCGACGATACTCGAGAACAAGATCCTGATCACGACCACCTGCGAGACTTCGCTCGACGGCGAGGCGCTTCTCGATGAGACGCGACGTCCGTTGCTTCTGGAGCCGCATCCGCAATGAATCGGCAGAGGCCCTCACGAGTTACGCCGGATTTCTGCTCATCCCACTTGGCCAGTTCGGACGCGAGCTGATCGCGAAACGCCTGGAGCCGCCGAAGGCGCTCTTCGACGGCCGCGAGATGCTGGTGCCCGAGCGAGAGCACCTGAGAACACGGCACTCTGCCCGAACGAGACAGCGCGAGGATCTCGGCGACTTCCTCGAGGGCGAAGCCCAACGCCTGCGCCTTCTTGATGAAGCGCAACTCCACGATCGTCTGCTCAGAGTACCGTCGGTACCCTGACGAGGATCGCGGAGGGGGCTCGAGCAGGCCGATCGACTCGTAATACCGGATTGTTGGCGTCGGGACGCCCGCGTGCGCCGCGACGGCACCGATGAGTAGCGCGCGCATGACTTCAATAGAACACTTTAAAGTCGGCTTGAAGGTCAAGGGGCTTGTCACTGCACGACCACCGTACCGCGCAGCATGTTCATCCCGCAGGCGAATGCGATCTCTTCGGTTTTTGCAGGGGTGAATTCGATCACGACCGGCTCGTTCAGGGGCAGCGCTCGCTTGATGTCGAGCGACGGAAACACCACCTCGGTGGCGCAGGTCTTGTCCGTCGTCCGCAGGAACGTGATGCGTGCAGCCGAGCCGGCGCGCAACGCGACCTGTGCCGGCTCGAATCCCTGCTCGTTGACCACTACCTTCGCGACCTGAACGTCGTCGCTGAGCTCCGTACCTTTGGCTTCTTCTGGGCCCGCAGTGGGATTGACGGTTGCGGTGGCAGGGCGCAGACCGAGGCGCTCGCGTTCCGCCCTGACGAAGAAGCTGCCCTCGCTCACGATGGCATCGCCGGGCTGAACGCCGGACACGACCTCCACCTGTCCTCCGAACGATCGGCCCAGGCGCACCTCGCGTTCGGTGAACGTGCCGGGCTCCTGCGGGTCCGCTAAGTACACCACTGTGCGGTCGCCAACGTTCTGGATCGCACTGCGCGGAATGACAGCCATCGAGGTGCCGGGCGCGCCAGTCACCACCACGTCCGCGTACATCCCCAGTCGCAGCTCGCCGCGCGGATTTGGCACCTCGACGCGTACCCTGGCGGTCCGTGTCTCCGGGTTCATCTGCGGATCGATGTAGCTGACACGACCGCGCAGCGAGACGCCCGGGTACGCAGCCGTCGCGATCGTCGCATCACTTCCGACGCGGACACGGGAGAAGTCGCTTTCGTACACATCCGCAACAATCCAGACGACTGATAGGTCGACGACGGTGAAGAGCGCCGTCGCCTGGTCGACGTTCAGTCCGACGTTGGCTGCGCGCTCCGTGATGACGCCAGCTATCGGCGCGGGTACGGTTGTCGTCGCATTCACGTGGCTGCCAGATCCCAGTGCGTCGATCGTGGAAGCCGGGACACCAAGCAACTCGAGCTGAGATCGTGCGCTCTGCACCGCGGCAGTCTGTGCGGCATGCTCCGCATGAATGCGCTCCAGCTCCTGGCGGCTGGCCGCTCCGATCTCGACCAGCTTCTGTGTTCGCTGCAGTTCCCGATCGTGGGCATCGAGCCTCGCTGTGGCCGACACGTACTTCGTTTGCGCCTCCGCCAGCTCGGGGCTGTAGATCTGCGCGAGCGTCTGCCCGGGCCGCACGCTTGCGCCCAGCTCCACTGACACACGAGTGACGCGACCCGCGACCAATGGCGTCACGGCCACTTGTCTGTAGGCATTCGGTTCGACAACTCCTGGAAGACGGATCTCACCGGCAGACGTGCCGGGCGCGACGGGTGTCACCACGATTCCTGCACGTTCGACCGCCTCTGCGGTGAGTGAGACGACAACGTCGGGCAGTGACCCGGTGTTCGGCGCCGTTGACGCGGCAGGTGGTTGGGCGCCCGCAGCCGGTGTGCCGGTCGCGGTGCCGGCCGGCATCCCGCCCATCTGCTCACTCCCGCCGGCACTGCTTCGCATCAGCAAGTACCCCGCACCGGCTCCGACCAGCACCAGGGCGGAACCAATCAGCGCTGCCGCACCTTTGTGCATCGTCACCTGTGACGCGCCGCTCATCGCACACCTCCGAGCGCCCGATTGAGCGCCGTCCGCGCGTCGTATGCCGCGCGCAATGCTGCCGTGTATGCACGCTCGACTTCCAGATAGCGCCGTCGTTCCGCGAGCACGTCGAAGACGGTGACGCGCCCCAGCTCGTAGCTCTGGCTGACGACGGTCAGGTTCTGACGTGCGAGCGTCTGCGCTCCGGCGGTGTAGGCGCTCACCGCCTGGCGGGCGTGCTCGTCGCGCGCACGGGCGACCGCAAGCTCCGTGCCGGCAGCCAGTCGGGTGGCTTCATGAGCGGCTTCGGCACCAGCGCGTTCGGCCCTGGCCGCGGCGATTTCACCCTGATTGCGGTTCAGCACTGGCACACGGATCATCGCGCCCGCCGACACGTAGTGAAACAACCCGCGAACGCGCTCGAGACCGCCGTCCGTTCTGAAGCCGCGCTGCGCGAAGCCGGCATCCATCCGCATGTAATTGGCGAACAAGCTCACGTCGAATCGCCCTTCTGCCTGCGCGCGATCGATCTTCGCTTCCGCGACATCGACCCGTGCCGCCGCCTCACGAACGTCCGCTCGCTGGCCGAGCACTGTGCTGGCTGGGATCTCCGTCGCAGCCGTCGACTCGCGGCGCACGAGCTCCTCCAGCGTGTCACGTACGGTCACAGGCGCGTCTGCGCTCAGCCCCAGCACGCGCTTCAACTCGAGCAGGGCAGCCTCCGTCTGTCCGGCCAGCAACCAGCGTTCGGCTTCGAGGCGGCCGAGCTCGACGTCCAACAGGTCGCGCTCGAGGGGCGGCGTCGCCCCTTCTTCGACTCGGGATCGCAGCAACTGGTGTTGCTGTCTCGTCGTCGCGACGAGCTCGTCGAAGATGGCCAAGTCTCGCACTGTCGCCAGGACGTCGCCATAGCGCACGCGCACCTCGGCCGCCAGCAGCCGCTCGCGGTCCGCAACCGCGAACTGAACGGCCGGGACCTCGCGGTCAGCGACCGCCACGCGTCCGCTCCTTCTGAACAGATCCAGGGGCCATTCCACTGCCACCGTAGTCACGTTGTCCGTGCCGCCGGGTTCTTCGCGGCGTTCGAACGACACGTTGGGATTGGGCCGAAGCGACGCCTGCAGCCGCCACCCGCGCGCGACGTCGATCTCGCTCCGCGCCGCTCGGAGCGAGGGCTCCTGCTCAAGCGCACGGGCGATCGCCTGCTCCAGCGATAGCCCATTGACCGGATCGACATATCGGTCGGCGGCCCCGGTGTCACCGGGCGCTTGGGCCTCTGCGGCGACGGGGGTCATCAGCGCCGCAATGAGGACGCTCAGCACGATTCGCGTGGTCACTGCACGCCTCCTTCGAAGTTGACCGAGTCCCTGCCGGCCGGACCGTCCCACTCAATCGCCATCTGCCAGGCGCCAGCCATCCCGAACTCCGCCGTCGCGGAGTACCGGCCAGGCACGCCCGTCGGCGTCACCTGGAGTCCGCTGGACATCACCATCCCCGGCATGGGCATGTTGGCGCTCGCGCGCACGGTGCCCACATCGACGAGCGTGTTCGTGCCGCTCCGCCGGAACTCGATCGTGAAAGTGTTCCGGCCCTGCCTGAGCGCGCCCGCCGGCGACAAGAGCACCACGTCGAGATCGCCGGCGCGCACGGTTTGAATGACGCCAGCTGTACTCCGGTCCACGGTCTCGTCGCTGGCCGGACCGGAGGCTCTCCACATCAGAAAGGCGCCGAACGCCACCACCGCAAGCGCGCCTGCTCCGATCAGCAGGCTTCGCCGACTCACGTCGAGGCGTTCGTGTCTCGGCATGGGCTCGTGCTGCAGTCCCAAACGCCGCTCGTGAATCCAGAAGAAGATGACCGGCGTTACGATCAGCACGTGCAGCAATGAAGACACCATGCCGCCGAGCACCGGTGTGGCCAGCGGCTTCATCACTTCCGCGCCGACGCGTGTGCTCCACATGATCGGCAGAAGGCTCGCGATCACCGTAGATACCGTCATCACCTTGGGTCGGAGCCGGAGCAGCGCGCCCTCCATGACAGCATCTCGAAGGGCGGGTCTGGTCAACGTGCCGCCGAGATCGCGCCGCTTCCTCGCCACGGCTTCCTCCAGGTAAATCACCATGACGACACCGGTTTGCACGGCGGTCCCAAACAGTGCGATGAACCCCACCCACACCGCGACCGAGAAGTTGTAGCCAAGCAGCCACAATAAGTACACGCCGCCGGTCAAGGCGAAGGGGACCGCGAGCAGGACGTGCGCCGCTTCGAGCACCGAGTGATACGTGAAGTAGAGGAGGACAAAGATCACGAGCAGGACGATTGGGAGCACGATCTGCAACTGGGCGCGTGCCCGTTCCTGGTTCTCCCACCGGCCGCTCCACCCGACGTAGTACCCCGCCGGCACGGGCACATCCCTCGCCACGGTCGCCCGCGCTTGCTCGACGAACCCGCCGACGTCACGTCCCTGCACGTTCAGGAGCACCGTCGCGAGCAGCAATCCGTTCTCCGACGAGATCATCGCCGGACCGCGCGCGTGCTCGATCGTGGCGAGTTGAGCCAGTGGGATCTGCGCGCCGCTCGGTGATGCGACGAGCACGCGTCCCAACGCCTGAGAATCTGTGCGGTACTGCGGCGCGTATCGCACCCGCACCGGGAAGCGCTGGCGCCCCTCAATGGTCATCGTCTGCGTCGTTTCCCCGACGGCCGTCTCGATGGCCTGCTGAATGTCTCCGACACCGATGCCGTAACGCGCCGCGGCGCGGCGATCCACTGTGATGTTGAGGTACTGGCCGCTCGTGACCTGTTCGGGGTACACGTTGCTCGCCCCCGGCACCTGACGGACCGACTCGGCCACTTTCCGCGCCAGCGCCTCGAGCACCGTGAGATCCGTGCCGAAGATCTTCACGCCCACTTCCGAGCGAATGCCCGTCGTCAGCATGTCGATGCGGTTGATGATCGGCATCGTCCAGATGTTCGAGACGCCGGGTAGCTGCACGGCCAGCCCCATCTCCGCGCGCAGGCGGTCGAGCGTCATCCCGGCCCGCCACTGGTCCTTCGGTTTGAGGTGGATGATCGTCTCCGTCATGTTCAATGGCGCCGGATCGGTCGAGGTGTCCGCGCGCGCCACCTTGGCGACGACGTATTCGACTTCGGGAAACGTCATCAACGCCGCGTTCTGGCGCGCCGCAATCTCGGTGTTCTCCTCCAGCGAGATGCTCGGATCCGCGATCGGCATGAACATGAGGTCGCCCTCATTCAGAGCCGGCATGAACTCGCTGCCGATGCCACGCGCCACAAGCAATGCGCCAACGAAGAGAGCCGCCGCCGCCGTGATCGTGAGGGCCCGATGTGCCAGGGCGCCCGCCAGGACAGGTTGATAGAGCCGGCGCAACGCCCGCATGACGGGATTGGCCTCTTCGGCGTGGAATTTTCCACCGAGCAGCAGCGTGCAGAGGACCGGCACGAGCGTTACCGCGATCACGGTCGCGGCGAGGACCGCAAACGTTTTCGTGAACGCGAGCGGGTGAAACAGCTTGCCTTCCTGCCCGGTCAGGGCAAACACCGGGATGAACGCCAGCAGGATGATCGCCATTGAGAAGAACACGGGCCTGCCCACCAGGCGCGTGGAATCGCGGACGGTCTCCATGACACGTCGCCGATCGCCTGGGTCGATGCCGCGCTGTTCGAGGTAGCGAAACGCGTTCTCCGTCACGACGATGCCGGCATCGACGAGCACGCCGATCGCGATCGCAATGCCGGCGAGGCTCATGATGTTCGATGAGATACCGGCGTAATACATGCCCAGGAACGACATGAGCACAGCCAGCGGCAAGGGGATCGTGACGATCAGAATCGACCGGAAATGCATCAGGAACACCACATGCGCGAGCGTCACGAGCGCGATCTCCTCGATGAGCGCCGTGCGCAGCGTGTCCACGGCCTGTTCAATGAGGTCCGACCGGTCGTAGAAGGGGACGATGGTGACGCCCTGCGGAAGGCCAGGGGCAATCTGCGCGATGCGGGCCTTCACGGCGTCAATCACTTCCTTCGTGTTGACGCCGCTGCGTGCGACGACCACGCCGCCCACGGCCTCCGTCGTCCCCTTGACCAGTGAGGCCACGCGGAAGGCATTGCCGATGTGAACATCTGCGACCTGCTCCACGTACACGGGCACGCCATTCGACGCCCCGACAACGATCTGCTTCACGTCGTCCACGGACGCGATCAGCCCAACGCCGCGCACGATCAGCCACGCCCCATTGGACTCGAGGACATTGCCGCCAACGTTGAGGTTGCTCTCACGCACGGCCGCCACCACCGCGCTGAGCGGCAGGTTGTAGGTCCGGAGACGATTCGGATCGACGTCAACCTGGTACTGCTGAACATGGCCGCCGACCGATGCCACCTCGGCGACTCCCGGGACGGCATTGAGCTGGTAGCGGATGAACCAGTCCTGAATCGTTCGCAACTCGCGCAGCGAATGCGTGGGACTCTCGACGGTGTACCAGAACACGTGTCCGACGCCGGTCGCATCCGGCCCGAGCATCGGCGTGACACCAGCGGGCAGGCTTTTGGCGGCGAGACTCATCCGCTCCAGCACGCGGGTCCGCGCGAAGTAGAGCTCCACGTTGTCCTCGAAGACGACGTAAACCATCGAGAATCCGAAGGCGGATTGCGATCGGACGACGCGAACGCCGGCAAGCCCCTGCAGGTTCGTGGTGAGCGGGTAGGTGACCTGGTCCTCGACTTCCTGCGGGCTGTGCCCGGGCCAGTCAGTGAAGACAATCACCTGGTTGTCGGACAGGTCGGGGATGGCGTCGATCGGCGTGGCGGTGATCGCCCACCACCCCCATCCCGCGAGCCCGAGGTACACCGCGATGACGATGAACCGATTGCGAAGTGCGACGTCGATGAGCCGATCGATCATGCTTGGACACTCGTCAGGTACGCGCGCGCGGACGTCTTCAGCGGCTCGGATACGCGGTCCGAGCAGACACACGACGACTGTCTTGGGTCTAAACGAGGATGACGGAGAGGAGGAGGTGTTTGGCGACGCGAGCCGCCGGTATGGGCACCGACGCACGCCAGATGTCCGCGTCAGCTTCCAGTGCGGGAATCAACACGGGAACAGGACTGAGCACGACCGCGAGCGTGACCGAGAACGCGAGGTTGGAACGTGAAGGTGCCGAATCGTCCTGTTCCGACGCCGCGCAGCAGCGATCGGCTTCAGCCTGGCTGACGACCCGTTTCGATCCGCCGCGCTCGGAATCGGACTTGTGCATCGGACACGTCCCGTCGTCCGAGCAGCAGGCCATGCGGGCTTCAGGGGTCGGCATCCAGCCCGCGCAAACGCCCGCCTGCCCCGCAACCAGCGCGAAAGTCAGGAGAACGGCCGAAAGGCGACTGCTGAAGTTCAGCACATTCCTAGGATGCAGGGGCCAATCAGAAGTGTCAACTCATTCGTGGTCAATGATCCGTACTCGTGTTCTCCACGTCTCCGCCTGTGCGAAGATACACGGCTCGAGGGTCTCATGGCGCTGACGGTTGCCCTTCCACTCGCACTCGGCCGGTTCAAACAGCTCCCACAACGGACCGACGAGATCTGGCAAGGTGGTCTCGTCCGGCTTCCGGCGTGGATTGACGATCCCGCCGATCCTGCTGCCGAGCCATATCGGCCAATCGGCGCATTGTGGGTGAGTCTGCGAACGGGGTTCATCCATCTCGCGCTGCCACCAGAGGGGCGCACCGCGCCGCCGGAGTTTGCGCTCACGGCGTTGCTCGAATTCGGCTTGAAATACGCGAAGCGTCTCGAGGGGCGCCCGGCTCTGGTCGAAGTGCCCGATCCCGTGCTTCGCGATGCTCTTGCGGATCCCCTCGCCAGGATGTCCACCCACGTCGCCGTCGTTGACGATATGACCGCGGTACGCGAAGTCCTGAACAACCTCGAGGCGGAGGCGACCGGTGGTCAGCGACTGCGGGGTGTGCTCGAGTCTCCTGGCGTCACGCCCGACCGCCTGCGCGCATTCGCGGAAGCGGCTGCCGCCTTCTACACGGCCCGCGTCTGGGAACTGTTGGCAGACGACGATCTGATCGTCGTGGAGCATGAGGGTCTGCCCGAAACCATGCACCACCTGTCGGTGCTAGGCCATGGCGGGCAGGAGTTCGGGCTCGGCTTTTTCGACTCGCGTGAAGCGTTCGAACGCCTGCTCGATTTAGCCGATCCCCGCCGGTATGCGAGCCGCGCCTATCGCGTCACATTCGGATCGATTGACGAACTTCCGTTCGCTGACGTCGACGCGTGGGCGGATCATGCGCTGCCCGTGGCAGGCGCCTACGCTTACCCGCTGGTCGCGGATCTCGGCCGCGACGGCTCCATTCGGAGACCCGATGGCCGCGAGCTCACCTGTGCCGAGGCATTGCTGCGTGCGCTGGCGGAGACGACGGACGACGAACTCGATGCCGGATGCTGGCAAAAACGCGTCCACACGTTCGATGGCGCCATCGAGCTGACGATGAGGCTCCCCCTCCTGCTCGAAGCTGAGGCCGGCCACGCGGCCGCCGCGCCACCTCTTGCCGCGATGCCTCGCCTGGCCGAACGCAGCCGCGTTCGCATCGAACGCATGACGGAGAGCCGGTCCTTCGAGTCGGTGGACGACCTGAATGCGGAAATCGATCGGGCCAGTGAGCGTGGCCTCTTCGATCTGCCGGCAGAAGCGGCGGCTGGCCGCGAGCTGACGCCTCTCGAGCGCGCGCAGGAACTGGCGTACGACGCGATGGAGGCCCAAGGTCGGCTCCGAATCACACGCGCGCGCCAGGCGCTTGCCATGTCGCCTGATTGCGCCGACGCCTGGGTGATTCTCGCCGAGTGGGCATCGGCGTTGGACCTCGCGCTCGAGCGTTATGAGCACGGAGTGGCCGCCGGGCTGCGCGCCATCGGAGCCGAACGGTTCGAGAGACTCAGAGGCGAATTCTGGGAGACTCTGGATACGCGCCCTTACATGCGCGCCCGTTTCGGGCTTGCGCAGACGCTGCAGGACGTGGGCCGGCATGAGGAGGCGTTGTCACACTATCGCGAGTTGCTGCGGCTCAACGCCAATGACAATCAGGGGGTCAGATATCTCCTCGTTGTTGCGCTCCTGGAGCTCAATCGAGACGTGGAGGTGGGAGCGCTTCTCGATGAGTACGGGGACGACATTCAGGCGCTGTGGCCCTATGCGCGGGTCCTCTGGCTGTTCCGGACCGAGGGCGACAGTCCGCGCACACGCGCCGCTCTGGCGGAAGCGCGGCGCGTCAACCCGCACGTGCTGAAGTACCTCGTCGATCCGGATTCGACTCCGCTCGGGCTCCCGCCGTATTTTGAGCTAGGAAGCAAGGACGAAGCGGCGTACGTGGCCGAGCAACTCGGCCCAGCGTACGCGACGACGGCCGGGACGGCGACCTGGCTGCGATCCCGAATGAGGAAGCGGCGGAAGTGACACCTGGTTTGTGCGCTCGCTTCAAGCCGACAGGCGCCGCTACTTCCCCACCGTGAATGGCACCGTCGCCGTGGTGGTGTCCCAGACGACCGCGAGCTTGCCGCTGTTCTGCGTGACGTCACAGAACAAGATGGTCAACTGATCGACGCGCGAGTCGGTCGTCGACACTTCCATGCGAGCACGGAGCACATCCTTGTCCGGCGTGTAGCCGGCCGATCCGAAGAGCGCGGTCTTGTCCTCGGGATTGAATTCCTTCTGCGCCGGCCAGTTGGAGAAGATGAGCGTCCATTCGTCCGCCTTCAGGTCGACGAACATGCTGTATTCGCCCACCGGCAACGTCTTGCCGTCGAAGACGAGGGGGACTTCGGTCTTGAAGCGCGTGGTCTGGTTCGCGCCCACCCGCCACACCGGCGCATCGCCGGTCACGAGCTTGCCGTAGTCTGCGCCCGTGCCGAAAATGTTGGGGCGCTGGCGAAGCATCGGGCGGTTGTAGGTGACCTCAATCCACTTGCCCCCTTCGTAGACGGGATTGCCTTCGGCATTCTTCGTCCACTGGCCGCCGACCATCGTCGTGGCGGTCCCCGGCGGACTCAGGGGACGTGACTGCTGTCCAGACACCGGCACGACGCTCGCGGTCAGGATGCCGATGGTCAATATGTAGTTCAGGTGTTTCATGATTGGGCCCTCATCTGCGGATTGAGGTCAATACTACACATTCGCATATCTCGGGTGAACCTGAACCGGCGTGCCGTCGTCGACGGCACTCGCGTCTGCGAACCACGAGTGGTGCGCGAAGCGTGTCCGGCTACCAGCGTCGCCAGGTGTCGGGCGGCTGCGGCGCTTCCGGCTCTTCGATAGGACGCTTGCGCGGGGTGCGCTTGGCTTTGTAGTAGCCGCAGTCGGCACACCACGAATCCGGGACGAATCCCGTGATACCCGCCATCGGCAGCACGTCGCGATGCGTGCAGTGGTCGGGCAGGCCGTCTTCGGCGGCCTTGCGCCAGCGGCAGCTCAGAAACCGCGCCGTCGCCGGCGAAGGGTTATTGGAGCTGGAGTCCAACGCGTTTCTCCAGCGCCTCCCAGGCGCGATGCTCGTCGGCCGCGACGAGCGTAATGGCGTGGCCTTCGGCGCCCGAGCGTCCCGTCCGCCCGACACGATGCACGTACGCCTCCGGCGTGTCCGGCACTTCGAAGTTGACCACGTGCGCGATGCCTTCGATGTCGAGGCCGCGGGCCGCGATGTCGGTGGCGACGAGCACGGGGTGCCTGCCCGATCGGAACCCCTCGACCGCCTGCAGCCGTTCCTGCTGTGTGCGATCCGCGTGCAGTGCCGCCGCGCGGATGCGCTTGGCCTGCAACTGGGTCGCGACGCGATCGGCGCCAATCTTGGTGCGCACGAACACGAGAACCGGGCCCTTGGCATCGTGGCGGACGAAACTGGCGAGCCAGTTCAGCTTGTCGCCGCGCGCGAGTTGCTCGATTGAATGCTTGATGGTCCTCGCCGCGCCCCGGTTGGCGCCGACTTGCAGATACGTTGGCATCCGCAACATCTCGCGCGCCAGTTTGAGAATCTCGCCCGGCATCGTGGCCGAAAAGAGGAGCGTCTGCCGATCCGGCGGCAGCGCCGAGACGATCTTCTGGACGTCGGGCCAGAAGCCCATGTCCATCATGCGGTCGGCTTCGTCGAGCACGAGGCACTGCAGGCGCACGAAATCGGTCGAGCCGTGGCGCATGTGATCCATCAGTCGTCCCGGCGTGGCGACGACGATGTCGGCGCCGGCCTTGAGCCCGCGTTCTTGCGGATCCATGGGCATGCCGCCGAAGACGGGCACCGTCGACACCGGCGAGTGATACGTCACGCCGACCAGCGCGTCCTCGATCTGCACGACCAGCTCGCGCGTCGGCGCGAGAATCAGCGCTCGGGTGTAGTGCTCGCGTGCCGGATCGCCGAATGGCGGCTGCTCGTTCATCAGTTGCTGGAGAATCGGCAGCGCAAACGCCAGCGTCTTGCCAGTCCCGGTTTCGGCGCAGGCGACGACGTCGCCGCCTTCGAGCGCGCGGGGGATCACGGCGCCCTGAACGGGGCGGGTGCCGTCAAAGCCGAGGTCGCGCAGACCCTGCATCAGTTGCGGATGCAGGTGCATGTCGGAAAACGGGATCGGCGGCGCATCGGCGTCGATCGATTCCCAGGGAATGTCGGGAGCGAGGACGTTGATTTCGACGGCCAGCGGGGCGGTGTGCGAACGGGATTGCCGCCGGCGCGTCGACCCCTGACGGGATGGCGGCCGACCCCTTCGTGATTGACGGGAAGAAGTCGTGGCTGATGAGCTCAATGCATCTTTTACCGGGCGCGGAACGTGATGATGCCGCGCTGAGGATCGTAGGGAGAGATGCCAACTGTGACGCGGTCGCCAGGCACGACCTTGATGCGAAATCGGCGCATCCGGCCGCTCAGTTGGGCTAACACTTCGTGGCCGGCGTCGACCTGCACACGGTAGAGGCCACCGCTGTGCACGGCGACAACCGTGCCTTGCATGTCTATGAGGTCGTCCTTACTCATTCGTTGAAGCAACCATTATGCCACACAAGGGCGGGTACGCCGGGTGGGGGCTACGCCAACGCCCTGACCGCGTCTTCGACCTGCCTGGCGAGCGCGGCGTAGTCGTCGCCCTTGAGCCGCATCGGCGCGCCGAAGCTCACGCGCACACGGCCGGGCCGGGCCATCTTGTCCTTCACGTGCAGAATCTCGTGGACCCCGTCCACACGCACCGGCACCACCGGCACCTCGAGCCGCGAGCCGATCATCCCGATGCCTCCCAGAAACGTCGTCATCTCGCCGGTCTGGGAGCGGACGCCCTCAGGGAAAATCAGTATCGAAAAGCCGTCCGCCGTGATCTCGCCGATGTAGCGCAGTGTCTGGCGCGCGCCGGCCTCGCGTTGCGGCAGCGGGAAGGCATTGAAGAAAAACGCGGCCAGATAGTAGTTGAGCCGCTTGATGAAGATTTGCCGCCACGGTTGCCCTTCAGGAAAGAAATGGGCCCTGAAAAACTCTTTCGACATCGCCGGGGCGACGTGCTTCCGCACGTGGCCGGGCATCGCGGCGAGAATCACGGGGACGTCGAAATGGCTTTGGTGATTCGCTGCAAACACCACCGGTCCCCGAATAGCACGCAAGTGCTCCCGCCCGTCGACCCGGATCCAGGCAAAGACGCGCGCCAGCGGCAGAATCCACGTCGCGAGACTCAATCGGCGAATCACCCCGACCAGCGGATGGCGATTCCAGCTTGGAAAGTCCACCGGCTCGGGCACCTCGGCCTGGCCCGGCGCCCTGGCGACGAGCGCTCTGACGTCGGCCATCGTCTTCGCCGCGGCAAACTGGGTTTCGTCCACGCGCGTCTGGAGCCGATCCTCGAGCGCCACCATCAGCTCGACACGCTCGAGCGAGCTCAGCCCGAGATCGGCCAGCGACGTGTCGGCGCCAATCGTGCGTCCGCCGGCGAACCGGGCGATGAGCGCCGCAACCGGGTCGTCTCCTTCGCTCGTGGTGGCATCCGGCCGGGTGCCCGACGCCACCCACTCGCGGATGGCTTGCCGCTTGAGCTTCCTCGTCCCTTCGGTGCGCGGCAGTTCGCCGTCGGTCCAGACCGAGAAGCTCCGGATGCGCTGATGGTCCTGGAGCGACTGATTCGCGCTGGCGACAATCGTCTCGGGGGTCGTCCCCGGTTCGAGGACGAGCACGGCGTGTACCCGTTCCTGTCCCGCCGACAGGCTCGCGACCACCGCTGAATCACGAACGCCCGGCTGCGTGTTCAGCACCCGCTCCACATCGTCCGGAAAGACGTTCAGTCCTTCCGCCGTGACGATCATCTCCTTCTTGCGGCCCTTGATGAAGACGCGGCCCTCCTGGTCGCGCTCACCGATGTCGCCGGTGTGCAGCCAGCCCTCTTCGTCCACGACGCGGCCCATTGCCTCAGCGCGAGCCGCGGCTCCAGCCGGGGCATTGTAGTACCCGCTCGTGACGTTCTCGCCGCGCACGAGAATCTCGCCATCCTCCGCGATTTTGATCTCCACGCCCGCGATGGGCGTGCCCACCGATCCGCTCCGGGTCCTGAACGGGTGGTTGAGCGTGACGATCGGCGCCGTTTCCGTCAGGCCATAACCCTGAATGACGACAAATCCGAGCCGCTTCCAGAATTCCTCGAGGGCGGCGGACAGCGGCGCGGCGCCCACGACGAACGCCCAGAACTTCAGGCCGAACATGCGGTGAATGGCGCGATAGCGCCACCAGCGCCTCGGAATCGACAGCCGCACTTCGAGCTCCGCTTCCGCTGACGGATCGATCCTGAGCGCGTGCTCCTCGAGGACGTCGAGGATCTTCGGCACGCACACAATCACCGAGATGCGCCACCGCTTCACGATGCGGACGATGTCGTGCGGGTTGAAGCTGCGCATGAACACGACCGTCCCGTCCACCATCGGCGGAATGTTGGTCGCCATCGACTGGCCGAACATGTGACTGAGCGGCAGCAGATTGAGGAAGCGCAGCGGAAGAAACGGCCTCGCGTACCTCTTGTATTTCAGCACCTCGCGCTCGACCGGGACGACGTTGGCCATGATGTTGCCATGGCGGATGATCACGCCCTTGGGCTCCGCCGTCGCGCCGGACGTGAAGACAATCTGTGCGATGTCGTTGCGCTCGACGGCCACAGCCGGCATGGGCGCGTCGGCCGTCCAGTCCACATCGGACAATCGCCACGGGGCGGTGCCGGCGATTCCCGCGGCGTCCACGTCGTCGCCGATGACGGTGATGCGCGCCTCGACAATCGTCCTGACCTTGTCGAGGAACTCCACCGAGGCGCGGTAGTCGATGGGCACGACGATGACGCCCGAGATGACGCACCCCCAGTAACCGACGATCCACTCGGGACGGTTTTCGCCCCACAACACCACCTTGTCGCCCCTGGCGACGCCGGTCTCAGCCAGCCGGGCCGCGAAGGCCCGGGCTGCCCGCGTGACCTCGGCGTACGAATGGCGGCGCACGCGATACCCGTCGTCGTAGACGAGAAAATCGCCGCGATGGCCGCCGAGGTCGCGGAAGAGGTCGACGAGGGTGTCGCGCGGCATGGACGGGACCCGAATGCGGTACCTGTAGATTATGATTCAGGCGTTGGCAGCGAACCTCCCGCCGGCCTTCTTCGTCGGCGCGCACTACGACACCTTTCTGCAGCGGGCGCTCAGACGGTTTTTCGAGCGCGCCGCGCTGGAGACCGAATCGATTCCGTCTCTATCGTCCGATGGCCGGCTGGCCATCGAATCGACCGATGATCCCTGCGCGCTGTCGGTGCGATGGTTCGGCACGCGATACCGGCTGCGGGTGCCGGCCGGCAGGCCGTTCACGCCCGCCGAGGTGCGGTTTGCCAAAGCGATTGGCAGCGTGCTCGAATCGCGCTACCGCGCCATCCTGAATCCGCAATTGATGGTCGAACGCGCCGGGTTGTTTCGCGGCGCGCTCGAGGACCGCTACGTCGGGGCCTTCTTCGACGGCACGCCGTATTCGCCGCGCGCCGACGGCGGGCGCTCCGAACGGGTCGCCGAGGTCCTCGAGATGCTGCGCGTGGCGGCGTTGTCGAGTTACGAGAATCAGCCGATTTCGACGGGTGTGCTTCTGCTCGAAGGCGATACGGATCCGATTGGCGCGTATCCGGCGGAAGAGCGTGACCGGCCCCATTACACGGGGGCGTTGACCTCGATCAAGAGCTTCTTCCGGCTGGCGGACGGTCTCCGGACGGTGTTTCTCGTGGCACGGGATGGGCGGCTGCTCGACATCGTCGATGTCGGCCGCTGGGGCTGGGCCTCGGTCGGACCGGGCGAGGTCGATGTGCCGTGCGCGCGGAAGTACGCGGCGCATGCCGCGGCCACCCGGTCCGGACGCCACGTGTGTATCGTGTTGAGTCCCAGTCGCGAGATCAAGGTCTTTGCCGAGGGCGCGCAGATCTTCACGTTTCGCAACGCCGACTGGCACCTTCTCGATCTGCAGGCCAAGTATGCGATGTGGTCCAACGCGGTGGGCCGGCCAGCCCTGGCGCGGCGGCTGTTTCAAACGGCGCTCGACCTGGCGGATGCGCGTGAGGGTGCCTTGTTCGTGGTGCTGCGGCGGCCGATCGACTCGCTCCAGGAGCTGGTAGCGGATCAGGATCGGCTGGACATGGAGCTCGTCGGGCAGGAATCGGATCCCGACACGCCGTCGCGGCGCCATCTGCTGCACGTCCTGGCCGGCCGCAGCATCACTGATCTGGATTCGAGCGTGCTCGACGCGCTGGCGACGCTCGATGGCGCGGTGGTCACCGAGCCGGGCGGGCAGTTGCTGGCGGTGGGCGCGATTCTGCGGCATCCGCCCAGCGCGTTCTGGTCGGCCGACGGCGTGACCGAAGGCGCGCGCACGACCGCGGCGGCCGCGGCCAGCCGCTATGGTCCCGTCTTGAAAGTGAGCGAGGACGGCCTCATCACATTCTTCGACAACGGGAAGGTCTGGGACATCTGAGCCTGCGCTACAGATACAATAATCGACTGGCTTGGATGTGAGTAGGTGATGCGGGTATTTTTGACGGGCGCTACGGGCTATATCGGATCGGCGGTGCTCGACGCGCTCGTGCGCGCCGGCCACAAGGTGACCGCGCTGGTGCGCGACCCCGAGAAGGCCGAGCGGCTCGCCGCGCGCGGCGTGACCACCGTCGCGGGCGAACTCGCCGCGCCAGCCACCTATCTGTCGGCCTTGCGGGGCGCCGAGGCCGCCGTCCACACGGCCTTCGAGAGTTCCGCGCGCGGTGTCGACACGGACCGCCAGGCGATCGAGACGCTGATTGGCGCGCGCCCGCCGATCTTGATCTACACGTCCGGCGTCTGGGTCCTCGGCAGCACCACCAGGCCGGCCGATGAGGACATGCCGCTGGATCCGGCGGCGCATGTGGCCTGGCGTCCGTCGCACGAACAGATGGTCTTGTCGGCCGGCGCCAATGGGAGCCGGACGATCGTGGTGCGGCCTGGCATCGTTTATGGCGGCGCGCGCGGGATCGTATCGGACCTCCTGAAGGACGCACTCAACGGGATGATGCGTGTGATTGGTCCCGGCAAGAATCGCTGGGCCACGGTGTATGCGCGCGATCTGGGCGACCTGTATGCCCGGCTGCTCGAGGCTCCCGAGGCGCAGGGGGTGTTCCACGTCAACGACGAGACCGATGCGCGCGTGAACGACATCGTCGAGGCGATTGCGGAGCATCTCAGCCAGCGTCCTGATATCCGGCATATGCCGATGCCCGAGGCGCGCCGCAAGTTGGGCACTTATGCCGATGCGCTCGCGCTCGATCAGCGGGTGCGGAGCCCCAGGGCGAAGGCGCTCGGGTGGGCGCCGTCGCTCTCGAGCATCACGGCTAACGTCCCGCGGCTCTTCGAAGAGTACCGCCGCGGGCGGAACTAAGAACTAAGAACGAAGAACGAAGAACACAACGAACGGCGGAACGGCGGAACGACGGACCGACGGAACGGCCGAACCGACGAACGACCGAACGACCGAACGACCGAACGACCGAACGACCGAACGGCGGAACGGCGGAACGACCTAACGGCCGAACGACCGAACGGCCGAACGACGGAACGGCCGAACGACGGAACGGCCGGACCGACGAACAACACCGCTAGAACGCACACCGTGCTACCGCACACCGCACTTGGCGGCCTCGGTTCCAGTCTCGGTTCCGTTCTGCGGTCTCGGTTCCGTTCTGCGGTCTCGGGTTCCGTTCTTCCGTTCGTGGTTCCCCGTTCCCGTTCCCCGTTCTGCTGTTCTGCTGTTCTGCTGTTCTGTCGTTCTGTCGTTCCGTTCTTCGTTCTTAGTTCTTAGTTCTTAGTTCCGTACGGCTCCTGTCGGCGCCTGTAGTAATCTGCCCTGATGCGTACTCTGCTCGCTCTTCCGTTGTCTTTTCTCATCGCGTGCAGCCAGCCGCCCGCGGAAAGCCCGGCACCAGCGCCGGCCGGTCCAGCGGAAAACGAGATCCAGGAAGCGGCGCTGGTCCAGCACGTCCAGACGCTCGCGTCCGACGACATGGAAGGCCGGGCGCCGTCCACGCCCGGCGGCCAACGCGCCGCCGACTACATTGCCAAGCAGCTCGAGGCCATGGGCGTCGAACCCGCGGGCGACAACGGCACCTACTTCCAGCAGGTGCCGATCGTCGAGTCAGTGGTCAATCGCTCCTTCACGCTGAGCGTGCCCGGCCGGACCTACCGCTATCTCGAGGACATCGTCGCGTTCTCGGGCACCGAGCAATCGCGCGTGCACGTGCAGGGCGACGTCGTGTTTGTCGGGCACGGCATCGTCGCCCCCGAGCAGCACTGGAACGACTACGCCGGCGCCAACGTGAGAGGCAAATGGGTGCTCATCATGGTCAACGATCCGCCAGCCACGGCGGAGGAGCCCGACTTGTTTGCCGGCCGGGCGCTCACCTATTACGGACGCTGGACCTATAAGTTCGAAGAAGCCGCGCGGCAGGGCGCCGCCGGCGCGATCCTCATCCACACCGACGAATCGGCCACGTACCCCTGGCAAGTGGTGCAGTCGTCATGGAGCGGCACGCAGTATTCGCTGCCGCCGGTCGAGGGAGTACCGCCCCTGGCGATCAAGGCGTGGATCACCAACGACGCGGCCGTCGATCTCGTCCGTCGCGGCGGCCAGAACCTCGAGCGGCTGCGCGACCGAGCGCTCAAACGGGGCTTCAAGCCCGTGACGCTCACCGTGCGGGCGGCCGCCACCCTGCAGCAACGCGCGTCGCGCAAGACCTCGCCCAATGTCATCGGCGTGGTCCGGGGCACGAACGAGCAGCAGGGCGTGGTGTTCACGTCGCATTACGATCATTTCGGCGTGCGCGATCCGCAGCCGGGCGACGCGCCGGACGCCGATCGCATCTTCAACGGCGCGGTGGACAACGCGTCGGGCGTCGCCGGCCTGCTCCTGATTGCGCAGTCGATGGCACGTGCGCCGTCACAACCTGGCCGCTCCATGTATTTCGTGTTCACCACGGCCGAAGAGTCCGGACTGCTCGGCGCGGAGTATTTCGCGCAGCATCCGGTGATCCCCATGGATCGAGTGGCGGCGAACATCAACGTGGACGGCATCAACTATCTCGGGCCGTCGCGCGACATCGTCCTGCTGGGCGCCGATCGGTCGACGCTGGGGCCGATGGCGGAGGCGCTGGCGCAGGAACGCGGCCGCGTCATCGGCGAAGATCAGTATCCCGAACGCGGGTACTTTTTCCGATCGGATCACTTTCCGCTGGCGAAGGCGGGCGTGCCCGCCCTGTCGATCAGCTCGCCGCGCGAGTTCACCGGACCTGACGCCGAAGAGCTGAAAAAGAAACAAGAGGCGTACAACACCACGCATTACCATCAGCCCAGCGACGAATACGACCCGAGCTGGAATTTCGACGGCGCCGTCGAAGACATGAAGTTCCTCGCCCAGCTCGCGTGGCGGATCGCCGCCGCCGACGAGATGCCGCGCTACAACGAGGGGGACCAGTTCGCGAATGCACGTAAGACAAACTGACCCTCTGGAAGGAACGTCCCTCGTCAGCTTGGACGAGATCGAGGCCGCTTGGGTGCGGGTGCGGCCGGCCGCGCGGGTGACGCCGCTCATCGAAGTCGCCTGGCCCGCCAACCCTTCGCCAGGCACCGGGTCATCCCGAGCAACACCGGGGGAGTTCTTCCTGAAGTGCGAGAACTTCCAACCCATGGGCGCGTTCAAGATTCGCGGCGCCTACAACATGCTCGCGCAATTGTCTCCCGAGGCGCTCGAACGCGGCGTCATCACCTATTCATCCGGCAATCACGGCCAGGCCGTCGCGCTTGCAGCCGGGCTGCTGGGGGCGGCGGCAGTCATCGTGATGCCGACCACCGCACCCAACGTGAAGGTCGAGGGTGCACGGGGCTTCGGTGCGGAAGTGACCTTTGCCGGCACGACGTCGCTCGAGCGCAAGGCGCGGGCCGAGGAGATCGCCCGTGAGCGCGGGTTGACGATGGTGCCGCCGTTCGATCATCCGATGATCATCGCGGGGCAGGGGACGGTGGGTCTCGAAATTCTCGATCAGTGTCCCGGCGTCGCCACCGTGGTCGTCGAGGTCGGCGGCGGCGGGCTCAGCTCCGGCGTGGCCGCAGCCGTCAAGCAGCGCAGGTCCGAGGTGCGGGTGGTCGGCGTCGAGCCCGAGGGCGCGGCGAAGATGAGCCGTTCGCTCGAGGCAGGCCACCCGGTGACGCTCGACAGAGTGGCCAGCATTGCCGATGGCCTGATGACCGTGCGGCCGGGCGATCTGACGTTCGAGCACGTCAGGACGTTCGTCGATGAGGTCGTCACGGTGTCAGACGCCGAGATGGTGCGCGCAATCCAGTGGCTTTACCGCCACGCACGGCTGGTCGTCGAGCCGAGCGGATCGGTGACGACGGCGGCGGTCATGCTCGGCCTCGGCGGCATCGACCCGGCAAGAGGCGCGGTCGTGGCGATCGTCAGCGGCGGCAACGTCGAGGCCGCCAAGTACGCCGAATACATCACGGCATGAAGTCGCGCGCCTGCTCGATCGCCCCATCCAGATCCGCCACCACGCCGTCGAGCTGCAGTTCGTAGACCGCCTTCAGGATCGCACCCATGCGCGGCCCGGGAGCGACGCCGAGCTGCAGCAGGTGGCGGCCCATCAGAATCGGCGCCGGCGGTTTGTGCTCGACGCCGAGCGCGCGCGACTTTTCCAGAAACCAATCCATCGCGCTGCAGTCGAATTCGCCGGTGCGTCCGAGGCAGTCAGCCCTGGCCACCCGCGCCAGCAGTTCCATGTCGACTTTCTGTGCCAGGCGCCGAAACGCGCCGTCGGTGAGCGCGTCGCGAACCTTGTAGAACGCGCCTGGCTTCAGGTGGTGCGCGGTGATCGCCAGGACCTGTGTTCGCACGTCGAAGTTGTCGAGCGAGTGAACGTTGAGACGATCGAGCAGCTGCGTGGCCGGCGCCAGGCCGGCTTCTTCGTGACCGAGTGAGCGAATCCGGCCGTCGACGACCGCGGTCGTGGATGGTTTACCGAGGTCGTGACACACCGCCGACAGCATCACGGTCGCGAGCCGCGCGCGGTCGAGGTCGCCGTTTCGCTGGCGTGCCACGTCTATCACCATCAGCGTGTGAATCCAGACGTCCCCCTCGGGGTGCCACTCGGGTTCCTGCGGGCAGCCAATGAGCGCGTGCATCTGGGGCAGCAATCTCGTGGTCACGTCCAGCTCGCGCGCGAGCGCGAATCCGATGGATGGCCGCGTCGCCTCGAGCAGGAGCTTCTCGAACTCGCCCCAGATGCGTTCCGGCGGCAGGTCGTCGAGTGCGATGCCGCGGCAGATCCGCTTCGTATCCTCGTCCGCCTCCAGCTCGAAGCGCGCGGCCAGCTGCAGCGCGCGAAGCACGCGCAGTGAATCGTCGGCAAACGTCCGCGGGTCCACCACGCGCAGCACGCGACGCGCGAGATCGGCGCGTCCGCGAAAGGGGTCGATGTACTCGTCGGTCAGCGGGTCCCAGGAGATGGCGTTGATGGTGAAGTCGCGCCGGCGGGCCGCGTCCTCGAACGACATCGAGGGGTCGCCGGTCACGGTGAACGCCTTGTGTCCACGGCCGGTCTTCGACTCGCGCCGCGGGAGGGACACGTCGACCGATCCCATCTTGTAGACGGCGAAATGCTGGCCCACGGCTTCGACACGTCCGATGCGCTCGAGCAGTGCCTTCAGCTGGTGCTCGCCGATGCCGAAGACCTCGAGGTCCACCTCGTCTGACGCGCGGCCGAGCAGGCGATCACGGACGAAGCCGCCGACGACGAATGCACGGCCGCCGCGGTCGCGGACGCTGTGGGCGATGGTCGTCGCGAGTTGCAGGGCATCGACACTCACGATGTAATTGTCGCTTACCGCGATGCCGGAAGGCCGGCGGCGCTGAAGGCCGGCTCACGCCGGAGGGCCGCGCTTCGCGCGGCGGGCCGCGGCGCCGCCGCCGATGGGATCCGAGCCGCCTGGCGGCGAGGCCATCGGGCCGCAGGCCCGCCCACGCGAGCAAGGCCTTCCGGCGAAGCCGGCCTTCGTGCGCAGCCGCCCTCCGCGCGAAGCGCGGTCTTCGAACGCGCGGGCCACGAAGGATACAATCTCGCGGCGTGGTGATCCGGCCCGCCAGCGATCGTGACAGAGACGCCATCTGGGATATCTTCTCCGCCGTGGTCGCCGGCCGCGATACCTACGCGTTTGCGCCCGACACACCCCGCGACGTCGGCATCAATTACTGGTTTGGCCCCGATATCGCCGCCTTCGTGGCCGAACTCGACGGCCGCGTCGTCGGGATGTACAAACTCATCGCCAACGTGCGAGACCTCGGCGCGCACGTCTCGAATGCCTCGTTCATGGTTCACTCTGAGGCCGTGGGCAAGGGCGTCGGGCGGGCGATGGGCCTCCACGCGCTTCGCGAGGCGCGCGCGCACGGCTACACTGCCATGCAGTTCAATTTCGTCGTCAGGACGAACCGTCGTGCCGTCGCGCTCTGGCAAAGCCTCGGTTTCCAAATCGTCGGCACACTGCCGAAGGCCTTTCGCCACGGTTCGCGCGGCCTTGTCGATGCGTATGTCATGCACCGATTCCTGGACGACATCGTGTTGACGTTTGGCACCCCCACGACTGACGCCCACACCACCGTGCGTCCCAGCGCGTACGCGGTGATTGCCAACGCACAGCGCGAGATCGCAGTCGTCACTTCGGACGAAGCCATCCTGTTGCCTGGCGGCGAGATAGACGCAGACGAGACCTCAGACACGGCGCTGGTCCGTGAGGTGCAGGAGGAATGCGCCCTTCACGTCCGCGTCGTCACCAACCTTGGCGACGCGATACAGTTCGTGCATTCTGCCAGGAACGCGGCGCATTACGAGAAGCGCAGCAATTTCGTCGGCGCGGAGGTGCTTGGCGCCTCCGCGGGCCCGCCTGAACACGTGACGCGCTGGCTCTCGCCGCCGGACGCGCTAGGAGCGGTCACATACGAAAGCCACGCATGGGCGATCAGACGATGGGCGCGACTCAGTTCGTAGCGTTTCTGCGCGCGGTCAACGTCGGCGGCCGCGTCGTGAAGATGACCGAGCTGAAGTCGATCTTCCAGAAGCTCGGACTCGACGATGTGAACACGTTCATCGCGAGCGGAAATGTCATCTTCAGCGCAAGTGGCGTCCTCTCGAGTCTCGAAACGAAGATCGAACACGGGTTGGAGAAATCGCTGAAGTATGCGGTGCCGACGATGTTGCGCACGACCGGCGAGGTCGCCAGGATCGCCGCCTACAAGGCATTTTCGGCGTCGGCGCTCGAAGGCGCCTCCTTGTATGTCGGGTTCATGAAACGCGAGGCGTCTTTGCCAGCCGTCAAGGCCGCGCGATCCCTGCAGACCGACATCGACGAGTTGCACGTGCACGGTCGCGAGGTGTTTTGGCTGGCGCGCAAGAGCATTGCGGAGGCCTCCATTACCGGGGCTGGCGTCGAAAGGGCGCTGCAGACGCCAGTGACCTTTCGCAACATCAACACCGTGCGGCGCCTCTCGGCCAAGTACCCGGTTCGACAGGAGTCTTAACGGCTGAAAGTTGTGGTGAATGAGTCAAGTGTTTTCTCCGTCAAGACGACCGCCCCGCCGGAGGCGGGGCAAGACAACATACTGGCTAGCGAGGTGGAGAACCTGACATGCTCGCGGGTCTCAGGCTCCGCCTCGCTAGCCGTGCTCTCTGGACGAGATTGTCGCTGCGCCTCGAACCCTGCGGTAAAGTGAGGGCCCGAGCATGGATCCCACGCTGCGTTTACTGAAACAGCTGATCGCCATCGATTCGGTCAACCCCTCTCTGATCCCGGGCGCCGCCGGTGAGGCGGCCATCGCCCGGGCGCTCGTCGACGAATTTCGGAGCATCGGCCTCGCGACCGAGGTGCAGCATGCGGCCGACAACCGTCCGAACGTCGTCGGCGTGCTCGAGGGTCGTGCGCCCGGCCGTTCGCTGATGTTCTGCGGACACGTGGACACGGTGGGGGTCGCGGGCATGACGCGGCCGTTCGATCCCGCGGAACGCAGCGGGCGGATTTACGGGCGGGGTGCACAGGACATGAAGAGCGGCGTGGCCGCAATGATTGGCGCTGCCCGGGTGATTGCGGAGTCTGGCGGACTCGACCAGGGCCGCGTGATCGTTGCCTGTGTCGTGGACGAGGAGCACGCCAGCATCGGCGCGGACGCGCTGGTGACAAAGTGGCGTGCGGACGCGGGTGTCGTCACCGAACCGACCGATCTCCACGTCGCTGTCGCTCACAAGGGTTTCGAGTGGGTGGAGATCGAAACCGAAGGACGCGCGGCCCACGGCAGCCGGCCGCAGGAGGGGCGTGACGCCATCATGCGCATGGGACGAGTACTCGCCGGTCTCGAGACGCTCGATCGGGCGTTGCAGGCCGGCCGGGCGCACGCGCTGGTCGGCCCGGCATCGCTTCACGCGTCGCTCATCGAGGGCGGACGCGAGCTGAGCAGCTATCCTGACCGGTGTCTGCTGCAACTCGAGCGTCGCACGATTCCTGGCGAGCCGCACGGTGTTGCCGCCCGCGAAGTCCAGCATCTGCTCGACGAGCTCCACCAGCGGGATCCGGAATTCCGCGCGGCCAGCCGGACGATGTTTTCTCGTGCTCCTTACGAGCTCCCGCCGAATCACCCCCTCGCATCGTCGCTGCAGTCACGGGCGCGCGAGAGCGGCGCCCAGAGCGACATCATCGGCATGAGTTTCTGGACCGATGCCGCGGTGCTCGGTGCGGCGGGGATTCCCTCGGTGCTGTTCGGCCCGACCGGGGCCGGTCTACACGGCCTCGAAGAGTGGGTGGATGCGCAATCGGTGCTGACATGCCGGGATGCGCTGGTCAGCCTCGCACGGGCGTGGTGTCTGCCCGGGTGATCCGTGGTCTCGCTATCGTTCTCGTAACATTCCCTTCAACACGAAGCCGATGTTGGCCGGACGCTCGCCGAGCCGACGCATGAAATACGCGAACCACTGCTCACCGAAGGGAATGTAGATGCGCATCGGGTACCCCTCGGCTGCCAGCGACGTCTGCAGGTCGCGCCGGATGCCGTACAGCATCTGGAACTCGAAGCGATTCCTGGCGTAACCCTTCTCGGCGGCGTAGGCCTTGGTGGCCTCGAGCATGTTCGGGTCGTGGGTCGCGATGGCCGGATAGGTGGATTCGTCGAGGAGCAGCTGCATCAGCCTGACGAACGCCTCGTCCACCTCACTCTTCTTCTGGTACGCGACGGCCTTCGGCTCCCTGTAGGCGCCCTTGACGAGGCGAATGCGCGCGCCCAGTGCGTTGATGCGCCGGATGTCCGCTTCGGTGCGCAGCAGGTAGGACTGCAGCACCACGCCGATATTGCGGTATTCCTGTCCCCACAGCGTCTCGAAAACCTGCAGGGTGACATCCGTGTACGGCGAGTTCTCCATGTCGATGCGGACGAAGAACCCATGTTCGGTCGCGGGGTCGAGAATGCGCCGCAGGTTGTCCACGCACGTGGCCCGGTCGACGTCGAGTCCCAGTTGTGTCAGCTTGAGCGAGATATTGCGTTCGATGCCCGAGCGCACGATGGTGTCGAGGATGCGCAGACAGTCGCGCGTGGCCGCGTCCGCCTCCGCGGTCGTGCGGACGCTTTCGCCGAGGTAGTCGAGTGTGAGCAGCAGTCCTTGCGCGGCGACGCCTTGCACGGCCACGACCGCCTCGTCGATCGATTCCCCGGCGATGAACCGCCGGGCAAAGCCCGTGCCGCGCGCCATCCCGTAACGCGAGGCCGCACGCTTGAGAAACCGGATTTGGGCGAGTGAATGGAAAAACGCTTTCGATGTGGCGTCGAGCATCAGTGCGTCGAGCCGCCCGGCATCAGCAAATGCTCGATCGATCGGGCGTAATAGCGCAGCACGTGGCGTTCGCGTACCCGGAACCGGCCGTGTTCGATGACCAGGATCCCGCGCGCTTCGAATGGTTCGGTTGCCAACTCGACGGCCTCCTCTCCACTCCGTACGGCAACATTCACACCCGTCGCCCGCAACGTGTCGAGGATGGAGTCGATGCGAGCCTCCAAATCGCTGCGGGTCATCGAGGGACGCATCGCTGCGGCGACCAGCGCCGTTGGAAGCACCTTGTACAAGCGGCCCACCGCCGCGCGAATCAGATGGGACAAGTCGAGCAGGGTCCGGCGCGACGACAGGTCGTAGCCGTCAAGGGCAATCGGACGGCCAAATGTCACGAACGCCCGGCTGCGATAGCCGACGGCAAAGCGCACCATCTCCGCGAGTTCGCGGCTGAACGGCCGCTGGCGCCGTTTCTTGCCCTGCTTGGCGAGGATGTGGTCTTCCAGTACGAGGTCGTAGGCGATGGCGGTTGGCAACACGGCGACATTCGCCACACCAGACCGCATCACCGCACTGAGCAGCCCGGTCTTCAAGGGCTTCAACTCGCCGCTGTAGCTGCGCCCGCCTTCGGGGTAGAAGAACAGATCGTGGTTGCGGAGCAACTCGCCGACGTAGGCTTTCAAGGTGATGAGATATGCCGGGTCCTTCGTGTTGCGCCGAATCGGCATCGCGCCGGTCACGTGCTTGTGAATGAGCCCGAGCGGCCCGCCGAACAGGTTGATCCCGGCCGCGATGATCGGCGGGCGAATCCCGGCGTCGTCGAGCACGAGCGGTTCGATCAGATAGTCGGTGTGGCTCTTGTGATTGGAGGCGTAGACGATCCGATGCTGCCGGGCGGCCTCGACGGCGTGCGCCACGTTTTCGCCGACGCGCTCAATCTTGCGCAGAATGGGATAGAGCGGGTATTCGAGCGCCCGATACAGCTCGTAGCGCTGTGTCGTCCGCAGTTCTTCGAGATACGTGATGACGCGCTCGCGCGCCGCGTCGCCCGTGATTCCGTGACTGCCCGACAGATACGACGCCACTTCTTCGTGCGCCAGGATCGCGGCCGTCAGCTTGTCCATCAAACCAACGGAATTCTACCTTAAAGCCTCGACGATCGCGTCGGCGAACTCGGTGGTCGTGCCGCTGCCACCCAGATCCGCGGTGCGCGCCCGCCCGTCGCCCAGCGCCGTCCACAGCCCCCGCATGATCCGCTGCGCCTGATCGTCTTCGTTCAGGTGATACAGCATGAGGACCGCCGACAACAGCAACGCCGTCGGATTGGCCTTGTCCTGTCCCGCGATGTCCGGCGCCGTGCCGTGGACCGCCTCGAACACGCCCAGCCCATCGTCGCCCAGGTTGGCGGCTGGCACCACCCCGAGACCGCCGACCAACCCGGCGCACAGATCCGACACGATGTCGCCGTACAGGTTCGGCAGCACCAGCACGTCGAGCCGTTCCGGATGCATCACCAGGTGCATGCACAGCGCGTCGACGATGCGCTCGTCGTACTGGATGTCCGGGTAGTCGCGCGCCACCTTCCGTGTGCATTCGAGAAACAGGCCGTCGCTCAGCTTCATGATGTTGGCCTTGTGGACGGCCGTCACCCGTTTGCGCTGGTGCTTGCGCGCATACGCGAAGGCAAACCGGGCAATCTTGGTCGAGGCGTCCGCCGTGATGATCTTGAGGCTTTCGACGACGCCGGGCACCACCGTGTGTTCGAGGCCCGCATAGAGGTCTTCGGTGTTCTCGCGGACGATGACGAGATCGACGTTTTGGAATCGTGAGGGGACGTTCGGCAGATTCCACACCGGTCGCAGGTTCGCATAGAGATTCAAAGCCTTGCGCAAGCCGACGTTGACGCTGGTGAAACCCTCGCCGATGGGTGTCGTGATCGGGCCTTTGAGCGCGACTTTGTTTTTACGGATGGAATCGAGCAGCGGCTCGGGCAGTGTCGTGCCGTGCTCGTGCAGCGCGGCGGCGCCGGCGCTGAACTCTTCCCATTCCGCGCGGAAGCCCACCCCTTCGAGGACGCGCAACACGGCGCGGGTGACTTCGGGTCCGATCCCGTCGCCAGGAATGAGGGTCAGGCGATGAATCATGACGCGCCGGACTTGCGCGCGAGCAAGGCCGCCACGGCTTCGAGCAGCTCGCGATCGGCGGGCCCGAACGCCGCCTTCTTGTCGCTGTCGATGTCGATCTCGCCGAGCACGTCTCTGCCGCGCATGATGGGCACGACGATTTCCGATCGCGTTTCGAGGCTGCACGCCAGATATCGGGGATCCGCGTCCACGTCGTCCACGATGAGGGTTTCCTTCGCGCTGGCGGCGGCGCCGCAGATGCCCTGATTCAACGGAATGCGCGTGTGCGGCGAGGGCTTGCCGCGATAGGGGCCGAGAATCAGTTCCTGACCGTCGAGCACGTAAATGCCAACCCATGAGTAGTCGGGCATCTGTTCCTTGAGCACGTTGACGGCCTGGACCATGGCCTCCGGGTAGGACGGCGCCTGCTCAACAGCCGCTCGGATACCCGAAAGGACGTCGTCGTAAGTCACAGCCATTACTCTCTCGTTTCCCATCCGAGCAACACCAGGCCGCCGGCGATGGCCGCCATGATGAGTGTTGTGGACAGACCATGGAGGCGGTCGAACTCGACACGCCGTTCGTCGCTCGCCGGCAACTGGTTCATCGGCCCGCCGACTTGTGATTGCAGCTCGTCGATGCGCGGCGCGGCCACCAGGTCCGCATACATCGTGAGCGCGAGCATGACCGCGATGATCGCGACGCGGATGCCATAGGAGCGCGGGCGCGGCCCGAGCAGCCGCTGGACCGTCAACACGACGAACATGAGCCCGCCCGCCACGTAGGCGATGAGGCTCACGCGCTCGAGCACCGCGCCAAACACATCGCCGGCCAGCACACGTCCTGTCGTCGGGTCCCATGCCTCCAGCACGCCAAACGTGACAGGGGCGACGACAAGCCCTGCGATTGCCATACCGCCCAGCCAGAGGACCAGGGCCAGTACGTACAAATACCGCAGGGAGCGCATCGACGAATTATACTGACGCCGTGCCTGTTGAAACTGCTTCGGTCGTCCCGGCCCTCAAGAACATCGCCACGCGGCTGCGCATCGATTCGTTGCGCGCGACCTCCGAAGCCGGGAGCGGCCATCCCACGACGTGCTTTTCAGCGGCGGATCTCGTCGCGGCCGTTTTTTTCGCGGAGATGCGGTATGACCCGCAGAATCCGCAGCATCCGCTGGCCGATCGGTTCGTGTTGTCGAAGGGCCACGCCGCGCCGCTGCTGTACGCCGCGTGGGCCGAGGCCGGATTCATCCCGCGGAGCGAGCTGCTCGAGCTCCGCGAGTTCACTTCGGACCTCGAGGGGCATCCAACGCCGCGACTGCCATTTGTGGACGTCGCGACCGGATCGCTGGGCCAGGGTCTCGCGGCCGGTGTGGGCATGGCGCTCAATGCCGGTCGCATCGGATCGGATTACCGCACGTACGTGCTGATGGGTGATGGCGAAGTGGCCGAAGGCTCGGTGTGGGAGTCGGCGGCCGTGGCCGAGTTTCACAAGCTCGACTCGCTGTGCGCGATGGTGGATGTCAACGGGCTGGGGCAGAGCCGCGCCACGCAATACGGCCACGACATGGAGGCGCATCGCCGCCGGTGGCATGGCTTCGGCTGGCACGCCATCGTCATCGATGGGCACGACATCCCACAGATTCTCGACGCCCTGGCCGAGGCCCGGCGGACCCGGCTGCAGCCGACGGTCATCCTCGCGAAGACGTTCAAGGGCCATGGCGTCTCGTTTCTCGAAGACGCGGCGAACTGGCACGGTAAGGCCGTCAAGACGGGCGACGAACTGCAGAAGGCCATCACGGAGCTCGAAGCGCAGTTTGTCCCCGAGTCCGACCGCGCGCGGATTGAAATCAAGAAACCCGCGGGCACGCCGCGCGAGGAGCGGATCGCAGATGTGCCTCCACCGTCCTACAAGCTCGGCGACAAGGTGGCCACGCGCGAAGCCTACGGAGCCGCGATTGCCCGTCTGGGCGAATCGGATTCCCGTGTCGTCGCGCTCGACGCCGATGTGAAGAACTCGACGTTCAGCGACAAATTCGAAGCGGCGCACCCGGAGCGGTTCTATCAGTGCTTCATCGCGGAGCAGGCGATGATCGGGGCCGCCATGGGATTGGCCGCGCGCGGCGCCATTCCGTTTCCGTGTACGTTTGCGGCGTTTCTGAGTCGCGCGGGGGATTTCATCCGCATGCTCGCCATCAGCGGCCTCAACGTCAAGATGGCCGGTTCGCACGCAGGCGTTTCGATCGGCGAGGACGGACCGTCGCAGATGGCGCTCGAGGATTTGTCGATGATGACGTCGCAGCCGAACATCGCCGTCTTGTACCCGTCGGACGCGGTCGCTGCCGATCGGCTCGTCGCCAATGCGGCGCGTCATGTGGGGCCCGTCTACCTTCGGACGACACGGCCGAAGCTGCCGGTGTTGTACGCGAACACCGAGCCGTTTCCGATCGGCGGGCTGAAGGTGCTGCGTCAGAGCGCCAGCGACACGGCCACGGTGATTGGCGCCGGCGTCACGCTTTACGAGGCGCTCGCGGCCTATGAGAAGCTGAAGCAGGACGGCATCGACATTCGTGTCGTGGATCTGTATTCGCTCCAACCGATTGACGCGGAGGCGCTCATCACCGCGGGTCGAGAAACTGGACGGCTCATCACCGTCGAGGATCACTATGCCGCGGGTGGAATCGGCGATGCCGTCGCTCGCGCCGTGGCGCCGGCGGGCCTGGCGGTGACGCGTCTGGCCGTCCGGGAGATCCCCCGGAGCGGCACGCCCGAGGAGCTGCTCGACGCGTACGGCATCTCCGCGCGCCACATCGTCGCCGCCGTGCGAGGGTAAGCGGCGGACCACCTCCACAATTGCGCCAGGAATTGGCAGAATCTCCCATGGCCGCTATCGTTCCCTCCGGTTTACGCCCAGGTGTCAGACGCACGACGCACGGCCTGTCCCCGCACGTTGCGCTCGGCCTGTCCCCGCACGTTGCGCTGCTCGTCGGGCTCAGCGTCCTGCACCCGGTGGCGCAGGCGCCCACGCAGGGCGTCCAGGATCCCGCGTGGGCCCCGGACGGACGCCAGGTCGCCGTGTCGTACTTCGATCGCATCTGGACGATGACGCCCGACGGCCGTCAGGCCAAGCCGGTGACGACCGGGAGCGATGCGCCGGAGCGGGAACCCGCATGGTCGCCGGACGGCTCGCGCATCGCGTTTACGGCCAGCCGCGGCGAGGGCTTCGACATCTTCATCGTTCCGTCCAGGGGTGGCCGGGCCACAGCCGTCACCGCGATGCCCGGCGACGAACGCTGGCCGTCGTGGACGCCCGACGGGCGGCTCGTCTTCGCCCACCGCAACCCCGCCCCGATTGGCCGGTCCGCGGATCCGGCGCGGCAGTGGGACCTCTTTGTCGCCGCGCCGGTCGCCGGCTCCGCCGCATGGCAAACTCCGGTCCGCCTGACCGACACGGCTGTGAACGAAACCTACCCGCGCGTCTCACCCGACGGCCGGTACGTCGCCTTCGTCTCCGACCGCGATTCCGTGGAAGACGTCGACGTCTTTGCCTTCGTGCTGCCCGCCCCTGGCGTGACCACACCCGTGCCGCTCGGCCCGCACGTGTCGCCGCGCGCACGCGCCGCGGACAAGCGAGCCGCTGACGGCAAGCCCCGGGAGAACAAACCACCCGCCGTGACGCGAGTCACACGCGTCAGTGGTGACGAAGCCGCGTTGTCATGGGCGCCTGATAGCGAACGCCTGGCGTTCTACGCCGTTCGTGCCGGCGTGGGATCGGTCTGGGTGGCCGCGGTCGAACCACCACCGCAGGACCCTGACGACGATCCGGTGCCTCGCCCGAAGCCGACCGCGCCACCGCAGCTCGTGTCGAGAGCCGGCGGCGCACCGGCATGGTCGCCTGACGGACGTACGCTGCTCGTCGCCGGCCTGCCGGATCCGCAACCGGTTTACAACGGCAACCCACTCCGCAACGACGCTGAGCCGCCGCCCGTGTTTGCCAGCACGGATGCGTTCCAGTTGTTTCGCGTGCCGGCGCCGCTCCCCGTTCACGCGGGCGGGGCGACCTTGACGACGCAGTTGTCGCCGACGCCGGCGCTGTATGCCGCCGCCTTCAATCGGGCATGGCAGACGCTGCGCGATCTCTATTACTCGACGGGCGCTGTGGCCGACGCGTGGCAGCGTGCGCGCGACACGTATCAGTCCCGCGCGGCTCAGGCACGAAACGCCGGTGAGTTCGAACAGATCGTGGACGAGATGATTGCCGCGCAGCCGCTCATCAAACCGGTCGTCACCTCGAGTGGCGCGGTGATCGTGTCCGGCCACCCGCTGGCGTCGGACGCGGGACGTCTCGCCATCGAAAAAGGCGGCAACATCGTGGACGCGATGGTGGCCGTGTCCTTCGCGCTCGGCGTGGTCGAGCCCGAGGCCTCCGGCCTTGGCGGCGATGGTGCGGCCGTGCTGTTTCTGAAGGGCATGAAGCAGCCCACGGTTGTCGAATACAAGGATCAGACGCCGCTGCGAGCGACGGCCGACAACCCGGCGATCTTCGACAACGGCCGCCTCGTCGCCGACGGACCCGCCGCGGCGAACATCCCGGGTGTCGTCGGTGGACTCGACTATCTCTATCGCAAGTACGGCAGCGGCAAGGTGAAGTGGGCCGAACTCGTCGAGCCGTCCATCGCTCTCGCCGAGGAAGGGTTCATCCTCGACCAGGCGCTGCCGACGAGCATCGCGGTGGGCCGCCAGTACCTGGAGAAGTATCCGGAGGCGGCTCGCATTTATCTGCCGGGCGGGAACGTCCCTCGGCCGGGCGATCGTTTCGTCAACAAGGATTACGCCGCGACACTGCGGGCAATCGCCGCCGATGGCGCGGACACGTTTTATCGAGGCGACCTCGCGCGCAAGATCGCCGCCGACATGGAACAAAACGGCGGCATCATGACCTACGCGGACCTCGCCCAGTATCGCGCGATGGAACGCGAGCCAGTTCGGGGCCAGTATCGAGGCCACACGCTGTATGCGGCCGGACCACCCGTGCCCACGGGCATCCAGTTGTTCGAATCACTTCAGATTCTGGAGCACTACCAACCCCGCCCCGGGGCGCGGGCGGCAACGGACGCCGACTACTTTCATCACCTCATCGAGGCCTGGAAAGTGCGTGACGCCAGCCGCCGCGTGGCCGATCCCGAACGCTGGCCGGTGGACTTCGCGGCGCACCTCACGCTCGAGCACGCGCGCGAGCGGTTCCTGAAGATCGATCCTCGCCGCGCCTCGCGCTATGAGCGGGTGCCGCCGGACACCGAGCCCTTCCTGCCGTTGACGCGCATCGGCACCGGCACGACCTCGTTTGCCGTGGCGGACGCCGAAGGCAACATGATCGCGGTGACACAGACCCTGAGCACCTGGGGCGGCACGTTCTATGTTTCCAAGGGCCTGGGGTTTCTCTATAACAACCACTTGCGTTCGTCGCGCACCACGCCGGGTTACGGCAGCCTCGTCCCGTTGATGCGATCCAGCACGTCGAGCGTGCCCACGCTCGTGTTCGAGAATGCGCCGGGTGGAGACGTCCCGCGCCTGGCCGTGGGCGCCGCCGGCAACGCGTGGATTCCCGTGTCGGTGTACAACATCATCACGGCCGTGGTGGACGGCAAGCTCGGTGCGCAAGCCGCGATCGAGGCGCCGCGATTTCTCCCTGGCCGCGATCCGGCCGACCCGCTCGGGAACGGCGCCCGGGTGGAAATCGAGGATCGATTTCCGCGGTCGCTGCTGGCGGATCTCGACGCACGCGGTCATCGATTCCAGAAGATTGGCAGGAAGGGCGAAGTGCGGTACGGCTACGCGGCGGCGATTGTCGTAGATCCGGCCAACAAGCGGGTGGAGGGCGGCGCCGAACCGCGACGGTCCCACGCGGCGGTCGCGGCAAGCGCGCAGTGAGCACGCAACTACTTGCCGATCGGAGCCACAGTGGGCGAGATCGTAAACGGCTCGGTCGGTGCCGCGCCGGTGATGTCTTCCCAGATCGTCGCGGTGCTATTGGCCGCAAACGCCCGGCTTCCCGAGAAGCCGAAGGACAGCGGCACGGCGGTCGCGTAAAACGCCGTCTGCGTGGCGTTGCCAAAGCAATCATTCGGTCCCGCCACGGCGCCCGCCCCGGGCACGACGCTGAAGGTGTAGCCGCTTTTGGCGATGCCGTTCGAGCGCAGGTCCGACGAGATGAAGGGCGTGGACGCGCCCGGGCAGGTGCTGCCGAGCGTCGCGAGGTCGTCGGCAAACCCTTGCGTCAGGGCGGCAAAGTCCAGTTGCGCCGAGACCATGGCACGCATCGACCCGATCGCCGACGCCTCGTTGCCCGAGATACGGGCGCGCAACAGCCCCGGCACGGCGGTGGCCGCGATGACGCTGATCAGGCCGAGAACGATCATGAGCTCGATGAGCGTAAAGCCGCGAGCCTCGACAGGGGAAGTCATGGGTGTCACAACGAAGTCTCCAGCTCAAGAGCACGATCCATTCCGTCCGTTCGTTGCGCGCGACTGCACAAGGCTGTCCGGTCTGCCACGCGCGAACTGACGCTCTGTGGCAGTTCGAGTGATAAACGCTGGCACACAACTCGCGAAGGAGGAGGACACATGTCGCTGCTCGAGCCTGGGCAGAAGGCCCCGGCTTTTACGCTGACGGACCAATCGGGCACGCCTCACGCGCTCTCCGATTACGCGGGGCAGCCGGTGGTGCTCTACTTCTATCCAAAAGACGACACGCCGGGATGCACTCAGGAGACGTGCGACTTTCGCGATCGCCTGCCGGGCTTCACGCGCCGCAAGGCCGCCGTGCTCGGTGTCAGCATCCTGGATGAGAAGAGCAAGGCGAAGTTTGCGGCCAAGTACGACGTGACATTCCCACTGCTGGCGGACGCCGATCATGCCGTGGCCGAAAAGTACGGCGTCTGGCAGGAGAAGTCACGCTACGGCCGGAAGTACATGGGGATCGCGAGAACCACGTATTTGATTGATGCCGGCGGCCAGGTCGCCCGCAGATGGGACAACGTGAAAGTGCCCGGGCACGTCGACGCTGTGTACGAAGCGCTTCAGGAGATCGGATAGCGTCCCTCGCGTGAGCGCTCCGGACGATACTAGTCGTGTGACGCACCTCCGCGTGCACGTGCACGACATGGACTGCGCCGAGGAAGCGGCGCTGGTGCGCCGGGCGCTGGCGTCGAACAAGGCCATCGCCGGTGTCGAATTCGATCTGATTCACGGGTTCGTCGACATCACGTTCGACGAGCGGGCCACCGACGAGAACGCGCTCGTTCGTTCCGTCCGCAGCACGGGCCTCGGCGCGCACGCCGTTCATGGCGAAGCCGGTCATCTGGCCGTCGCCGCAGAGCATGCGGCACACGAGCACCAGCATCCACAGGGCACCACGCGCTCCACCGTCATCAGCGGCGTGCTCTTCCTCGCGGGATGGATCATCGAGGGCGTGCGGGCCGAGCACTGGCTGGACATCTTCGTGCACGCGGAGGACGCCGGGCACGACGAGCGTGCGGTCGTCGCGTATGCGCTGTCGGCCCTGGCGGGTTTGTGGCCGATGTGGCCGCGGGCGATCGCCGCGATCCGCCATCTGCGGCTCGACATGCACGCCCTGGTCTGCCTCACCGTCATCGGCGCCGCGGCGATCGGGGAATGGTCGGAGGGCGCGGCCGTGGCGTTTCTCTTCGCCCTGGCGCATCGCATGGAGGAGTGGAGCATCGAGCGCGCGCGTGCGGAGATTGCGGCGCTGGTGGGCCGGGGCCCCGCGCTGATTGCCGAGGGGCTGCAGCAGTCGGCGCCCATGGAGCGATGGATCGAGCGGTTTGCCGCCGTTTACACTCCGGTGGTCACGGGATTGGCGGTCGTCGTGGCCGTCGTGCCCGCCGCCATTGACGGCCAGTGGGCCACGTGGTTTTATCGCGGGTTGTTTTTTCTCGTGCTCGCGTGTCCGTGCGCGCTCGTCATCTCCACGCCGGTGACCATCGTGGCCGCCCTGACGTCGGCGGCGCGGCGCGGGGTGCTGGTCAAGGGCGGGGCCGTGCTCGAGCGCGCGGCGACGGTGACCGAGCCGACCTCACAGGGGCTTGCGGCCGTGGGTATCACGGTCGCCGGACCGCAGGCGCAGCGGGAACGCCTCGCGGCGGCTGACGTGGTGCTCACCGCGTCCGACGAGCGCGTCATCACCTCGCTCGTGGGACACGCCCGCCGCGCCGTGCGCGTCGTACGCCAGAACGTCGCGATTTCGCTCGCGACGAAAGTGGCGTTTCTCGTCTCGGCGCCCTTTGGCTTCGCGCCGCTGTGGATGGCCGTGCTCGCCGACACGGGCGCGACCGTGATCGTGACGCTCAACGGCCTCCGGTTGCTGCGCCCCCCGCGTTACTGAGGGGGTGGCGGCGGCGGCTGCCGCTGCTTGAGCCGCTCCTGCCGCTCCTGCAGGCGCTTTTGCATCGCGGCCTCGCGCTCCTTCAACTGCTGCTGCTGTTCGGCCGTGAGCAGCGCGTGCACCTGAGCTCGCACCCGGGCCCGCAGGATCGCTTCGTCCGCCATCGCGTTGGCGACGGCCGCGCTCTGAGTGCGGATCGCCGCTTCGTCGAGTTCGCCGGCACCGGCGGCTTCAGCAAACGCCCGGTGCGCTGCGCCAAGCTGGCTGCGCAGTTCCGCGAACTCTTCTCGATGTGTCTCCATGATCGAACGCACCTGGTCGCGCTGCGCCTCGGTCAACTGGATGCCTCGCAGCCCGAGGTCGCCCGCCGGCCCGCCTCGCATTCCGCCGCGCGGGCCGCCCTGCTGACCAGGTCCCGGCGCGCTACGCATCCCCGGCCCGCCGCGCGGCGCCTGTGCTCCGGCCACCGCGTGTCCGCCTGCCAGTGCCGCGACCAGCGCCGCGGCAATCACCACTCGTTTCTTCATGTCCGAACCTCCGAAATGTGCGCTGTCTATGAGGTTGGATTGCGAAATCGCCAAAAAGTTAAACGACCGCTCTCGGTCATCTTTCGGCGCTCTTCGGCTCTCAGCACGCACAGCGCTCTCAGCCGTCAGCTCTCAACCATTGAGAGTGGTGTTCTGTCGATTCTGTGCGCTCTGTGGATGGCCAGAGTCCTGTGGCTCGTGAAGGTGCGGCGTGCCCGGTCCTTCCGGGACGTGGAGCAGCGCCGAGAAGATCCCCCGGAGCAGGCCGATGTCGTCCGCCAGCACGTCGAGGACGTCCGCTCGCATGAAGCGCAGCCCATGTCCGGCCTCGACGACCTCGCTCTTGACCGGGAACGAGACGCCGCCGAGCGTTTCGTAGATGCCGATGATGTCGCCAGGCCTCGCGGTTTCCACTGGCGCACCATTCCGTTCGATTCGCATCGCACCGCTCAGGAGCACCAGCACCGCCGCGTCCGCGCCCGCCAGGGGGTCGGACCCCGGCGTGAGCACCACGGCCCTGGCAATGGCGGACAGCCCGACCAGTTGCGTCGCGGTGGCTCGGCTGAGCAGCGGACTCGACTGCAGCAGCAGGATCGTGTCGAGCGGTTGCAGCGCGCCGGCCTCCATCTTCGCCTCGAGCGAGGGAGGGATGCTGCCGTGCACGACGGTCCGCCAGCCGATGCCTCCGCGCCGTTCGACCATCAGGCGGAAAATGCCCTGGGCGATCTCCACGTTCTCCGACAGCAGCGACAGGAATTCCTCGGTCGTCAGCGACAGGGCAATCGTCAGCTCGACGGCCTTCATCGTCTTCTGCGCGGGGCTGCCCTCGATGACGGCCTCGAAGCCGACCACGCTCGGTGCGGCAATCTCCTTGGGCTCCTCTCCAGGCCGTGTGCCGGCAACCCGGCCATCGAGAATGAACTGGATCGAGTCCACGGGCCGTCCTGCCTCGTACATCACGCGACCGGGCTCATGACGCACCTGTCGGCCAAGCATCGCCACACGAAACAGCTCGTCCACCGACGCAAACGCGAACAGCGGAACGGTGCGAAGACGGTTGGCCAGCTCCACGGCCGGCAGCGGCTCGAGCCAGAGCGCGCGCCGGCGCTCCGCCGGCATGCGGCGCGCCGCCAGCGCCCACGACGCGGCCTCGAAGACGTACCAGTCCCGCGGATCGCGGTGCGCGAGCGCGTGCTCGAGGTCGTCGGCGAGCGTCCACATCTGACGCTGCTCGACGAGCTGGATGGCGGCCGCGGCGATGACCTGATCGTCGTCGTGCACGAGCTGTGCGACGGTGTCCTCGACGTCGCGAACCCGGGTCTTGAACAGCACGTTGCCTCGGCGGATGCGTTCCTCGGAGGGCATTTCCTCAACCACAATCATCACGCGGCGACGGAGGGCCGTTTGCAGCAGATTGTCGAGATACTCGATGGCGCCGGATCGGAGCCTCGAGTCCGCTGACGTCAGGGCGATTCGCACGGCGTTGACGTCCTCCGGCGAATACAGCATGCCCAGCAGCCGGAACATCCGATCCACGGCGCGCTGCTGCTTTTCAGTCAGCGCCTGGGCCAGTAGCGCCGTCCGATCCAGGCCGTGGCGGACAAACAGGTTGTGGTGCAGCGTCAGCGCCCCGAACGCCCGCGTGGTTTCCTGAAGAATCTGGCGCTCGATCACCGCACGATTGATGGTGAGGCCCGGCGCGGCCCGACGGACACGCTCGATGGCGGCGACCGCCTTGAAGCGCACGAACCCGTCACTGTCCGAGAGCGCCTCGACCAGCACGTCCAGGGACTTCTGCGACGGGATGAGGGCCAGGGTGGATGGCACGTGCCGTCGTACCCAGACGTCCTCGTCCGTGTCGCGCAGGAAATACGCGAGCGGATCCACGACGTCGTCGCCGTACTCGACCAGCACCTGACGCGCGGCAGCTTTGAGCAGGCGGTTGCGCATCAGGGAGACCAGCGGCGGCAGGAAGAGGAAGTCGGCATCCGGCGGTCCGAGCCGGCCTGCGCTGCGGATCGCTTCGCGCGCGACGCCGAGATCCGCGTCGAACATCAGGGGCACGAGCAGCGAGCGGAACTTCGGATTGCGGACGTATCCGAGCGAGTGTGCCACCTCGAAGCGAATGGGAACGGCCTGCTCGCGGGTATCACTGGCCAACTCTCGCAAGGCGTGTTCGGCGGCGATCCGGTCGTCGGGCAAGGCGCTTTCCGCGAGGCCGCAAGCGGCTGTGACGACCATCACCGGGTCGGAGTCGGTCAGGAAGCCGCGCATCAGATCGGTGGCGTCTTCGCGATGCAGCGCCGCCAGTGCCCGGACGGCCGCGAGACGCACCTCGCTGTCGCTGTCCTTCAGCGAGCGCTCGATCCCGCGCACCCAGTGATGGGCCGTTGCGGCGCCGGCGGCCCCCGCCACCTTCAACGCACGGGCCCGGACTTGGGGCGATTCGTGGTGCAGCAGCAGCGGCGTCACCAGATGGCGCTTGTCGAGCGATTCCAGCAAATCGATGGCGTAGACGACGCGGCGGGGCTCGGGATGAGCGAGCTCGCCGATGAGCGCCTCGATGGTGTTGAGGTCGGCCGTGTTCAGACGAATCTCGCCCGGCTTGACGTCCTGCTGCTCGATGCTCTGGCGAAACGCCGCCATGTACTGACGCCGTGCGCGCATCGCAAACCAGATCCATAACACGGTGATGCAGAGGCTCGCGATGCTCAACTGCTGCCAGGTCAGCCCGAGCCCCCAGTCCTTGATGAGGACCAGAATCAGCAGTGCGCTGAGCCCTTTGGCGACGCGGTCCACCGTGACGTCGATGAACGGCTTGGCGCGGTACTTGAGATCGACCGGCAGCGGCAGAAACAGGATCTCGCGAGACGTCTTGTCCACGGTGTAGCGCAGCGACGTATCCAGGATGCGCGCCAGCCCGGAGGTCCAGAGGGCGCCGACCGTCAGCATCAGCAGGCCGGTGCCGCCCAGGCTGACCGGCAGGATGAGCAGCGCGAAGCCGATGCCGAGATTGCGATGAATGCGGCTCGTGAACCCGACTTGAATCACGAAGCCGATCATCGACAGCCAGACGGTAATCACCGCGAGAAAGGCGCTGATGGCGTCCGTGTTGGTGGCGCCCTTGGCCTCGGCGGTCGCCATGTTCAACTGCTGCTCGATGATGGCGGCGCCGATGGCGGCAAACGCGATCACGAACGAAATCAGCTGGAGGTGCTTCGACGAGCGCAACAACTGAAACGCCTCCGCCGTGCTGACCCGCTCTTGCTCGCCGGTCTTGCTCGCATCGGACACCCCGGCGCGCTGCTCGCGGCGGATGACGAGCGTGACGATGCCGAAGCAGAGCGTCAGAATCGAGGCGCTCACGAGCAGCATGGCGTTGGCGCCGTAACGCTCGACAAAGGTCGCCGTCAGCGCCGCGCCGGCGGCGCCGCCAAGGCTGGCGCCGGCGCCGATCAAACCGAAGAGCCGTTTGGCCTGGCGCGCGTCGTAGACGTCGTTGGCCAATGTCCAGAACTGGCTGATGAGCAGGATGCCGAGGATGAGGCCGTACAGGTAAAACGCCGCCGCGATGATACGCGCATCGCCGGCCCCGCTGAAGGCTGCCCAGAACAGGACCAGCAGCGTCACCATGCCCAGCATGGTCACGGGAATCATCCAGCGGCGCGGCACCAGCGCGATCACGCGGGAATAGGCCTGCATGATCAGGCCGATGAGGACGCCGGCGCCGAACTGCACCCACGGTAGATTGTCCGCCCCGAGATTGGAGATGAACAGGCCGCGTGTGACCGGCTTCAACACGTTGTAGCCGGTCATCGCCAGGAACGAGTAACTGAACATCAGCAACGCTGTCGTTGCCTCGCCCGCCCGGACCTGCGCAATCGGCCGCAGCAGCCGGCTCACCAGCGAATCTGCAGAACTGTCGATCATTCGATGCACAGCTTAGCAGAGCCGTTGGCGTAGACTTCTGGGCATCGCTTTTTCGATACCTTCCCTGGTGCAGCGTGTCCTGGGTCTCGCGCCTTCCGAGGTCGGCCGGGCACTTCCGCTATTCGCCTATCTGTTTCTGACCATGGCCGGCTCGGTCGCGAGCAAGGCGGCCCGGGACGCGATGTTTCTGGACCGCTTTCCGGCGACGGCGCTGCCCTACGTCGATATTGCCGTGGCGGTGCTGGTGGGGCTCATCGCAGGCGTCTACATCCGGTTGGGCGCGCGCACCAACCTGCGCAACGTGCAGATTGCCAGCCTGCTGACGTTTGCCGCCACGGCCGTCGTGTTCTGGTGGAGCGCACGAGAGGCGGCCGCGCCCGCCGGGGAGCCGGCAGCGGACCGCGGGACGGTGTTCGTGCTCATCTACGTCTGGGTGGGGGCGCTCAGCGTCCTGGTGCCGACGCAGGTCTGGACGCTGGCCAATTTCGTGATGACCACCCGCGAAGCCAAGCGGGCGTTTGGCCTCATCGGCGCCGGTGCCATCCTCGGCTGGATTCTCGGCGGTGTGGCGACGCGCGAGCTCGTCGATCGCTATGGCATCGAGAGCCCGCTGCTCTGGGTCGCCATCACTCTCGTGGTGTCGGCCGCCATTGTCTGGGTGGTCTGGCGCGATCGGCCGCCGCACCTGGTCGACCAGGATTTCACTCGCGCCGAAACGGCGTCCGGAGGACTCTGGACCAGTTTGGGCCTCGTGCGCCGTTCGCCCTATCTCACCGCGATTGCCTCGGTGATCTGGCTGGCGGCGTTCGTGACGACGATTGCGGGCTGGCAATTCAAGGCCATTGCCAAAGAGAACATTCCGGCGACCGACGAACTGGCGATGTTCTTCGGCACCTTCAACGTGCTGGCCGGTATCGCGGCGCTGGTGCTGCAGGTGTTGTTCACGGGCCGGATCCTCCGCAGCGTGGGCATCGGCGTCACGTTGTTCGTCGTGCCGATGGCGATGGTGATCAGTTCGGCCGGCCTGCTGATTGCCGGATCGCTGTTCGCCGTGGCGGCGCTCAAGGCGAGCGACCAGGTCCTGCGGTATTCGCTCGACAAGGCGACGGTCGAATTGCTCTACCTGCCGGTGCCGGCGACGCTGATGTTTCGTGTCAAGTCGTTCATCGACACGGTGGTGTTTCGCGTGGGCGACGCCCTCGGCGGTCTGGCCATCCTGCTGTTTGCATCGGTTCTTGGCCTGTCGGCGGTGCAGATGGCGTGGATCGCATTGATCGCGCTCGCCGGATGGCTGTGGGCCGCCTTCGTTGCGAGGCTCCAGTACGTCGAAAACCTGCGCGAGAGCATCTACCAGCATCGCGTGGATGCCGAGCGATCCGCCGCGCCGGTCATCGAGCGTGCGGCATCCGATCTGCTGGTGGCGCAGTTGCAGACGGGCACGCCCGAGCAGATTCTGTACGCGCTCAACCTGCTCGAAGCGTCCAACGACCGGCGTGCGTATCCGGTGGTGCGCGACCTGGTCAGCCACGACTCGCCCGAGGTGCGGGCGCTGGCCGTGCGCATGCTCGCGCGGTACGGCGATGCCACGCTGAACGAAACCATCGAACGACTGTTGTACGACCCGCATCTCGAAGTGCGGACTGAAGCCCTGTTGTATCTGACGCAGCACGCGCACATCGACCCGTTGGAGCGCATCGAGCAGCTCGGCGAGTTCCCGGACTTCTCGCTTCGCGCCGCCATGGCGGCCTTCCTGGCGCGCCCGGGGCGCGGGCAAAACGTGGATGCCGCCCGCGCAATCGTGGCCGCGATGGTCAGAGAGCAGGGTGCGGCGGGTCGGCGAACGCGCCTCGAAGCGGCGCAGTTGCTGGCGGCCGTGCCCGATCTGTTCGACCAGGAACTGCGTATCCTGCTCGACGATCCCGATCCCGAAGTGGTCGGTGCCGCCATCCGCGCGGTCGGCAAGCTGCGCAAGCGCAGCCTTATCCCACGCGTGATCAAACGTCTGGCACAACCGGGTCTGGCCGATGTCGCCGTGGCCGTGTTTGCCGGCATGGGCGATGCCGTCGCCGGCACGCTCCGCGATCATCTGGTCGATCCCGAGACACAGGTCGAAGTGCGGCGGGAGATTCCAGTGGTGCTGCAGGCCATCGCCACACCAGCCGCGCAGTTCGTGCTGATGGAGAGCGTGCTCGACAGCGACTCCATCGTGCGGCATCGGATTATCACCGCGCTCAACAAGCTGGGGCAGATCTACCCGGATCGGCGCGTCGATCGGCGTCTGATTGAAACCGTGCTGGGCGCCGAGATCATGGGGCACTACCGCTCGTATCAGGTGCTCGCCACGCTCGGCGCCCGACTGGACGCCGCCGCGGACCCGGTCGTACGCCGGCTCACGGAGTCGATGCAGCAGGAAGCGGAGCGCGTGTTCCGATTGCTCACGATCCTGTATCCCGGTACCGATATGCACAGCGCGTATGTCGGCCTGACAACCGGGGATCCCGTCGTGCACGACAACGCGATCGAGTTCCTCGAAACCGTGCTCTCACCGCAGTTACGGGAGCTGATCGTGCCGCTCTTCGATCGCGGCGTGTCGCTCGCGCAGCGCGGCCATCTGGCCAACCGGCTGCTCGGGGCCTCACTCGGCGATCGGGACGAAGCCGCGTCCGTGCTGATGCTCAGCCAGGATCCGTGGCTGCAATCCTGTGCGGCCTACACGATTGGCGAGTTCCGGCTCACGCAGTTTGCCGATCAGATCGAGACGTGGTGCACGCACGCCGACCCGTTGCTGCGTGCCACGGCCGAGGACGCGCGGCGCAAGCTGCACGCATGATCGGTGTTTCCTCCGTGCCCGCCGTGTCTCGGCCCTCGACCGGGCTCAGGGCACTCCGTGCGGGGGGTGTGGCATGCGGGAGCGTGTCCGGGCCTATCGGGGCGTGTAGGAGGCGTGTCTGGGCGTGTCTGGGCGTGTCAACTGGGGCGCACGGCTTCGGCGGCGGGCGATTCGGGCCAGCTGGCCTGTGGGCGCGCGGTGTAGCCGGCATGCGCGAGTCGGCTCTGGAAGAGCGCGATCTGCGAAGCCGCAAAAATCAATCGTAGTAACGCTCTGGCCAGGAGGTACGCGTACACCGCCGCGCTCGGGCCAATGGTGAACGTTGCGGCCAGCCACCAGGTCCCGGCGGCAATCGATCCATTGACGATCGCCAGCGTGAGCGCCGCTCCGGGGTTGCGGGTGATGAAGCGGGTGCTTGCCAACAGGGCGCCTATGGCGCTGCGGCGGTCTTCGACCACCATGCGGACTTTGGCGTAATCGAAGAGCACATGAACGGCGACGACGAGCAGGCCGAGGGCGATGGTGCTCGCGAGGTGGTCAGTCGGGAGCATCGGGTGGACCCAGCGGAACAATCCCATGTAAATGGGGACCGCGATGAGTCCCAGGCGCGCGAAGCGAAAGGCGAACATGCCGCAGGCGCCGAAGAATCCAAACGTCGCGGTTGGCCGGTTGCGTGCGAGGCGATCCATGAAGCCGCCGAGCAGAAACGTGACGAGCGCGGCGTGCGCAACCGCGGCGGAGCTGCTCCACAGCAGGCTGACGAGTGCCGGAGCGGCATCCATGGCGCCGGCATCGACCAACGCGACGTAGGAGTCGATACGAACGAGGGCGACAGGGCTCGGGACCAGCACATACGCGGCCCACAACCCGATGACGAGCACTGGTGCGCGGAGGACGCGCTGGCAGCCGTCGGCGAGGGCCGAGATCACGGACATGGCGAGCAATCGTATACCGGCGGCTGAGGCGGATATAATCGTCCGCTTGGACTCATTGAGGAAGACATGGCGATAAGGGTGATGTTTTACGGACTCGGCCCGATCGGGTCCGCAGTGGCGCGTCAGGTCGCGACGCGCAAGGGATTCACGATCGTCGGCGGCATCGACATCAATCCCGCCAAGCTGGGTCAGGACCTCGGCGACATCGTCGGTCTGGGACGGCGCTTGAAGATACGCGTCACCAACGATGCTGCCGGGGCGCTCAAGCGCGAGAAGCCGGATGTCGTCGTGCTCTGCACGAGCTCGGCGCTCAAGACGGTGATGCCGCAAATCGAGACGGTGCTCAAGGCCAGGGTGCCGATTGTCAGCACGACCGAGGAGCTGTCCTATCCCGTGGGCCGCAATCGCGCTCTGGCGAAGAAGATTGACGAGATGGCGCGGCGGGCGAAGGTGGCGGTGCTGGGCACCGGCGTCAACCCGGGCTTCGTGATGGACGCGCTGCCGATTGCGCTGACGGGGATCTGCGAGCGCGTCGACAGCGTCCGCATCGATCGTGTCCAGGATGCGCGCGTGCGGCGCCTGCCGTTCCAGCAGAAGATCGGCTCGGGGCTCACCAAGGAGCAGTTTCAGAAGAAGGTGGAGGACCAGAGCGTCCGCCATGTCGGGCTCGCGGAGTCGGTGACCATGATCGCCGACGCGTTTGGCTGGAAGCTGGAGAAGGTCACCGACGTGATTCAGCCGAAGATTGCGGAGGAGACGGTCGAGAGCGAGTTTCTCGCGGTCGATCCGGGTTATGTCTGCGGGATCGTCCAGGACGGCATGGGGTGGAAGAATGGCACGCCGATTATCACCCTGCACATGGAGGCGTACCTCGGCGCGCCGGAGAGCTACGACTCGGTGCTGATCGAGGGCGTCCCGCGCATTGCGCAGAAGATCAGCGGCGGCGTCCACGGCGACATCGCGACGGCGTCCATCACGGTCAATTCCATCCCGAAGGTGATTGGCGCCCAGCCAGGTTTCCACACGATGCGGGACATGGCGCTGCCGTCCTGGTTCGGCGGGAAGTAAGCGCGCAGCAACTGCGACTTTGCGGGGCCTGTGGCGCTGCCGTCCCGGTTCGGCGGGATGCGCGCGGAAAATGGGGCAGGCCCATTTCCGAGATAGTGGCGGTGATTGCCGACAGCTTGCGGGATCTGCGGTGCGCGCCTCGATTCAGGCGCGCCACTGGCGGTCAACGCCCCGAGTTGACTCGGATCGTCGTCATTTCCGCCCCTCCCACGTAGTTTCTCCCCACCCCCCGGAAATGGGCCTGCCCCATTATTCGTGGCGCAGCGCGGCGACCGGGTCGAGGCGAACCGCTCGGCGTGTAGGAACGGCGCACGCCGAGGCGGCGATGCTGACGACCGCGACGACGATGCCGGCCAACACCATCGGGTCGGCGCCGCCGATTTCGACGAGCAATCCCCGCAGCAGTTGTCCGGCGGCGAGCACGCCAGCGAGCCCGATGACCAGGCCCACGGTGACGTGGACCAGCGTTGTTCGTAAAAAACGCCACGCGATCTGCGCGCGACTCGCGCCGAGCGCGATGCGTAAGCCGATCTCCGACGTGCGCTGGGCGACGCCATATGCGGTGAGCCCGTACAGACCTGCCATCGACAACAGGCTCGCAATGACGGCAAAGAGTGCGAGCACGAAGCTGACCATCCGCGCGGGCCAGCGAGACAACTCGGACAATCGGCGCAGCGCCATGATGCCGTAGGCCGCGACGTCCGGATCGACAACGCGCACCTGCTCGCGCAGCGCCGTGGTGGCCCGTGGCAGATCGCCGCCGCCGCGCGCAATGACGCCAAGCGTCGGCCCGAGATGCACATCGAGCGGGAGGTAGGCGAGAGGCGCGACACCAGACATCGTCCGCTGCCGAATCGATGGCGAGACGCCGACGATCGTGAACCAGTGCCCGGTGGCGGCCGCGTCGCTCCGCGGTTCCGTCAAGCGAATGCGGCGGCCGATCGGGTCAACGTTCGGGAAGTGGATCTCCGCGAATCGCTCGTTGATGACGACGGCCTCGCGACCCGGGGCGCCGTCGTCCGGCCGGAGCTGGCGGCCACGCAGCATGCGGATGCCGAGCGTCTCGAAGTAATGGTCGCCGGCACCCACGGTTTGTACGGTCGGCCGGCGGTCAGCCAAATTCGGCTGGCCTGCAATCTGCAGCTCACGCGTGTTCGATTCCACGAAAGGACGCACGCTCGAGAGCGTCGCCGACGGGAGCAGCGGCGTGGTGTCGAACCGCTCCTGTAACAGTGCGTGCAACGCACGACGTTGCTCGGGCTCGTTGTATCGGCCGGCCGGGAGGCCGATCTGCGCCACGAAGAGCTCGTCGAGGTCGAGCAAATCGTCCGAACTGCCGAGCGCGGCGCTGCTTCGCACGAGCATACCGGCGCTGCCGAGCAGCGTCAGCGTGAGCGCCAGCTCGCTGACCAGCAGCGCGCCGGTCCAGCGCCGGACACGACGGCCGCCGATTGCGCCGCGACCGCCTTCCTTGAGCACGTCGTGCGCGTTCGTCCTCGACAACTGCCACGCGGGCGCCAGACCGAATGCGACCGCGGTGCCGAGCGTGGCGACTGCGACGTAGACGAAGACGCGCAGATCGAACTCGAATGCAATCCAGAACGGGAGGTTCAGGTCGACGGTCTCGCGGACGAACACCCCGACCGCGACGCCCGACAGCGCCAGCCCGACGACGGCGCCGCCGGCGGCGATCAGGCTCGCCTCGACGAGAAGCTGGCGCACGATCCGGAAGCGAGACGCGCCCAGCGTCGCACGAATGGCCATCTCGCGAGCGCGCTGTGACGCCCGCGCAAGCAGCAGGTTGGCGCCATTCGCACAGGCGATGAGCAGCACGAGGGCGGCGGCGATCATCATCACGAGCGGCTCCTGCGCCTCCGGCGGCGGCGCGACGAACGCGTGCGTGAACGGCATCGTCGTGGCGCCCACGTCGGCGTTGGTTGCGGGATCCTGCGCCGCAAGCGCCGCCGTAATGGCGCGCAGTTCCGCACGGGCGTCTTCAACCGTCGCTGCGTCCTGCAGGCGCCCGACGATGTCGAACTGACGCTGGCCGCGGTTCGCCACGTCGAGCCCCGGCATCTGGCCGAGCGGACGCCACACGTCGGCACGAACCGGGAACTGGAAGCCTTCCGGCATGACGCCGATGACCGCCGTCGCCGTCCCGTTGATACGGATTGCGCGACCGACGATCGCCGGATGGGCGGCGTACCGAGCGGTCCAGATGTGGTGCCCGAGGATCGCGACCGATGCCGCGCCGGGCGCATCATCGGCAACCGTGAAATCGCGTCCGACAACCGGCTGAACCCCGAGGAGAGCGAAGGTGTTGGAGGAGATGAAGTTGCCGGCGAGCCGGTCCGCCGGACGCGCGTCGTCGCCGAGGTTCATCGTGGCCGAGCCGTAGGCGGCGAGATCGCTGAGCGTCCGGGTCGCCGCGCGCCAGTCACGAAAGTCCGCGTACGACGTGTAGATCTCCGCGCGTCGTCCCTGCAGTCGCTGCGAGCTGATCTGGACGATGCGATCGCCGCGCTCGACCGGCAGCGTCCGCCAGGTCATGCCGTTCACGATCGTGAAGATCGTCGTGTTGACGGCGAGGCCGAGGCCGAGGACGAGCACAACGCCGGCGGTGAACCAGCGGTCCTTGCCGAGTACGCGTACGGCGGTGCGCATGTCGAACAGCAGCCAATCGATCGACGGCAGCCCCCGCTGCTCGCGGTGGAGCATCTTGACCTGGTCGACGCCGCCGAATGCCCGACGGGCGGCCTGCCGGGCATCGACGTCCGACATGCCGGCGGCGATGTACTGCTCCGTGAGCGCGGCGAGGTGGTCGTGTATCTCCTCCGCGAGCCGTTGCTCCCGGCCGGATCGAAGGACGACGTCGAGCAGTCGCGAGATGAAAACGCGGAGTCCGGTCTGGCTCATGGCGCTACCTGTTGAAAGTCAACAGGAGCATACCACGCGGCGCCTCCGCTATCCCGCTTATCCGCCATCCGCCATCCGCCATCCGCCATCAGCGCTGTCGGCCAACACCGCTATCGGCTATCAGCTCTCTAAGCTCAGGCTGTCGGCGCCAGCTGGGAGTCGCGAGCTGAGCGCTGATAGCGGTGTGATACGCTCCCTTCGTTTGTCGATGGGAGGGTGATGGCAAAGGGGCCAGCGGAAATTCTGCCGGGCACGCTCGACATGCTGATCCTGCGTGTCCTGGCGCGCGAATCGCTGCACGGCTACGGCATCGCCCAGCGGCTGAAGGAACTGTCGGAGAACGTCCTGCAGGTCGGCGAGAGTTCGCTCTATCCAGCACTCCAGCGATTGCTCCTCAACGGCTACGTGGACGCGGAATGGGCGGCGTCTGACAACAACCGGCGCGCCCGGTACTACACATTGACGCCGCAAGGCCGCAAGTACCTCGCCTCCGAACGCGCCAACTTCAATCGGTACGTCGAAGCCATCCACCGCGTGCTGCAGACGGCCTAGTGCTCGGGAAGCGTGATGGTTGCATCAATCCCGGAGGCGCGGTGCCCGGATCGCAACGGGCGACAACCGAGAATATGACGTGTTCCGGTGCGGAGCAACGCGGCGAGCGAGGATGCCGGCTCGCGAGACAGGTAGCCCCTTCAGGGCCCTGGGGCGGCCTCGCGCGAAGATCATCCGGCGTGCGTTATGTGAAACAGCGGGCGCACGCCGGCCTACGCTAGGATCTGACGAATGGACGCGGCCACCCCCGCACCTCAACGACTCATCGTCGGCATCACGGGCGCCAGCGGCATCATCTACGGCATTCGCCTGTTGGAGATACTCCGCGGGAGCGGCTTCGAGACGCATCTGGTGATGAGCCAGTGGGCCGCCCGCACGCTCGTACATGAGACGCCGTACACCGTTCAACAGGTACAGGATCTTGCGACCGAGCGATACGCGATCGGTGACGTCGGCGCCGCGATTGCCAGCGGATCCTTTCTGACGATGGGGATGGTCATCGTGCCGTGCAGCATGCGGACGCTCAGCGCCATCGCGCACGGCGTGGGCGACAACCTGATTCATCGGGCCGCGGATGTGATCCTCAAGGAACGCCGGCGACTGGTGCTCGCTGTTCGCGAAGCGCCGCTCAGCGAGATCCACCTGGAGAACATGTTGAAGCTCGCACGGATGGGCGTGTCCATCTGCCCGCCGACGCCGGCGTTCTATGCACGGCCGGCGTCGATCGACGAGCTGGTCAATTACTCGGCGACGCGCCTGCTCGATCAGCTCGGCATCCACGTCGAGTCGCGGGAGCGGTGGGATGGGGAGCTGCGCAAGCCCGCGCGATAGGCACGACGCGCGGCCAGACGCGGCGCGGGCGTCACGGGGCTCGAATGACGAGGTTCGAGTGCGGACCACAGGGTTCGCGAATCACGGGGTTCGAGGTTCTGATCACGGAGTTCCGTCACCGAGTTCTGCTCGCGGGATTCGGCTGACGGAGTGCCAAATGTGTCCGCGCGGGGAACCTGTGCTACTCTCCCTACGTCTATCGACGGGAGTGCCCTGATGCACCTGCTCCGGCAGTTACGCAATCGGTTCCGGTACCGCCGGTTCGCGGCGGACGTGGCGGAGGAGCTGGAGTTCCATCGCCACCAGACGGCCCTCAACGGCGAGACGAACGTGCCGCGCGTCATGGGCAACGAGTTGCGCATGCGCGAGCGCGCGCGGGACGTGTGGATCCCCCCGACCATCGAGGCGCTCCGACAGGATCTGCGTGATGCGATTCGCCTGCTCGGGCGGCGGCCAGGCTTCACGGCCCTGGTCACCGCAGTGCTCGTCGTCGGGGTGACCGTCTCGGTTGTCGCATTTGCTCTCGTCGATGCACTCGTACTTCGCGCGTTACCGGTGGATCGGCCGCACGAGCTGGTCTACCTCCGCGCGCCGTCATTTTCGTTCCCGCAAATCCACGAGCTCCGCAGCCGGGGTCGGTTCCTGTCGCAGTCGTTCGCATGGAACCTCTCGACGTCACGATCGTCGGCGTCACGCCGCCGCAGTTCTTTGGCGTATCACCCGGAAGCAATCCGGAGCTCACCGTTCCCGTGACGCTCTCGCCGCGACTTCGCCCCGCGGACCGCACCAGGCTGGTCGAGCCGTTCGCCTCGTGGCTGCACTTCATGGGCCGGCTGGCGCCCGGCATGTCTCGACAGAGCGCTGACGCCGTGTTCCAGGTCGTCTGGAGACAGGTCCTCGAGTCCACGATCCCGGCGGATCTCGCGCTCGAGCGGCGCGCGCGGTTTCTGTCCAGGGAGACCGGACTTGAATCGGCCCGCGCCGGATTCTCTTCGGTTCGCAATCAGTTCCGCCAGCCGCTGCTGGTCGTCGCGGGATTTGCGGCGCTGCTGCTGCTCATCACGTGCGGCGCCGCGGCCAACATGCTGCTCGCGCAGTCCTGGGCACGTTCGCGCGAGCTCGCGGTGCGCGCGGCGCTCGGCTGCGGCCGCGCCCGCCTCGCGCGTCAACTGCTCGTCGAGGGCGTTGTCCTGGCGTCGCCGGCAGGCGGCATCGCTGTGGCCATCACGCCCGTGTTGTCGCAATCGGTCATCGCGATGGTGGCGACCTCGCAGTCGCCAATCACGATGGATGTCTCGATGGACTGGCCACTGGTCGCGTTTGCCGTCGGGCTCGCCGTGCTCACCATTCTCGTCTGCAGCATGGCGCCGATGCTGACCGCCACGCGTATTCAGCCTCAGTTGGCGCTCAAGGCCGGCGCGACTTACACGGTGGCGTCCGCCCGCTGGCCCGCTCGAGTCCTCGTCGGCGGCCAGGTCGCGTGCTCCGTGGTGTTGCTGGTCGGCGCGGCGCTCTTCAGCCGGAGTCTCGCGCAGGTGCTCTCGATCGATCCGGGCTTCGACGTTCGTCAGGTGATCATTTCCAGCATTCCGGCATCAGCAGATATGCGTGACGCCACCGATCGGCTGTCCTCCGTGCCTGGCGTCGCCCGCGTAGCGCTCTCGCTCTATCCTCCGGTCAGCGATCGCGACGGCGGTTGGTGGACGCAATCAGTCGGCCTCGACGGCGCCCCACCGGTCACCGGCGATCGCCGGACGTTCTTCAACGCCGTTTCTCCCGGGTTCTTCATGACGCTCGGCACCCGGCACATCGCCGGCCGTGATTTCAGTGTCCTGGATGTCGAAGGCGCCGACCGGGTGGCCATCATCAACGAGGCGGCGGCGACGCGATTCTTTCCGAGCGTCAATCCTCTCGGACGCCGCGTGACGGTTGGACTCGACGTCGCTCGACGCGACCTCACGATTGTGGGAGTCGTCGCGAACACGCGATATCAGCGCCTCCAGGAGGAGCAGCGCGAGATTGTGTATCTTCCGCTCCTCCAATCCACCAGCGCGACCGCCGGCAACGGCCTCTTTGCCACGGTGCGTGCAGTGGAGGTAACTGACGCGTTCCTGGGCGACATTCGTGCCGTGATGACGTCGGCGACGCCGGGCCGGTATGTCCGCATTCAACGCGTCACCGACCGCATTCGTGAGTCCCTCGTCACGGAACGGGCATTGGCGGCCGTCGGCGTCGCCCTGGCCGGATCGGCGCTGTTCCTCGCCTTCACCAGCGTGTTCGGACTGATGGCGCACGCCGTCACGCGCCGCACACGTGAGATTGGACTGCGCGTTGCGCTTGGCGCACGCCCCGCTCGACTGGTGGGCTCCATCGTTGTCGAAACGCTGACGCTGGCACTGACCGGACTGACGGTGGGCGTTGCGATCGCGTGGATCGGCACTCGATACGTCTCGAGTCTCCTGCACGGGGTCTCGCCAACCGACCGGTGGGCCTACTTCGCCGTCGTCACGGTGGCGCTCAGCGCGGCGGCGGTTGCGGCATTGGTCCCGGCTCGGCGAGCCGCCACGATCAATCCGGTCATCGCCCTGCGGGCGGAAGACAGTTAGATCCGGCGAGGCTACGACTGAGACCAGCGAGCGTGGAGAACAAGGCTTGCCTGGCGGTCGCCTTGACAGACAACTTGACACATCTGCGGGGATTCTGGCCGTCAGGGCTCCTAGAAACCGATCGCGTAGCCGGCGGCGAGCTTCAGGCTCGGCACGTTACCGCCGCCTCCAATGCGGAACTCCCCAAGAAAGCCGTTGTCGTGCGCAAAGCCGATGATGTAGCTGCCGCCGGCGCCCACGTCCGTGAGACTGCGACCAAACACGTCAAACCGGGCGATGACGATGGCCGGCCCGCCGCCCTGGATGAAGTCCCACCCTGACGTGCCCAGCGGGAAGCGCGCGATGAAGTCGATGTTGACCGTGGCGAGCCTCAGACTTTCGCTGAACCCCCCGTCGATACCCGGCCGCAGGTGAAATCGGCCGCCGATTTCCGGCGTTCGCCAGAAAACGCCGACGACACCCTGCTCTGGATCGATTGAAAGCCCCCCGGTAAAGCCGATCTGTGACCGCTGCGATTGAGTGGTGATGGTCTGCGCGTTCGCCGCGGAGGACAACGCCAGATACACCAGCACGATCAAGCCGATGAAACGTCCTGTCAGAGTGACCATCTGAAGACTCCGCGCGCGGCACTACAAGTTTCATTCCACGGCTCGGCCGCTGACGCGACATCCACCCAAGCCGCGCCGCCTGCCCCGACGCATCAGCCACCACAGCCATCGGTGTGGGGGTCTGGGGACACTGGACGTGACCAGTTGGGATCCTGTTTGCGCAGTTGCGTGGGCTGGAGATAGGCATGAACGTAAAACTGCTGGTTGGCATCGTGCTCTTCGTTATCGGCCTCGCGACGGCTGTTGTGGGCATTGCCGGGGTTGGCGCGACTGACACGGAGCCGGCGCAGGTCGCTGTCGTAGAAGAGAATCGTTCGCTGAATCTCACACCGGCGCTGGGTCGGATGGCCATTCCCTTCATCGCGGCGTTCTCGCTTGCCGTTGGCGGCCTGTTGATCGGGTTGAGCGCCGGCAACTGGAAGAATCCCCACACGAATCTGAAGCCCGGGGACGAAGTGGTCAATCCCGAGGGGGTACGACAAGATGAAACACGTGTAGGCCTCGCTTCGCTCGGCTCAGTTCAAAACACCCAGGGGCTCAAGTTCAAGACGACGAGTTCAAGCCGCCACAAACCCCGGGTTTTGCACCTGGCGGTTTGGCGGTTGGGGATCTTGCCGCCGGAGGCGGCATAACCCCGGGTTTTGCACTTGGCGGTTTGGCGGTTGGGGATCTTGCCGCCGCAGGCGGCGTAAACCCCGGGTTTTGCACTTGGCGGTTTGGCGGTTGGTGACCTTGTCGCCGCAGGCGGCACATAATCTCCGTGTGATGTGCCGGCTCAGCTCCGTTGCCGCCCTATTGGCTCTGGCGGGGTGCGCCTCGCCGGCGCCTGACTACGACATTCTCATCCGTAACGGCCGTGTCATCGATGGCACCGGCGCACCGGCTGTTGCCGCGTCGGTCGCCATCCACGGCGATCGTGTCGTGGCCGTGGGCCCTCTGACCGGGGCCACCGCGCGCGAAACCATCGACGCATCCGGTCTCGTGGTCGCGCCCGGCTTCATCAACATGCTCAGCTGGGCTGACGAGCCCCTGCTCGTCGACGGGCGTTCGCAAAGCGACATCCGCCAGGGCGTGACGCTCGAGGTCTTCGGCGAGGGTTGGTCGATGGGGCCGCTCAACGAGCGGATGAAGACCGAACAGTTGGCCGGGCAAGGCGATCTCAAGTTCGCGATCGACTGGACGACGCTCGGCGAGTATCTCGAGGGGCTCGAACGCCAAGGCATTTCTCCCAATGTCGCCTCGTTCGTGGGCGCGACGACGATTCGCATTCACGAGATTGGCTACGCCGACCGCGAGCCCACCCCAGAGGAACTCGAGCGGATGAAGGAGCTGGTCCGCCACGCGATGCGCGAAGGCGCGCTGGGCGTCGGCTCGTCGCTGATTTACGCACCCGCTTTCTACGCGAAGACGCCGGAGCTGGTCGAGCTTGTCAGGGCTGCCGGCGAATTCGGCGGGATGTACATCTCACACATGCGCAGCGAGGGGTCCCGGCTGCTCGAAGCGATCGACGAACTGATCCAGATTGCGCGCGAGGCGAACGTGCCCGCGGAGATTTACCACTTCAAGGCGGCAGGCCGAGAAAACTGGGACAAGACGGACGAGGCGATCGCACGCGTCGAGGCCGCCCGACGCGAGGGTCTCCGCATCACCGCGGATGTGTACACCTATCCTGCGGGTGCCACCGGCCTCAACGCGACCATGCCGCCGTGGGTCCAGGAGGGCGGTTACGACAAATGGGTTGCCCGCCTGAAGGATCCGGCGACGCGCGCGCGCGTGATGCGCGAGATGACGACGCCCACGACCGAGTGGGAGAACTTCTTGGTCGGCGCGGGTCCTGACGGCATTCTGCTGTCCGGCTTCAAGACCGAGGCCTTGAAGCCGCTCACGGGAAAGACGCTCACCGAGGTCGCGGCGATGCGGGGGACGTCGCCGCAGGAAACCGCGATCGATCTCGTCATCGAGGACGGCAGCCGGGTCGAAGCCGTCTACTTTCTGATGTCCGAAGACAACCTCCGCCAGAAACTGCGTTTGCCGTGGGTGAGCTTCGCCTCCGACTCCGGGTCGATGGCGCCGGAAGGGGTCTTCCTGCAATCGAATCCGCACCCGCGCGCGTATGGAAACTTCGCCCGATGGCTGGGCCGCTATGTGCGCGACGAGAAGCTCGTGCCGCTCGAGGAAGCCATCCGCCGGCTGACCTCGATGCCTGCCGAGCACCTTTCCATCCGGGACCGTGGGCGCCTCGCGGAAGGGTATTTCGCTGACGTCGTCATCTTCGATCCCGCGGCGATCCAGGACCACGCGACGTTCGAGAAGCCGCACCAGTATGCGACCGGTGTGGTGCACGTCTTCGTGAACGGCACGCAGGTCCTCCGCGACGGCGAACATACGGGTGCCACTCCAGGTCGCGTCGTGCGCGGGCCCGGCTATCAACCAGCGGCGTCGCCTTAGAATCTTGAAGGCGCGAATTCCTGGCGAATGAGTCAAGTTTTTCGCCCTTCAAGATTCTCGCCCGGCGGAGCCGGGCAAGAAGAGATATATGGCTAACGAGGCCCTGAAGGAAAATGCTCGACGGTCAGAGGAAGGGCCTCGTTAGTTATGCGCGCGCTTTTCCTTGCGGCGTCCGAGAACCGCTGGCTGCGCGAACGCGGCGTGCGTGCCCCGTTCGTGCGCCGCGCCGTGTCCCGGTTCATGCCCGGCGAGACATTCGACGACATGCTGGAGGCGGCGCGTGCGCTGCCCGCGCAAGGCATTCACAGTGTGTTTACCCGACTCGGCGAGAACGTCGGCGATCTTGCCGAAGCCCGGGCGGTTGCCGATCATTACGTTGAGGGCGTCGAGAAGATCCGCGCCGCCGGGCTGTCTTGCGAGCCCTCCGTCAAACCCACGCAGCTCGGGCTGGACATCAATCGCGACGAGGCGCGACAGCACCTGCATCGGATCGCTCAGTCGGCCCAGGCGGCCGGCAACTATCTGTGGATTGACATGGAGCAGTCGCCGTATGTCGATGTCACGCTCGATCTCACCCAGGAGCTTCGGGCGTCGTTTCCTGGCGTTGGCGTCTGCCTGCAGGCGTACCTGCACCGCACGCGTCAGGATCTGGCGCGGATGCTCAAGCTCGGCGTGGGTATCCGGCTCGTCAAAGGCGCGTACCGCGAGCCGCCGGCAGTAGCGCTTCCGGCCAAGGGAGATGTCGATGCCAACTATCTCTCGCTTGGGCGAATGATGCTGGACGACCACGCGCGCGGGGGCCGCTCACGGGTCGTCTTTGGCACCCACGATGCGCGGATGATCGCGGACCTCATCACCCACGCGCGCAGCACCCGCGTCGCGCAGGGGAACTACGAGTTTCACATGCTGTATGGCATCCAGCGCGAGGAGCAGATGAGGCTGGCCGCCAGTCGCGAACACGTGCGGGTGCTGATTGCCTACGGCACGTACTGGTTTCCGTGGTACATGCGGCGGCTGGCGGAGCGACCGGCGAACGTGTGGTTCGTGCTGAAGAGCGTCTGGCGCTGAGTGGACGTCAGCCCGAAGGCCCTTCCGCGCGATTGATCATGAACGTTGCCACTTGTGCCAGGAACTGGCGCATCAAGGCGGTGACGTCCGGCGGCAGTTGCGCCTCCTGAAAGGCGCGTTCCATCAGTGCCATCCAGCGGTCGCGTGCGGTTTGGTCGATGGCAAACGGCACGTGGCGCAGACGCAGGCGCGGATGGCCGCGCTGCTCGACATAGCGTGGCGGCCCGCCGAAGCGGCCGACGAGGAAATCGCGCAGCCGCTCTTCGGCCGCAGCGAGATCGTCGGGTGGGTACATCGGCCCGAGCACGGCGTCTGCGGGGACCTGCGCGTAAAACGCACGGACCAGCCGCGCAAATCCGTCTTCTCCAATCCGTGCATAGACTTGTTCTTCGGTCAGATCCACAATTCAAGTATGACGGATGAAGCCCCGAAGACCGCGTACGAGCTGGCGATGGAGCGGCTGCGCCGCAAGGATGCCGAAGACGGCATCGAAGAACGAGCGGTGACCGAGGAGCAGAAGGCGGAGATCGCGGAGATCAAACGTGTCTACACGGCAAAGATTGCCGAAGCGGAGATCCTGCACAAGGCGAAGATCATGGCGCTCTTCGACCCTGAACAACGGGCGCTCGCCGAGCAGAATCACCGCCGCGATCTGGAGCGGCTGCGGGGTGACCAGGAACGAAAGCTCTCGAGGCTCCGTGGCTAGCCATCCCGAAGGCTGAGGCTACGCCACCTGAATCTGCCGGCGCCAGATGGCGTTGTTTTCCCAGTTCGTCTTCTTCATGTCCAGGTTGGGCGGCTGCGTGCGGCCGAGGGCATCGGTCGCCTTCGACGCCACGCTGTGTGCCCCGGCCGCCGGCGCCGGCAACTCCGCGCGGAACCAGGTCCACGCAAACGGGTTCACCGGCTTTTCCATCTTCGCCTGGACCCACGCGCCTTGGTCGAGCTGCACCTCGACGCTCTCGAGCGGCGTCCCGTCGGTCATGGCGACGCCGAACACCGAAAGCGAGCCGTTGGCCTGCTTCGCAACGCGCGCGATCATCGATTTGGTGCGGATCCTGGTGACCGAGGTTTCGATCCACTCGGTCTTGTCGCCGTTCTGACGGCCCATGATCGTGACGTAGTCGCGCGCCTGGAACCGGCCCATGAAGCGATCGGGGGAGACGTCGAGGGCGTTGACCCATTTCACGTTCTGGACGCCGTACCAGCCAGGCACGACGACGCGCACCGGAAAGCCGTGGTCCGCGGTCAACGGGTCGCCGTTCATCTCCCACGCGAGGATGGCGCCTGATGTGGCCAGGTCGGTGAGTGTCATCGAACGGGCGAAGCACTGGCGATACTTCTCCTTGCGAATTTCTTCTTCGCCTTCGTCGGCGCCCCACGCGATCACTTCGAGGGCATCACCCAGCGGCCTGGCTTCCTGGATGAGCGGCCATATCGCCGTGCCAGTCCACCGAGCGTTGCCGACCATGCGATTCATGATGATCGGCCCGCGGTTGCCGCCGCACTCGAAGACGCACTCCTGCTGCGCTCGCGCGCGCTTCTTGAGCTCGTCGAGGGTGTAGCTGCGCGGGTTGGCGACGCGCCCGCGAATGTCGAGCTTCCAGCTCGCGGCGTCAACGCTCGGTACGCCGTAGTGCGCAACGACGAAGTAGTTCTGCTCCGGCGTCACGTACGACGTGAGCTGTCGCAGATCCAGCCCAGCGACACGCTTGGTGGTGGCGTTGACCGTCACGAAGTTCTCGGGCACGTCGGTGAAGGGCACCAGTTGTTCCTGCGCGTGCCCCCACTCTGCCGGAAAACCGAATGCGGGCAACTCGGTGAGAGCTACGCCCAGCCCCGCAAGGCCGGTGTAGTGGAGCATGGTGCGGCGCGTAATCATGAGGTCCTCCATCGCGGCGTAATGATAACCGGATTGCACGGCAGCCCACCTGCCGACCTGCCCACCCGCCGACCTGCCCTACCTGCCGACCTGCCCTACCTGCCTTACCTGCCCTACCTGCCCTACCTGCCCTACCTGCCCCAATCCGGCATTGCTCTTGCCTATTCACAGGCAGGTGAGAAACGCGATGACGTTCGATCGGCGCGCGGCAGGGTTGCTTTTCATGTGGACCCTCTTGATAGCCCTCGGCGCCGCGACCGGCGTCGCCATGCACCGCCTGTGGGAACTGCGTAACGGGCTCGAGCGGCTCGCTGATGACTTGAGTTTGGATGCCGGACCTGAGTCCACCCTGCTATACGACGCGAACGACGCCCTCGTCTCGGCCGTAGTCGAGGAGCACCGTATTGCGGTGGCGCTGGAAGAGGTGTCGCCACACCTCGTCAATGCGGTGCTGGTCACCGAAGACAAGCGCTTCTACTCTCACAATGGCGTCGATCTGCCCCGCATCGTGAAAGCCTTCGTGGCGAACCAACGTGCGGGTGAAATTGTGCAAGGCGCCAGCACCATCACGCAGCAGCTGGTGCGCTCGATCCTGCTGAGCCGCGAGAGGAGCTACACGCGCAAGGCGAAGGAAGTGGTGCTCGCGCGCCGCCTGGAGGAAATGCATTCAAAGCGGGCAATCCTCGAGGCGTATCTCAATCGCGTGTATTTCGGCGATGGCTATTACGGCATTGAAGCGGCGGCGCTGGGCTACTTCGGAAAGACGGCTGCCGAGCTCGACGTCGTCGAGTCGGCCCTGCTTGCCGGTCTCATCAAGGGCCCGGCCTATACCGTCTTCGCCAACCGCGGCCTCTGGCGGACGCCCACCCTCATCCGCCGCGTTGTCGATGGCAACGGACGTGAACTCTACCGCGCGCCTGAAACCGAGCGGGCCGTGATCTCGGATGCGACGGCGTATCTGATGACGAGCATGATGGCGGACGTGGTGAACCGCGGCACCGCCAGCACCGCCCGCGCTGCCGGCTTTCGCCACGCGGCGGCGGGAAAGACCGGCACATCGCAATCCTACGCGGACGCGTGGTTTGTTGGCTACACGCCTGCGCTCGTGACCGGCGTGTGGATCGGGTTCGACACGCCTCGCCGGATCATGGACCGCGGCTTTGCCAGCGTCGTCGCCGTTCCGGCATGGGCGCGATTCATGTCGGCCGCGCTCGTGGACAACAAGACGCGGTGGTTCGAGATGCCTGCCTCGCTGGTGAAGGTCACGCTGTGTCGCCTGAGCGGGCAACTCGCGACCGAGCGCTGTCATCTGCCCGTGATCGAGCCGCCGTCCTATGACCCCGACCATCCGTTTGCGTTGACGACGGCGATGGTCCATCACGGAGGAGTGTACGAAGAGCTGCGGCGGATCTATCGCGAACCCGCGCCGTGTTCGCTGCTGCACGGCGAAGGCGTCGCGGATCATGTCCACACCGGCTCAGCAGGCCCCCTCCTCGGCAGGACGCCACCGACGCCACCGCCCAGCATGCGGCCCGCGCTCCACTGCTGACGCTCGATCCGGGCACGACCAGGCTGCGCCCTGCCTTCGCGCCCGAACCCACGGTCCATGGCGCTTCGGCTCGTACGCAGGCTGTCCCACCCGGCACGCCCTAGCGCTGCAGCAGGTAACTGAGCTTCACCACGAGCTGACGGTCTTTCTGCGCAAACACGTCCGTCGGCAATCCCGTTTGGCGAAGCTCGTTGTAAACGACGTAGAGGTCGCTGCCTGGGCGGTGGATGACGTTGTAGCGGATGTTGTTGGAGATCTCGCGAGTCGCGGAGTTGTATTGCGTGAGGCTGCGGATCGTCATTTTCGGCGAAAAGGTGTAATCCACACGCAGGGTCGTCAGGTTGATCAGGAAGGTGCCCCACGGCATGTTCACGTCGTTGCGGTTGTACTGCAGTTCGGCGGACAGGCGACTCGTCGCGCGCGCCCCCATGGCGGCCGTCGCTTGACGCCGAGTGCCGCCATAGAACTCGTTTGGCGAGAAACTCAGTCGCTGATAGAGACGCCGGCCCGGGCTGGTGTTGTAGGTGAGTGTCCACTCGTTCATCCGATACGAGCCCGTCGGGATGACCACCCCCGGCTGGATGCGGAATGGCACGTCCACGACGTCCAGATTCTGCTGAAAGATGACGTTGATGAACGATGCGTCCTGCAGTGTCGTGCCGAGCATGTAGTGATGGATCCGTCCAATCAGGCGGTTGGCCTGGTCCGTCATGTACGTGAGCACATACATCGGTTCCATCAGCCGGATGCGGCCGCTCTTGGGCCGCGGCGTCGGGCTGAAGTAGGCCTTCGTCGTGCGGATGCCGCGTCGCTGCACGAAGCCGGCCTCGGCGTTGAAGTTGTCCTGGACGTCGAGGTAGTTCAGCCAGAGATTCCAGGAGGGATCGCGATAGGCGATCCGACCGTAAAACGCCATATCCTTGCCGGACAGGCCGGGCGTCGCGGTCTTCGCGAGAAACGAGTTCACCTGCAGGCTGCGCCCGATGGCGAAGTTGCCGTCCACGCCCATCGTGCGATTGAAGTGCGTGCTGCCGCCCATCGACTCCTTGTTGACGAACAGGGCGCCAATTCGCGACCGGCGCAGGATGTCGCGGCTATAGCGGCCGACGAAGAAGTTGTCGCCAGGCCTCTCGAACGCGCGCTCGGTCTGAATGTCGAGGACGGCCACGCTGTTCGCGCCGACCTTGCCGGTCAGCCGCGCGCCTCCTACGATCGGGATCGGCTGCCCCTCCGCGGACAGACCGATGCGGCGGCTGAAGAACAGATCGGTCTGCACCGGCGCCGACGTGAAGGCGCTGCCGGTGCCCATGGTGAACAGGTTCGAATTTTCGAGGAAGAAGTCGCGTTTTTCCGGAAAGAAGAGCCCAAAGCGCGTCAGGTTGACCTGTTGTTCGTCCACTTCGACCTGTGCGAAGTCGGTGTTGGCCGTGACGTCGAGATTGAGGCCGGCGGTGACGCCATAGCGCGCGTCGAGCCCGATATCGCGGGGCCACCGCGTCGTGGCGGTCGAGGGGCCGGACGCATTTCTCTGCACACCCGCGAGCACGAACGGCTTGAGCTTGAGATCCAGCCCGCGGCTAAGTCCATCCAGCCCCGTAAGCTCGCCGGCGAGGCTGACTCGCGTCAGGGTGTACGCCTTCGGAATCGGCGCCCAGTACACCAGTTCGTTACGGCGACGCACGTGCCGCATGAAGTTGACGCCCCAGATCGTCTGTCCGGGGACGAACCGCACCGTACTCACCGGGATCATCATCTCCGCCGTCCAACCGTCGGGCGTGATCTGCGCCGCGGCGTCCCAGATGCCATCCCAGTTGCGGTTGACATTGGCCGTCGTGCCGCGACCGCCGCCTTCGCCTTCGTCGAACACTTGCTGCTCGAGTTTGGCACCGAGCGGTGTCGTCAGGAACATGTAGCCGTTACGCGAGTCGTGAAAGGTGTCGAGGATGACCTGAAAATTGTCCTCATCGAACAGCCGGTCGGCGTCGCGCCGCATCTCTGTGGCCACAACAGGCTCGGAGGCGAACGCCGTGACGCCGATGTAGAGGTGAGCATGGTCGTAGAGGACCCGCACCTCGGTGCGGTCGCTGGCCGGTTGTCCTTCTGTGGGTTCCTGTTGGGTGAATTGATCGAGCACGGGCGCCAGCCGCCAGACGGCTTCGTCGAGGGTGCCGTCGATCCGAGGCGCCTGATCCACGCGGGTGGCCTGAGCGCTGGGCCGCTCACGGCTCGGCTGCGCTGACGAAGGATTTGCGAAGGTGAGCAGCGCAAGGATGGCGACGGCGCATCCAGACAGGCGGGCCATGGCAGAGTTTCCGTGCTACGTTACCACGCGCCGTCCCGCCGCCTCGGGCCGTGAACCATGGGCGTGGACCGTGTCTGAACTGCTGCGCAGCGGCCCCGGGTTTCAGGCTTCCAGTCGTGGGCGTTTTGAACTTCCCGCGAAAGCGGGTAGCATCCCGGCAAAGGGGTCAACCATGGGGCACGACGGCGAGCTGAATCGGCGGACGTTTCTGCAACACGCGGGGATGACGGCGCTGTGGGGTGCCGTCGGTGCGGGCACCGCGTCTGGGGCCGTCGCGGCGGCGGGTGCGGAGCCAGTGCAGGCCACGTTCGATTTCGACGAGGTCTACAACCGCTTCGGCACCGATTCGATCAAGTTCGATCGACAGGTCCGGCTCTTTGGCAAGGACAGTATCGAAGTCGGCATGGGCATCGCCGACATGGACTTCCGTGCCGCGCCCGCGGTCACGCGCGCGTTGAAGCAGCGCCTGGAGCACGAGAACTGGGGCTATCTCGACAATCAACGCATGATCGTCGACTCGATCATCGCGTGGAACAAGCGGCGGTACGGCGTCGACATCGAGCCCGGGCAGATGGTGATCTCGGCTGGTGTGCACCCGGCGCTGATCTCCGCCATGGCGACCTTCTGTCCGCGCGGCAGCAAGGTCCTGATGACGACGCCCGTCTACAACGGTTTCTATTCGGATCTGCGCTATCTGCAGCTTCCGGCCGAAGAGAGCCCGCTGAAGCTGGTCGACGGGCGCTATTCGATCGACTTCGACGACTTCGAGCGGCGCATCAGTCACGACACCAACGTGTTCCTGCTCTGTAATCCCCAGAATCCGACCGGCAACGTCTGGAGCGCCGACGATCTGTTGCGCCTCGGCGAAATCTGCTTACGGCGCCGTGTCATCGTGCTTTCCGACGAGATCCACTGCGACTTCGTCAACAAGGGTCACACGTTCACCTCGTTTGCGAGCCTGCCCAACAAGGCGGTCGTGGACAACAGCATCACCTTCAAGGCCGCCAGCAAGTCGTTTGGTCTGGCCGCGCACAAAGTCGCGTGGTTCCATTCGACCAACGACGAGCTCATGACCCGCGTGAAGGCGAATCACTGGGTGGACCTCAACACGCTGGGCCTCATCGCCAACCAGGCGGCCTACGAAGGAGGCGAGGACTGGTTGAACCAGCTCGTCACCTACATCGACGGCACGCACGTCTTCGCCGAGCAGTTCATCAAAGCCAATATCCCGGCGATCAAGTGGGTGAAGCCGGAAGGAACGTATCTGGCGTGGCTCGATGTCACCGAGGTGGCGGAGCGCATCGGCGCCCGTGCGCAAGCCGAGGCGGCAAGCAGGGCGGAAGGGCGGCCGGTCACGCCGGAGACCATGGTCGAGCATTTCTTCGTCAAGCACGCGAAGGTGCACCTGAATCAGGGGGCGTCCTACGGGCTGGGTGGTGCGAATCACATGCGCATGAACCTCGCCACCTCCCGTAAACTCGTGGAACGCGCGCTGACCAACATGGCGAGTGCGTTGAAGAAAACCTGACAGCTTTCAGCTTTCGGCTCTCAGCGCCCTCAGCTTGAAGCGGAAAGCGCCGAGAGCCGAAAGCCGCAAATGATTCGAACCGCTTGTCTCGTCCTTGCCGTGGGCACGGCCGCTGGCTGTGCCAGCCCGACCGATTCTTCTGACCCCGCGCCCGCTGCGGTTCTCGATGTCGCGGAACTGAGCGCCACCGAGGCGCGCGATCGGATGGCGGCGGGGACGCTGACTTCACGCGCGCTGACCGAGGCGTATCTCGATCGCATCGCCGCGCTCGATGACGATGGGCCTCGGCTGGGGGCCGTGATCGAGATCAGTTCATCGGCGCTCGAAGATGCCGACGAGCGGGATGCCGAGCGCAAGGCGGGACAGGTGCGCGGGCCGCTGCACGGCATCCCCGTGCTGCTCAAGGACAACATCGACGTCGCCGGCATGGTCAATTCGGCCGGGTCGCTCGCCCTCGCGGATCATCGACCGCGGCAGGACGCGTTTGCGGCCGCGCGGTTGCGCGCGGCCGGCGCCGTGATTCTCGGCAAGACCAATCTCAGCGAGTGGGCCAACTTCCGCTCGACACGATCGACGTCCGGTTGGAGCTCGCGCGGAGGACAGACAAAAAATCCCTACGTGCTCGATCGCAACCCCTGCGGATCGAGCTCCGGCACGGGCACCGCGATTGCCGCCAGCCTCGGCGCGATTGGCGTCGGCACGGAAACCGACGGCAGCATCATCTGCCCGGCGGCGGTGAACGGGCTCGTCGGACTCAAGCCCACCGTCGGATTGGTCAGCCGTACGGGCATCATTCCGATCTCGATTTCTCAGGACACGGCCGGGCCGATGGCGCGCACGGTCGCCGATGCCGCGCTCATGTTGAACGGTCTGGTCGGGATCGATTCGGCCGATCCCGCGTCGCCCGCGGTGGAGGGCCGGCTCGCCGACGATTACACGGCCTTCCTCGATGCGCAATCCCTGCAGGGCAAGCGCATCGGCGTGCTGCGTCAGGCGATGGGATTTCACCCGGCGGTCGATGCCGCCACCGAAGCGGCCATTGCCGCGATGAAAGGCAGGGGCGCCGAGCTGGTGGACGTGAAGATTGACGGTTACAACTCGTGGAACGACGCGGAGTTCACCGTCCTTCTGTACGAGTTCAAGGATGGTCTCAACACGTACTTGAAGAACTCCGGTGCCCCGCACGCCTCGCTCGACGCGCTGATCGCGTTCAACACGGCGAACGCGCAGCAGGTGATGCCGTTTTTCGGTCAGGAGATTTTCGAGCAGGCGCAGACGAAGGGCGTACTGACCGACGCCGCGTACATCAAAGCCCGCGACGACGCCCGTCGTCTGGCCGGCAAGGAAGGCCTCGTCGCCGCGTTCGAGAGCAACACACTCGACGCGCTGATTGCGCCGAGCATGTCACCGGCCTGGCCGACCGATCACGTGCTCGGGGATCACTTTCTCGGCGCCGGCTATGGCATGGCAGCCGTTGCCGGAACGCCGAGCATCACGGTCCCGATGGGCGAGACGCATGGGCTGCCGCTCGGACTGACGTTCATGGGCCGCGCGTACAGCGAAGGCGATCTCATCGCGGTCGCTTACGCGTTCGAGCAGGCCACCAGGGCGCGCAAGGCGCCGGAGTTCAAGCCGACGCTGCAGCAGTAGGGCAGGCAGGGCAGGTAGGGCAGGTAGGCAAGGTAGGCAGGTAGGTCGTCATTTTCACCCGTTCACCCGCCCTACGCGCCCCACCTGCCCCACCCGCCCTATCCAATGAAGGTGCCGCTCTGCAGATCCGCCAGCGCTTGCCGGATTTCCTCGCCCGTGTTCATCACGATGGGGCCGTGCCATGCCACGGGCTCGCCAATTGGCTGGCCCGAGATGAGCAGAAAGCGCACGCCCTCCGGGCCCGCCTGCACAGTGACCTCGTCGCCGCGATCGAACAGGATCAGCGTACGGTTGCCACTCAGATCGAGCACGGGAGCCTCGTCAATCTCACCGGTCGTGTCAGTGAGGACGCCACGTGGCGTTGACGCATCGCGGAACGTGGCCGCCCCGGCGAACACGTACGCAAACGCATGGCGCGTGGTTTCGACCGGCAGCGTCTTGCGCGTGCCCGGCGGCACCGAGATGTCCAGATACATCGGGTCGGCGGCGACGCCGTCCACCGGCCCGCGCTTTCCCCAGAAACTGCCCACCACCACCTTCACACGCGTGCCATCGTCGTCCACGATCTCGGGGATATCCGCCGCTGTCACCTCCTGATACCGCGGGGCGGTCATCTTCAGCGATGCCGGCAGGTTCGCCCAGAGCTGAAAGCCGTGCATGCGGCCGGCCGCGTCGCCGTGCGGCATTTCCTGGTGCAGAATGCCGCGCCCGGCCGTCATCCACTGCACGTCGCCGGCGCCGAGCCGTCCCTGATTTCCCAGGCTGTCGCCATGGGCAACCGTGCCCGCGAGCACATACGTGATGGTTTCAATGCCCCGATGCGGGTGCCACGGAAACCCCGCGAGATAGTCGGACGGACGATCGTTGCGGAAGTCGTCGAACAGGAGAAATGGATCGAATGCGCTGGTGTTGCCGAACCCGAAGGCGCGATGCAGCTTGACGCCCGCGCCCTCCATCGTGGGCTGGGCCAGAAGGCTGTGCTTGATGGGACGAATCGACATCGAATGACTCCTCTCTTTCGATGCCGCCAGACGAGCCGTGTGTCGGTCGCGCCGATGTTCCCTCCGCCGAAGGCGGCTTGCCGAGCAACGCGAGGCCCTCGGCGAAGCCGGCCCCCGGCGCGAAGCGCGGCCGATCTAGCGCTTTGCCGGACCGTAGAGCACGCGGCCGGGCCTCGCAGCCATCACCTTGCCGTTGTCCACAATCACCTGGCCATTGACGATCACGTAGCTCACGCCTTCGGCATAGCTGTGCGGCTTCTCGAACGTCGCCGTATCGCGCACGCGCGCGGCGTCGAACACCGCGAGGTCGGCTTTGAGGCCCGTCCGCAACACGCCGCGATCGGTGAGGCCAAGCCGCTGTGCCGGGAGCGCGGACATCTTCTGCACCGCGGTTTCGAGCGGGAGGAGTTGCTTGTCGCGAGCGTACACGCCGAGCACGCGTACGAACGTGCCGTAGCTGCGCGGATGCGGATGGTTGCGTCCGAAGATCGCGACCTCGCCATCCGACGCGACCATCGTCGCCGGGTGAACGAGAATGCGCTGAAGGTCTTCTTCGCCGATGGCGTGAAAGATGCCTTGCGCATTGCCCTGTTCGAAGATCCACAGCGTCGTTTCGGCGGCGTTCTCCAGCGTGACCGGGAGCTTGCGGCTGGCCGTCACATCCGCGAGCGTCCTGCCGGCCATCGCCGGGTCCCACTGATTGGCGGCGATCTGCACGTTTTTGGGGTCACCGCCGCCGCGCTCGTCGCGAATGATGGCCATGGTTTCGGCTTTGATTTTCGCGCGCGTCGCCGGATCTTTCAGGCGCTTCAGCGTCGCCTCGCGCCCGCCTTCGAGCGCCCACGAGGGCATCAGCGCCGATCCGATGCTGGTGCTCGAGGCCGTGTAGGGATACTGATCGATCGTTGCATCCACGCCACGCGCACGGGCCTCGTCGATCAATTTCAGCGTCTCGATTGACCCGCCCCAGTACGCCTTGCCGACGACTTTGTGATGCGTCACCTGTGTGGGAAGCCCTCCCCGTTCGCCGATCGCAATCGTCTCGCGCACGCTCTCGCGCAGGCCTTTGGCTTCGTCGCGCATGTGCGAGATGTAGATGCCGCCCAGCTCGCCGGCGACTCGGGCGAGCTCGATCACTTCTTCGGTCGGTGTGAATGCGCCAGGGACGTAGAAGAGGCCGGAGCTCAGGCCGAAGGCGCCTTGCTCCATGCCCTGGCGGACGAGATCGCGCATCTGCTCGATTTCCTCGCGTGTGGCGGCACGGTCGGCATCGCCGACCACTTGCCCACGGATCGTGCCCTGGCCGATGAAGCTGGCAAAGTTGGGCGAAATCCCGAGCGCGGAGACCTTGTCGAGAAACGGCTGCAACGGCAGCGGCGATCCACCGTCCGGCCCTTCGACGAGCGTGGTGACTCCCTGGCGGGTGTAGTTGTCCGCCGTCGGCAGCTCGAAGATGCCGCGTCGCGCATGGGTATGGATGTCGATGAAGCCGGGGGCGACGATGAGGCCGCTGACATCGACCACTCGCGTCGCTGGATCGGTGATGGACGGGGCAATGCGCGCAATCGCGTCGCCCCGAATCGCCAGATCCGCGCGATACCACGGGCTCGCCGTGCCATCGACGATGCGGCCGCCGCGAAGAATGAGGTCGTAGGGGGGTGCCTGCGAGGAAAGAAGGGCCGGAACGAGGACGAGGGTTGCAAAGAGGTAACGCATGTCGCGGACTATAAACGATTCATTCGGATCGCAGCGCGGTGACCGGCTCGACCTGCATCGCCCGTCTTGAAACTTTCGATGACCTCGGGGCCGGCGGCTGGCCTTCCTGCAAGCAGCGCCGCCGCCCGGCGGCGGTCCGGCGAGCCGCGAAGCCCCGAGTCCGCAGTGATATATTTGACAGGTTTATCTCTCACAGAGGGCGCCTCCATGCAGGTCATACGTTTAACGGCGGCCCCCCATGGCTTTGGTCAAACGTCGCGACGCGACAACTGGTGGGCAACGCCGCTGGTCGTCTTCACGGTTTTCTCGTCGTTCATCGTCTACGCCACCTGGGCGGCCTTTCAAAACGCGCATTACGTGTACGGTCCATACCTTTCCCCGTTCTACGCACCAGTGCTCTTCGCATCCCCGGGCGACACGCTCGGCCTGTCGCACGCGTGGTTTGGCGCGCAGCCAGGCTGGTGGCCGGCCTTCGTGCCGTTTTCGCCGGCGCTGTTGATCCTCCCGTTTCCCGGGCTGTTCCGCTTTACCTGCTACTACTACCGCGGCGCCTACTACAAGGGCTTCTGGGCGGATCCGCCGGCCTGCTCGGTGGGCGAACCGCGCAAGGGCTACCTGGGTGAAAACTCGTTTCCGCTCATCCTGCAGAACGTGCACCGCTACTTCTTCTACATCGCCGTCATCTTCATCTTCCTGCTGTCGTACGACGCCTGGCTGGCGCTGTGGTTCACCAACCCGGCAACCGGCGCGCGTGAGTTCGGAATCGGCCTGGGCACGATCGTCCTGTTCGTCAACGTGGTGCTGCTGGCGGGTTACACGTTCGGGTGCCATTCGGGCCGGCACGTGTTCGGCGGCCGCAAGGACGTCGTGTCGAAGTCGGCGATCACCAGTGCGTGCTACGACTGCACGTCGAAGCTCAATGGCAAGCACATGATGTTCGCGTGGCTGAGCCTGTTCTCCGTCGCCTTTGCGGACATCTATGTCCGGCTCTGCTCGATGGGGGTCTGGTCCGATCTGAGGATCCTCTGATGGCGGGCTACGCCACCTACGACTACGACGTGCTCGTCGTCGGCGCCGGCGGTGCCGGTTTGCGCGCGGCAATCGAAGCGGCCAACGCGGGCGTCTCGGTCGGGCTCATTTGCAAGTCGCTGCTCGGTAAGGCGCACACGGTGATGGCCGAAGGCGGCATGGCCGCCGCCTTGGCGAACAACGACGAGCGGGACAACTGGAAAGTCCACTTCGCCGATACCATGCGCGGCGGTCAGTACGTCAACAACTGGCGGATGGCGGAGATTCACGCCAAGGAAGCGCCAGACCGTGTGCGTGAGCTCGAAGGCTGGGGCGCGGTGTTCGACCGCACGCCGGATGGCCGGATCAACCAGCGCAATTTCGGCGGCCACCGCTACCCGCGCCTCGCGCACGTCGGCGACCGCACCGGCCTCGAGCTGATTCGTACGCTCCAGGATCACACCGTGTATCTCGGGGTGACCGTGCACATGGAGCACACCGTGATCTCGCTGACGCTCGACAGCGGGCGGGCGTCAGGTGTCGTGGCCTACGACCGTGAGCGCGGTCGTTTTCACGTGATGACCGCGAAGGCCGTGGTGCTCGCGACCGGCGGCGTCGGCCGCGCCTACCAGATTACGAGCAACAGCTGGGAAGGCACGGGCGATGGCCACGCGCTGGCGTTTCGCGCCGGCGCCGAGCTCATCGACATGGAGTTCATCCAGTTCCATCCCACGGGGATGGTCTGGCCGCCGAGCGTCAAGGGCATCCTGGTCACCGAAGGCGTGCGCGGCGAGGGCGGCGTGCTCAAGAACAGCGAAGGCCGGCGCTTCATGTTCGACGACATCCCCGACAACTACAAACCCCAGACCGCCGCCGACCCTGAAGAGGGCTGGCGCTATGTGACCGGCGACAAGAGCGCGCGGCGGCCGCCGGAGCTGCTCACGCGCGATCACGTCGCGCGTTGCATCGTGCGCGAGGTCAAGGCCGGCCGCGGCTCCCCGCACGGAGGGGTCTTTCTCGACATCGCATGGATCAAGGAACGGATGCCGAACGCTGCCGAGCACATCAAGCGCAAGCTTCCGAGCATGTATCACCAGTTCAAGGAGCTGGCGGATCTCGACATCACCACCACGCCCATGGAGATCGGGCCGACGACGCACTACATCATGGGCGGCGTTCGCGTCGATGCGGACTCGCAGATGTCCACGATTCCCGGCTTGTACGCGGCGGGCGAGTGCGCGTCGGGCATCAACGGCGCCAACCGGCTCGGGGGCAACTCGCTGTCGGATCTCATCGTGTTTGGCAAGCGCGCGGGCGAATATGCGGCAGAGTTCGCGAAGAAGAACAGCGCGGTGAAGGTCAACGAGGCCGACGCGGACAAGGCCATCAAGGATGTGCTCGCGCCGTTCGACCGCGGCGCGGGCGGCGAGAACCCCTTCAAGGTGCAGGAAGAACTGCAGAACACGATGCAGAGCCTGGTCGGCATCGTGCGTTTCGAGGACGAGATGAAGGACGCTCTCGCGCGGTTGCAGACCTACAAGGAGCGCCTGGCACGCGCCGGCGTCAGTGGCCATCGCGAATACAACGGCGGCTGGCACACCGCGATCGACTTGCACAACCTGCTCGATGTCGCCGAGACGATTACCCTGTCGGCGATCGAGCGCAGGGAAAGCCGCGGCGGCCACTTCCGCGAGGATTATCGCGAAAAGGTCGCCGAGTTCGGCACCTTCAACATCATGGTGAAGCAGGAGCCCGGAGGCGGCATCAAGGTGTCACGCGTCCCGCTGCCTCCCCTGCCCGATCATCTGAAGCAGGTGATCGAGGAGCAGAAACAGTGACACTTGCTGATAGCTGATAGCTGATAGCTGAGAGCCGAAAGCCGAGAGAGCTGATCATGGAAGCCAGATTTCGCGTGTGGCGCAGCGAGCCGGGCGGGGCGGGCGCGCTGCAGGAATACAAGACCGACGTTTCCGAGGGCATGGTCGTGCTCGACGCGGTGCATCGCATCCAGGCCGAGCAGGCGCCGGACCTCGCTGTGCGGTGGAACTGCAAGGCCGGCAAGTGCGGCTCGTGCTCCGCGGAGATCAACGGCAAGCCGCGGCTGATGTGCATGACGCGGCTCAACTCGCTCGACCTGGGCGAAGCGGTGACCGTCGAGCCGATGAAGACCTTTCCGCTGATCAAAGACCTCGTCACCGACGTGTCGTGGAACTTCTCGGTCAAGAAGACGATCCAGCAGTTCAAGCCACGCCAGCCGGATGCCCCCGATGGCACCTGGCGCATGGCGCAGAAGGACATCGATCGGGTCCAGGAACACCGCAAGTGCATCGAATGCTTCCTGTGCCAGGACGTGTGTCATGTCCTGCGCGATCATGGCAAGCACAGCGAGTTCGTTGGGCCGCGCTTCCTCCTCTACGCGGCCCAGCTCGAGATGAACCCGCTCGACACGGCCGATCGTGTCGCCGACCTCAAGGACACACACAACATCGGCTATTGCAACATCACCAAATGCTGCACGGTCGTCTGCCCCGAGCACATCAAGATCACGGACAACGCCATCATCCCGCTGAAGGAGCGCGTCGTCGATCGGTTCTACGATCCGCTGACCCGGCTGCTGCGCGTGTTCAAAGCATAAGGTTCCAGGGTTCCAAGGTTCCAGGGTTCTAACTTTGGAACCTTAGAACCTTGGAACCTTGGAACCTTGGAACCTTGGAACTTTGGAACTTTAAGCTTTGGTCGACGTCACCACCGACATCCTCATCGAACGGCCGCCCGGCGTGGTTTCGGCGTTCGCCTGCGATCCGGCCAACGCGCCGCTGTGGTACGGCAACATCAAGAGGGTCGAGTGGCAGTCTGAGCCGGTCGTCGTCGTGGGCGCGCGCGTCGCGTTCGTCGCCGAGTTTCTCGGCAAGCGTCTTCAGTACACCTATGAGGTGGTCGAGTTCGAGCCAGGCGAGCGACTCGTGATGCGCGCCGCCGACGGGCCGTTTCCCATGGAGACGATCTACACGTTCGAGGAGACACGCGAGGGTCAGACGCAGATGACGCTGCGCAACCACGGCGAGCCGTCCGGGATGTCGAGGCTGATGACGCCGATGATTGCCACGGCGATGAGATCGGCGAACACCAAGGACCTCGCCAAGTTGAAGGAGATCCTCGAAGGGCACTAACCACTGGTTGACGAGCACCGCGTTCGAGCATATCGTCGACAGGCCCATGACTCCCATCTCGCTCTCCGTAAACGGCAAGGTGCGCAAAGCGCAGGTCGAACCGCGGCTGCTGCTCGTCCACTTCCTGCGTGAGAACCTGCTGCTCACGGGCACGCATGTGGGGTGCGACACCACCCAGTGTGGTGCCTGCACCGTGCTCATCGACGGCCGCAGCGTGAAGTCGTGCACGGTGCTGGCCGTGCAGGCGGACGGCGCCGCCGTCGCGACCATCGAAGGCCTGGCCCAGGGCGCTCAGCTGCACCCGCTACAGGAAGGCTTCTGGGAAGAGCACGGCCTGCAATGCGGCTACTGCACGCCGGGCATGATCATGGCGGCGGTCAACCTGCTCAATCAGAATCCCGATCCCACCGAACTGGAGATCCGGGAAGGCATCGCCGGCAACTTCTGCCGTTGCACCGGCTATCAGCACATCGTCAACGCGATCCAGCATGCCGCGGCCAAGACCCGGGATGGCGCAGCCGCCGAAAGGAGCCGGTAATGGCCACGCCCGTGCTCCCGAAACTGGTTGGCACACGCGTCAAGCGACGCGAGGATCCCCGTCTCATTCAGGGACAGGCGACCTACGTGGACGACCTGAAGATCGCCGGCATGCGGCATATGGCTTTCAAGCGAAGCGACGTCGCGCACGGCCGGATCCTGGCGATCGACACTAGCGCGGCCGCCGCCATGGATGGCGTCGAGGCCGTCTTCACGGGCGCTGACATTGCCCGGTTCCTCGGGCCGATGCCCATCGGCACGCCGTTCCCATCGCCGCCCCACCACGCGATGGCCGTCGACATCGTCCGCTACGCCGGGGAACCTGTCGCGGTGGTCATCGCGAGTGACCGCTACGCCGCTCGCGACGCGGCCGAAGCCATCGTCGTGGAATACGAGATGCTTCCCGCCGTCGTCGATCTCGAGCTGGCGATGACTGGCCAGCCGGCGGTCATCCACGCCGACTTTCCGAACAACCTGGCGGTGCCGCTGGTCCCGAGTGGGACCGGCGTGGC
>DATKDY010000072.1:0-6561 GCA_035512515.1 Vicinamibacterales bacterium
GCGGATCCACGCTCCCGGCGGCGTAATTGAAGAACCCGATCATGCCCTTGCCGCCACGGTTCGACACTTCGTAGAGAAGCGTGCCGTTGCCCCGGCTCGGTTCCTTCGGCTTGATCAGGTAAAAGTCCGATGAGAACTCCACCTTGCCGGCGGCGTTTCTCGGCGCCAGGCCGATGTCGGCGATGATTTGGTTGACAGGGTTGCGAGGGTCGACGGCGAAGTAGATCCGGCCAGCCAGCTTCTCATAAGGACCGGCAGCGCCGAATGCCCTTCCGGCGAGCACATCGGCACGCGACGTGACTTCGATCCGAACGACTTCCGCGTGCACGGGTGCCGCCACGAGTATCAGCACCGCGATGAGTGTTCTCGAGATCATGATGGGCCTCCCCGTCGTGGTCGCCGCGCAAATGACTGTGGAACTCACAAGGGTGATTCTGCGCCCTACATTACACGGATTTGCCCGGTTGCTGTTGGCTGGATTCTCGGAGCCTTCGATTGCTCCGCTCGGGACTGCGTACTGCCATTCGTCAATAGGAAAACCTGTCACCGGGGAGTGGCGGCCCTTCAGCCGGAGCCACGCGACGGCGGCTGAATCGCTCGTAGGCGTCCGCGAACCGAATCAAGGCCGCTTCGCTGAACGGCCGGCCGAGAATTTCCACCGCGAACGGCAAGCCCTCGCGTCCTACCCCCGCCGGCACGACGATGGCCGGGAGACCCGTGACGGCGCTAATCGCGTTGTCGCGCGGACCAGCGTCGGCGGTGCCAATCGGCGGTGCGGGCAGCGACTTCATCGGGTAGACGAGCGCGTCTACGGAGTGCCGGTCCATCACGTCGATGAGGGCCTGCCGGATCATCCGGCGCCGCTCGAGTCGCGCGCGATACTCGCGATCGACGTCCAGCGATTCCACTGTCATCACACGCGCAAAGCGTGCCTGAAGCGACGCGAGGAACTTCCCCGAGGCGACCAATCCCGCGAAGGACTGAACCGGACTGGACGGGCCGCGGCGGTGCAGATACGCGTCAAAGGCAAACCGCAGCTCGAAGTCGTTGAGGCGCAGCCGGGGCATGAGAGCCACCAGGTCCAGGCCCGTCGTCAGGTCTTCCGTGATTGTGGCACCACGGTCGCGCATGAAGGCGATCTGCTGTTCGATGATGCGGTTGCCTTCGTCGAATTCCGCGCCGGTACGAAAGAGGTCGCGAAGGACACCGATGCGCAGGCCAGCGAGCGTCCCGCCGACCGCGTCCTGGTATGACGGCCCGTCCGCGCGACCCAGGCTATCCCAGGTCGCCAGATCCTCCGGATCGAATCCGCGGATGTACGTCAACAACACGGCCGCGTCGGCCACCGACCTGGCATGCACGCCGACGCGGTCCTGCGTGAACGAGATCGGAATGACACCCGCCCGGCTGACCAGCCCCTGAGTGGGCGCGATGGCGGCCAGCGCGTTGTTCGCTGCCGGACTGCGAATCGAGACGCCGGTCTCGGTCGCCAGGCCGGCGGCGGCGAATGCGACGTTGACCGCCACGCCGGTGCCGCCGCTCGAGCCTCCGGGGTTGCGGCGGAGATCGTACGGATTGAGGATCTGTCCGCCGAACGAGCTCAGCCCCTGCGCGCCCAGCGCGAGCTCGTCCATGTTGGTCTTCATCAGGATGATCGCGCCCGCGTCGCGCAGGCGGGTGATGACCGTCGCGTCGCGGGCGGGGGACGTGCCGGCGAAGGCGAGGCTGCCGCCCGTGGACGGGAGGTCGCGCACATCGATGTTGTCCTTCACGGCGATCGGGATGCCATGGAGCGGGCTGCGCAGCCCTTTCGTCCGCCGCTCCTCGTCCAGAGCCCGCGCCGTGTCGAGCGCGCGCGGATTGATGGCGAGGACGGCGTTCAGCCGCGGCCCGTTCTTGTCGTAGGCCTCGATGCGGGCGAGATACAAGCCGACCAGCCGTTCGTAGGTGAGCGCGCCGGCGGCCACAGCGGCCTGAATGTCATCGATGGAAGCCGTCGTCAGATCGAACGCGCGGCCCTGCGCACGTGAGGCGTCACCGGCCAATCCGATTGCGATCGCGGCAATGGGTACGAGCCAGACATTTCTCATAGGAGGCCTTTGGTCAGCGTTCGGATGGCGCTGCAAGCTGATAGTACCCGCGCCCGGCCCATTGTGAACCGCCCGCGTTCTTCGGATACCATCCCGCAATGCGCTCTCTGGCCGCCACGCTGCTCAGCGCCCTGGTGCTCTCCTTTGCCGCCACTGGCGCGCAAAATTCGCCAGATGCCCTCATCGCGACGATCGAAGGCCCACAAACGGGTCGCAAGGGGGAGCTCACCGCGCTGACCCTCGAGGCGGCGATGCAGAACCTCGGCGTCCCGGGCGCGAGCATCGCCGTGATAGAGGACTTTGAGATCCACTGGTCACGCGGCTACGGCGTGGCCGACACGGCAAGCGGCGCCAGAGTCGCGCCGGACACGCTGTTTCAAGCCGCGTCGATCAGCAAACCCGTCGCGGCGATGGCCATGTTGAAGGCCGTCCAGGACGGGCGATTCACGCTCGATCAGGACATCAACACGATCCTCACGTCGTGGAAAGTGCCGGCGGGCGACGCGCCGGCGCGACCACCGGTCACGTTGCGGAGCCTCCTCAGCCACACTTCGGGTAGCGACGATGGGTTCGGGTTTCCAGGTTACAAGCCGGGCGCGCCGGTGCCGACGCTGGTGCAGATCCTGAACGGAGAGAAGCCATCGAATGTCGGGCCCGTACTGTTCGCGCGTCCACCATTTGCCGCGTTCAAGTACTCGGGCGGCGGCGTCACGCTCGTGCAGTTGCTGATGTCGGACGTGACGAAGCGCCCATTCGAGGACGTCATGCGCGACCTGGTGCTCAATCCTATCGGGATGACGCACAGTGCCTACGAACAGCCGCTGTCGCCCGCGCGCGATCGCAACGCCGCGCGCGGGCACGATCGCACGGGAGCGGCGAGCGATGTCAAATGGCACGTGTATCCCGAGCTCGCGGCCGCAGGTCTGTGGACGACGTCACCGGACCTGGCGCGGTTTGGCATCGAGTTGCAGAAGTCGTTGCAGGGCCAATCCAATCGCGTCTTGAATCGCGCCATGGCCAACGAGATGGCGAGCCCGGTCGGTGTGGGACCGTTTGCCATCGGGATGCAGATGACCAAGGCCGGTGAAGGGTGGTATCTCAACCACGGCGGCTCGAACTGGGGATTCCAGTGCCTGCTTTTCGTGCACAAGGTGAAAGGCTACGGTTTCGCGGCGATGACCAACAGCGATTCCGGCGGCCGGCTGCTCGGCGAGCTTCAGCAGCGTATCGCTGCCGCCTACAAGTGGGATTCGTTGGATCAGCCGCTGCGGCGCTGACCAGAAGGTACGGGACGTTGTCCTTGCGACACGGGATCAAAGGCGGCGCGCTTCAGCGGGAGCTGCATGGGGCGCAGTTCCCGGCGAAACGGATCGAGGACCAGCCCAAAACCGTCGAGGGTGGTTGCGCCGAGTAGCGCGTCGTCGCCCGGCTCGCCGACGATGACCATTGAATCGCCGCGGCGGCCTTCGTACTCGAACGTAGCGGTCGCCAGGCGTCGCCGAATGACGTCGCCATTTGCCAGCACGAACTCGCGGGTGGAATGCGGCCGGATGCCCAGCCGGCGCAACACGGGGCGCGGCACCAGCGAATAGATCGCTCCGGAATCGACCAGGCACCGCACGTTCTTGGTGCGATGCCCGTCGCTCGGGTTACCCACCTTGACGCTGACGTGCGTGAGGCCCACCAGAAGAATTATAGAATTGTCCTCACCGCGACAGCGTGGTGGCGTCCACGAACAGCGTGAGCGCAACGCCCGACCAGCGATCGTCACCGCTCGGGCTGCCCGGCGCCTGACTCCCCATCGCCATGATGCCGGTCAGCGTCGCTCGCCGCCGGAAGCGGCTCAGCAGGTAATCGCGCACCAGCGCCGCACGCTCCGCCGCGATCAGATGGGCGGCGCCACCGTCGGTGACGCGTGCGTAGCCTTCGACCACCAGCGGGCTGTCCCGCGGATAGCGAACCAGATCCGCCATCGACGAATCGAGCCGCCGCCGGCCGGCCTCGGTCAGTTGCTCGACACCCTCCGCGTCACGCGCGAACAGACCGTCGGCCTCGATCCAGACGCGCAGCGCGACTCGCCGATCGCCTTCGAGCGCGCCGGCAACGTATGCATCACGGGTGATGGCATCGAGATCGAAGAAGCCGCGATCGCGAAAGAACCCGCGGAAGAGGATGTTCCGCTTGAGCGCCTCGGTCCCCTCGGAGAGGTCCGACATCACCTCCTGGGCTTCGGCCAGCGTCCCCTGGATGCTGCGCATCATCTGCTGCGCGGTGCTGTCACGCGCCGTCACGCTGTCGAACGTCGCGCGGGCGCGATCGGTGACCGCCTGCAGGTTCGCCATCGTCTTCTCGGCCTCGCCCGCGAGCCCCGTGATCCGCAGATACAGCGCGTCGTCGGTAACGAGCTGCCCGACCGTGCCCTGGCCCGCCCTGATGTCGTTCACGATGCCGCGCGCGTCGACGACGACGCGCTGAACCTCTTCGATGGCATCCGTGCCGGTTTGCATCATGGTCTGGACCTCATTGCCGGTCTCGAGGATGACGGCATCGACGGTGCGCGTGGCCTCGGTGGCGGCCAGGATGGCCTCGGAGACGTCGCCTTTCAGATCGATCACCTCACGCGTGACCGTGCGGAACGTATCTCGGCCTTCTTGAATCAGATCCGCGAACTCGATCATGTCGCGGCCTTCGAGCGTCTGGCCGGCGGCCACAATCGGTGCGGCGTCACTGCCCGGACTCACCTGGATGAACGCGCTTCCGACAATCCCATCGGTGTGGACCGAGCAGACCGAATCGGTTCTCACAAGATGATGCAAATCCTGCCGGAGCCGCATCCGCACAACGAATGGCTGGGAAGGAACCGATGGCACCCGGATCTCCAGCACCTCGCCGGCGTCGAGCCCGGCCACGCGCACGTTGGTCCCGACTTGCAGGCCGGTCACTTTCGTGAACGAGGTGGTGACCTCGAACTGGTCGGCAAACAGCAGGCGCCGATCGCCGATCAGAAACAAGCCGGCGGCGAAGAGCACGAAACCGCCGAGCACGAATGCGCCAACCATCGCGGTGCGTGTAGAGCTCATACCTGTCTCCTCATCGTCTTCCTTCTCTAGCCCGAGCCGGTCGAGCCCATGAACTCGCGGACCATGGCGTGCTCGCTCCGGTCGAGGGCTTCCGCAGTGCCTCGTGCCAGCACCCGGCCTTCGTGGAGGAACAGCAGCTCGTCGCCGACGGCTCGCGCGCTGGGGATATTGTGAGTCACGACGACCAGGGTGGTACGCGCGCGATGCTTCAGCTCGACGAGCAGGGCATCGATCTCACCTGCCGTTACCGGGTCCAGCCCGGCGCTTGGCTCATCGGCCAGCAGAATCGACGGTTCGAGCGCCATCGCGCGCGCCAGACCCGCTCGTTTTCGCATGCCGCCCGAGAGGTCTGCCGGCATCTTGTCGTAATCGCGCTCCAGACCCACCTGGGCGAGCAGGTCGGCCGCACGCGCCCTGATCTCGTCGTCTGCGAGTGCCGAATGGCGTCGCAGCGGGAACGCGACGTTTTCTCCGACGGTGATCGAGTCGAACAGCGCGGCGTTCTGGAACAGGAAGCCGACGCGCTGCCGTATCGGCGACAACGCCCGGCTCGACAGCCCGGTGATGTCGCGACCCTCGACCAGTACGTGACCCGCGTCGGGCTTCATCAACCCGATGATGTGCTTGAGCATCACGCTCTTGCCGGTGCCGCTTCTGCCCAGGATGCAGAAGCCCCGGCCCGCCGGGATGGTAAGACTCACCTGATCCAGCACGCGCAGATCGCCGAAGGCCTTGCTGACCTCACGGAGCTCGATCGCCGGTGGAATCTCGGTTGCCATCCCTTATGCCGGATAGAAGAAGAAGATGATCCGGACGAGGATCACGTTGGCGACGATGAGCATGATCGACGCGGTGACCACGCTGCGGGTGGAGGCCTGTCCCACGCCTTCGGTGCCGCGCGACGTGGTCGTCCCGAGGTACGACGCCACGACGGCGATGATGAAGCCGAAGACCGCGGTCTTGAGCGTGGACGGGATGAAGTCGGAGAACTCGATGAGCGAGAACGCCTGTTGCAGATAGGCCCCGAGCGGAATCCCGGTAATCGACGTCTCCGCGGCAAATCCCCCCAGCATGCCGGTGAAGTTCATCAACGACGTGAGCAGCGGCAGCGCGATCACGCAGGCGATCACGCGTGTGACGACGAGGTACTTGAAGGAATCGACGGCGGATGCCTCGAGCGCGTCGATCTGTTCGGTGACCTTCATGGCGCCGAGCTCGGCCCCGATGCCGGCGCCAATCCGTCCGGCGAGCAGCAGGCCGGCCGTGAGCGGGCCGGTCTCGCGCACCAGCGCGATGGCGAGCCCGGCTGGAATCAGCGCCTCGGCGCCGAATCGGGCCAGAGACGCGCGCGTGTGCATCGACAGCACGACGCCAATCGCAAAGCCGCTGAC
>DATKDY010000073.1:0-11588 GCA_035512515.1 Vicinamibacterales bacterium
TGCAGGTCATGCACGAACACGTCGCCAAGGAAGTTGGTGTCGTCCGGCACCAGATTGCTTGAGCCGGAGTCGAACGCCACCCAACGGCCATCAGCGCTGATCGCGGAGCGGTAACTCAAGCCATCGCCCTGAACGCCCCCAGGCCCCACACTCACCCGAGTCGTCGTTCCCGTCTGGCGATCGTGCGCGAAGATGTCGGAGAATCCGTTGGTATCGCCCGCCACCAGGTTGCTGGCCCACGACTCGAACGCGACCCATCGGCCATCGGCACTAATCGCGGGTACGCTGCTGTTGCCGTTCCCAGGAGTGCCATCGGAGCCCACACTCACGCGCGTCGTCGTCAGCTGTGCCTCAACCAGCCCGGGCGCACTGAAGGAAAGCGCGGCAATCAACAGACGGGCAAGGAAATGCATTGAGGCCTCCCGAGAGTTACCTGTGCGACGTTCCCTTCATGGCACGACGACCTTGACCTCGTTCGACACGGGACCGGTTCCTTCCGCATGCACCGCCGTGAGCCGCAGGTCGTAGGTGCCGCCCGGCACCCCGGGAAATGTCACTGACGTGCCGATCAGCTGCACCGTGGCGATGACGCCCCTACCGGGCGCCGAGGCCGACAAAATGTACGATGTCGGCGCACTTGGTGCCGCAACCGCTTGCGGCACAGTCACTGTCACCGAGGCTGACTCGGGACCGTCTCCAACCGCATTGGACGCCCGCACGCTCAACGCGTACACGCCGTTTGGTGGGGCCACGCCCAGCGTCGTGACGTTTCCGACCGGCACGGTGGCCAGCAGCTGCCCCGCGATTGTCCTCGCCACCACGACGTAGCCGTTCGGCGCCGCGCCTGAAGCCGGCGCGCTCCACGACATGTTGACGGTGTTGCCGATCACACTCGCCTGCACGTTCGTGGGCGCTCCTGGCGTCTGCGACAGAAACACGACATTCGATACCGCTGGAGGTACATCCCTGGCCAGGAGTAGTCCGGAACGAAGCTGGGCGTAGTCATTCATCGACGTGGAGGCATCGGCGATATCGAGATCTGTCGGGAAAGCAGTACTCGAACAGCGCAGCGTACATCAGGTTCATCAGGGCATGCTGACCAAAGAGATGTCACCGCTGTTCGCGATCGCCAGCGTCACGGCAATCCACAGGACGTGCCGATAGCCGCGACGAACGACCTCCGGACGTGAGGAGGTTGGCGCGGCTGGCGTCGAGTACGATTTCGATACCGCGCCACCAGCGCTTGCCGAGCTGAACAGTCGGCACAACTGGAGCTGCCGTGCGTGCGGAGGCGCAAATGGCGGCGACGAGGCCATGACCACTGAGGACCAGACCGCCACCATCGATTTCCTCGCCTCGCCGTCAGCGCACGGTGGAGCCAGGGTTGAGCGGATTGATACCCACGCATCTGTCGTCTTCCTTGCGGGTGACCGCGCATACAAGCTCAAGCGGGCGGTGCTGTTCGACTATCTCGATTTCTCGACGGCTGAACGCCGCCGCGCGCGCATCCGGGTGAGCGCCAAGGCCATTCACGAGGCGCGCGAGGCCGAAGAAGTACGCGAGTACGGCGCACGCGAGGACGCCGCGCCCGCCGGCGGGTTTGGTTCGCTCGCCGACAAGCTGCGCGGGGCGCTTACGCCGCGGCAGAAGTGACGCTCTCGGCTCTCGGCTGTCGGCGCTGATCGCTGGTCTGCGCCGTCAATCTGTGTGAGGATACGGCTCCAACGACGATCACTACTGTGTGACTCGCATCAACCTGATCGACGCCACATCCGTTGAAGTGCACGTGCGCGATTTCGGATCCTCGGCAAAGAGTGACCCCGTGGCCGTCGCGAAGTCGCTCGTGCGGATCCGGTTGTGAGCCCACAGTCGGGGCCAGGGACCGAAATTGTATTTCGTGATATAACACTTCTGTGCTATTACAAGATACACTTGCGGGGGTGCTGCGCGAGCCCCACCTGCCGGCGGCGGCACCGCCGCAGATCCCGCGGGCACTCTCCGGCGAGCTCGACCTCCGCGCGGAGCGCGCGCTCGTGCTCACCGGCGTCCGCCGGGCGGGCAAGAGCACGCTGCAGCTGCAGCTCATGGCCCGGGAGGCACGCCGGCCGCTCTACTGCAGCTTCGAGGACACGCGGCTTTTCGGGTTCGGCCCGGCCGACTTCCCGGCCTGGCTCGCGCTGGCCGACGAGCTGTTTCCGGGCGCCGCGGTCTTCCTCGACGAGGTGCAGGAAGTCGACCAGTGGCAGCGGCTCGTCCGCGCGCTGATCGATCGCGGCCGGATGGTCTGCGTCACGGGCTCCAATGCGTCGATCCTCGGCCGCGATGCGGGTACGAAGCTCACCGGCCGCCACGAGTCGCACGAGGTCTTCCCCTTCAGCTACGCGGAGTTCTGCGCGTACACGAGCGCGGCGGCGGGTCCGGACTCCCTGCGGCAGTACCTCGACGCGGGCGGCTTCCCGGGATTCCTGCGGGATCGTCACGACACGGTACTCCAGGAACTGCTGCGGGACATCGTCCACCGGGACGTCGCCGCGCGCCACGGCGTGCGCGACACGCGGCACGTGATGAACCTGCTGCTGTTCCTGCTGGCGCACGCCGGCCAGACGTTCTCGTTCCAGCGGCTGACGAAGGCGCTCGAGGTCCCGACGGTGGCGCAGACGTCGCGGTACGTCGGGTTCCTCGAGGACGCCTACCTGGTCTTCGGCGTTCCCAAGTACAGCCCCTCGTTCAGGCGCCGAGTGGTGGCGCCCGTCAAGTACTTCCCCGTGGACAACGGGCTCGCACGCGCAAACTCTCCGCAGCCCCAGCCGGATCGAGGGCGGCGGCTCGAGACGGTGGTCGCCCAGCACCTTCGCCGGCGGGCAGGCTCCTCGCCGGTCTCCCGCGGCCGCGCCGCCGTGGCGTACGCCGCCGAGCGGGATCGCTGGGAGTGCGACTTCGTCACGGCGGAAGAGGCCATCCAGGTGTGCTTCGAGCTCACCGAAGCCAACCGCGCGCGGGAGGTGACCGGCGTCCGGGAAGCCGCCAGGCTGCCGGGCGGTCGTCGCCCCGTGATCGTCACCTTCGACCAGTCGGACCGCCTGCGCGAGGACGGCGTCGAGGTGGCCGTCGTTCCCGCATGGCAGTGGCTCTCGCGATAGGCCGGGCATTTCCGCCCTGGCGGCTCGGGCCCCTCGATCCTCGAGGACCTGTTGCCTTCCTGTCATACAGAGCGCCGTTGCGCGGGCACGCTGCACACAATCCTCGCCCTGATGGCGTCGACGATATCAGCCCGCACCAAAGGTGCTTGCCTGACGAGTTTGGCAGCGCCGCACAGGGATTCGTGGCGGAACCGGCGTCGCCAACCTACGTCGCATTGACCCGAGACCTCGCCTGTCGAGTGTCGGTAGACAGTGGGCGACTACCAGGCCTGTTGCGTCACTTCACGACCTCAACTCGAGCAACGGTCAGCGCCAGATATCCGCCGTCAACCCGGACAGACATCTTGTTGCCGTCCCCAACGGGGATCTCGAGCGCAAGCGGTTGGGATCTCTTTACCGCATAACCGCTCACGCGCACCCGCTGGTGGAGATGCGGGAGAAGCAGCTTTGTGCCCGCAGTGTCGGAAAGATAGAGCTGCTTGCCCACTTCGCCGGCGACACCAAGTGGCACGCCCGCCAGCGCGCAGGCCTGGCCGCACTCATCGTGGTTTGCGCCTTTCGCCGCGCCGGGATGCATCATGTAACAAGCGGCGTCGACCACTGTGCCGACAACATCGACGGGAGAACCGGCGTTCTGCGCTCCTGCCAGGATTGTCGCTGACCAGAGAGACACCGACCCTGTCAGAAGCAAGAACCGAATAGGTGTGAACATAGGATTCTCCTTCGTCCTTCTGCCATTCCTTGCTGGCGACTCTCGAGGCACGGCTGGCCGGGGGTCAGTCCCGCTTTCGTCCCGTCGGCAAGACCGGGCACGGAGCGTTCACGGCGGTCAGGCAGACGTTGCGTTCGAAGGTCGTTTGTCCCTGCGGTGCCAGGTTGAGGATGTCGACTGCGCGGACGCTGGGATGACTGATGCTCACCTGGATGGCCGGGTTGCCGATGACGGTGTTCTCCCTGACTAATGTCTCGCGCGACCGTGCTCCCAAGATGATGCCGTACGTGTTGCCAGTCACGGTATTCTCTTCGACCACGTTGCCTGTCGCCGCTCCCAGTACGCCGATACCGAAGTCACTGTCGGCTTCGTTGACGAGCTCGGTATAGCCATTGGCGTGTGTTTCATTTAGCCGGACCCGGCTATTGTGTCCGATGATTCATATGCCGCCGCAAAAGAACCCCGCGGCCGCCGAGCCATTCCGTACTGCCACGTTGCCCTCCACGAGGGTCCCAAACGAGGTAGAACCGACAAAGATGCCGGAGGCGCAATTGGTCGACGCGGTGATGGCTTGAATCCTCACGTCCCTGGAGCCGGTGACGATGACGCCAAAGCTCCGGAACCGCTGCACAAGACCCGGTCCCCGGACCCCGACATTGCTGCGGCCGCTGATGGCGATACCAGCCTCAGGCGCGAATACGGCGCCGCCGCAGGCCGTGACGGCATCAGCTTTTCCGGTGATGGTGAACCCGTTCAGCCGCAGCTCCACCGCCGACGCGCCGAAGGAGAAACACGGACTGTTGGTCACATCGCAGGTCACGTCTCCGACCAGGTCGGTATCTTCGACGATGACGTAGGTCCGCGTCAGGACACCGCTGACGCGATCCTGTGGCCATGCCGGCGCCTCGAAAGCCACGATGGCTGTCAGCGTCAGAACGCCCAGCACCCACCCATTCCGCAGATTCTTCATAGCGTCCTCCGATTCAGAGTCCCTTGACATTCGTGGGCGGCGGCTGTGGCAGCACCCGTCAGCGAGCTCGCTGCATCTGCCGCTCGCATCCTCTGCGGTGCCGGCATGACATGGGAAGGGTAGGGGCTGTGACCTGCAAGATCAATTCGCGAGAGGTTAGTTTTTGGTTAGCAGGGAAACCATTCAAAACAAGAGAGTTATTGAATTAACGAGCAAGCTCCGACGAGCCTTCAACTATAATCTGCCGATTCGGCCTGGTGCCGGGAGCATGACGGCTAATTCATCCACCCCCTCTGTAATTCGCTTCGATGGGTTCGAGCTGGATACCGCCAACGGTGAGCTGCGCAGGTCGGACCGAACGATCCCGCTGCGTCCGCAAGCGTGCCGCGCGTTGATTGTTTTGGCTGGTCGTGCGGGCGAGCTGGTCACCCGTGACGACCTGCGCGGCGCGATTTGGGGCTGGGAGAAGTTCGTCGACTTCGAGCATGGCCTGAACCTCTGCATCCGGCAAGTTCGGGAAGCGCTGGGCGATGACGCTCACGCACAGCGCTACATTCAAACGCTGCCGCGCCGCGGTTATCGCTTCGTCGCGCCGGTCCAGATGCCCGGGAGCCCTCGGCGCGCGGTGATCGCCGTGCTTCCCTTCGAGAACCTCAGCGGCGACCCTGGACAGGAGTATCTGAGTGACGCGGTGACCGAAGAAATGATCACCGAGCTCGGACGGCTGGACCCAGAGCGCTTGGGAGTGATCGCGCGCACGTCGGTTATGAGATACAAGAATGCGCGCCGAGGGCTCCGTGGGATCGCTCGCGACATGGGCATCGATTACGTGCTGGAGGGTAGCGTCCGGAGTCACGCGAGCCGGATTCGCGTTGCCGTGCAGCTTGTCCGCGTCGCTGACCAGACCCATCTATGGGCGGAAAGTTATGAGCGAAGGATGACTGACCTTTTGGACCTACAGGCCGACGTGGCACGCATTGTGGCGGCTCAGATCGACCTCAAATTGTCCGTCACCCAGCAGGAGCGACTCGGACGTGGCCGCAGTCTGAATCTGGAGGCGCACGAAGCCTACCTGCGGGGACGTCTGCACCTGCGCAAAATGACGCGCGAGGGGACGGAGACGGCGATCAAATACTTCCAGCAGGCTCTGACGATCGAGCCACAGAATGCGATGGTCTACGCTGCCATGGCCGATGCCTATATCGGCATGACGAGTTGGCACAGTGCTCCACTTGACACGATGCCGCAGGCGAGGGAGGCGGCACGCAAAGCGTTGGCTTTAGAGCCTGACCTCGCAGTGGCGCATGCGTTGATGGGAACCGTCCATCTGCTTTTCGATTGGGACTGGAAAGCTGCTGGGCACGAATTCAACCGGGCAATCGAGCTCGATCCGAACCTAGCCGACGGACACGTAGGTTACGCTGCCCTCCTGACGGCGCTTGGGCAATTCGAGACAGCGCTCAGAGAGCTGAAGATCGCCCAGTCGCTCGATCCGATGTCGCCGTCCGTTCATGGTGATGAGCTGTGGATGTGGTTTGGTGCCCGTCGGTATGACGAGGCCGTCGCCGAGAGCCGCCGCTGGCTGGAGGTGGATGCGAATTTCGGCCGAGCATACTGGACGATGGCCCTTGCGCTCTCGTACGCCGGAAAACACAACGCAGCTATTGGCGCAGCCCGCAAAGGTGTACGGGTATCGGATTCTCCTTTTGCCGCCGTGGCCCTGGCGGAGGTGTACGCACGTGGAGGCAACACGCGGCAGGCACGAACCGTGCTCAACACGTTGGAATCGGCGCCGCACGACAAATACGTCTGCGCCTATAACATGGCGGCGGTTTATGCCGCTCTGGGCGAAACGGAAAGGGCATTTGAATCTCTGCAGCGGGGTGTTCTCCAGCGTTCCGATTGAATGCGCTGGCTCGGGGTGGATCCCCGAATGGACCCGCTGCGGAACGACCCTGGCTTTGACCAGCTTCTCGAAGGGATGAACCTTTCGTCGGTGCGGCCGGCTGCTGTACCGATCAAGCCATCGGCTCGAAGGACGAAACAGCCGGCTTGAGCCGCGCGGGTCTTTACGCTGTCTGCCGACCGAGCTCCTGCGCAAAGCCGCGCACGAACACGACCTTGTCGCTGCTCGTCGTCATGACATCCCCGTCCTGGATCATCAGAAATCGCCGGCCATCTGGCGTCACGTCATAGTTCGAGACGATAGGAAACATTGGATTGAACGACTGTCGGCTAATTGAACGACTGTCGGCTAAAGCCGACAGACTCCTGTTCCGACTGAAAGTCGGTGGGATTAAAAACGTGCACGCGCGCGTTGCCGCGGTCGCAGGTGTAGACGAGGCCATCCTGTCCGAGGATGACGCAGTGCGGATGGCCGCCGCCTTCCGCGGCGAACTTCCAGGGTCAAGTGACTCGCTCGATCAACTCGCGCGTGAGTTCCGCGGCGGGAACTTCCCTGCACCCGCTCGCGTTTTGACCGGCCCACAGCGGCGAGAAGTCGCCGGTCCCTTGCGCCTCGGCTCGGGCGCGCAAGGGAAGAATCGCGGCAAACGCGAGGGGAAACGCGGGGGCGGTCGCGCTCATCGGGCCCATCTCTCGCACGAGGCGGTTCACAATAGCTCGCGCGGGCCGGCCGGTGAAGACATTGGTGAGCGCCGTGTGACCGGCAGCATCACCCGCGAGGGCGGCACGATGGACGGCGCTGCTCGTCGCTTCGGAGCAAAGCAAATACGCGGTGCCGATCTGCACGCCGGCAGCGCCGAGCGCCATCGCCGCCGCGACGCCCGCGGCATCGGCGATCCCTCCGGCCGCGACCACCGGAACCCCGACGGCCCTCACCAGTTGCGGTACGAGCGCGAACGTGCCGACCTGCGTCGTGAGATCGTCGGACAGGAAGTGGCCACGGTGCCCACCGGCTTCGAGTCCCTGCGCGATGATCGCATCGACGCTACGCCTCTCCAGCCACCGGGCCTCGTCGACCGTCGTCGCTGACGCCAGGATCTTCGTGCCCCACGATCGCACGCGTTGCAGCAGATCGTCGGACGGCAGGCCGAAATGAAAGCTGACAACCGATGGCTTGATCTCGCCCAACACGTCCGCGGCTTCGTGCGAGAAGGAGGTTCGTGGCGCGACCGGAGCGACGGTGTTGATATCGATGCCGAGCTCGTCGTAGTACCGACGCAGCGCGTTCCGCCATGCCGACTCGCGTTCCAGGTCCGGCACCGGAGGGACGTGGCAGAAGAAGTTCACGTTGAACGGCCGGGGTGTGCCGGCGGTGATGGCGTCGAGCTCGGCGCGCATGGCATCGAGCGACAGCATGGCGCACGGCAACGATCCCAGCCCGCCCGCCTCCGACACCGCCACGGCCAGCGCGCTCCCTTGCACGCCAGCCATGGGCGCCTGAACAATCGGCAGCTCGATCCCAAGGAGCTCTCTGATAGAAGTCATTCGTAAGACACCAGAATGTCCAATGGTCAGCGACATTCTGAGGCGTCCAGTCTACCGCCAAGATTTGCCCCATCTTCGTCTCCGACCTCCGGATGGCTTCACGACCGCCGGGGCCGGTGGTTTCTGCCGCGCCCAGGGTTGCGGCGCTGCACGTCGGGCTCTCTGCGTACTGATGACGCCGCTCAACGCGGCGTAGGGAAAACAACGTGAGGAGGTCGGCGCGGCTGGCGTCGAGTACGATTTCGATACCGCGCCACCATGGCGCTTGCCGAGCTGAACAGTCGGCACAGCTGGGGCTGCCGTCAACACCCCCGTGCGGAGGCGCAAATCGCGGGCGATGCGGCCATGATCACTGAGGACCAGACAGCCACCATCGATTTCCTCGCCTCGCCGTCAGCGCACGGTGGCGCCAGGGTTGAGCGGATTGATACCCACGCATCTGTCGTCTTCCTTGCGGGTGACCGTGCATACAAGCTCAAGCGGGCGGTGCTGTTCGACTATCTCGATTTCTCGACGGTTGAACGCCGCCGGGCGTTATGTGAGGCGGAAGTGCGTCTCAATCGGCGCACGGCGCCAGCCCTCTATCGCGGCGTGATGGCAGTGACGCGCGAGCGCGACGGATCGCTGGCGCTCGGTGGCACCGGAACGCCTGTGGACTGGGTCGTCGAGATGAACCGGTTCGATCAGGAGGCGCTCCTCGACCGCCTCGCCGCGGCGGGACGCCTGGATGTTGGACTGATGCCGGCTCTGGCCACCGCCGTCGCGGGGCTCCACACGGTCGCGGACCGCCGGGCCGATCACGGCGGGAAAGCGGGCATGGCGTGGGTCATCGAGGGCAATGCCGCCGGATTCGCTGAATATGGCGCAGGATATCTCGATCCGGCGGCCCATGGCCGGGTCACCGACGATGCGTACACCGAGCTCGCGCTACAGGGTACGCTGCTCGACGTTCGTCGTGACGCGGGATTCGTGCGCCACTGCCACGGCGATCTGCACCTGCGCAACATCGTGCTGCTCGACGGCCGCCCGACGCTGTTCGATGGCGTCGAGTTCAACGATGAGATTTCGTGCACGGATGTTCTGTACGACCTGGCGTTCCTGCTCGTGGATCTCTGGCGGCGCCATCTCCCCCGCCATGCCAATGCGGTCTGGAACCGGTACCTGGCGGAAACCGGAGAGCTGGCGAGTCTACGCCTCTTGCCGCTGTTTCTCTCGTGCCGTGCGGCGGTTCGAGCGAAGACGAGCGCGACCGCGGCGACGTTTCAGAGCGATGCGCGGCGCCGGGGCGAGCTTCAGGAACTGGCACGCGAGTACCTCGCGATGGCGGACGACCTCCTGCATCCCCCACCGCCTTGTCTCGTCGCGATTGGAGGGCTGTCTGGATCGGGGAAATCGACGCTGGCGCTCGGCCTCGCGCCATCGCTCGGTGCTGCGCCTGGCGCTGTGGCACTTCGCAGTGATGAGATCCGTAAGCGTCTGTGCGGCGTGGCATCGCTCGAACGCCTCGGCCCAGAGGGATATTCGTCACAGGTGTCCGAGCGCGTTTACGCGACGCTGGCCGAGCAAGCGGGCGTGGTGATCCGGGAAGGACAGAGCGCTATCGTGGATGCGGTGTATGCCCGGCCAGCCGATCGCCTCGACATCGAGCGAGCCGCGGTTGACGCGTCGGTGCCTTTTGTCGGCTTCTGGCTCGACGCGCCGGAATCGACGCTGATCGCGCGCGCCGAACTGCGTCGGAACGACCCATCGGACGCGGATGCCGGCGTCATCCGGATGCAGCGGGCTCAACAGACGGGAGCCATCGGATGGCATCGTCTCGATGCGTCGCTGCCGGCCGGCCTCGTGCTGCAAACGGCGAACACCTACCTGCGGGCTCGTCCGACGCCCTGAACACCAGCGCCTGTCACGGTCGCCGAAGAGCGCTGGAGGCCGTGCGCTTCGCGGAGAAGTCCCCATCGGTGTGAGAAATCCCTTGCCATGCATCCGCTTCACGAGGGGCATTTCGGGGCGGATCTCATGGCAGGCCAGTTGCTCCATGTCTGTGGGAGGAGCTGTCGGTGAAGTTGTCAGCTATCGCACTCGACTACGACGGCACGGTCGCTCGCGGCGACGTGCTGGAGCCATCGGTGCGTGAAGCCATCGCCGCGGCGCGGACCAAGGGGATCACCGTTCTGCTCGTCACGGGCCGGATCCTGGATGAATTGCGTCGCGTCGCGGGCGATCTGCACTTCGTCGATGGGGTCGTGGATCGCCGATGTGCTTGGCGACTACGCGCTCGCGACGGAACTCGAGACGCTCGAGGAACGGCATCGCGTCGCGCCACGCGCGGAGACCGTGCCTGAGATGGTCGCCGCGATTCGGGCGCGGTACGACGTCGTGGCTGATGACATGCCGTCGCCCGTCCGCTGAATTTGCGGCACGAGGACGCCGGAGCTCCGGACAGCTCCTGCCGCGTCCTACAGGCGCCGGCGGCTCCGCCACAGACCCGCCAGCGGCAACACGATTGTGCTGACCGCCATGTCACACGCGCTGGCCGCCGACGCTGCGCGCGCGCGGATGCCGTCCGCAGCCGATCGCTGAATGGCGGCTGCGCGAAGCGGTTGCGCGACGCCCACGAGAAACCCGAGCGCGACGGCGATGAGCGGCAGGGTCGCCGGCACTGCCACCGCGACGATCAAGAGGATCGATCCGAAGGCGGCCAGGCGGATCTGATTGCGCGACGTGGCCGGTGGGAGCCGTGAGGCGAGCGCGGATCCACCCGCTTCGGCCGCGGTCAGCACGGCCACGAGCATCGTGACGCTCGCGGGACTGGCCGTTCCCGTTGTCTGCGCGAGAAAGGATGCGGCCGACGCCGCGCCGCCCAGAAGCGCCGCCGGCATGATGGTCAGCGCAAGGCCGCTATAACGCATTGGCGGGCTGTCGTTCGATGGATCGTGCTCCTTCGGTCGATCCGGCTGCGCCGGAGGCTCCACCATGCCGCACGCGATCGCGAACCCGACGAAGCACAGCATCGTCTCGGCAAGCCAGCCCATCGCGAAGCCGGCCGTATGAACGATCACGCCGCCGAGAAGGACTAACAGGACAAGCGCACCGAGCGCGGCCGCGTCGGCCCTGGCCTGGATCCTCTGAAAGAGGTGTCGAACACCCAGGCTCGAGTGAGCGATAATCCCCGGGTCATGACCCGTTCACGCACGTTCGCGGCCCTGGTGGCCGCGCTGCTCCTGCCCGCGGTGGCCGACGCCCAGGGGGCGAATGCCAAGGCCGCCCCGGGGTCGCCAACGGCCGACCGGCTGCCGATCTACGAGGTCGATCCCAT
>DATKDY010000074.1:0-77737 GCA_035512515.1 Vicinamibacterales bacterium
GTGCGCTCTTTCCCGACGAGCTCCAGCGTCACGGTCGCCGTGGGCGCAAACGCGGGATAGTCGAACGTGAAGCGCCCGCCGCCGCTGGCGAGTGACCGCTCCACCGCCATCGCCGGTTTGCCGCCGCGTTTCACTGCGAAGTCGGTGAGCGCGTTCCTGGCACCCTTGACCGGCGTGATGCCGATCGTGACGCGCGTCCGCTGCGCGGCGCCGTAACTGGGCTGCGGCGCCGGCTTCTTCTGGCGCACGGCTGTCCACACCTCGTAGGCCACCTGCTTGTAGGCGGTGTACCAGGCCAGTTCGAAGTCGTCGTTCTTGCACAAATCGGTGTCCCAGAAGACACAGGGCGGATTGTCGCCCCCCTGCTTGCCGCACTCGATCGCGTTGTAGTAGCTCTCGGCGCTGATCGGCAGAATGCCCTTGTTCCACGCCGGAGCCGGCGCTGGGCGCACGCGCGCCTTGATCTGGGCGTCGCTCGTCGCCGGGAGGAGCACGCCCAGTACAGCGAGCAAAAGAGCACAGGCGACCCGCGCCGGTTCACGATTCATGACCTGACCCCTCCCGCCGATTACAAATCCGCCCGCCGCAGCCGCAGCGCGTTGGCAATAACCGACACTGAACTGAAGGTCATTGCCGCGCTCGCAATCATCGGGCTGAGGAGCAGACCGAAGAACGGATACAGCGCCCCGGCGGCGATCGGCACGCCCAATGTGTTGTAGACGAACGCGAAGAACAGGTTCTGCCGGATGTTGCCCATCGTCGCCCGACTGAGCCGGCGCGCCCGGACGATGCCATTGAGATCGCCTTTGACGAGCGTCACGCCGGCGCTTTCCATCGCGACGTCCGTGCCCGTTCCCATGGCAATCCCGACATCGGCGGCCGCCAGCGCGGGCGCGTCGTTGATGCCGTCGCCGGCCATCGCCACGCGTTCGCCGCTCGCCTGGAGCCGTTTGACGATGGCCGCCTTCCGATCCGGCAAGACATCGGCTTCAACCCGATCGATGCCCACCGCACGCGCGACCGCTTCGGCGGTGGTGCGGTTGTCGCCAGTGAGCATCACCACGGTGACGCCCTCGCGATGGAGCGCCTGGATGGCTTTGGCGGTGGTTTCTTTGATCGGATCCGCCACGCCGACCATGCCAGCCGCCCGCCCATCAACGGCGACGAACATCACGGTCTGGCCCTCGCGTCGCAGGGCGTCCGCCCGATCGCGCATCGCTCCGGCGTCAATGCCGAGCGCCTCGAGATGCCCGAGGTTGCCGATGGCCACGGTCCGTCCTTCCACGCGACCGGCGACGCCCTTGCCCGTGACGGATTCGAAGTCCTGGACGTCAGAGAGCGGGATGTTCTTTGCGCGTGCGCCGGCGACGATAGCCGCCGCCAGCGGATGCTCGCTCACGTGCTCGAGGCTTGCGGTGAGTCGCAGGAGCGTCGTCTCGTCGAGATCGGCATGCGGTTCAATGGTCACCAGCCTGGGCTTGCCTTCGGTGAGCGTTCCCGTCTTGTCCACCACGATGGTCGTGACCTTCTCGAGAATCTCGAGAGCTTCCGCATTGCGAATCAGCACTCCGGCCTCGGCGCCACGCCCTGTGCCCACCATGATCGACATCGGCGTCGCCAGGCCCAGCGCGCAGGGACACGCGATGATGAGCACCGCGACCGCATTCACCAGCGCGTGAGCCAGTCGAGGATCCGGCCCATACTGCGACCAGACGATGAAGGTGACGACGGCGACGACAATGACGATGGGGACGAACCATCCTGAGACGGTGTCGGCCAGGCGCTGAATGGGCGCGCGCGACCGCTGCGCCTCGCTCACCATCCGCACGATCTGTGAGAGCAGCGTATCGCTGCCCACGCGCTCGGCCTCCATCACGAACGTGCCGGTCCCGTTCACCGTCCCGCCCGTGACGGCGGCCCCAGCGCTCTTCTCGACGGGGATCGGTTCACCCGTCACCATCGACTCGTCGATCGTGGTCGATCCCTCGATCACCACGCCGTCCACCGGCACGCGTTCACCCGGTCTGACCCGCAGGCGATCGCCCACCTGCACGAGTTCGAGCGGGACGTCCCGTTCCGTGCCGTCTAGGTCGATGCGGCGGGCGGTCTTGGGAGCGAGACCCAGCAGGTTGCGGATCGCCGAGCTGGTCTGCGAGCGCGCGCGGAGCTCGAGCACCTGTCCGAGCAGCACGAGGACGACAATCACCGCGGCGGGCTCGAAGTAGACAGCGACCTCGCCCATCATGCGGAACGAGTCGGGGAACACACCAGGCACGAGAGTCGCCACAACGCTGTAGCCGTACGCCGCGCCGACGCCGAGGGCGATCAGCGTGAACATGTTCAGATGCCGGTTGACGAGCGACGCCCAGCCACGCACGAAGAACGGCCAGCCGCCCCAGAGCACGACCGGCGTCGCGAGCACGAGCTGAATCCAGTTCAACCAGCCGTGGGGCAGCATCCGGTGGAGTGGCTGCCCCGGAATGAACTCCGCGATCATGAACGCGAGAATCGGCAGGGTGATCCCGGCGGACCACCAGAACCGCCGCGTCATGTCGTCGAGCTCGGGGTTTTTCTCTTCGAGCGTGACCGTGCGCGGCTCGAGCGCCATGCCGCAAATCGGGCAGGCCCCCGGTTCGTCGCGCACGATCTCGGGATGCATCGGGCAGGTCCACGCGGTCTTCGTGAGCGGCGCGACGTCCACCGGCTCGAGGGCCATGCCGCACTTGGGACACGCCCCCGGCCCGAGCTGCCGCACGTCCGGATCCATCGGGCAGGTGTATTCGCGCGCCAGATCCTCCGGCGCGGTTGGCGTGACCGGCCGGTCGCCGAGGAATCGTCCCGGGTTTTCCCGGAACTGGTCCACGCAACTCTGACTGCAGAAATAATGGGTCTCGCCCGCATGGTCCACCTGGCCCACCGCATCGGCCGGCGAGATGGTCATGCCGCAGACCGGATCGACGACTTCGACAGGAGCAGCGGGGGGGTGGTGCGCGTGGGGTGACATGACGTGGCCTCCAGCCTGTTTGACGCCAGCCGATGCGGGTGAATTACAGAAAGCCCAGACCCTCGTGAACCGCCGGGCTGAAGGCCACGCCCTCCTGAAGGCTATTTCGCGAATTGGGCAGGATTAGCGTCGAACTTCGTTTTACAGGATTGCGAGCAGAAGTAATAGGTCTTGCCGTTGTACTCGCTGCTGCCGGCGGCTTTCGCCGGGTCTACCTGCATTCCACAGATGACGTCCTTTTCCATGCGGTCCTCCATCTCGAGTTCAAAGCGTCATTTTCGGCCGTCAGGCTCGCGCTGTGGCCATCTGGCGGCACGACTCGGCGCACCGACGGCACATCCCGGCACTGCGTTGCATCATCTCATCGTCGGCGAATCGCTCGCAATCCTTGGCGCACGCTGCGCAGATCTCGGCGCATACGTCACACGTGCGGGTATGGTGCCTCGCATTCGCGCGCGGAACCGGCGCTCGCTGGGCCTTGGCCGGACTTGGAACGCCAACGCTTGTGTTGCGTCCAACCCATCAGGGACGCTCACCGGGCGCCTGATGGCGGAGGACGCGATGTCTTTCAGGACAGTGTCGAGGCCTTCGTATGGGGGAGCGAGCCAATCGGAGCTTCCGACATACGGCCCGTGGGGTGCGAAGGTCGTTGCCAAGCGCTGAGCCTCGCGTGTCTGTGCTGGTCCCCGCGTGGAACGCGGGCGCGACGGTCAGGGTCTGCCTCGAGAGCGTCCGGCGCCAGGTGTTCACCGATTGGGAATGCGTCGTGGTGGATGACGGATCGTCGGACAAGACCGCGACCCTCGTTCGCGAGGTGATGTCCCACGATGCGCGCGTCAGGTTGATTTCCCGGCCGCACCATGGCCTTGTACCCGCGCTCAACGAGGGGCTCGGGCACTGCCGCGCGCCGCTCATCGCCCGCATGGATGCAGACGACGTGATGCATCGGCTGCGGCTGGGAGCGCAGATGGCCGCACTCGATCACGATCCGCGCCTTGCCGCCGTGGGGTGTCACGCGCGGATCTTTCCGCGGACGACGATGTCGCCCCGCCTGCGCGAGTACGAAGCCTGGCTCAACAGCATGCAGTCTGCAGACGACGTGACGCGCGAAGCGTTCGTGGAGTGCCCCGTTGCGCACCCGACGCTGATGATGCGGCGCGACATGGCACGATTGGGGTACGTCGATCAGCAGTGGCCGGAAGATTACGACTTGATTCTTCGCGCCCTGGCCTCCGGCCTGCACATCGGGATGGTGCCCCGTCGTCTGCTGGCCTGGCGCGCTCGGGCGGACAGCTGGAGCCGCACCAGTGCCGCGTACGATGTCGAGCGGTTCGCAGCCTGCAAGGCGCACTACCTCGCGCACGGGTTCCTCGCCGGTACCGAGTCATTCGTGCTGTGGGGATACGGCGCCACAGGCCGGATGCTCCGCAAGGCGCTCGCCAGCCATGGCAAGACACCGTCGCACATCGTCGAGGTCAAGCGTTCACGTGTCGGTCAGCGCATACATGGAGCGCCCGTGATTCCGGTTGCGGCCCTGGCGGCGCTAGGAGACCACCGAATCGTCGTTTCGGTCGCGCGTCTTGGACCGCGCAGCGAAATTCGAAACGCCCTTGCGTCGATGGGCTTCGTGGAGGGTCAAGACTTCGTGTGCGCCGCTTGACGGAGCAGTCGTTCGATCTCGTCAGCAGCACGCTGTGGGCCGTCTTCCGCGCGCACGATCGCGGCGACCTCTCCTGCGCGTTTGGCGTAGTGCGGTTCGAGCAGGGCACGAAGCTCGCGGGCGACACGCGAAACGGTATAGCGACGCGGGTACACCGTCCGGGCCACACCGAGACGCGTGACGCGTGCGGCATTGTCGGGTTGATCGTGCGAGTGCGGCACGACAAGCATGGGACGACCGCTGACGAGCGCCTGGTGGAGCGTGCCCGCCCCGCCCTGATGGACGACCACCGCGGCCCGCGGGAAGAGGGTCGCGTGCGGCGCGAAGTCCGCCACGTGCACGTGCGGCCCGACGTGCGGCGGCCAGTTCTGTGCGTGCGGTCCCACGAGCAGCACCGCACGCTGCTGCAGCTCCCTGGCCACCTGCGCACTCGTCTCGTAAAACCTGCCGGCGGCCATCACCGCGGACGTGCCCAGCGTAAAGACAATCGGTGGCGGCCCCTTGGCGAGAAACCTCGCCACGCCCTCCGGCAGCGCGGCGTTGTCTGGTCCGTTGTAGAGAGACGGCCCCGCAAGGCAGACATTTCGCGGCCAGTCGGATTGGGGCCTTGCGAGAACCGTCGAGAAGAGCGCCAGCACCAGGTGCGGGGAATGCTGCCCAGCGAGGATGGGATTTTCTCCGCGCGCGAGTCCCCGCGCCAGACGAAACTGTTGAATGGGTTCTGCCCACCCCTGCGTGATGCGATGCGTCACCCAGAGAAACGTGCGGCTCAGAAGCGGTGAACGCGCCAGCCATGGCTGTATCCACGGTGCCGGCGGCGGGACAACCGGATCGGTGACCGAAAAGAACGACATCGGCGCGAGCACGGCCGACGCCCATCGCATGCCGCGCTCCTCCGCGACGATCGGGCCTGCTGGTGTGGCGGGATGTGTGATCAGCAGATCGGCGCCCGCCGTCGCGTCCATCAGGTCGGCATGCGCGTGCCGAAGGGCGGGGATGATGACCTCACCGAACAGCACCTGTGGTCCGCTGGCCGGATCCATGATCCTGGCCGCAAGCTCTCGATCGTGAATCGACAGGTCCGGCCGCACTGGCATGAACTGCAGGCGCTCCCGTTCGACCATGTCGCGGTAGAGCGCGGGCATTGCGAGCACAGGCTGATGGCCGCGGTCGCCGAGCGCCAGAGCCAGGCCGATGAACGGATAGACGTCGCCGTACGACCCCCACGCGGTGATGACGATACGCGCCATCTGGTCGGCGTCAGGCGAACCTGAGCCCAAAGCGTTCGCACACGGCAGGAACGCTCGCGAAATCGAATTCGATGCCGAACTTGCCGGCAGTCATCAGGCCTCCGTTGATCTCAGATGAGCGGCGGGATCGGGAGCGGCCCTGCCGCGATTGAGCGGTCGTGCCGGCGCCGGAGCCTCAATACTCGCTGAAGATTCGCTGGATCTCGCGGCGATCGGTGCTCTTCGTGAGCGCGAGCATCAGCAGGATACGCGCCTTGAGCGGCGCGTGATCTTCGGCAGCAACGGTAAACTCGCGGCGGCGCTGCAACGCCGGGTTGCCGCTCGGGGGCCGATCCGGATCGGGTGGGGCGATGCGGCCTGCGCCGGTCCGCGTGCTCGTCACGATGAAGACGCCCTTCTCCGCCGCGTACTCCAGCCCTTCGACCTGTGTCCCGCTGGTCGCTCCGGCACCGGCGGTCGCGAGCACCAGCCCTCTCGCGCCAGCATCGACGGCAGCCTTGACGAGATCTCCGGGCGCGCCCTGATAGGTCATGATGACATCCACGCGCGGCAGCTCCTTGATGGCGCTGACGTCGAACTCACTGCGGGAGGTGTGACGCTGGACAATCTCCCGAAAGAACACGACGCGATCGTTGTCGGCGATGCCAAGCTGGCCATAATCGCCGCTCCGGAACGTCTGGAGCCGCAACGCGTCTGTTTTGGTGACGTCACGGGCCGAGCTGATCTCGTCGTTCAGCACGACGAGCACACCCTTGTCGCGCGCGGCAGGAGCCGCCGCGACGCGAACGGCGTCCATCAGGTTGGCGGCCCCCTCATAGCCCACGGTGCTGGGATTGCGCATGGAACCGACCACGACGACGGGCCGGACGTCTTTCACCGTGAGATGCAAAAAGAAGGCGGTCTCTTCGAGCGTGTCGGTGCCGCTGGTGACCACGACGCCAGCCAGCGCCTGGTCCGCGGCAAACAGCTCGTTGATCCGCCGCGACAGCGTCAGCCATTGCTCCAGTGTGAGCTGCGAACTGGCGACGTTGGCAAACTGCTCGTAGGTGAGCCGGACGTGCTCCTCGAGACCGGGCATCGACTTGGCGAGCTCCTCGGCCGTCAGCCGTCCGCCGTCGCGATTCGAGATCGTGCCGCCGGTGGCCACCATGTGGACATGCGGAAGCGTTTGTGCGGCGGTCGAAGCGGTCCAGAAGAGCAGGAAAAAGACGAAGGCGAAGAGGTGTGTCATTGCTTCATGGTGCCGTTATACACCAATGCCAGCCAACGACTCAGCTCCCTTGCTGCCTCTTCGGGTGTGGCGCCGTAAAACGGCATCATCGACGTGGGCATGCCGGGCAGGCGCGAAATCTGCGCGCGCCATCGCGACTGCGAGACGGCAAGCACCTCGATATGGTAGATGCGGCCGGCGATTTGTTCTTCGTAGTGGTGCGTCACAGCGTGCCGTTGAAGAGGAGACGAGACTTTCGCACGTGCGCGAACACGAAACAAGCGAAGCGCAGTACGAAGCGCCGGGCTTTCCGAATTTGGTCAAGGGCTTGTGGGGGAAAGTTCGTTGGATTTTTTTTCCGGTGTCACACGGTCCACAGGCTTTCCACCGATCATCCACAGGATTTGCACAATCGGGGAGGGACGGAGCCGCACGCGGCGGCCCGCTCGCTCCTGATGTACGCTAGCGATCATTCCCGATGCGCCTTAAGAGCACTCTCGTTGCCGTCCTCTGGATGCTGAACGCGTCGGCCGCTTCCGCCCAGACGACGGCGCCGCTCTATCGCGTGTTTCTGGCCGACGGCAGCGCGCTGGCGAGTTTCGGGGAATGGGCGCGCGTCGAAGATCGCGTGGTCTTTTCGATGCCGACGGCGCCGGGCGCCGGTCCCGGCGAACTGCACCTGGTGTCGCTGCCGGTGCAACGCGTCGACCTCGGGCGGACCGAGCGCTACGCGGACGCCGTGCGGGCCGAGCAGTACGCGGCCACGCGCGGCGAAGCGGACTTCGCACAGCTCAGCAGCACGGTCGCGAAGACGCTCAATCAGGTGGCGTCGTTCCAGGACCCGCGCCAGCGGCTGGAGGCGGCCGAGCGGGCGCGCCGCGCGCTGGCCGACTGGCCCGCCAGACACCATAACTATCGCGCCGCCGAAGTGCGCGAGATTATCGGCGTCCTCGACGGAGTGATTACCAGCCTGCGTGCCTCGGCTGGGCTCGGGGCTTTCGACCTGGCATTCTCCACCAGCACCGTGGCGCCTCCCAGCGAGCCGTTGATGGCGGCGCCGACGCACGAGGAGGTGGTTCAGCAACTGATCACCGCCTCGAAGGTTGTCGACTCGCCCGTCGAGAAGGTCTCGCTGCTCCAGTCAGTCGTCGCGCTCATCGATCGTGCCGTCGCGTACCTGCCTGCCGCCGTTGCCGCGGCCATTCGGTCGTCGGCGCTCGCCGAGATCACGGACGAAGAGCGTATCGACCAGGCCTACGCCGACCTGCGGACGACGGCGCTGGCCGACGCGGCGCGCTTTGCGGAACGCGCGGACGTGCGCAGCCTCGAGCGCGTTCGCCAGCTCGTGCATGCGCACGACGCGAAACTGGGGGCGCGGCGTCCAGACACCATGGCCGGCGTCCTGGCGACGCTCGCTACCCATCTCGATGCCGCCCATCGTCTGCGGCTTGCCCACGACCAGTGGCTGCTCAGTGAAGGCCGGATGCGCACCTATCGACGGGCGGCGTTGCCGCACATCCAGGCCCTCATCGATCGAAAGTCAAGCCTCGACGACATCAAACTGCTCGCTGGTCCGGCACCACAGCGGTTACGGACGCTGGCGCGCGACCTCGAACGGAATCGACGTCTCCTGGCGCTCCTGGACCCGCCGCCGATGCTGGCCGCCGTGCACGCCGCGTTGCGCAGCGCTTACACACTGGCGGAACATGCGGTGCAGTTGCGCCGTGCGGCCGTGGAGATCGCTGATGTGGATATCGCGCGACAGGCGTCTGCGGCAGCGTCCGGCGCGCTGATGCTGCTCGAGCGGGCCCGGGCCGAGCTGCGCACGGCGCTGCAGCCTCCGCTGACGCTGAAGGCTTCCGCCCGCCCGTGATCACGCCGCGCCGCATCACACTGACCCGCGCTCCCGACCTCGCCGCGTTTCGCACGACCTTGACCGAATGGATTCTCGCGCTGCCGCCCGAGCAGGTGCGCGACACGTGCGTGCTGGTGCCGACCGGTGCGGCCGCCGAACAACTGCGTCGCACCGTCGAAGACCGCGCGCTGTGCGACGGGCGGACGGCGGTCATCTGGCCCGTGTTGACCACGCGCCGTGAACTGTATGACGAGCTCGCCGCTCGTCTGGCATCACCGCCGACACTGCTGTCGCCGTTCGAACGCGAAGTGCTGTTGTCCGCGGCCTGCCGGACAGTCGCGGAAAGCGGTCTGACGCTCCCCTACGACACACGGCCCGCGCTCATCGCCGAAATGCTGGCCCTCTACGATCAGGTGCGGCGGCTGGGCCGCAGCATCGACGATTTCGAGCGCAACTTTCGCCGTGAGCTCGAGAAGGAGCAGGACACCGATCGGGGCGCAGCGCGGCTGCTCGGGCAGACGCTCTTTCTTGCCGCCGCGTATCGAGCCTACGAAGCGCGCATGCTCTTGGCCGGGCGCCAGGACGAGCATGTGCTCCGCGAGCGTCTCATGCGCGAGTCTTGTGCCCCGCCAGTCCACCGGGTGGTGGTGTCGGTGGCGGACCGGCTTGCCGATCCGGACGGCCTGTGGCCGGCGGACTTCGATCTGCTGTCCCGCCTCCCGGGGCTCGAACGGATCGATGTGTTGTGTACCGAGGGCATTCTGGCGGCAGGATTCATCGAGCGGCTCTACGCGGCGTTTCCAGATCTGGATGCTGTTGCCGGCGCCGCCGCACGGCCCGCACCCGTGCTGGTCACTCCCGCCCAGCCGACGCCCGGAACCCCCGCCCTTGTCAGTGCAAGCTATCGCGATCGCGAAGAAGAACTGGCCGCGGTCGCCAAGCGACTCAAGCAGGGTCGCCGCGCAGGCACGGCGGCACCGCTCCATCGCACGGCGCTCGTCGTCCGGCGGCCGCTGCCGTATCTCTATCTCGCACGCGACGTGTTTGGGGATGCGGGCGTGCCGTTCGAGGCACTCGACACGCTGCCGCTGGCGGCCGAGCCCTACGCCGCGGCGGTCGATCTCGTGCTCGAAGCCGTGGCGTCGGATTTCACGCGTGCGTCGCTCCTCGCATTGTTGCGATCGCCACATTTCGAATTCGACCGGTCTCATCCCGCTAACAGCCATCAGCCGTCAGCGCTGAAAGCTGAAAGAAATCTGAAGTCAACTGAGGTGCTACAGGGATGGGACGAGGCGATTGCGGCGTGCGACTTCGCGCTCGCGGAGGCACGGTATCTCGGAGGGCTGGATCGGTTGGTACGGCTCGTCGAGCAGTGGTCCGCGGTGACGGCCCCGGCGTCGCGAGAGGAGCGGCGACGACAGACGGCGCTGCCGGGGTTGCGGCCGCTGCTGCACGCGGCACTCGCGCTCGAACCGTTGTGCCGCCCGGCTCGACTGGTGGATCACATCACCACGCTGACGGACTGGCTGGAGCGGTTCGACCGTCGCCCCAGTGAGGACGAGGAAACCCGTTCCCGGCGTTTGCGCGTCCGCGGCGCCGTACTGGGTGCGCTCACGGCCCTCAGAAGTGCGTATGAGCGCCACGATCCGGACGCCCAAGGCGATGCCGCGATGCTGTCGGCGGCCATGCGGCGATGGCTTGGCAGCCAGACATTTGCGGCGCGGACCGGGACGCCCGGCCTGCAGATTCTGGACGCGCAGGCGGCGAGATATGGAGAGTTCGACGACGTTCAGCTCGTCGGCCTGATCGAAGGCGAGTGGCCGGAACGCACGCGGCGCAATGTGCTGTATCCCGCGTCTTTGCTCACGCTGCTCGAGCCGCTGCCGGCGATTGCCGATCCCACCGAGCGCGAACGCGACGCGCTGAAGAGCGCCCGAGCCCAGTTTCGCGATCTCGTGTTCTCGGCCGCCGACTGTGTTCGTCTGTCCTCCTTCTCGCTGGAACACGATGCCGTCGTCGAACCATCCGTCCTGCTCGACGATGTCCCGACCTTCGGTCTGGCCATTTCGCCGCAGGTGCAGGCACCGTCGCGGGTCGCATATTCCGATGCCCTCGCGCTCAATCCCCGGCGTGCTGACGTCCTGGCGGAGCACGCCGCGGCCTGGGGTGTGATGCGGCTCGGCGCCGACGGGCGCCCCGCTGCGCGCCTTCGCGGCGACGCCGGGGCATGGCGCCTGCCGCGCGTGTCGATCAGCCGTCTCGAGCTGTTCCTCAATTGCCCCTTCAAGTTCTTCGCTGCACAGGTGCTGAAACTCGAGGAGCAGCCGGAGGACGAGGCCATTCAGACGCCGCTTGAACGTGGCCGGTTTCTCCATGATCTCTGGGAGCGCTTTTTTGCCGAGTGGCAGAGACGAGGCCACGGTCGCATCGACCCCGACCATTTCGACGAGGCGCGGCGGGTCTTTGCCGAGATCAGCGAGGCGGCGCTGTCGATCCTCTCGCCGGCCGAGGCCGCCCTCGAGCGGCAGCGGCTGCTCGGGTCCGCAGTGGACCCCGGCATCGCCCATCGTGTCTTCGCGATGGAGGCGAGCCGTCCCGTGCGCATCCTCGAACGCCTGCTGGAGTTTCCGCTCGAGGGCGAGTTCGTCTTCAACGCCAGGGACGGGACGGCGCGGACCGTTCCGCTCAATGCCAAGACCGACCGGATCGATGTGCTGGCCGACGGGACGATTCGCGTCATCGATTACAAGTCGAAGAACACACCGGACCTGAAGGTCGCCCTGCAACTGCCGATTTACGCACGTCTCGCCCGCGAAGTCCTGGAGCGAACGCGTGGCGCGCTCAGCCTCGGCGAAGCGCTGTACCTGTCGTTCGAGGGCGACAAGGCGGTCGTCCCCTTGCGTCCGCCGAAAGGCCAGACACTCGACGCCGTCGTCGCGGATGCAGAAGACCGCGCGCTTCGCGCTCTCGATCGCATCAGGGACGGGCAGTTCCCCGTACGCCCGCTGAAGAAGTCACTGTGTGGTCCCTGTTCCTTCCGCGCCGTGTGCCGCCTCGAGATCGTCGAGGCCAATGAGGACGCCGCCGATGACTGAAGATCAGCAGCGTCTCGACTTCGACGCCGGCGACCCGCTCGAGCGGCGCGACGCCGATGCGCGTGTGCTGGCCGTCGATCCGCGCCGGAACGTGGCGCTGGAGGCCTCAGCCGGCACGGGAAAGACGCGCGTCCTCGTGGACCGCTATGTCGGGCTGCTCGCGGCCGGCATCAAGCCCCGCAACATTCTCGCGATCACGTTCACGCGCAAGGCCGCCGCCGAAATGCGGCAGCGGATTCTGCTCGAGTTGGCCACCCGCCGCCGCGATGAGGCCATCGGCGCGGATCTCTGGCAGGAGATTCGAGACAGCATCACCGACATTTCCATTTCGACGATCGACGCGTTCTGTCTCGCGCTGCTTCGCGAGTTTCCTCTCGAGGCCGACGTCGATCCGGGTTTCGAGCTTGCCGACGAAACTGAAACGCCGCGGCTGGTCGATGACGCGCTCGAGGGAACCGTGCGGGTGGGTCGCGCGCTGGCGACCGAACAGCCCGAGATGGCACTGCTGTTTGCGCAGCTTGGCGAATATCAATTGCGCCAGGGTCTGGCCCGGCTGATCGATCGGCGGCTTGTCGCGTGGGAGGCGATCGGGCGCTTTCTTCGCGGCGCGCAGGATACCACGATAGACGAGGCGGTCACGCGTCTGCACGCGAGACTTCGCACGGCGGCGAGCAGCGTGCCGGGTGGTGTGTCGGGTCTTCTGGCCACCGGCCCCGATCATCCGGAGTTCACGCTTTTCGCACGCGACCTTCGCCGCCTGCTGGCCGAGCCGGCCGCATCCGCCGCGCACACGCAGGCGCTGCTGGAGCGCGTTCGCGATCACTTTCTGACGCAGGACGGCGAGCCACGCAAGCGGCTTTCGACGTACAAGAAGGCCGATTTTCGCTCGGCCGGTGATTACGACAAGCATGTGGCCGCCGTGCAGGCGCTCGGCCCGTATCTCATTCAGGCGCTGCATGAATACCGCCGCGACATCAACTTCGTCCTGGTGCGCGCCGTGCGGCAACTGTATGCCATCGCGTTGAAGGAATACGAACGCACGCTGCGCAAGCATGGCGTGCTCGACTTTTCCGACGTTCTCGAGCGCACGCTTGCGCTCCTCGGGCAGATGGAGGAGTTCTCGCGCAGCCGGTTCAAACTCGAAGCGCGTTACCAGCACGTGCTCGTCGATGAGTTTCAGGATACGAGCCGTGCGCAATGGGCGCTCGTCGAACTGCTGGTCAAGTCATGGGCCTCCGGCCTGGGGCTGTCCTCGCGGGAGCTGGAGCCGTCCATTTTCATCGTCGGCGATCGCAAGCAGTCCATTTACGGGTTTCGCGATGCCGAGGTCGCGGTGCTGGACGAGGCGTCCCGCTACATCGAGGCGCTTCGGCCGATCGGACAAGTGCGCACGGCCATCACGCGCAGCTTCCGATCCGTCCGAGAATTACTGCACTTCGTCAACGACGTCTTTGCGGGCATCGACAAGGTGCCCGCGCGGCCCGATGCGTTCCGGTATTCGGAAGACGATGCCTTTCCGCTGACGTCGGTCGAAGCGACGGACGCGAACGCGCTTGGGCTGGTGCCGGCGCGCTCCGACGAAGAACAGGCCGAGCGCGTCGCCGGCGAGATCGCGCGCGTTCTGCTGGACGGCGTCACGGTCCGCGATCGGGAGTCGGGCGTCCGGCGTGCCGTCGAACCTGGTGATATCGCGATCCTCTTCCGCACCCGCGAAGGCCATCGGCTGTTCGAGGACGCGCTGGCGCGCCGCCGCGTTCCGTACTACGTCTACAAAGGACTGGGCTTCTTCGACGCCGACGAGATCAAGGATGTGCTGGCGTTGCTGGGTTTTCTCGCACGGCCGCAGTCGGAACTGCTCGCCGCGGCCTTGCTGCGCTCCCGGTTCGTTCGCCTGTCCGACGAGGCGTTGAAGCTGCTGGCGCCGCATCTGGCGGCGAGCGTCACTGCCCCCACCGCGCCAGCGCGGCTGGCGGAGCTGCACCCGGACGACCAGAACCGCCTGCAGCTGGCGCGGTCGGCAGTGCCCAGGTGGCTCGCGCTGGTCGATCGGCTCCCGCCTTCGGAGCTCCTGGATCGCATCCTGACCGAGTCGGCGTACGCGGCGGAGCTGGCAGGGCCAACCTGCCGCCAGGCGCGCGAGAACCTGAAGAAGATCCGCGGCCTCGTCCGGCGGATTCACAATCGCGGCTACGCGACGCTGGGCCGCATCGTCGATCATTTCGCGCAGCTCGTGATCGGCGGCGACGAGTCCAATGCGATCATCGATGCAATCGATGCCGTGAACCTGATGACGACGCACGCCGCCAAGGGACTCGAATTTCCCATCGTGTTCGTCGTCAATCTTCATCGCGGCAGCGGCGGGTCGCCCGATCCCATTCGGGTGTTTGCGACGCCGCTCGGCTCCGAGGATCAGATCGAGCCTGCGGTGTCGATCGGGGAACACGAGAGCGACGGCGACCGCGACGCCGAGGCGCGCGAGTCGGAGGAGAACAAGCGGCTGCTGTATGTGGCACTGACCCGCGCCAGGGACCGTCTGTATCTTGCTGGAACGGTGAGCGCGGACGATCGTTTCATTGCCGGCAAAGGCGGACTCGGACGGACGCTGCCGCCGTCTCTCGCCCAGCTGTTTCCCATCGCACTCGCCGGAGGAGAGGCGCGCGTCACATGGGCAGGGCAGACGGCAGGCCATGTCTTCAACGTGGTGCAGGCCGCGACCGAGACTCCGACGTTCACCGACGCACCTCCCGCGGGCGACGAGGTCGTCGATGACTTCACGCCCCTCCTGGCCGACGGTGCGCGACGGATCGCCGCCACGGCCATTGGCTCGTGGTCGGCCGCAGACCCCGGGCGTGGAGAAGACGCGGATGGGTCTTCGATCGAGGCAGGCGTTCTGGTCCACCGTGCGCTCGAAGCGGGGACGGAGGAGCTCGAGCCGCTACTGCGAGACGACGAACGGGCGCGGATCGACGACCTGCCAGCGCTGCTCGCGCGCGCCCGCGAGGCGCTGACGGACATCCGATCGCAGCCCGAAATTGCTCAGATCTTCGCTGACGACCCCTCGATTGCGTGGCGAAAGCACGAGGTGCCGTTCTCGTGGCGCTCGCACGACGGCGCGATCGTCCGCGGCACGTTCGACTGCCTCGTCGAGCGCACCAGCGGGGAGATCGAGGTGCTCGAATTCAAGACCGGCCGGCCTGCCGACGAGCACCAGCGCCAGCTCGATGCCTACGTGGCGGCCGCGCGGGCGTTGTTTCCGACGCGCGTCGTCCAGGGGCGTCTGATTTATTCGAGGCAATCCGAGACAACTTTCGGCGAAAGCCTGCGTCTAACGTAGTAAGCCCCTGCCGGAGCCCAACGATGCACCAGGCATACGACGCCCGCCCCCGCCAGACGGGAACTTACGCGCTCGATACGCTTCACGCGCTACCCTGCGGGTGCGTCGCGGCCGTGTATCGGACGCAGCCGCTCGACACCGAGATCGTGTCGCTCGAGGCGCGCGGGCCGCACTGCGTGTACGCGCACCACGAGACCGGGCGCGTGCTCGGCCTGAGTACCGGAGAGGACGCCCGCCTCAGCCGATAGGCGTGATTTCGTCAGAGGAGTCCGGTTTTCTGTGGATCTCGCCTCCGCGCATCCCATACAATGCCTCTTCTACGTCGAGCTCGATGGGTGTGGCTCTTGCGGGCTGTGCGCGGGTTGACGGGAGAGGAGCTCGTTAGTGGCATTGACCTGCCCGAATTGTGGCAACGCGCGAAGTTTTCAGGTAAAAACCCTTCAAGTCCACGTGGTACAACTCGACGACGAGCGTGTGGACGTCACTGAAGAAAGCCGGCCGGCCGTGTTTGAGGTCCTGTGCGACGAATGCGAGACGGCACTCGATTTTGCACAGGTGGAAGACACCCTGCGCCGCGAGGTCCTGCTCACGATCGGCGCACGCTAGCTCTCGTCAGCGTCTTCGAAGTAATCGCACTCCCGGCAGACCCACTCCTGGACAACCGTTCGAATTTCCTGTGAGGTTCCCGGCACGCGCGTGACGGTCTCGCGCGTCTGAAGGGTCATGCTGTCGCCGCACAGCGGACATTCTTTCTGCATCTCGCCTCCTGGCACCGTGGCGTCTGTGATGTTACGCTACGTCAGGCACGTGAAGTATTCCTGGCGCGTTGACGAATCGTGGATCGCGGTCGAACGGTCGCCGGCCGTCGAGCGTGAATTCGATCGCTCGTTCGCCGACGAGATCGCGATCGATTTTCCGGCGCTCGGCGACAAAGTGGCGCGCATGCGTCACGCGTTCGTCGCGTCGGATGTCGTCATCGACTGGCTGCGTGCCGAGATTCACCTGTCTCGCCGACAGGCCGGCGCCGGCGCTGCGGTGCCGATCGAGTTGCCGGTGCGCTCAACCTGCACTACGTGCGGAGGCCGGGGCGAGGTCTGGGGCGAACGCTGCCAGGCGTGCGAAGGATCGGGTCACGCGTTCCACAACCAGACGCTCACGGTCTCGGTGCCTCCGGGCGTCTCGCATGGTGCGCGGTTTACGTTCAGCGTCTCCCCGCCGCGCGGCCTGAGGACACGCGTCGAAATCCGCGTCGCCATCACCTGAGGCGATGAAACGGCACGCCGATTTCCTCGGCGTCCTCTATCTCGCCTGGGGCGCCATCTTCACCCTCGTGGGACTCGCCGGTCTGGCGCTGGCTGGCGGCGCGCTCGCCATTGCGCAGAGCGGCGGTCCCGTTTCCGTGAGCTCCGAATTCGCCGCAGGCGTGACGGCGCTGACCCTCGGCCTCATCGCCCTCCTCGGATTGCTCTTGGGTTTCCTGCACGTCTGGATCGGCGCGATGCTGCGGCGCTATCGCCCCTGGGCGAGACTACTCGCGCTGGGCCTGGCGGTCATCAACCTGGTGTTGTTCCCGTTCGGCACCGCGCTGGGCGGATACGCACTCTGGGTGTTGCTCACCGACGAGGGCCGCGAACTGTACGTGTCGCCTCCTGCGTGAAGCGTTCCGGCTTTGAACGGTCAGTCTTGGCGGTTGAGAACTCCGCCGAAGGCGGGGCTAGGCCGGCGGCGGGTCGACCGTGCCCGGCGGCGTCCAGGGCCCGCACTGCAGGACGCGTTTGATGGCCAACCAGCCGCCTCGGGCGGCGCCAAATCGCCTGATGCACTCTTCGCCATAGTGACTGCACGTCGGTGTGAACCGGCACTGCATGCCCATGCGGGCGTACCATTTCGACAGTGTGGCCTGGTAGACGTGAATCGAGGCAACCGCGAGCCGTGAAGACCATTGATCCGCCGGCGGCTGCTGGAGATCGACCATGACGGCGAGCAGGGCAGCGATCGAAACCGCAGTCAACAGCCGTTTCACCGCCGCCCTCCCCCGATTTAGGAGCCTTGACGGCCACAAATCCTCGCAGATGAGTCAAGGTTGTCCGTCAAGGCGACCGCCCCGCGGAGCGGGGCAAAACAAGATAGTGGCTAGAACTTGTCCGCGTACTGGCTGAGGCCAGGGACGATCAGCCGCTGGCCATTGATGCCCTTCACGATGGCCACGATGTGGACGATGACAAACACCAGGAAGACGAGCGGCGCGAGGACCCCGACGAGACATCCGAGGACCGAACCGAGCACGAACAGCAGGATCTGGAACACGACCCAGAAAATCATCTCTGCCACGGTCAGCACCAGGCCGTGCTTGGCATGCCACTGCACTTCGCGATCCTCTTTCTCGACGACGAGCGGGATGAGCGCAAGTAGCCACAGGTACGACAGCAGAATCATCACGTTGCGATTGCTGGAGGGAGCCGTGCTCCCCGGGGTCGCGTCAGCCATTAGGTCTCCTTTACAGATGGGAGTCGCTGGCGAGTCTACAGGCAGCCGGGCTGCTTGTCACCCCCTTCCAAAGCCGATAAGCTCAGAGGTTGTCGGTCACTCCTGAATCCATCCGCGCTCGGCTGAAGCAAATCGTCGATCCCGACCTCCGTGCGGATATCGTGTCCCTGGGGTATGTCAAGGAGCTCGAGGTCGATGGCGGCCGGGTCCGCTTCACCATCGAGCTCGGCACGCACACCTCGTCTGTGCGGGAGACGATCGCCGGGCAAGCGCAGGCGGTCGTCTCGTCGCTCGAGGGCGTCGAGTCGGTGGACGTCTCCGTCACGGTGCGGGTGCGTTCGGCCACGGCACCGGAAAAGGGCGGCCCGCCCCTCCCGGGCGTGAAGAACGTCATCGCGGTCGGTGCGGGGAAGGGCGGCGTCGGCAAGACCACGGTCGCGGTCAACCTGGCTCTCGCCCTCAGTAAGGCCGGCGCACGTGTCGGGGTCCTCGATGGCGACATCTATGGGCCCAACGTCCCGCTGATGCTGGGCCTCAAGGCGGAGCTGACGACCGACGGCCGCCAGATTCGTCCGGCAGAGAAGTTCGGCCTGCAAATCGTATCGCTCGCCTTCATGACGGGCGAGGATCAGGCCGTCATCTGGCGCGGCCCCATGGTGCACAGCGCGATTCAGCAGTTCTTTCGCGACGTTGGCTGGAGCGATCTGGATTACCTGGTCATCGACATGCCTCCGGGCACTGGAGACGTCGCGCTGAGTCTCAGTCAGACCGTGGCGGTCGCCGGTGCCGTTGTGGTGACGACGCCGCAGCAGGTCTCGCTCGCGGACAGCCGGCGCGCCGTGCGCATGTATCAAAAGCTCAACATCCCCACGTTGGGGATCATCGAGAACATGAGTTATTACGCCTGCCCGAACTGCCACCACGAGAGCGACATCTTTGGGTTTGGTGGTGGCGAGCAGATTGCGACGACGATGGACGTGGCTTTTCTGGGCCGTCTGCCCGTGTATCAGCCGATCAGTTTGGGGAGCGATCGTGGGATTCCGATCGTCATCGCGGAGCCGGACGCGCCGGCTTCGCGGGCGTTCGGGCAGGTGGCGGAACGGGTGGCGGCGCAGGTGGCGCTCAACGCGCATCGCAGCGCGGTGGCGAACAAGGGGAAGATCCCGTTGATTCCCGTGAGGGGCAGGTAAGGCCCTTCGACTCGCGGCGCTCGCTCAGGGCAGGCAGGCGGGTAGGGCGGGTGGGGCAGGTGGCTGGTGGGGGATTACACAGATGAAGACGACAATTCTCGTATTGGCGGCGGTGACGATGTATGCGCCGGTGGCGGTGGCTTCCGATTTGCCGGCGGCGCTCGTGAATCCTTACTTGAACGTGCAAGTGGCCCTGGCTGCGGATCAATTCGAGGGCGTGGCGGCGCATGGCGAGGCCATCGAGAAGGCGGCGGCCGCACTCGGTGCCGAGGCCGGAGCGATTGTCGCGGGCGCGAAAAAGCTGGCAGCGGCCAGGGACATTGCTGCGGCACGGACGGCGTTTGGCGAGGTCAGTACCGCGCTGATCGACTACGCGGAGAAGACGAAGTCGGGCCTTGGCCCTGATGTTCGAGTCGCGTACTGCCCGATGGTCGACAAACCGTGGCTCACCAGGGACAAGACGATCCGCAATCCGTACTACGGCGCGTCGATGCTCACGTGCGGCAGCTTCAAAAAGTAGCGGACGGCGCCGCCTTCGCTGCGCGCCGTCAACTCGTCAACCGCCAAGGATCCCAGTTCAAAACCAAGGGTTCGCACCAAGTAGCGACTTTCGGGCTTTGAACTGAGAGTTTGGCAGTTTGGAACCTGGCGCAGTCTTTGGACTTCAGAACTGAGTTGTGAGCGTGACGCGGACCGCGCGCGGCGAGCCGGGCGCGATGTTGTTGTTGTTGTGCGCCGACCAGTAGTACTTCGTGTCGAGCGCATTCTCGATGTTCACGTGCGCCCGCACCCGAGGCGTGATCGTGAAGAACAGCGCCCCGTCGACCCGAGTGAAGCCGGGCAGCGTCACGGTGTTGTCGGTCGCGACGAAGCTGTCGCTGCGTGAGACGATCCCCAGCCCCGCCCCCCACGTCCGCGACACGTCGAACCGGTTCCACAGCGACATCGAGTGGCGCGGCACCTGCGCGAGGCGCGCGCCGGCGACGACGGTGGCCGACAGCGACTCCGTGATTTGCCCGTCCTGGTAGGCGTAGCCCCCCTGCACCGTCCAGCGATCCGACAGGCTGCCGCTCAACTCCACTTCCAGTCCGCTGCTGCGCTCCGCGTCCACGAGATGCGAAACGGTGGGATTGATCGCGTCGCGCACGACGACGTTGCCGTGGTCGAGCCGGTAGACAGCCGTCGAGAGCGACAGGAACGGCTTGATGTCCCACTTGGCGCCCGCCTCGAGATTCCGGAAGTTCTCCGGTTCGAGCGCCTGCGTGGTGAGCGAGAGGGACGCCAGCTGCTCACCCGCGCGAGGCTGATACGAACGCGTGTAGCTGGTATAGACCGAGACCGTGGTCAGTGGCTTGTAGATCAAGGCGAACCGTGGCGAGAGCAGACCATCGCGGCTGGCAAGCAGCGTGGACGAGCGATGGTCCGTGAGATCGACGCGGAAGCTGTCGTATCGCACCCCGACGATGGCCTGAAGACGGGAGGTCAGCGTCATCTGATCCTGCGCGTAGGCGGCGGCGACCATGGCGACGCCGTGATTGTTGGCGTCGCTCGCCGCGGCGCGGAACTCGACCGGCAGCGACGTCCTCGGGTTCGACAGGGGGAGGGCGACCGCGGTGGTGGTCGGCGAGACGGTCGAGAAGTAGCCCGTCAGCCGGCGATTGTCGGTGACCTGCCGTCCGACCTCGACGCCCGACAGCACCGTGTGAGTGATGCCGCCCGTGCGGTGTTCCCAGATGACATCAGTTTGATTGAAGACATTCTGCCGCTGGGTGCCGCTGTTGTATCCCGTCAGCGACACGGTCATCGCCGTGGGGTTGATCGCGCCGGGCACCAGGTTCTGGTAGAACTTGTCGTAGTCCGCGAAGCGTGTGCTGTTGCGCACGATCAGTCGGTTCGCCAGCGTGTGCTCCACGATCGACGAGACCGCGTGGACCGTCACGGCGGAGTTGTTGGCGTTGACGTTGCCCACGAACAGTGACGCGTCGGCGTCGAGCGGACGCCCCTGGAATGACGGCAGCCCGCGATCGACCGTGCGCTCATCGTGGAAGAATTCGTAATTGGCTCGCAGCCTCGTGTTCGGTCCCAGGATCGCCTCGAACGAGGGGTTGATGCCGACCCGCTCGAGCCCGGCGCCAGCGCGGTAGCTGCCGGAATTCTCGTACATGCCGGTGAGGCGCGCCGAGAGGTCGGCCGTGAACGCGTGGCCGAGGTCGGTCGTGAGCCGGCGCTGCTCAAAGGAGCCGCCCTGGATCGAGACCTCGCGAGGCGAGGTGCCGTTGGCCTGACGCGTGACACGGTTGATGACACCACCCACGCCGCCGCGGCCGAAGATCATGCCGTTCGGTCCCTTGAGCACTTCCACGCGCTCGACGTTGTAGAGGTCCCGCAGATACTGGGTGTCGTCGCGCAGCCCGTCCACGTAGAAGTCCGATGTGGACGTATTGCCGCGGAAGATCGGCGCATCGCGGTGGCCTTCCCCCTGCGCCATGCCGACGCCGGGCACGTAGTTGACGACGTCCGCCATGGTGCGCATCGCCTGGTCGGCGATCAAATCGCGGGAGACGACGCTGATGGCCTGCGGGACATCGCGGAGGGGAGTCTCGGTCCTGGTGCCGCTGGCGATGCGCCGCTCGCCGCCGGCGGGGGCCTGAACCGTCACCGCTTCCGTGATGCCGACCGGGTCCATCACGATGCGCAAAGGACGATCCTGCCGGGTGACGTCGATGACCCTGGCGGCAAACAGATCGAACACGACGGTCAAGGTCGCCGAGCCGGGCAGCACGTGTTCGAACGTGAAGCTGCCGTCCGAGCGCGTGGTGGTCTGCTGGGTCCCGTGGGCGGTGTGCAGCGTGATGGTGGCGCCGGCGATGACGCCACCCATGGCGTCGAACACCGTTCCGGAGATGGAGCGAGTGCGCTGGTCGTCTGGCCGCAAGGCCGCGGCAGCGGGGGCGGCAAGGGCCGCCAGGAGCAGGACAAGGCGAAGGACGAAGTGGCCGGACATGAAGCTCTCCCCGAAAAGTTGAGACCGTGTCTCAAGACTGTGGGCCAGCATATCTCCGACCAATTTGGTCGTCAATTATATTTTGCGATCCGGTCTCAAAAAGCCCCGCATCGCCCAGATGCCGAGCACCGGGCCGGGCACCAGCAGCCACGACGCCCAGCGCCAGCCGACCGCCTCGGCGACCCGCGGCAGCGCCTCGATGGTCACGATCGTGAGCAGAAATCCCAGGCACGTCTGCAGCGTCAGCGCGGTGCCCACGTGCTCGCGCGGGGCATGCTCGCTGATCAACGCCGAGAACTGTGCGGAATCGGCCACGACCGCGAAGCCCCACACGACAGCGAGCACGAAGAACCAGACCGGCGACGTTCCGAACACGACGACCGTCAGGGCCGCGCACATGGCGCTCACCGCCAGCGCCGACATCGCGGTCTCGGCGCGCCCGAACCGGTCCCCGAGCCAGCCCGCGACCACGCAGCCTGCAGTGCCGCTGCCGATCGCGACAAAGGCGGCGATCGATCCGGTCGCGGCGGCGTCAGCCAGGCCCGAGGCGGCGAAACTGGCCGTGGCGAGGACGGCAATCCACGTCCACATCGCGTAGAGCTCCCACATGTGTCCGAGATAGCCGAACGTTGCCATGCGTGCGCCGCGCGACTGAAAGATCCGCCGCACGGCGTGTGGATCGAACGGCGCCGTGGCGGCGACATACGGACCGTCGCGTACGACGACGAGCACGAGGAGCCCGCCGATCACGGCGAGGGCCGACGCGATCAGCATCGGCTCGCGCCAGGCGCTGCCGTACAGGGCGGTGAGCAGGTGCGGAAACGCCTTGCCGAGCGTGAGCGCGCCGATGATGACGCCGAGCGCCAGCCCGCGGCGATCGCGAAACCAGCCGGCCGCCAGCTTCATCCCCGGTGGATACACCAACGCGAGTGACGCGCCCGTGAGAAAGCGCAGTCCGATGACGGCCTCACCCGACGGCGCCCACAACACGCCGGCGTTGGCGAGCGCGCCGGCCAGTGCGCCCAGGAACAACAGCACGCGAGCGTTGAGCACGTCGGCGAGATTGGCGATCGCGCTCACCAGCGTTCCGGCCACGAAGCCCGCCTGCACGGCCATGGTGAGCCATGCCGCGCGGTCCGGCGCCATGCGGAACTCGTCCACGAGGACGGGCGTGACGGCGGTTGCCGAGAACCACAGCGTCATGCCGAAAAACTCCGCGACGCCCAGCGCCGCGAGCATTTTCCACGCCGTCACGATAGGATCATCTCAGTTCGTATGCACATACCGTACATCAAGCGCACGCTCGACAATGGCCTCGATGTGATCGTTCACGAGCATCGCCAACTGCCGATGGTGGCCGTGAACATCTGGTATCACGTCGGGTCGAAGAACGAGCGGCCCGGACGCACTGGCTTTGCGCATCTCTTCGAGCACTTGATGTTCGAGGGCTCGCAGCATTACGACCAGGGATTTTTTCAGCCACTCCAGGAAGCCGGCGGTCTGCTCAACGGATCGACCAACCCCGATCGCACCAATTACTGGGAAGTGGTGCCGACCGGCGCGCTCGACCTTGCGCTGTGGATGGAATCCGATCGCATGGGATATCTGCTGCCGGCGCTCACCAAGGACAAGTTCGAGAATCAGCGCGACGTCGTCCTCAACGAGCGGCGGCAGAATTACGAGAACCGGCCGTACGGGATGGCCGGCATGGCGATCTCCGCGGCGCTGTTCCCCCCGGACCACCCGTATCACTGGATGACGATTGGGTCGGCTGACGATCTGCGCGCGATGCAACTGGACGAGGTCCGTGATTTCTTCGCCACCTATTACCATCCCGCCAATGCTTCGCTCGCGCTGGCCGGCGACATCGATCCCGATCGGGCGTTCGAGCTTGTCGAGGCGTATTTCGGCGACTTGCCGGCGGGCCCGCGCCCGGACCCGATCCAGGCCGAGGCGACGCTTGCTTCCTCCACCCACCTGCTGCTCGAGGACCGCGTCGAACTGGCGCGGCTCTATCTGGCCTGGCACTCGCCGTCGATGTTTGGCGACGCCGATGCGGAGCTCGATCTGGCCGCCGACCTCATCGCGCACGGCAAGACGTCACGCCTGTATCAGTCGCTCGTCTACGACAAGCAGGTGGCCGCCGACGTCATCGCGTATCAGCACTCGCGCGAGATCTCCGGCGTCTTTCAGATTGCCGCCACCGCGGTGCCCGGCGTCCCGCTGGCGGATCTCCACGACGAGATCATCGCCACCATCGACGCAGTCGGCAGCCAGGGGCCGACGGCCGCGGAGCTCGAGCGCGCGCACGCGCAGACCGATGCGCAGTTCGTCTATCGCATTCAGACGATCGGCGGCTTCGGCGGCAAGTCCGACCAGCTCAACGCCTACAACGTCTTTCGCGGCGACCCTGGGTACTTCGCCCGCGACCGGGCCCGTTACGACACGGCGACGCCGGGAGGCATCGCCACAGCCGTGCGTGATTGGCTGACGAGCCGTCCACACGTGGCGCTGAGCGTCGTCCCTCGCGGATCCAGCGGGCTCGCACTGCCAGGTTCGGTCGAGGTGCGCGTCTCGTGAGCCGCGTGGATCGCGGCCGGCTGCCAACGCTGGGCCCCAGCGCCCCCTTCAAGTTTCCTGACATCCACCGGCGGGTGTTGTCCAACGGCCTCGAAGTGCGCGCCATCGCCCACCGAAACGTCCCGGTCGTGTCCGCGTCGCTGCTGGTGCCCGGCGGCACCGCGGCGGATCCCGCCGGTCGGCACGGTCTTGCGGCCTTCACCGCCGATCTGCTGGACGAGGGATCCGCCGGCCGGTCGGCGCTCGACGTATCCGATCTGCTGGCTCGCTACGGCGCGGACTTCGACGTGGACGTCGGTCCTGACGCCATTGTCCTGACGGTGACGACGATGACGCGCTTTCTCGCGCCGGCGCTTGCGCTGCTCGCGGAAATGGTGTTGTCGCCCAATCTGGCGGCGCCCGACATCGAGCGCGTGCGGAAGCTCCGGCTCGAGCGCCTGCGCCAGATGCGCGATCACGCGCCGGCAGTCGCCGAGCGTGGGTTCATGCGGCTGCTGTACCGCGACCATCCGTACGGCCATCTCGGGGTGGGATCTGAAGACGCGCTGGAGGCCACCACGCATGCGGACATCCAGGCGTTCCATGCCGGCGCCTTCGTTCCGAGTGGCGCAACCGTCGTGATTGCCGGCGATGCCCCGGTCGATGAGCTTGCTGGCCTCGTCGTCGAGACTTTCGGGTCCTGGGAGACACCGCGCGACGTTGCCGCTATTCATCGTCTCGCGGGGCTGGAGATGCCGCCGCTCATCCCGGCCAATCGGCTGGCCGTGGTCGCGCGCCCCGGATCGGCCCAGTCGGAGCTGCGCATCGGACACGTCTGCGCCTCGCGAGACACACCGGACTACCATGCGATGGTGCTGCTGAATATGATCCTCGGAGGTCAGTTCGTCAGCCGCGTCAACATGAACCTGCGTCAGGACAAGGGCTACACCTATGGGGTCCGCACCGGGTTCGACCTCCGGCGCGGGCTGGGTCCGTTCGTCCTTCAGACCAGTGTGGGCACGGACGTCACCGCGTTGGCCATTCGCGAGGCCCTGAAAGAAGTCGAGGACATTCGCGGCTCCCGGCCGGCGACCGCCGAGGAACTGGCGCTGGCCCGCGCGTCCGTGACGCGCGGCTACCCTCGCGGGTTCGAGACGGCGCAGCAGGTGGCGCGCGGCGTGAGCTCGCTGGCGCTGCACGGCCTGCCGGATACGTATTTCGAGGAGTTCGTGCCGCGCGCCGATGCCGTGACGCTGGACGATATCGCGCGCGTGGCGCAGCACTATCTGGATCCGGCCCGCATGGTGACCCTCGTCGTCGGCGATCACGCACAGGTAGCGCCGACGCTGACGGCGCTCAATCTGGGAGAGCCAATCGTTCTCAGTGCCTCATGAAAGCGGTTCGATTTCACGAGTTCGGCGGACCGGAGGTTCTCCGGTATGAAGAGGCTCCTGACCCCGATCTCGGGTCTGGCGAAGTGCTCGTGCGCGTCCGGGCGTGCGCGCTCAATCACCTCGACATCTGGAACCGGCGCGGGGTCGCCCGCGTCAGGCTGCCCCACATTCCCGGCGCCGATGTGGCGGGCGAAGTCGTCGAGTCGTTCGACGAGGAGCTGTCAGCCGGCCAGCGCGTCATGGTGCAGCCGGGCCTTTCGTGCGGGCGTTGCGAGGCGTGTCTCGACGGGCGCGACAACGAGTGTCCGCGCTACGACGTCCTCGGATCGCAGAGCGATGGCGGCTACGCCGAGTTCGTGCGCGTGCCCATTCAGAACGTTGTCGCGCTTCCGGACGCGATTGGCTTCGTCGAAGCCGCCGCGTTTCCCCTGACGTTCGTGACCGCGTGGCACATGCTGGTCACCCGCGCGCGCGTTCGGCCGGGCGATGACGTGCTGGTGCTCGGTGCGGGCAGTGGCGTCGGGCAGGCGGCCATCCAGATAGCGTGGCTGCACGGCGCGCGTGTGTTCGCGACGGCGGGGACGGAAGAAAAACTCGCCCGTGCGCGCGCGTTGGGCGCGTTCGAGGTGGTCAACCACCACACCCAGGATCTGCCGGCGGAGATTCGCCGCTTCACGAGTAACCGCGGCGTGGACATCGTCATCGAACACGTCGGCGAAGCCACATGGGAGCGCAGCCTGAAATGCCTCGCGCGGGGCGGCCGCCTGGTCACCTGCGGCGCGACCACGGGTTACAAGGCGAGCCTGGACCTGCGCTTTCTCTTCGCGCGCCAGTATTCGCTGATGGGTTCCTATATGGGAACGAAGGCCGAGTTGCTGCGGGCGGCGCAGTTCTTTTTTGCCGGGCAGCTGCGCCCGGCCGTCGATCGGACATTCCCGCTGGCCGATGCTGCCGCGGCACACACCTACCTGGAAGAGGGCAAGCAGTTCGGAAAGGTCGTCCTCGAGGTCTGAGGCGGGGACTAGAGATATTTCAACAGGCCGCGCAGGGCTTCGAAGATCGTCGTCGCCAATGTCCGGACGAGCGGTGACACTTCTCCCGTATCGACCGATTCAGCCACGGTCACCGGATCGGTCAGCACCAGCCAGATCGTTGCGCCAGCAATGATGAGCGCCAGCACGCCAACGAGGCCAACGACGCTGAAGCTCACGCTGCCGAGGGAGCTCTGACGAGGACGGGCGGCCATTGTAAATGCCCGGACGCGATCTTACACCCGTCCGGAGATCCGATCTGTTGGACGCAGCCACGTTCTCACAGGTTCCTGCGCAAGAAGCTGGCCAGGTAGTAGGCGTCGAGGAACTTGAACGGCGCCTCCCCGGTGCTGTAGTGCCCGCACGGCAGCACGGCGACCTCGATCGGCACGCTTCGCCGCCGCAACTCGTTGATGAGGTGCAGCGACAAATCGACGGGAAACGTCAGGTCGTACTTGGCGTACACCAGCAGCGTCTTCTTGCCGTGCGTGCGTTCGAGGTACGACCACGGGCTGATGGGCCGCCACAGTTCTCGAAGCGTGTCGAGATCGACGTGGCCGTCGAGTCCCTCGCGCACGTGTGAGGTCGAGACGCCCCGCCAGACCACATCCGCAAAGAACGGCGACACGTGATTGAGCGCCTGCGCGCGGACCAGCGGCTCGTGCGCCGCCGTCAACATGGACAGGCAGGAGCCGAGGCTCGTCCCGAGCAGCCCCAACCGCTCGTAGCCCTGATCGCGCAGCCACCACAGCGCGCGCCGGGCGTCGAGCACCGCCTGACGGCACACCTGGAGCGTCCTCACGACATTGGCGCTGACGATGTAGTCCGCCCGGGTGAGCTCCGGAGGCATCCGCACGTCGTGATAGGGCTTGGACAGCCTCAGGGCGCTGATCCCGAGACGCGCCACCAGCTGAGACAGCCCGATGTGTCCACCCGCATCGGAATTCCATTGCGGCATGACGACGATGGCGCGGCGCTTGTCTTTGGCCGGGAAGAAGCGCGCCTGGACGACGTTGTTTTCGGGATGCGGTGTCTCGAGCGCGCTCGGAAACCGCAGCGTGCCCGCCTCGCCTTTACCTTCGCCTCTGGTCACGGCCGCCGCCGGCGTGAACGTGTAGTCGGTCGTTGGCGCCGGCGTGAAAAACGCATCCGTGTCCTCCATCACGGTGTTGACCCACGCCCTCACGGCATCGAGCGGAACCTCCGGCGGCGCAGCGCCGTTTTGCGGCAGCCAGTCGAGTCCCCAGTCGAAGGGTCTGACGAGTCGATCGGCGCGGCTGATGCCGGCGAGCCGCTGTTCCCAGCGGTGAAAGAAGGTCGAGATCATCCCTGGCGGTTCACCGTTCGTTCGATGGCGCGGGCCACGCTGAGCAGTTCGATGGTGCGTCCCGCATGCCCGACGATCTGCAGGCCGACCGGGAGTCCAGCGGCGGTCGTACCGCACGGTACGCTGATCGCGGGATGGCCCGACAGGTTGAACGGCTGGGTACAGCGAAGCATGGCATTACGCACGGGCTCCTGGCCGCCCTTGACGGGAACGCTCGCGGCGCCAATCGGTGGCGCTTCGATGGACAGCGCGGGCAGCACCAGGGCATCGACGTCCGTCAGCGCGCGCTCGACCTCTTCTCTGATGATCTCGCGTCCTCGCAACGCGCGCACGTAGTCCTCGCCGAGCACGTGGCGGCCCATCTCGAGACGGATACGCACGCTTGGCGTGTACGCATGCGGACGTTCGGCGAGGGCCGTCGCGTGATATGCCGCGGCGTCGGCGAGCACGAGGTGAAGATAGATCGGCGCGATGTCCGAGCAATGAGCGAGAGATGCTGACGAGAGTTTCACCCCGCCGTCGCGAAGGACCGCGTAGGTGGCCTCGACGCGCGATTCCACGTCGGCGCTGAGGCGATCCATGAAGTAGCCGTCCAGAGCGGCGAGCCTGATCCCGACAAGGCTTTCGCGATGGTCGTGCAGATCTCGGGGCACGTCGCCGCGCAGCACGTGGTACATCAGCTCGGCATCATCGACACACCTGGCGAGCGGGCCGACATGATCGAGCTGGCGGCTCAGTGGCACGACGCCATCGGCCGGCACTTCGCCCCACCCGGGTTTGAGCCCCACGATGCCGCAGGCCGCCGCGGGAATACGCACGGACCCGCCGGTGTCCGTGCCGACGCTCGCGATGGACATCCCTGTCGCCACGGCGATGGCCGATCCCCCGCTGGATCCTCCAGGCGATCGGGAGGGATCGATCGGATGGCGCGCCGGTCCCCAGCCGGAGTCCTCGCTGGTCGTCCCAAACGCGAACTCGTGAAGGTTCGTCTTGCCCACCAGCACCGCGCCCGCGCGTTTCAGGTGCGTCACGACCGGCGCGTCGGCGATGGCCATGCGGCCTTCACGAAGCCGAGACCCCGCGGTCGTCGGCACGCCAGCGACGTCGATGAGGTCCTTGAGCGAGATGGGAATGCCGTGCAGCGGTCCGCGATATCGTCCGGCGGCGATCTCCCGATCGGCGCGGCGGGCGTCGGCCAGCGCAGCGTCCGCGGTGACCGCAATGAAGGCGTTCAGCGACGGCTGCAGCCTCGCGATGGCTGCCAGTGCATCCTCGGCGAGCCGCTCGGCGCGTAGCTCGCCGGAGGCGAGGCGCGGCGCGAGACTCGTGATGGTCTCACGCGTCATTACTCCGGAGGCTCCTCGTCCCGCGACGGTGCCGCCGGCTTCGCCGCATGCGTATCCCGCGCCGCATCGTCGTTCCAGTCGGCGGCGCGAAGCGCGGCCGTCGAGCGGGCGAGGCCATCGAGCAGGTCGGCCAGTTCCGGCAGCTTGCGACGGTAGGCGTCGGATTTGCCGTCCTCGATCCATTGTTCGAGTGTCATGTCAGGTCCAGTCGCTTGACGGAGATGGCCAGGTCCTCATCGAGGTGCAGAATGGCGGTGGTCAATCGGGCATCCGCGGCAAGCACTTCATTGTAGTCGCCTGCTGCGTCAATGTGCCGCGTGACGAGCGTGCCTGCCGGGCGGAGCAGCGGCACCAGCCTGTCGTGCATCGATGCGTACATCGTCGCGTCGCTGTCCTGCAGGATGAGATCGAAAGGCCCGGCCATTTTGTGCAGGTAGCGGTCGGCGTTGCCGATCATCACCGTCACGCAGCGGTCCAACCCGGCGGAGGCAAAGGCCGTCCTCGCCTGCATCGCCGCGTCGATGTCGCGTTCCACGGTGATGAGCCTGCCGTCTGGCGGCAGTGCGGCCGCGATCTCGAGGCCGGAGGCGCCGGCGCCCGTGCCGATTTCGAGAACCCGCACGGCCCGCGTCGCCCGAATCAATATGTCGAGGAGTCCCGCCACGTCTCTCCATTCTCGATAAAGCCGGTAAGCTTTGAGCGTTCGGCTGTCAGCGCCGACGGCCGACGGCTGTCAGCGGCTTGCAACTCGCGCCAATTCGGGCGAGTTGCGAGATTGAATTTACTCGCCGCCGCGATGATCAGTACTCTGTAAGCGCGTGCGACACACCAAGATCATCGCGACCGTCGGCCCGGCGTCGAGTCATCCCGATCTCGTCGCCGCGCTCATCGCGGCCGGCGCGGACGTGTTCAGGCTCAATTTCTCGCATGGCACGCAGGAGATCCACGGGACCACCATCACGACGATCCGCCGCGTGGCGGAGCAGGCGCGCCGTCACGTCGCGATTCTGCAGGATCTGAGCGGCCCGAAGATTCGCACCGGCCGCATTCGCGGTGGTGGCCCGCTCGATCTTCTGGCTGGTGCGCGGCTCGACATCCGCATCGGCAGCGACGCCGGAGAGCCCGGCATGGTGTCCACCACCTACGCACCGCTGGCGACAGCCGTCAAACGCGGCGACCTGCTGCTGCTCGACGACGGCAAGATTGCACTCGAGGTGGAGGACGCGCGGCCCGAGGTGATCTCGACCCGCGTTGTCGACGGCGGCTGGCTGGGTGAGCACAAGGGCATCAACGCCCCCAACGTGCCACTGCCCTCGGTCGGGGTCACGGCAAAGGACGAAGACGATTTCCGATTCGGCCTGGCGGCCGGTGTCGATCTCGTGGCGCTCAGTTTTGTTCAGACGGTGGATGACATCAATCGCGCGCGTGCGATTGCCGCCGACGCGGGACGGCCCACCATCCCGGTTGTCGCCAAGCTCGAGCGTCCCGAGGCGATCACGCGGATCACCGAGATCAGCAGGGCGGCTGATGCGCTGATGGTGGCGCGCGGCGATCTGGGGCTGGAGCTTCCATTCGAGCAGGTGCCGCAGGTGCAGAAGCAGGTGCTGCGCTCGGGGCGCGACCACGGCATCCCCGTGATCATCGCGACGCAAGTGCTCGAATCGATGCGGACCGAATCACGGCCCACGCGCGCCGAGGTGTCGGATGCGGCCGGTGCGGTCGATGCCGGGGCCGACGCGATCATGCTGTCCGTCGAGACGGCCGTGGGCGCGCACCCGGTCCGCGCCGTTGAAGTACTGGACGCGATCATCAGGGATGCGGAGTCCGTTCCGCCGGTGTGGACATTGCCAGCGCCACGAAGAGAGCGTCCCGATCACCTGCCGCCGCTGTGCGACGCCGCCGTCACGCTGGCGGCTCGCGCCGAGGCCGAAGCGATCATTGCGATCACGCGGAAGGGGCGGACGGCAAGGCTCCTTTCGGCGAGACGGCCACGCGCCCCGATCTACGCGCTGACCGGATCGGAGAGCGGCGCGCGGCAATTGGCGCTGTGGTGGGGTGTGAAACCGGTTGTGGCCGACCTCGCCGGCGACCTCAACGAGATTGTCGTGCGCACGGTGCAGACGCTTCGCGATGAGGGGCGGTTGGCGACGCCGGCGACGATTGTCGTCGTCAGCGGCAGTCCCGATCTCGAGCAGAGTGGCGCGAACTTTGTCCGCCTGCGACGCGTGTAGGACTAGCGAGGCGGAGCCTCGGACCCGCAAGCATGTTTGGTGAGCTCCGCCTCGCTAGCCCCTATTACTTTCGCCCCGCCTCCGGCGGGGCAGTCGTCTTGACCGAGAAAACTTGACTCATTCCTCAAGATCTCACGCGGTCAAGACTCCTAGCGGCCTCCGGCCGCGAGCAGGACACGCTTGGCTTCGCCTCGCGTGCAGGACGCTCGCGGTCGCTCGCGCGCGGGACGGTCCGCGTGTGCAACCTGACCTCTTGTGACCATGCTATGGACTATGGTCATGAGCACCGTGCGGATCACCGAGCTGAAAGCTCGTCTGAGTGAGCACCTGCGGGCGGTCCGGAGGGGAGGCACGCTGATCGTGCTCGATCGGGACACGCCCATCGCACGGATTGTCCCGTATACCGCCGAGCCGTTCGATATCAGTCCCGCGTTTCGAGTGCTTCGCCCTCAGCCTCTTCGCTCGGGCGCAAGATGGCTCGCTCACGCTCGCCGGAGGACACGCGCTCACGCGCGTGCGAGGGCGTCCTGCCCGTCCTTCAGATCGTCGCGGCGTCGTGCACCAGCGCGCCGCGGTCGAATCGATCGGGCGCGAAGATCGACACGTCGAACGTCGTGCTCTGCCCGGTCCGCACCATCTCCGACACGATCTTCCCGGTCGCCGGCGACATCATCAGCCCGTGTCCGCTGAACCCGCTCGCGAAGATGAACCCGCGCAGCGCCGGATGCTCCCCAAGCACGGGGTTGTGATCGGGCGTCATCTCATAAAGCCCCGCCCAGCCCTCCACGTCCTGCACATCACGAAACGCCGGCAGCCGCCGGACCAGCGCAGGGAAGAACTCTCGCTCCCACCGCTCGCCGGCCGGGTCGAAGTTCTCGCCCAGCGGCTCGTCCCATCGCGTCAACGCCACGATGATGCGGTCCGGATCCCCTTCAGCCGCGCCATCGTCGTGCCGCCAATGCACGCCGCCCGGATCGATCACCATCGGGAAACGGTAGGACCACCGCCTGGGCAGCGTCGCGCGGAACAGCATCTGTCGCATCGGTTCGATCGGTACGTCGAGGCCCGCGAGCGCCGCGACGCGGCCCGACCAGGCGCCCGTCGCATTCACCACGACAGGAGCGCTGACGTGCCCGCCGCCGGCCAGGCCGACGCCTCTCGTCGCGCCATCGCTCACTGAAACACTCACCACTTCGTCGGTGGTGTATTCGACGCCCGCCGCCTCGGCGGCCATTCGAAACCCGCGCAGCACCTCGCGTGGTGAGGCATACCCATCCTCCGGCCCGAGGACGCCAAAGACAATGTCGTCGAGCACGAGATCCGGGGCCACGGTCCTGATGTCGTCGCGGGACAGGAGCTGCACGCGCGCGCCCGCCCGCCGCTCGGCCTCGAAACGGTGCATGAGGGCCGCCGATGTCTTCGCGTCGGCCAGAAACAAATACCCACGCTGCCGAAACCACGTCTGCGGTGTGTCGTCCGGCGTGCTGAAGCGCCGATCGAATTCCTTCCACAGCGCGACGCTGTGCTGCACCATCTGAACCGTGACGGCCGTGCAGAACTGCTGCCGAATGCCGCCCATGGCGAGATACGCCGATGCTCGCGCGTAGGTGGGATCGCGTTCGACGACGAGGATGCGGCCGGTGAAGCCGTCCTGCCGCAGGTTCCACGCCGCGCTGGAGCCGACGACCGATCCGCCGATGATGACGACGTCAGCGGTGACGGCCACGACTATCCCGCGAATCTCGCGCGGCGCCGCGCCGTGACGTAGAAGACGAACCCGATCGCAAACAGGACCAGCGCCTGTCCGATGAGATTTGCCTGGTAGTTGAAGACGCTCTCTGTGCCTGGCGGCGGCACGAACACCAGCCCGATGGCGATGAAGGTCGCCACGAAGCCACACCCGGCGATGAGCCACACGCTGCTCATCCCGCGCGCCATCGTCATCACGTCCTCGCCGGAAGTCGCCGGCTCGGTGTGCCGCAACCAGATCCACGCGGCAAACAAGTACAGATACGGCACGAAGTAAATCAGGATTGTCAGGTTCACCAGGATGTCGTACGACTCCTGAATGGAGGTCTGCTCGCCGCCAATCGAGATGAACACGCTGGCCAGAAACAGCAGCGAGGCGGCGAGCCCCTGGATGAGCAGCGCAACGTGCGGCGTGCGATAGCGGGTGTGCAGCCGGCCAAATGCGGACGGCAGCACGGAATCGACGCCGGCCGCAAACGGCACCCGCGCCGCGCCGGCGACCCACGAGTTGGTGCCGCCAATCGCGCCGACGACCAGCAGCATCCCCGTGAGCGCGCCCATGCCGGCCAGTCCCAGGCGGCCTGTGGTGAGGTCCACCGCGTCCGCGATGCCGCTGCGCTCGGCCAGCTCACTGGCCGGCACTGCCACGAGCACGGAAGAGGAGCTCAGAATGTAAATCCCCGTGACCATGAAGCCAGCGATGATGATGCCGCGCGGGATGTTCCGGCGCGGGTCCTTGACTTCCTGACCGACCATGGACGCGATTTCAAAGCCGGAAAAGGCGAAGCACATCGACGACCACAGGCTCATCGTCGTCAGCAGGTCGTACTGCGGCACGAGCTCCGACGGCGCAAACGACGTCGCCGAGCCAAAGGTCGCAAACGCAATCGCGCCGCACGCGATGAGCAGGATCGGCGGAATCCACGTGGCCAGACTCCCGATGTTCTGCACCCATTTGCCCGCCTGCAGGCCGATGATGTTGACAGCCGTGCAGAACCAGAGAAGACCGAGCACGAACACGACGGAGTAGAGGCGGTCGTCGGCCAAATCGGCGGGGCTGACCACCAGCGCAAAGTTCGCCGCCGCAAACAGCAGCAGAGAGGGAAAGTAAAAGAGGTTGTTGACCCACAGGCACCAGCCGACGATGAACCCGTGCAGCGGGCCAAACGCGCGGCGCACCCACGCGTAGATGCCGCCCTGCTCGGGATGGCGGCTCGACAGCTCGATGAGCGCCAGCGCAAGCGGAATGAAGAACAGCACGCATGCCAGCACCCACAACGACACGGAGGGTGCGCCGACACGTGCGCTGCGCGCAATCCAGCGGAGCCCGACGACCGCGACGATGTTCATCGCGACGACGTCCCACAATCCAAGTGCTTTGATGAAGGTCGTCTGATCGGGCCTGGTCATCCGCGCGTCCTCTGAGTTTCCGCCTCGAGATATTCCTTCAAGTCCGCGAGCGCCCGCTGCCAGCCGGCCTCCACGATCTCGAAGTACCGCCGCCAGCGCACGCCCTCATCTTCCGCGCTCTGCCGGACGACGAGACTGGTGTTGTGCGGTCCTCCCTGAGGCGTGCAGCGCACTTCGAGGGCCATGGGCCCAATCGGATCGCCGTCGGGAGGGTTCCAGTACGCGTCGGCCACGAAAAATTCGGCGCCCGCCTGGTACTCCATGACGGTGCCGTGAAATGCGCCCCCCAACCGGCCGAGCACCTCGTCTCGAAAATCCGTTGAGCTCCACTCGACGGCGTACGTCCCGAGCGGCCGGGCGACGGTGACCGAACGCACCACTTGCCACCATTCCGACAAGTCGTCGGGATTGAAGAACGCGGCCAGGACGCGGTCGGGCGGGGCCTGGACGATGACGGTCCGTTCGACGCGAAGACCAGGGGAAGCCATCAGTACAAAAGGTACGGCTTCTGGAGAGCCCGGAAGTCCGCGACGGTCGATCTCCAGCGCTCGGCGATCTGCTCGGCGCGATCGCCCGCGTCAATCGACAAGCGGAAAGAGGGTGAGCCTGCGATTACGTCAATCGGCACTTTGTCGTGCTCGTATTCGTAGGGCGGCGGTTTCCATCCGAACGATGACGGATCCGCCGCCCGAATCTCGTCGATGATGGCCATCCCCGTCAGCACCGGCCTGAACGCGAGGCGGTCACGCACATGGATCTGACACCCGCCGCAGGCGACACGCGCGTGCTTTTGAAAAGTGGGCTCGAAGGCCGCCGGCCGGAAGTAGACGCCGGGCAACGTGCGTGCGTTGAGGCGGGCGGCAAAGGCTTCCGCACGGACCCACGGCGCCCCCACCAGCTCGAACGGCCTCGTCGTCCCTCGCCCTTCCGAGGCGTTGGTGCCCTCGAGATGCACCGTCCCGGGAAACGCGAGGGCGCTCTCGAGCGTCGGGATGTTGGGCGACGGCATGACCCACGGCAGCCCGGTGTCGTCCCAGTACATGGACCGCCGCCAGCCTTCCATGGCGACGACCTCGAGGTCCGCCCCGATCCCGAAATGCTCGTTGAACAGCCGCGCCAGTTCTCCCATCGTCATGCCGTGACGCGTCGGGATCGGAAACTGGCCGACGAACGATTCGTTGCCGCGTTCGAGCGTGATGCCTTCGACCTCTACGCCGCCGACGGGGTTGGGCCGATCGCAGACCACGACCTTGGCGCCATGCGTGCGGGCGGCGCGCAGGCAATTGGCCATCGTGTACATGTAGGTGTAAATGCGCGTGCCGATGTCCTGCAAATCGATGACGAGCGTGTCCACGTCCCGAAGCATCGCCGCCGTCGGTTCCCGCGTGTCGCTGTAAAGAGAGTAGAGGGGGACGCGCTTTTTCGCCCCGGTCTCCAGCGCGGTGTGGGGCGTCTCGATCATGTTGTCCTGGACGTCCGATCGAAAGCCGTGCTGCGGTCCAAAGAGCGCGACGACGTCAATGGCGGGATCGGCGAGCATGAGGTCGACGCTGTGGAGCAGCCGGTGATCGACGGAGGCGGGATTACTGACGAGGCCGACGCGCTTGCCGGCGAGCGCGCCTGACTCGAGGAGGCGTGTAGAACCGAGTTTCACCGTCACGGCAGCATTATCGTCCGGGCCTGGTGCCGAGGCCTGATGCCCTCGGTCTTGTAGACCTGGTGGGCTATGATTCGCCCAGGTCAGTTTGCAACACCGTACCATTGAAAGTCCGGTCGGACCGCTGCTTCTGGCGGGCGATGAGGGGGGCTTGCGCTTCGTCTTGTTCAGCACGGGCGGCCGGCCGGCGAGCCCACAGCCTGACTGGGAACCGGATCGTGGGCTGCTCGAAGATCCGGTGCGCCAGCTGACGGCGTACTTCAAGGGCACGCTGAGAGCCTTCGACGTCCCCGTGGCGCCGGTCGGGACGCCATTTCAGACAGCGGTCTGGCGGCAGCTCCAAGCCATCCCCTACGGCGAAACCATCAGCTACGGCGAGTTGGCGCGCCGGCTCGGCAACCCCAGGGCGGTTCGTGCGGTCGGCCTGGCCAACGGGTCGAATCCGATTTCCATCATCATCCCGTGTCACCGCGTGATTGGCAGCAACGGGTCGCTCGTCGGCTACGGCGGCGGGCTGCCGACCAAACAGGCGCTGCTGGCGCTCGAGCGAGGACAGGGCACGCTGCTGTGAGATTCACGCGCCGTGATTTTCTGGCGACGAGCGCGATCGCCCTCGGCTCGGCGCCCTTCGCCGGCATCGATCGCGTGTTTGCACGGCAGGGCAGCGAGGCAGTGTTCCGTCACGGCGTGGCCAGCGGCGATCCGCTGCGCGATCGCGTGGTGCTCTGGACGCGCGTCACGCCGGGCGCGCCCGGCGACGTGGTGGACGTCGGCTGGATGCTGGCGCGCGACGCGAGGATGTCACGCGTGTTTGCGAGCGGATCGGTGCGGACGTCAGCCGAGCGCGACTACACGGTCAAGCTCGACGCGGTGGCGCTCGAGCCCGGCACCACTTACTACTACCGGTTTTCGGCGCGTGGCGCCCGATCGCCAGTCGGCCGGACGCGGACGCTGCCGTCTCGCCCGACCCCGAGGGTGCGCCTGGCCGTCGTGACCTGCTCGAACTTCCCGTTCGGCTTCTTCAACGTCTACGGCCGGATCGCGGCGCGCCGCGATCTCCAGGCGGTCCTCCACCTCGGCGATTACATCTACGAGTACGAGAATGGCCGGTACGGCGGCCGCGACGACGGCGACGGCCGGCCACTCGGCCGGGTGCCGTTTCCCGATCGCGAAATCGTGTCGCTCGACGATTACCGCGGCCGCTACGGGCAGTATCGTGAAGATCCAGACCTGCAGGCGGCGCATCAGCAGCATCCCTTCATCCCGATCTGGGACGACCACGAGTTCGCCAACGACGCGTGGCGCGAGGGCGCGCAGAATCACGATCCCAGCGAAGGCTCGTGGCCCGCACGGAAGGCGGCGGCCATTCGAGCGTGGACGGAATGGATGCCGGTTCGCGAATCGCCCGGCGCTGATTACCGGTTGTATCGCTCCTTTGCCTTCGGGGACCTGGCTGACGTCCTGATGCTCGACACGCGCGTCGAGGGCCGCGACAAACAAGTGCTGCGCACGGACGTGGCGGCCGTGGAGCGCGCTTCGCGCCACCTTCTCGGCGCGCGGCAGGAAGAATGGCTCTTCGACAACCTGCGCGATTCGACCGCGGCGGGCAAGCCCTGGCAGATCCTGGGCCAGCAGGTGATGATGTCGCCCCAGACCCCGCCCGGCGCGCCGGCGGCCAATTCCGACTCGTGGGACGGCTATCGCGCCGCCCGGAACCGCGTCTTCGCCGCCGCCGTGGCCGCCGAGGTCAGGCACCTCGTCGTCCTGACAGGCGACGTCCACAGCGCGTGGGGCTACGACCTCGTGCGGGATCCATTCGACCCGAAGAAGTACAATCCAGGTACCGGCGCAGGTGCGCTGGGGACCGAGATCGTCACGCCGAGCATCACCTCGCCGGCCTGGCCCCCTGCCGATCAACTGGCGGCCATTCAGGCGGCGCGTCCGCACCTGAAATACGTTTCGGGCGAGCATCGGGGCTACGTCGTGCTCGACCTGACACCTGAGCGGCTGCAGGCGGATTGGTGGTACGTGCCGACCATCCTCGAGCGGTCGGCATCGGAACAATTTGGAAAAGGCATGGTCTCCGAGGCGGGCCGCCCTCAGCTGGTCGCCGCCTCGGACCCTGCACTTCTTATAGAATTCGAGTAATAGACCGGTTGACCCAGATGGCACCACGCACGGACACGGACAATCCGAACTACTACCATCGCGTCGTCGACTGTCAGTGGGCGTGTCCTGCGCACACCAACGTTCCGGAATACATCCGGCTGATTGCGCAGGGCCGCTACGACGACGCCTACATGGTGAACCGCGAATCGAACGTGTTTCCGGGAATCCTCGGGCGCACCTGCGATCGTCCGTGTGAGCCAGCCTGCCGTCGCGTCCGCGTGGATGGCAAGCCGGTCGCGATTTGCCGTCTCAAGCGCGTGGCCGCCGATCAGAAAAACGATATCCGCGATCGGCTGCCGACCGCGCCGACGCAGAAGAACGGCAAGAAGGTGGCGCTCATCGGCGCTGGCCCCGCGTCGCTGACCGTGGCCAACGATCTGATGCCGCTGGGGTATCACGTCACGATTCTCGAGAAGCTGCCGCGGCCGGGCGGCCTGATGCGCATCAACATCCCGGCCTTCCGTCTGCCGGAAGCCATCCTCGACGAAGAGATCGGCTACATCGTCGACATGGGCGTCGAGATGCGGTACAACGCGCCGGTCGCAAGCCTGAAGTCGCTGCTCGAGACCAGCGAGTTCGATGCCCTTTTCGTCGGCACCGGCGCGCCGAAGGGCAAGGAGCTCGATGCCCCGGGGCGTCATGACACCGATCAGGTCTTCATCGGCATCGAGTGGCTCGAGTCGATCCACTTCGGCCATGTCGATTCAATCGGCAATCGCGTGCTCATCATCGGCGTGGGCAACACGGCAATGGACTGCTGCCGGTCGTCGAAGCGTCTCGGTGCGACCGACGTCAAGGTGATCGCGCGCAAGACGCGCAAGTACTTCAAGGCGTCTCCCTGGGAGCTGGAGGATGCGGAAGAAGAAGGCGTCGAGATTCTGGAGAACCTCCAGCCGGTGCGGTTCATCACCGAAAACGGCAAGCTCCTGGGAATGGAATTCGACCAGTTCAAGTCGGTCGAGATCGACGGCAAGCTCGAGCAGGAAGTGATCGGGCGGACGATCATCGGCTGCGACTCGGTGATTCTGGCGATTGGCCAGGACAACGCCTTCCCGTGGATCGAGCGCAACATCGGCCTCGAGTTCGACAAGAAGTGGGACATGCCGGTCGTGGACAAGACGACGTTCATGTCCACGCGCCCCGGGGTGTTCTTCGGCGGCGACGCGGCGTTCGGGCCGGCCAACATCATCTGGGCCGTGGAGCACGGCCACCAGGCGGCGATCTCGATTCACCAGTACTGCCAGGGCATCCCCGTCACCGAACGCGCGGCTCACACGATGTCGCTGACGAGCACGAAGATGGGCCTGCACGAGTGGTCGTACAGCAACAATTACGATCCCTCGCAGCGCGTCAAGATGCGGCATGTGGAGATGCCGCAGCGCTTCAAGAAGATGACGATCGAGGTCGAAGAGGGCTTCACGCCCGAGCAGACGGACATCGAGGTCCAGCGCTGCCTGAATTGCGACATCGAGACGCACTTCACCGATTCGCTGTGTATCGAATGCGATGCCTGCGTGGACATCTGCCCGACCGACTGTCTGACGATCACGCCCAACGGCGGGGAGGCCGAGATCTCCGCGCGGCTGATGGCACCGCGAACCGAGCCGACGCAGCCGCTCTTCGTCTCGAGCTCGCTGAAGCAAACGGGGCGGGTGATGGTGAAGGACGAAAACGTCTGCGTGCATTGCGGGCTGTGCGCCGAGCGCTGTCCGACCTATGCCTGGGACATGCGGAAGTTCGTTGTGCATCTTCCGATGGCCGGCGAAGAGACGCGGGAACCCGCGCTGGCGGGTCGGTGACGCGGGTACTGCGGTAGGGGCCGAGCATGCTCGGCCCGTTCACCAACCCTGTAGCCGTAGAGCGTTTGCGGTAGGCGGGCCGGGCATGTCCGGCCCCTACCTGTGTCCGAAGAGGCAACGACGGTAAATGAATCGAGTCAACGAGTTCGCGTTCAAGATCGCCACGGCCAACGGCACCGGATCGGCCTCGGCCAACGGCCTCATCATGCAGGCTGTCTTCCGGATGGGTGTGCCCGTGACGGGCAAAAACGTGTTTCCGTCCAACATCCAGGGTCTGCCGACGTGGTACGAGATCCGGGTCAACAAGCACGGCTACACGGCGCGGACGCCGCAGTTCGATTTGATGGTTGCGCTCAATCCGGCGACCTACGACAAGGACGTCGCCGAAGTGTGCGCCAACGGGTGGCTGCTGTACGATTCGAGCTGGCCGCTCGACGCCCGTCTGAAGCGGCCCGACGTGACTTACCTCGGCATCCCCCTCGCCGAGATGTGCAACGCGACCTTCAAGGGCGTGCGCGAGCGCATCCTGATGAAGAACATCGCGTATGCCGGCGCGCTGGCGGCGCTGCTCAACATGGATACCGCGATCATCCGCGCGCTCCTCGACGAGAAGTACGGCGCCAAGAAGGCGCTGATGGACTCGAATCAGAAGGCCGTCGAACTCGGCTACAACTACGCCAGGGAACACTTCGACTGTCCCTTGCCCATCCATCTCGAGCAGATGGACGCGACCAAGGACGCGATTCTGATCGACGGCAACACGTCGGCGGCGCTCGGCGCGCTCTATGCGGGCGCCACGGTCGGCGCGTGGTACCCCATCACGCCCGCGACGTCGCTGATGGAGGCCTTCCGCGGCTTCTGCAAGAAGTACCGCCGCGATCCGGACACCAGGAAGAACCTCGCCTGCATTCTACAGGCGGAAGACGAGCTGGCCGCGATCGGCATGGTGATCGGCGCCTCTTGGGCCGGCGCGCGCGCCTTCACGCCGACGGCAGGTCCGGGCATCTCGCTGATGAACGAGTTCATCGGCCTGGCGTATTACGCCGAGGTCCCCGCGGTCATCTTCGACGTGCAGCGCACCGGTCCCTCAACGGGCATGCCGACGCGCACGCAGCAGTGCGATCTGCTGTTGTGCGCGTATGCGTCGCACGGCGACACGCGGCATATCTGCTTGTACCCCGCGGACCCGCGCGAGGCGTTCGAGCTGTCGGTCAAGGCCTTCGATCTGGCCGAGCGTTTCCAGACGCCGGTGTTCGTGCTGAGCGATCTCGATATCGGCATGAACGACTGGATGGTGCCCAAGCTGACGTGGGACGACAGCTACCGGCCCGACCGCGGCAAGGTGCTCTCGGCCGACGACCTCGAGAAAGTCAAGACGTTCTACCGCTACCTGGACACCGACGGTGACGGCATCCCGTATCGTACGCTGCCCGGCGCCCATCCGAAGGGGGCGTATTTCACTCGCGGATCCGGTCACAACAAGTACGGCGGCTATACCGAAGACGACGTGGAATACACGGAGGTCCTCGATCGGGTGGCGCGCAAGATTCAGGGCGCGACGCGAGCTGTGCCGCCGCCGATTGTCCAGACGCGCCCGGGCGCGAAGATGGGCATCGTCACCGTCGGCGGGTGCCACGCGGCGTGCGTCGAAGCGATGGACCTCCTGTCGAAGGACGGCGTGCCGCTCGACTACATGCGCGTGCGCGGCTTCCCGTTCGGAGACGACGTGCGGAAGTTCCTCGACGCACACGATGTGAATTTCGTTGTCGAACAGAATCGCGACGGTCAGTTGCGGAGCCTGCTGATGCTCGAGACGGGCGTCCATGCGGAGAAGCTCGAGTCGGTCCGCTATTACGGCGGCTTCCCGATGAGCGCTCACCACGTCATTACAGGGGTGAAGGGAAAGATAGAACGCGCGGCGTAGGCGCGCAAAACTGTCAAACCGCCAAGACCGCCAGTTCAAAACCCAAGGTTCTTATGACGTACATTGCGAAACCCAAGGTCTTTCATCCCTCGCTGCAGAAGAACGAGATCGGGCTGACGCGCCGCGATTACGAGGGCGCCATCACCACGCTCTGCGCGGGATGCGGGCACGATTCGATCACGGCGGCTGTGATCCAGGCGTTCTGGGAGCTGTCGATACCGCCGCACCGGGTGGCGAAGCTGTCGGGCATCGGCTGCTCGTCGAAGACGCCGGCCTATTTTCTGCGCGAGGCGCATGGCTTCAACAGCGTGCATGGCCGCATGCCAGCGGTCGCGACCGGCGCCAACGCCGCCAATGGCGACCTGCACTACATCGGCGTGTCCGGGGATGGCGACTCGCTGTCCATTGGTCTCGGGCAGATGTGTCACGCGATCCGCCGCAACGTGAACCTGCTGTACATCCTCGAGAACAACGGTGTCTACGGGCTGACGAAGGGGCAGTTTTCCGCGTCCGCCGACAAGGGTTCGCTCGCCAAGAAAGGCGAGGCGAACACGATGGAGGCGATCGACGGCGTGCTGCTGGCGCTGACGCTGGGCGCGACGTTCGTGGCGCGGAGCTTCTCGGGTGACAAGGCGCAACTGGTGCCGATCATCAAGGCCGGCCTCGCGCATCGCGGGTTTGCCTTCATCGACGTGATTTCTCCGTGCGTGACCTTCAACGATCACGAGGGATCGACCAAGAGCTACGCCTACACGCGCGAGAAGAACGTCGAGATCGTCCAGGCGGATTTCGTCCCGCCGGCCGAGGAGATCACGACCGAATACGAGGAAGGCACCGTCCGCAACGTGATGCTGCACGACGGCGGCTGGGTGCGGCTGCGCAAGCTGTCGAAGGATTACAATCCCACCGACCGCGACAGTGCGTACGCCTACATTCGCGAACGCCAGCGCGCCGGCGAAGTGGTGACGGGGCTCCTGTACATTTCGAGCGAGTCGGAAGACATGCACGAGCAGGCCGGAACCGTCAACCGGGCGCTGACCGAATTGCCCTACGAATCGCTCTGTCCGGGCAGTGCTGAGCTGGCCCGCCTCCAGGAGGGCTTCCGCTAGAAATTTTCTGTGCAATTGGATTGATCCCCCGGCGCACTAGCGCGATGATGGCGCTCCCCTAGTTACTAGTTACCCTCATCATCGGAGGACCCTACATGAAGCGAACCACCGTCGCGCTCGCAGCAGTGCTGGCGCTCGTTCCCCTCACGGTTGCACGTCCAAACGCAGCCCCGCGTGGCGCCGGCTCCGCCGTCTTCCACCTGGTCGAAACCACTGTCGCTGAGATTCACAAGGCGCTGCAGACCCGATTAATCAGCGCGGAGCAGCTGGTCGAGATGTACCTCGCGCGCATCGCCGCTTATGACGATGCGGGGCCGGGTGTGAATGCGTACCTTCACGTCAGCACCAACGCAATCGATGAAGCGCGCGAGCGCGACGCCGCGCGACATCCGGGCAGGATCCGTCGCCCGCTCGACGGCGTCCCCGTTGCGCTCAAGGACATCATCGACACCGGCGACATGCCGACCACGGGCGGGTCGCTGACGCTCGTGGGATCGACGCCGCCGAATGACGCGTTCATCACCAAGAAGCTGCGCGACGCCGGCGCCATCATCCTGGGCAAGCTGACCCTGACCGAGTTCGCGAATTTCATCGCGATCGGGATGCCAGCGGGTTACAGCAGCTTCGGTCTGTACGGCTTCAATCCCTACGATCCTCGCCCGGCGCCCGGCGGGGACGGACGGCCGGTGCTGACCACTGGAGGATCGAGTTCGGGGTCCGGCATTTCGGTCAACGCCAACCTCGCCGCCCTCGCGGTCGGCACCGAAACTGCCGGCTCCATCCTGAGCCCCGCATCAGCGAACGGCGTCGTCGGCATCAAGCCGACGGTGGGGCTGGTCAGCCGCGACGGCATCATCCCGATTACCGCCGATCAGGACACGGCCGGGCCTCTGACGCGAACGGTGGCAGATGCCGCCATCATGCTCGGCGTGCTCGCAGGGTTCGACCCCAGCGATCCGGCCACGGCCGCCTGCTTGACGGCGGGCAATTGCCTGAGCGATTACACACGATTCCTGGACAAGAAGGCGCTGAAGGGCGCCCGTATCGCCGTGCCGCCATTTCCAGCCAGTCGCGCCGCCATCATGAACGCCGCGATCGACAGCATGCGCGCACAGGGAGCGTACGTCGAGATCATCGGCGCGTTGGCGCCGCAACTCGGTATCTGCGTCACCGTGCCAGCGCCGGCAACCTGCTCGACCGTGCTGCTCTACGGGCAGAAGCGTGACATGAACGCCTACCTCGCTACGCGGCCCGGTGCGCCGGTTGGCTCCCTGTCCGAGATCATCGCGGCCAACAACGTGATCCCAGGAGCGCTCAAGTACGGTCAGGCGATCTTCGAGGCGGCCGACATGCTCGACATCTCGCCCGGGAGCGCCGACACGCTTCGGTATCTGGCGGATCGTGCCGAAGATCTCGCGCGCTCGCGCGGCGCCCTCGACGGTGTCTACGCGGGACCTGACGGTGCACCTGGTACGGCAGACGACTTCGACGCGATCCTCCTGTCGGGAAACAACCAGGCCGGGACGACGGCCAGGGCCGGCTATCCGAGCGTGAGCGTGCCCGGCGGCTTCCTGCCACCGACGGGAGACATCGTCAACCCGTTCCCATCGAACGTCACGTTCACGGGTCCGGCATTCTCCGAGGCGCGGCTGATTGCGCTGGCCTACGCCTTCGAGCAGGCGACGCTGCACCGAGTGCCGCCCGCCAGCACGCCGCCGCTGCCGACGGACACGGTCGGTCGGCCGTAAGAACTCACGGCCTCCGGGCCTGCGCCTACTGCGGCAGCAGCGCGATCGCGCGAAGCGGCGCGCCGCTGCCGCCTTTAATTTTCATCGGCAGCGCCACCACCGTGGCGCCGATCGGCGGCAGGCGATCGAGTGACGCCAGGTTCTCGAACGCCGGTATGTTGCGCTCGTACAACACGCGGTGCGATTCGTACTGGGTGGACTGTCCGTAGTCGACGCTTGCGGTGTCGATCCCGATGGCGCTGATCGAACGGTTGGCGACCAGCCAGCGCGCCGCGTCGGGATGCAGTCCCGGAAAATGCAGTTCGGCAACCGCGGCCTCGCCGCGCTCGGCGGTGCCGAGATAGCGAGCCGCGTCCGGCCAGTGCCGCGCAAACCCTGTGCGCAGCAGCACGATGGCATCGGCCGGAATCTGGCCGTGCTCCTGCTCCCACCGTTCGAAGTCCTGGACAGCCACCTGATAGTCGGCGTCCGCCGTGGCGGCGGAGACGACATCGATGACGACCGCAAGCCCGACGAGTTTGTCCAGCGGGATCTCATCGACGGACTGTCGGCCCTCGGCAAAGTGCACCGGCGCGTCGATGTGTGTGCCGCCGTGTTCCGACGTGAAGAAGTTGTTGGCGGCGTAGTAGTAGCCGGCGGGGGTCATCCCATCGGCGACCTTGTCGAGGCGAAAGGGCTCGGCCGTGGGCCAGAAGATCGCGTCTGCGTCGTACGCGTGAGACAAGTCGACGATCTCCCCGCGGCGGAACTGGCCAGCGTCTCGCGGCGCGTCGGGTGTGACGACGCAAGCGGCCAGAGTGAGGGCCAGACAGAGGACAACGAGGGCGCGTGTCATAGGAGGCAGTGTAACGGACTCGAGCAGGACGCGTGCCGCGCGGCACGCGCACGCGTCCTATTCCGCGCGTAAGCCGACGACGGGATCCACTCGCATCGCGCGCAGCGCGGGCGGGATGCACGCGACGAGCGCCGCGGCCACGAGTACCGCGCTGGCCGCCAGCGTGGACGTCATGTCGCTGGGCGACACCTCGAACAGCACGCGGGACAGCGCCCCCTCGGCCGTACGAACCACCACCAGGCCAACGACCAGCCCGGCCAGGACGAGCAACGCGCTCTGGCGGACGACAAGGCCGCCCACTGCCGCCGGCCGCGCACCGAGCGTGAGCCGGATCGCCAGCTCGCGCGTACGGAGTGCCACCGACCACGAGAACAGGCCATACACGCCAAGTGCCGCCAGCAGCGCCGCCAGCGCGCCGAACAACGTCAGGATCGTCATCAGCATGCGTGGTTCGGCCGTGCGACTCCTGAAGCGGTCGCCCCATGTCTGCGCGACGCCCATCGGCACAGTCGGCGCGGTGGCTTTGAGCGCTGCGCGCACGGCGTCCCGTGCCGTGGCCGCGTCCGTCGCGCGCACCGCGAGCACCTGCTCCATGAATGGGAACTGCCGCGTCGTGAAGTAGATCGCTGGCTCCACGGCTTGCTCGAGCGGCACGTTGCGGATGTCGTTGACCACGCCCACGATCTCGAAGCGGATGGGTTCGGCGTGGCCATTTACGTGCAGCAGGCTGCGTCCCAACGGGCCGATTCCTGCGGAATAGCTGAGCAAGCCACGTCCGACGGGGCCCTCGCGGCCAGCCAGATACCGGCGGGCGAACGTTTCGTTGACGATCACGACTCCTTGCGCGCGCGGGCCGTCGAAGACCGTGAAGCTGCGACCCTGCAGGAGCCTGGCGCCCATGGCTTCGAAGTACCCCTCGCTGATGCTGTGCATCTGCGCTTGCGGCGCGTCCTCGGGGCGCTCAGGAGGTGGCTGTCCTTCGAGACCAAAGGGATTGCGCCACCCTGCTTCCAGTGGCAGAAAATTCGCCGCGCCCGCCGCGATGACACCCGGCTGCTGTCGGATCGCTTCGACAATTCGTGTGTGTGTCTCCGCGGCGGTCTGCCAGCCCTCATAGTTCGACCCCGAGCTGACGCTGGCCGCCAGCTGCACGCTCGCGGCGAGGACCGTGTCCGCCTCGACGCCCATCGGCGTGTCCATCATCCGCTGCACGGTGCGCACGAGCAGCGCCGAGCTGACGAGCAGCGCGCACGCCATCGCAACTTCCGCCGCGACCAGCACCGAGTAGGTGCGCCGTGCCGCACGCGAACTGCCCCGTTCTCCCGATTTGAGATCGGTGTTCAGATGCCCGTGCAGCAACAGGAGCGAGGGCACGAGCCCGAAAAACACCGTGGTCGCAGTGACCACCCCGAGGCCGAGACCCAACGCCCGCCAATCCACGGCGGCCTCCTCCAGCCGGGGGATCTCCACTGGCGTGACGCTCACGAGCACCGGCAGGAGGAGACCGGCCGCGACGATGCCCAGCAACGCGCCAGCGAGCGACAAGACGAGGCTTTCGGCCATCAGCTGCGTGACGAGCTGCCGCGGCGCCGCGCCCATTGCGATGCGGACGGCGATTTCTCGTTCGCGCGACAGTGCCCGCGTCAGCAGCAGCGACGCCACGTTGAGGACCCCAATCAGCAGCAGCAACCCGACCGCGCCGAACAACACCATCAGCGCCGGGCGATAGTAGCCGAGCTGTTCGTCGAGCAGCGGAATCAACCGCGAGCTCCACCCCGCGTTGGTCCGCCGGAACTCGTGCTGCAGGCGTAACCCGAGTGCAGTGACGGCGGCTTGGGCTTCGTCGAACGACGTGCCGTCCGCCAAGCGGGCGACGGCTTCCATGAAGTGCGCCGCCCGGCTGTGGCGCGTCATGTCCCACACGAGCCGCTGCCACACGTCCACGTTGCCCGGAAAATCGAACTTCGGCGGCATCACGCCGACAACCGTGTACGGCGAGTCGTTGAATGTCAGTTGCCGCCCGATGATGGCCGGATCCGCACTGTAGCGTGTGCGCCACAGCCGATCGCTGATGACCGCGATGCGCTCGTTCGGCATAAACAGCGGACCGCTCTGCGGAAAGCCGGCGCCAATCTGCGGACGGACCCCAAGCACGTCGAACAGGTTGCCGCTCACCTCGATGGTTCTGACCCGCACCGGATCCATACCGGGATCGACGAGGTTGATGCCCGGCCGCCACCACGCCGCGGCGTCCTCGAAGACGGGTAGCGCGCGGTAATCCATGAAGTTCACCGGCGAGATCGGATCGTGCGACAGCCCCTGCTCCGCGTTGGTGTCCCAGAGCGTCACGAGTCGATCCGGCTCAGCGAACGGCAATGGTCGAAGCACCACCGCGTCGACGGCAGTGAACACCGTGGTGGCCGCGCCCGTGCCGAGACCGAGTACCAGGACAACGACGAGTGCGAACGTCGGGTGCTGCCGGAACTGACGGAACGCGACACGAATGGAGCCCATCACGTTGAGGCTGGCGCTTTGCGACGAGTCAGGAGCGCGCCGGGCGTGGCGACGCAGGACCCGGAAGCCCGATTCGTCCAGCGCCGCCATGGCTCGCGCGAGTGCAGCATCGTGATCGCCTCCCGCGGCCAGGGTCGCCGCGTACAGGTCGTCGAGATGCAGGGCGAGCTCGTCAACCGTGGCTTGCGGAAGGTCCACGCCGCCTGACGCCGCACGGCTGCGGACAAGCTCGTGCCAGTCCGGCCGCTGATTGAATGACCCGGATGCCATGGTTCGTCCTCAGGCCGGCTTGACGCCGGCCACATGAGTGAGGGCCGCGATGAACCGGCCCCATTCTTCGCGCTGAGCGGCGAGGATGGTTTTGCCGTTGTCGGTGATGCGGTAGTACCGCCGTCGCCGCTGCCCCGCACGCTCGACCCACCGGCCCCGAATCAAGCCGCGTTCTTCGAGCCGATACAGGGTCGCGTAGAGCGAAGCGAGCGTGAACCGCAGCGTGCCGCCCGAGCGCTGCTCGATGCGGCCGGCGATGTCATAGCCATGCAGCGCCTGCTCGTCGACGAGCGCCAGAATCAGCAGGTCCAGGCTGCCTTTCTTGGCGGAATCGATGGCCGAGCGCTCCTCGAACAGCCGTGTCATATATAGCCAGGCATCATATAGGACAACTGATGCTCGCCGGAGTTGGACGGCCTGGCCGGCAAAAAGGGTTGGCGCCCGGTAAACTTGAACGTCGCTTCCTACGTCACATCTCCCATGGCACACCTGCGCCTCGCACTCCGCACGTTGTTCAGAACGCCGTTCATCACCCTGGTCGCCATCGTCTCGCTGGCCCTCGGGATCGGCGCCAACGCGGCGATTTTTTCGCTTTTCGACCAGATGCTGCTCCGCAAGCTTCCGGTGCAGGCGCCGGATGAGCTGGTCAATCTTGCCAATCCCGGCCCCAAGCCGGGGTCGCAGACGTGCAACAACCAGGGCGGTTGCGACGAGGTGTTCAGCTACGCGATGGTCCGGGACCTGCAGCAGGCGCCGCAGACGCGCGAGCTGTTCACCGGCATTGCCGCGCACCGGACGTTTGGCGCCAACCTCGCGTACCGGGGCCAGACCATCAACGGCAGCGGCATGATGGTGAGCGGCAACTACTTTCCGCTCCTCGGCATTCAGCCTGCGTTGGGCCGGCTCCTCACCGACCGCGACGACGAGACGATGGGTGGCCATCCTGTGGCGGTGCTGAGCGAGGAGTACTGGCGGACGCGCTTCGATTCGAATCCCGATGTCGTCAACGAAACGCTGATCGTCAACGGCCAGCCGCTGACGATCGTGGGCGTCGCGCCACCAGACTTTCACGGCACGAGCCTGGGGTCGAGGCCTCATATCTACGTCCCGGTCACGATGCGCGGCGCGCTGCAGCCCGGGTTCGTCCGGGAGGGCAGCAACGGATTCGAGAATCGTCGCGCCTACTGGGCGTATCTGTTCGGGCGGCTGAAGCCCGGCGTCTCGATCGAGCAGGCGGCCACCGGCATCAGCGTGCCGTACGCGGCGATCCTCAACGACGTCGAGGCGCCGCTGCAGCAGGGCATGAGCGAGCAGACGATGGCGCGCTTCAAGGAAAAGAAGATCGCGCTCGCGCCCGGTTATCGTGGACAGAGCTCGTTGCACGAGGAGGCGTCCACCCCGCTGATCCTGCTGCTGAGCGTCACGGGAGTCGTGCTGCTGATTGCCTGCGCGAACATTGCCAACCTGCTCCTGGTGCGGGGCGCAGGCCGAGCCGGCGAAATGGCCGTGCGATTGTCGATTGGCGCCAATCGCCGCCAGCTCGTGGGACAGCTGCTCCTGGAGTCGCTCGTGCTGGCGGTCATCGGCGCCGTCGTCGGCGTGCTGGTATCGCGCTGGACGCTGGATCTCATCGGGTCGCTGCTGCCGGCGCAGGCAGCGGCCACGATCGACTTCCGGATCGATCGGACGGTGATCCTGTTTTCGGGCGTCCTGGCCCTGGGAACGGGGCTGCTCTTCGGGTTGTTCCCGGCCTTGCACAGCACGCGTCCGAGCCTGGTGACGGCCTTGCGCGAAGACGCGGGACAGAAGGGCGCCGCTCGAGGCGCTTCGCGCTTCCGGCTGACGCTGGCAACCGTGCAGATCGCGCTCTCGATGGCCTTGCTGGTGGCGGCCGGGTTGTTCGTCAAGAGCCTGATCAACGTCAGCCGCGTCGATCTTGGCGTCCAGACTGACAACCTCATTGCGTTTGCGATTTCGCCGTCGCTCAACGGCTACACCCCCGAGAGAACTCGCGGGCTGTTCGAACGCGTCGAGGACGAACTGGCGGCGCTGCCCGGCGTGACGAGCGTCTCGGCGTCGCTCGTGCCGCTGCTCGCCGGCAACAACTGGGGCAGCAGTGTCAGCGTGCAGGGCTTCGAGGCCGGACCGGATACTGACACGCATTCCAACTACAACGAAGTCGGCCCCGGGTACTTCCAGACGGTCGGCATCCCGCTGCTCGCGGGGCGCGACTTCACGCGCGCCGACGCGCTCGGCGCGGGCAAGGTGGCCATCGTCAACGAGGCCTTCGCGAAGAAGTTCGGTCTGGGACGCGATGCGGTCGGCAAGTACATGAGCGACAGCACCGGCAATGCGGTCAAGCTGGACATGCAGATTGTCGGCCTGGTGCAGGACGCCAAGTACAGCGAAGTGAAGCAGGCGCCTCCGCCGCTCTTCTTTCGCCCGTATCGTCAGAACGAGCGGCCGGGGTTCAGCGGGTTCTATGTGAAGACGGCCATGGATCCCGAGCAGTTGATGCCGTCGATTCACAGCGCCATTGCCAAGCTCGATCCCAACCTGCCGGTGGAGGATCTCAAGACCGTGGAACAGCAGGTGCGCGAAAACGTGTTTCTCGATCGCATGATCAGCACGCTCTCGGCCGCGTTTGCGGTGCTCGCGACGATTCTCGCGGCCGTCGGCCTCTATGGCGTCCTCGCCTACACCGTGGCCCAACGCACGCGCGAGATCGGGGTCCGCATGGCGCTCGGCGCCGATGGAGGCGACGTTCGCCGCATGGTGCTGCGGCAAGTGGGGATTATGACGCTCATCGGCGCCGTGATCGGTTTGGCGGGCGCCTTTGCGCTGGGCCGCGGCGCCGAGTCGCTGCTGTTCGAGATGCAGGGCAACGACCCCATCGTGTTTGCGGCGGCGACGATGCTGCTCGCGCTCGTCGCGCTGGGCGCGGGGTTCGTGCCGGCACAGAAGGCGGCGCGGACGGACCCGATGATCGCGCTGCGGTATGAATAGGATTCGGCGCGCCGTGGCGCCTTCGGCGCCAGGTGCACAACTACCAAGACCGACAGTTCAAAACCCGGAACGAAAAACCAAATCCGAACCCCGAACCCGAACCCCGAACCCCAAACCCCAAACCCGAAATCCCAAACCCGACGCCCTCCACGGGTGATTCAGAATGCTCACCACTTGCCGCTCCCACCAGTGAGCGGCTAGACTTCGCGAGTGCGCTGCAGGGCGCCACCGTGTCCGCGGGAAGGACTGCGTCCACCTGCGATGGGATGACCCGCATCCGATACGTCGATGAACTCTTTTCTGCCCGAGTGAGCGGACACCGGGCCCCCGGCGGCCGCCAACGCGCAGCCGCGAAAGGAGCTCATCATGACCAGAGTCTCACTCCCAACGCGCACGCTGCCTGAGTGCCCCGAATCTCGATCAACTCAAACGGCAGGCGAAGGAACTCCTCGAAGCGTTTCACGCTGGAGAGGCCGTCGCCATGGCCGAGGTGAGCGGCCACTATCACGACGCCAGTCAGGCCGGCTTCGCCCTGCACGATACGCAGCTCGTGATTGCGCGCGCCTATGGGTTCAGCAGCTGGCCACGCCTCAAAGCGTACGTCGATGGCGTCACGCTGCGGCGACTGGACGACGCGATCAAGGCTGGGGATCTGGCACGCGTGCGCGCCATGCTCCACGCCCGCCCGGAGTTGGCAGCCTTGGAGATCGACAATCACAGCCTGTTGCATCACGCAGTGCTCAGTCGCGCCGCCGAGATGGTGCAGTTGCTGCTGGAGTACGGCGCCGAGGCACGACACGGCTTGTACCCACACCACGAAGCGACAAGCCCGCTGGCCATCGCGACCGCGCGTGGCTATCTCGAGATCGTCACCATCATCGAAGCAGCAGAACACCGCCGCTGCGGCCCTGAAAGCGCTGGCGTTGCCGCAGACGAAGCGGAGGATCTGTTCCGGGCGATCGTCACAGGCGACGCGCCAGGCGCGATCGATCGGATGGAACGGAGACCCGCGCTGATTCACGCCATCACCGTCGAGGGCTGGACAGCGCTGCACGCCGCCGCGTTCGTGCTGCACGACTTGCTCTGCGCGTGGCTGCTCGCGCGCGGCGCTGATCCAAACCGGCCCGGTCGTCACGGTCTCACCCCGCTCGACGCCGCCGCAACGGGCACATGGCGGGGTCGTTCGGACGTGCATCAGCGGTTACTGCCCGTGGCCACGCGTCTCCTGGGTCACGGTGCCGCGATGACCGCGCGGGCGGCGGTCGCGCTGGGCGATACGGCATGGGTCAGTGCCCGCCACGCCGAGGGGGAACTTCCCGGTCCGGTCGACGGCATCGGCGGGCTGCTCCGCCGTGGCGGTGACACACGGCCGCCCTGAGATGCTGGCGCTGCTGCTCGCACTCGGTCTCGATCCCGACGAGCGCGTCCGCGTGCCGGGCGTCGAAGACGTCGAGTACACCTGGGGATTCCCGTTGTGGGAATGCGCCGCCACGGGCAAGCACGCTCTGGCGGAGATGCTGCTCGAACGGGGCGCCGACCCGAATGCCCAGGTGTACGCCAGTGGCTCGCCGGTCTCGCAAGCCTACGGGCAGCGCGACGCACAGATGATGGCGCTACTGGAGCGCTACGGCGGCGTTGCCGACCTCGGCATGGCGGCGTTGCATCGGAACACGGAGCTGGCGCGCCAGATGTTTGCCGGCACCGCGGACACGCGCAAAGCGGCGGTGGGCCTTCTCGGCGCCGCGGCGTGTGGGGGCGATCCGGAACTCGTGCGGCTGGCCCTCGACCACATTGACTGGGCGCGCGATGACCCGCGCTGGTTTGGAGCGCTCGAGCAGCCACTGCGGATCTGGAACCACGGGCCGGGCCATTGGTGCCACCCGGAATGGGATCGGAGCACCTACCTGTCATGCTTTCGCCGGCTGCTGGATCGCTGCGACCCGAACATCCGCGGTCGCGAGCCAGACGGCGGACAATTCGGGCTCACGATCCTGCACAGCGTCGCCGGATCACGGGAGCACATGACCGCGGACGAGCGCATGGCCTTGCCACGATGCTGCTCGACGCCGGGGCGCGACTCGATCTCCGCGACCATGTGCTCGAGAGCACACCCTTGGGCTGGGCCAGCCGCTGGGGGCGCGTGGAACTGGTGCAGCTGTTCCTCGAGCGTGGAGCCGATCCGGTCGAGGCCGACGCCGAGCCTTGGGCCACGCCGCTGGCTTGGGCAAGAAGGCGCGGTCACGCCGGCATTGCGGGTGATCTGCTGCGGGCAGGCGCCCGGTAAACCCAGAACCAAAAGCCCAAGTCCGAACCCGAACCCGAACCTCACCAGGCCGGCCGAACGGCCGGACTCCTGCGGCGAGCGTAAGCGAGCCGTCCTGCGCGCGAGCGGATCGAGCACGTGCTGCACCTGAGCGACGCGAGGGTGTCCTGTAGACTACGTCCCGCGTGCGGCTGGCGATACTGCTTCTGTTGTTTTTCGGCTCCGGCGTCTGCGGTCTGATTTACCAGGTTCTGTGGTTGCGGCTGCTCGCGCTGGTGTTTGGCGTCACCGTCTACGCGGCGAGCACCGTCCTGGCCGCGTTCATGGCCGGGCTCGCGACCGGCAGCGTCATCGCCGACCGCGTGGTCGCGCGCGTGCGCCGTCCACTCGTCGTGTTCGGCGTCGCCGAAATTCTGATCGGCGTCTCCGCCTTGATCACTCCCGTCGCGCTCGACGCGGCCACGGGTCTGTATGCCCGCCTGTACCCGCTGACCGGCGGTTCTCTTCCCGTGCTCACGGCCGCGCGACTGCTGACGGGGTTCGTCGTCCTGCTCGTGCCGACGATTCTGATGGGGATGACGCTCCCCGTGCTGAGTGCATCTACGCTGGTTCGCGGATCGTCGTTTGGCAGGCGTGTGAGCGCGCTCTATGCCGTCAACACCGCGGGGGCGGTGACTGGCGCCGTGCTCACGGGCTTCTATCTGATCGGCGCCATCGGCATGCAGAACTCGTTTCTCCTCGGGGCGTCGATCAACGTCGCGGTTGGCGTCGTCGCGCTGGTTCTCGCCGGACGCGTGGACGAAATGGCACCTGCTGCCAGCACGCTCCCGGAGACCCTCTCGTCGCGCGCGCGCCCCTCGTGGACGCCGAGTCCGCCCGTGATTGCGGCGGTGGTTGGCATCTCCGGGCTCGTCGCGCTCGCTCTCGAGATCGTATGGTTCCGCACGCTGGTCCAATACCTCACGGCGACAACCTACGCGTTCACCACGATGCTGGCGACGGTTCTTGCCGGCATCGCCATTGGCGGCGGGCTCGCCGCGCGGCTGCTGCGGACGCCGCGCGACTGGGCGGCGGCGCTGTCATTGATCCAGATGGCCGCCAGCCTCCTGGTCCTCGCATCGGCGATCTTTCTCGGCCGCACCTACGAAGCCGGCTGGCGGACAGGCGGCGAGTGGCAGGCCAGCGCCGCCGCGATTCTCCCGGTTGCGGTTCTGATGGGGCTCGCGTTTCCTATCGCGCTTCACCTGGCAACGGCGGCGGAGCGCCGCGATGCGCCGGCCGTGCTCGCGCGGCGAGTCGGCCGGCTGTATGCCGTCAATGTCGTTGGCGCGATTCTCGGTGCGCTTCTCGGGGGATTCCTGCTCCTGCCATTGCTCGGGGCACGGCGCGCGCTCATTGTCATGGGGGCGCTCTACGGCGCAAGCGCCTTGCTGCTGGTCTGGGGACACCCGGCGCGTCCACGGCTTCTGGGGGTCGCCGGTGTCTCCGCGGTCGCCTTCGGATTTCTCGCTGTCGAAGTCCCGGATCCGTTCGCCGCCGCCTCTGCGCGACGTCACGGACAGGACCTGCGCGAATTCTGGCGCGAAGAGGGGGTACAGACGGCGGTGAGCGTCCACGCCAGCCAGTTTCGTCGCTCGCTTTACATGGACGGACTGCACCAGGCGAACGACACGCCTGAGATGGTGAGGCTGCACCGCATCATCGGCCACCTGCCGATGGTGCTGCATCCCGCGCCGCACGAGGCGCTCGTCATCGGCCTGGGCGGCGGAGCGACGCCGGGAGCCGTCAGCCAGTATCCCGGCACCAGCGTCCAGGTCGTGGAGCTTTCAGAGAGCGTGCGCAAGGCCGCATCGTTTTTCGCGCACGTGAATTACGACGTGCTGAACCAGCCGAACGTCCGCATCCGCGTGGACGACGGACGCAATTTTCTGACGCTGTCGGGCGAGACGTTCGACGTCATCACCGCCGACATCATTCAGCCGGTCCACGCCGGGGCCGGCAATCTTTACTCGCGCGAGTACTTCTCGCTCGTGCGCGACGCGCTCGAGGACAACGGGCTGGCGCTGCAGTGGATCGGCCACCGCGAGCCCTCGCAGTACGCCTTGATCATGCGCACCTTCCTGGACGTCTTTCCGCATGCGACGCTCTGGTTCGACGGCAATCTGATGCTGGGATCGATCCACCCGCTTCATCTCGATCCGGCGACGATCCGACTCAAGCGAGCCAACCCGGTGATCGCGCAGGCGCTGGACGATGTCGGCCTGACGTCGTGGGACGTGCTGGCGAGCTGGTATACCGCTGGACCCGATGCGATGCGCCAGTTCGTTGGCGCTGGTCCCCTGCTCACCGATGACCGCCCTTTGGTGGAATATCACCGCTCGCTGCCGCGGAGCGATCGCCCGCTCGATCTGTCGGCGCTGCGGAGTGACTTCAGCGAAGTTGTTCAGTAAGGGCAGGTCGGGCGGGTCGGGCAGGTAGGGCGGGTAGGGCAGGTAGGGCGGGTGGAGACGTCGGGCGGGGCGTTGTCAGCGGTGCTCGAGGCGAAGGAATTCGCGGAACGCTTACCGGGCCGTGTCAATCGCGTGCTCGATGCGCTTTCGACCAGCGAGCTGAAGCTGAAAGTGGAACTGGTGGACGAGGGCGCGGTGCTGAACGGCCTGCAGAAGGTGGCCAACCGCATCACGCTCGGGCTGATCCTGGCGGCGATGATTGTCGGGGCCGCGATGATCATGCGCGTCGAGACGTCCTTCCAGTTGTTCGGCTACTCCGGGCTCGCGATGCTGCTGTTCCTGTTTGCGGGAATGGGCGGGGTGTGGCTGGCCGTCGACATCATCAGGCACGATCACGTGACGAAGCACCGGCTTTAGGGTCCGGCAAAGAATAACGTTGACGTTTCGGGCGTCGAGGCGCCCGCCCGGCAAGGCGCGAGGAGTGCGCATACCGAGGTATGTAAGCGACGAGCAACGCAGCCCGGCGGGATGCATCGACGGCCCAAACGTCAACGTTATTCTTTGCCGGGCCCTTAGGCAACCCGCTCTTGTTTCGACGCCGATGCTTCCCAGTCGGCGTCGAACACCTTCAACAGGCTTCTCGTCACCGCGCGACTGTTGATGAGCAGGCCGACCTCGCGCCGTTTGTCGAGTTCGTCTTGGCGAAGGCTCTGGCTGCCGACGAAGGCGCGCATGCCGTCGCGCACGATGGCACGTACGTGCAGCCGCAGGGTCTTGAGCGGTCGCACGACGACGTCCCCATCCGGACCCTCGAGATCGCCAAGGACGCGCACGCGCACGCCGTTGCCGGCGAGATCCTTGAGGATCTTGATCATGGCAGGATCCTGGATCTTTTCGTCGTAGATCGACAGGTCCTTCCGGGCGCCCTTCAGAAACGCGCCGAGCATGGTGCGTGACGTCTCGGGACTGACGACGAGGTTCGAACGCGACGGCTGATACGCAGTGCGCGTGACATCAGCCTCGAAGAGCTTGAGCGCTTCCTGAATGGTGCGCTTGTCGCGCGTGGCGATGCCGAAGCTGCGGCTCTTGTCGATGTCGAGCTTGGTGAAGTTGAACCCGAAGACGTGCAACATGTCATCGGCCACGAGAAACTTGCCGTGGTAACGCCGCAGATCGTCAGGGGTGCGCGTGACGGTCAGGCCGGCATCGAGGAGGCGCTGTTCGAGCTTGCGCAGGCCGGCTTCACCGCCCCGATTGGTATGAGCGATGAGGGCGCGGACGCGCACACCGCGCTCGACGGCGGCGGCGAGCGCCTTCTCCACCTCCGGCCGGTCGAAGCGGAAGATGCAGACGTGGACGGCCTGTTTCGCGCGGCGGATCGCCTGGACGATCGGTGCGATGCCAGCGTCGGGTTGCGTAATGAGCATCACAGCGCCTCGCGTCGTCTACCTGTTCTTGATCTTCGGCCGTTCTTTCCACTCGACCGCGCCCTTTCCCGTGGTGACCAGCGCTGTCAAGGCACCGGAGACGCGATCGGTGTGCAGGTTGAGCGGTGTCGTGACCAGGTATGACACTTCGTCTTCCGACTGGCCTCGCAGTTCGTAGTCCGCCTTGAACCGGCGCAGCACGGCTTCGATGCGCGGCCGGAGCACGGCGGTCTTCTCGCCCAGCTTGATCGACAGTTCCCACATGCGCGTTTGCGGTTCGAAGCTTTCGATGATCCAGAGCGCGAACACGAGAAAGAGCGTGGCGAACACGGCCAGGCCATAAAGACCCACCCCGGAGGCGAGACCGACGGAGAGCGCCGACAGCATGACGACGGCGTCCTTCGGATCGTCGATCTTCGAACGGTAGCGGATGAGGCTGGCTGCCCCCACGATCCCAAACGCTCGCGCGAGGCTGGCGCCGACGACGAGCATGATGAGCGCGCCGACCACGGCCAGCACAATCTGCGTTTGCACCACCGCGGGCTGCCGCGGCGGTGTGCCGCGCCGGCGTGGCCGCAGGGCCAGGGCCGTGCCCAACAAGGCTGCCACGGGAAGGCGAACGGCCGAGGCAATCAGTTCCTCCACGAGCCCCTCGGTATCGAGCGTCAGCGGCCCATACGGGCTGTCGTCCTGTTGTCCAGCAGCTTGGGCGGGTGGGAATGGTGGTTGTGGCGGCGACTGCGCCGTCGCAACGACGATCGGCGCAGCCGCGAAGGTCAACGCAAGCACCAGGCGTGTGATCACGGTTGGCTGGAGGGTGGGAATTGACGCGTGTACGAACCGGAATCGACGCGGCGGCCGGCCCGGGACAGAGCCTGGAAATGCATGACGTCGCCGGCGATTTCGACGAGCACGTAACTGTTGTCCGTGTCAAAGCCTACTTCCGTCATGTCCGTTCTGCGAATGTCGCCACGTCGCAGTTTGGCGGAGGCTCCAGCCGTGAAGTAGTAGATCCCCTTCTGCGGCTTGAGACGCTCGTAGAAGTGCTCGTGACCGGAAAACACGGCGTTGAGACCGTATTTCAGGAACAGCGGCTCGAGTTGCTCGCGAAGGTCGACTTCCGATCCGTGCCGTCCGCCCGATGAGTACAGCGGATGGTGAAAGAACGCGATCTTCCAATCTGAACCCGAGGCGCTCAGTTCCTTGTCGAGCCATTCGAGCTGGTCGGGCGACATGTAATTGCTGTCGAGCGCGAAGAAGCGCACGCCGGGGCTGCCAAGCTTGTCCTTCTTGAACGAGTAGAACCGCTTGCCGTCCATGTTGAAGCCCTTGTAGTAGATCTGGTTCGTGTCGTCGTGGTTGCCGAGCGTGGCGTAGAACGGGATCTTCGCGTCGAGAATGGGCTTGTACGGCACCTCGAATTTTCTGGCGTAGTCCTGGGGCCGTTCCGATCCGTACAGGTTGTCGCCGACCATGATGACGAACTCGAAGGGAAACGTCTCGTGGGACTTCCACAGTTGCGCCCCCACGTCGTACTGCGCGCGTTCGCCTGTGCCGGTGTCGCCAAGTATGGCAAAGCGAATCGAGGTCTCTGAGACGGGGGGGAGCGTGTCGTTGGCGGCGGTTCCGACGGTGCCCGCCCGGGCCGCGATGGGCGAACTGGGTGCGATCACCTCGCGCGATCGGGGCATGGTCTGCGACGGCATTGCGCACGCCGCGCTCAGAAGCAGAATCGCTGCACACTGAATCGATCGACACTTGCTCGCCATGATGGCCTCGACGTCTTCTGAAGGATCCAACCAGTGATTTACCTCGGAATCGGGAACACGTTCCGGAGGATGTCCACGATGACGTTGCCGGTCACGTCACGCAGGATCAGGTGCTGCCCGACGATCCGGTACTCGAGACCTTTTGGCAGCTCGGGCAGCGCCTTCAGCAGCTTACCCGGAAAGGTCGCGAGCGGCAGCGCCGTCGGATAGATCATGTTGACGCCAATCTTCACATCCCTGGGGAGTTCGACGAGCAGCGCCTTGCGGTCCACTATCGGCCGCTTCGCGAAATCGTCCCGGATGATCTTGATGAGGTGGGGCTGATATTCCTTGATGAAGAAGTCGCCTTCTTTGGCGTCGGGCCGCTGCTTGATCAGCATGGCGCCGAACGCGGCTTCGCGCTTGGCGATCTCCTCGGGACTCGCGGTCTGGGTCAGCCGGGGCACCATTTTCTCCACGTTGTTGTGGAACGTCCTGTATTCCTGCAGCCGATCGAGGAACGCCTTGGTCGCCGCACCGTATTCGTTGACGCCGTCCTGACGGGACGGGGCTGGAACTGCTCCCTCGGGCGTCTGCGCGGCCGAGCTCTGGGGCAGGGCGCAGGCGGTGATCGCGACCACGAACGCGACCAGTGCCGGTGCTGGGTAGGTCATGGACTCTCCTCGTGAACTCTCGGGGTAGGTTTCAAGGACCATGCCAGGGTGGGCAGGTGCGCCAAGTGCAGCAGATGCGCAAGGTGGAGCAGGTGCAGCAGGTGCAGCGGGTGCGGCAGGTGTAGCAGGTGGGGCCAGGGCGAGGCCCGCCGTAGCTCGCGCCGGTCGCCGGCGAGCGAAGGTGGGAGCGGAACGTGCAATGCCCTCGCCGTGGCTCTTCGCGCGCTGCGTGGTTCACCATTGCGCTTGTTGATTCCACGAACCTTGAAGGTGAGCAGCTTCGATGGCTCGCGCGTTCATCTTGCGCTCGAGCGCAACCCACTCGAAGTCTTCGTAGCTGAACTTACAGCTGAGCTCGTCGAGGTTGCTGCCGTCGAAGCGCCAACGGCTGACCGGTGTCGGAGGACAGTCCGCATCCCCATGTTCCGGCCGTCGCTGCCACAAGGACGATACTGGCTGTCAGAAGGCGTGAGCGGCTGAGGTGCCACATGCTGCTCATGGATTGCAAGGCTTGGGCCCACAAGACCCGTGGAATGCCAATTGCTAAACACCAGGCATGAAATGCAATTCCTACTCGGCCGTTGCTCTTGTGGTCGTCGCTGGCTCGGTATTGGGTGTCGCGCCGCGCTTGCAGGCTCAGTCGCCTTCGACCGCGCCCGCGGCGGAAATGCCGACCAACTCCTCGGCTCATCTAGCCCAGTTGCTGCCGTCGCTTGACGAAAAAACACGGCGCGGCCTCGCACTCCAAGTCGCGCTCGATCGCGCAGGCTTCTCGCCAGGGGAGATCGATGGCGCCCCCGGCGCCAACACCGACCGCGCGATGGCCGCGTTCAAGGCGGCACGCGGGACGACCGAGTTCGGTGAGGCGTACGACGACCCGGTCGTGACCTACACGATCAGCGAGCAAGACGCGGCCGGGCCGTTTACCGATAACATTCCGACTGACTTGGTCGAGAAATCGAAGCTGCCGTCGCTGTCGTATGCCTCAGTGCTCGAGTTGCTCGGTGAACGCTTTCACGCCAGCCCCAACCTGCTGCAGCGTCTGAATCCGGGTTCGACGTTTGCTGCCGGCGAAAAGATCGTGGTGCCCAACGTCGAGCCGTTCACCGCTCCGGCACCCAAGACCGAACCGGCGCCCCAGATCGCAGAGAAGACGACGGAGGCTTCCAAAGCGAGTGCTGACAACAGCACCGCTGATGCGCCCGACCGAGCGGTCACCGTCACTGTCACTGAACGCACGAAGACCCTTCAGGTGCAAGACGCCGACGGCAACGTCCTCTTTCACGCGCCAGTCACCGTCGGGAGCGAGAACGATCCGCTGCCAGTGGGCGAATGGAAGGTCAACGGCGTCGGCTACAGCCCGGTGTTCCACTACAACCCGGACCTGTTCTGGGATGCGGATCCGTCAGACGCGAAAGCCAAGATTGCCCCCGGCCCAAACAACCCCGTGGGAGTCGTCTGGATTGATCTCAGCAAGGAACACTACGGCATTCACGGAACGCCCGAGCCCTCACGCATCGGCCATACCGAGTCGCACGGCTGCATCCGGTTGACGAACTGGGATGCGGTGCGGGTCGCGGCGTTGGTAAGGCCCGGAACGAAAGTCATCCTGCGATGAAGAGACGCCGCCGCCGCTTCATTGGTGAAGAGGCGGCCGCGCCGTGGGTTACGCTGGCGGTGATACTCGGCCTGTGGTGGACGGGGGCGTATTTTCTGGGGACTGCCGCCGAGCCCGTGCCTCCGGGCGCCTCCTCAGGTGCCTCGGGTGCCTCAGGTGCCTCAGGTGCCTCGGGTGCCTCGGGTGCCTCAGGTGCCTCGGGTGCCTCAGGTGCCTCGGGTGCCTCAGGTGCCTCAGGTGCCTCGGGTGCCTCGGGTGCCTCGGGTGCCTCGGGTGCCTCGGGTGCCTCGGGTGCCTCGGGTGCCTCAGGTGCCTCAGGTGCCTCGGGTGCCTTGGGTGCGGGCCTGCCGCGCCGAAGCGCCGAAGGCGCGGAGGCGGGGCCGATCGTGCCGGTGGCTGGAATCGAGGCCTCGTCGCTCCGATCGAGTTTTGACGAGATACGCGGCGGCGGGAGCCGGCGGCACCAAGCCATGGACATCCTCGCGCCACGGGGGACGGCCGTCGTCGCGGCCGTCGAAGGCCGTGTTGCGAAGCTCTTTACGAGTGCGGCCGGCGGCCTGACGATCTATCAGTTCGATTCCGAGGAGCGCTTCTGTTACTACTACGCGCACCTCGATGCCTACGCGCCGGACCTCAATGAGGGCGAAACCGTGGTGCGCGGCCAGGTTATCGGCTACGTTGGGACGACCGGAAACGCGCCGCCGAACACACCGCACTTGCATTTCGCCATCTACCGGCTCGGTCCTGACAAGAAATGGTGGGAAGGGGAGCCCATCGACCCGTTCGACGTCCTGGCGGGGCACGACTGATCATCAGCTGTGAGCCGTGAGCGCCGAAAGCTGAAAGCCGAAAGCTAAAATAGCTCGCCGTAATGCGACCAGAACCACTCGCGAGCTTTCTGCCAGAGCGGGCGCTGACGCCACGTGGCCGCGTCGAGCCTGATCGATTTCTGGATGTCAGCTCCAAGATCACGCGTCAGCGCTCGCGCAAGGTCGTGGTCGTGGACCGCCACGGTCAGCTCATCGTTCAGCTCGAACGATCGATTGTCGAAATTGGCCGAGCCGAAGACGCTCCAGACCCCGTCCACGACCATCGCCTTGACGTGCATCATCGTGGGCTGGTACTCATAGATCTCGACGCCCACATCGAGCAGCGCCTGATACCCGTCGCGGCTGGCGTCTTTCACCGGCATCGCGTCGGTGATGTCGCCGTCGGTCACCACCCGTATCCGGACACCACGCTCGACGGCGGCGTTGAGCGACCATTGCGTGGACTCGTCGAGGATGAAGTACGGCGATTGAATGTCGATCTGCTGGCGCGCGCCGGCAATCGACAGCAGATAGAGCAGCTTGACGTTGCTGGCGCCACCGGTTGGATTACTCCACACGACCACCGATTGCGCCCCGTCCTGCTGCGCCGGGGGGCGCGGATCGAGCGCCGGCGCCGAGAGGCCCCCTGATTCGAGCCAGTTCTCGTAGAACGAGGCCTCCAATCCACGTACGGCCGGGCCGACCACCTTGAACTGGGTGTCGCGCCAGTGATCGGGGCTTTGCGCGTTTCCCAGCCAGTGATCCGACAAGCCGATACCGCCCGTGAAACCCACATCGCCATCGACGACCAGCACTTTCCGGTGCGTGCGGTAATTGGTCTCCTCGAGACTCCAGGGTCGCGGCAGGTTGAACCAGACCACCTGCACGCCGGCGTCAGTCAGCTTCTTTTCGGACTCGCCCGAGAGGGCGGCGCCAAAGCCGTCCAGCACGATGCGCACGTCCACGCCGCGTTGCGCCGCCTTGACGAACTCGTCCGTGAACTGGTCGCCCACGACGCCGTCCTCATAAATGAAGCTTTCGAAGCTGATTCGACGCTTCGCCTGGCGAAGCGCGTCGAGCATCGCCGGGAAGACCTCGTCGCCGTTTGTGAGCACTTCGTACCGGTCGCCTGATTCAACGGGTGCGCCGACGAGCGACGCGACGTACTCGGCAAACCCCTGATCGGTGGCCGGCACCGGACTCTGTACTGTCAGCGTTTCCTGGTCTTGCGCGAGCAGCAGCAAGAAGCCCATCAGGGCGAGCCCAAACAACACGGCCACGAGCCACCGGCGACGTCTGAACGGTCGGGTCATCGTGCGCCGACTCTGCAACCCGCGTTCCCGAGCGCAATTCTTGCAAACGACCGGGTCTGCCGTATGGACGAGCTGTTACGCGGCGTCATCTGGATACTCGGCGCCGTCTTCGCTGGCACGATCGCGATCTTCGCGTTCTGGCGGACGCGCTCGATCATCCGCATCTGGCGCGCGCCGAAACGCCCGCTCCATTCGGTGCAGGCCGTGATCTGGCGCGATCCGGGCGACGTCTCGCGCCTCGATCTGGCAGCGGGTCCCGGCGGCCATGACGGCTACCCCGCGGCGCCGTTCCGCTTTCTCGAAGAGCATCTCACCGGGTCGCAACCGTGCGTGTCAGTACGTGACGCGCGCGGGCGCGTCTGGCGCGTGAAGTGGGGTGACGAAGTCAACGCCGAGGCGCTGGCGACGAGGCTGGCGTGGGCGGCGGGATACTTCGTGGAGATCACGCATTACGTGGCAGAGGGACGCGTCGACGGTGCAACGGGACTGACGCGTGCCGCCGCCTGCCTGGACGCCGCCTGCCGGTTTCGCGACGCACGCTTCGAGCTCGACGAGCCAGGCGTGGTGAAACATTTCGACGAGCACAGTTGGGCGTGGAACGACAACCCGTTTGTCGGAACACGCGAGCTCAATGGCCTCAAGATCGTGATGATGTGGCTCTCGAATTGGGATGCCAAGGACGTGCGGGACGTCGCGCGCGGATCGAACACGGCGATTTTCGAGTACGCCCTCGCCAGCGGGTTTCGCGAAGCGCGCTACCTGATCATCGATTGGGGCGGCGCGTTCGGCCAGTGGGGCACGGTCGTCCGGCGCGGCCGATGGGATTGCCACGCGTTTGCGGCCGAAAGCGACGCGTTCATCACCGGCGTGGACGGAGACGTCCTCCGTTTTGGCTACACGGGCCAACGCACCTCGGACATCACGGACGGCATCCGCGTATCCGACGCCCAGTGGCTGCTCGGCAAACTCGGTCACCTCAGCGAGCCGCAAATCGTGGATGCCGTGCGCGCCAGCGGCGGCACTTCCCAGGAGGCCGCGGTCTTCTCCCGGGCGCTTCGCGCGCGACTCGAGCAGCTGGGCGAGGCGGCGGCCAAACCGCCGAAAGTTGCAGGCGGAATCGCCCGATAGCGAGGCTGCCGGGAGGGCTGGCGGTCCCGCGCTACAATAACGCCAGATGGCTACTCGGAATCCGCTGGCGCGGGGAAAACGCGAACGCGAGCGCGCTCGCGCAGAAAAACAAAAGGAAAAAGCGGCGCGTCGGGCCGAAGCGCGCGCGCGTCGTGGCGGCAGCGACGGGCGAGCTCCCGACGAAGACCCCGATATCGCCGGCATCGTTCCGGGTCCGCAAGTCAACCCCTGGGGTGACGACCCCGCCGACGAGCCATCCGAGGAATCAGAAGAGTAGCTTCCCGATCGTCACCTTGGGACCGAGCCACGACTGCACGGCGCTGGTGCCGGAGGCGTGGGCTGGTTTCTCGAAAAGACCTCAGGGCCCGACGATCACCGCCACGCGTCCTGGACCGTGAATGCCGAGCGTGAGCGTCAGCTCGATGTCCGCCGTCCGGCTCGGCCCGGTGATGAACGTGCAGGATGCCGAGGCGCGCAAACGCTCGCGATGCGTGTCGAACACCTCGGCCATCGAGAACTGGAGCCTGTGGCGTTCGACAATCGCGACATGAAACGCCGGGAGGAGCGAGACGGCACGCGAGCGGCCTGGCCCGGAAAACATGACGAGAGACGCGGTCTCGGCCACCGCGGCATCGCACCCGGTGACGCCGACTTCGGCTGACGCCAGAACGTCCCGTGGGGCATGGCCGGGAATCGGATCGGCCAGGAGCGCCCCGGTTTGGTAGGGCAGATGCTCGGGGCTCCAGCTCAACACGCGGCGCCCTTCAACGAGCGACGTCAGACGCGCGTGCACATCAGCAATGGCTCGTTCGACATAGCACTCCACTCCCAAGGCTGTCGCCTCCACTTCAAATCGCAGGAGACACGCGTCAGCCGTGAGACGAGCCTGTGCCGCGATCTGAGGCGCATCGGCGCGCGGGAGACGAGAGCCGCCCCGCGCTGACAGCAAACGGCCGAGGATGCGCTCCTTTGCGGTCATCGCGCGCCTCGGTCGCGCCATGCGTGCTGAAACGACTTCGGTGCCGGCGCGATGAGATCGCGCGAGCGAGTCCAGGCCTGCGCCGGGCCAGGGGCCTTCACGATCCAGCCGTCCACTGCGCGCCAGCGCAACATTCGCCGCGTGAGGGCCATCGCGGCGCGATAGGCGCGGGGACGTGGGGCAACCGATGCGAACCCCTTCATCGCGAGGCGCAACCACCACGGTGCGTGATGGGGCGCCGCCTGCCGGCGGAGGTCGAGCAGCATCCGCGGGATGTCGAGCCGCACCGGACACACGTCGCGGCATGCCCCGCACAAGGAACTGGCGCTCGCCAGGTCCGCCCAGTCGTGGAGGCCGCGCAGACCGGGCGTGACCACCGCGCCGACCGGTCCCGGGTAAGTATCGCCATAGGCGTGGCCGCCGATGCTCGTGTACACCGGGCAGACGTTCATGCAGGCGCCGCACCGGATGCAGCCGAGGATCTCCGCACTCTCGCTCGCCATCAGGGCCGACCGCCCGTTGTCGATCAGGACGACATGGACCGCCTCGGGCCCACAATCGTCGCCAGCGCGTCGCGGCCCGTTGATCAGCGTGGTGTACGCGGTCAGCTTCTGGCCCGTTGCCGATCGGGCGAGCAGCTTCAACAAGCGGTCGAGATCCGCCAGCGTCGGCACCAGCTTCTCGATCCCCATCAACACCACATGCACGCGCGGCAGCGTCGTCACCATCCGGCCGTTGCCTTCGTTGGTGACGAGACAGATGGTGCCGGTTTCGACGACGCCGAAGTTCGCGCCCGAAATCCCCATGTCGGCGTCGAGAAACACCTGACGCAGCTTCTCACGCGCGAACCTGCCAAGCGTGGCGGGGTCGTCGGTCATTGGCGTCTGGATGCGCTCGTGCATGACCCGCCCGACGTCCGCCCGCGTCATGTGGATGATGGGCGCCACGATGTGCGAGGGCCGATCGCCGGCGAGCTGGACGATGTATTCGCCGAGGTCGGTCTCGATCACCTCGACGCCGGCGGCTTCCAGGGCGTCGTTGAGGTGAATCTCCTCCGACACCATCGACTTGCCTTTGGCGACACGCCTGACATGGTGTTGTGCGGCGATGTCGAGAACGATGCGGTGGCAGTCCGCGGCCTGTTCGGCCCAGTGCACCTGCACGCCGTTGGCGGCGAGATTGGCCTCGAACGTCTCGAGGTGCGCCGGCAGATCGCGCAGGGTGTCGAGTCTGGCCTTGCGTGCGTGGTCGCGGATGGCATCCGCATCAGGCAACGACTCGAAGGCGCGCGCGCGCCGCGTCCTCAATTGCGCGCTCACATGCGCCAGCGCCCCTGCCAGCTTGTCGTCGTCCAGCGCGCGGCGAACGCGCAGCGCGAACGTGCTCACTTCAACGCCTCGGCGGCAAGCTCCGCCAGGTGCTGCACCTTCATCGCGGCGCCGCGCCGGTGGAGTCCCCCGCCGATGTGCAGCAGGCAACCCATGTCGCAGCTCACCAGCCGGTCGGCGCCCGATGCGCAGACATTCGACATCTTGCGGTCGAGCATGCGCGCTGAGATGTCGCCATGCTTGATGGCAAAGAGGCCGCCAAACCCGCAGCACTCGTCATCGGCGTCCACGTGGCGCAGGTGGATGCCGCCAATCGCCGCGATGACGGCCCGCGGCTCCCGATCGATTCCAAGCCCCCGGGCCAGGTGGCACGAGGGGTGATACGCCACCGTCGTTTGAACCTCGCCGAGCGGCCCGTGCAGGTGCTCGGCGGCAAACGCGCTGAACTCGCGGCAGCGGGCAGCCACCCTATCGGCGCGTGTCCGCCACGTCTGGTCTCCAGCGAAGAGCACGGGATATTGGTGAATCAACATGTCGGCGCACGAGCCCGATGGAATCACAATCGCCCCGGCCGTTGCGCCGAGGACCTCGAGCGTGTGACGCGCGGCCACACGCGCGTCGTCGTGAAAGCCGCCATTGAACGCCGGTTGTCCGCAGCAGGTCTGTCGCAGCGGTACGTTCACGGCAAAGCCGAGATGCTCGAGCACGCGCACGACCGCGAAGCCAACGTTCGGGAAGAACTCGTTGACCAGACAGGTGTGAAAGAGTTGGAGGGTGGCCATCGCGGGCGTCGCCTATTGTGCCTGACGCGCCAGCAGGGCGCAGAGCCTGGCCATGTCTGGCGGCACAGGGGCCTCTGCCGCCACCACTGCGGGGCGGGTCGGGTGGCGAAACTCCAGCTTCCACGCGTGCAGCATCTGGCGCGCCGCGCGTGCGCGGCCGGCATCGTCCCGGTAGACGCGCTCGCCAACGAGCGGGTGTCCGAGCTCCTGAAGGTGCAGGCGAATCTGATGCTGCCGTCCGGTTTCAAGCCTCAGCTCGAGCAGGGCGGCGTTGCGGTACGCATCGCGCACGCGGTAGTGCGTGACGGCGTGGCGCCCGCGCGATTCAGCGCGCGCGATGCGACGACGGCCGCTGACGTAGTCGTTCGAGATCGGCGCATCGATGGTCCCCGCGCGCTCATCCGGCACGCCGTGCACGATGGCGAGATACCACCGGTTGAACTCGTGGGCGGCGAACAACTCGCGGCCCAGACGATGGGCGTCCCGGGAGAGAGCGATGGCAAGGGCGCCCGAGGTGTCGCGGTCGAGTCGATGCAGCATGCCGGCATATCCGCTCCGGCCATGGACCCGTCGCGCATACTCCTGGGCGCGGCGAAGCACCGTGTCTTCGGTGGCCCTCGCTTCGGGGTGCGTTGGCACCGTGAGCAGGCCCGCCGGCTTGTCCACCACCAGGATTTCCTCGTCTTCGTAGAGGCGAGGCAGATCGAGCCGCACGGTCCGGAGCGCGCGTCGCTCCGGATCGAACGAGACGGCATTCGAAGGGCTGACTTCCTCTCCGGGATCGCGCGTCACGATGTCGTCCACCGTGACCTGTCCGCGCTCGATGGCGGTGCGAATGCGGCTCCAGGACAGATCCGGACGCAGGTCGCGGAGCCGCTGATCCAGCCGCATCAAGGCGCCGAGGGCGGCGGAACGCGTCGGCGCGTGGCCTGCTCGAACGCGTAGGCCAGCTCGATCAGCCGCGGCTCGGCGCAGGCCATGCCCGTGAAGCTGACGCCGTACGGGCCGGGCCGCGCCTCGAAGCCGTCCGGCAGGGGCGGCGTCGGCGCGTTGGCGACCGTGCCGAACGGCACGATCACTGTCGGATACCCCGGCTTCGCAGCGATAGCCGATCCCGCAGCGCCGGGGAACAGCAGCGCGTCGAGATTCTGCGCCTTCATCACCTCGTCGATGCCGTGCGTCGCCGCCAGCGCGAGGTCGCGTGCACGGTCGGCCTCGTAGCGCTGCCGATCGTGCGCCAGATCCATCTCGTCAGAGATGTCGAGTTGCGACTGCCCGTATTTGATGGTGCCGCGCGCGGTGTTCGCGGTGTTGAAGGCACGCAGGTCCGTCAGCGTCCTGAAGGGTGCGGCATCGCCCAGCGACGCCAGCCACGCGTTGAAGTCGCGCTTCATGCCGTACTTGAACACGATCGAGCAGTTCTCGTCCTTGCCTCTCGCGTTGTCCGCGCCGGAACAGATGTTCCAGGTGAGAAAGTTGTTCTTCGGATCGGGGTCGAGGATGCTCGGGATGTCGGCAGGATCGACGATGGTGGCGCCCTGTTCTTTCAGGGCCTCGATGGCGGCCTCCATCACGCTGATCTGTTCGGGGTTGAGGCCGCCGCGCGGCTCGGTCGCTCCGGGAGGAGTGGTGGACGCATAGTAGAACGCCCGCGGAATGCCAATCCGTGCGCCCTTCAATCCGTCGGCCCTGAGGTGCGGCCTGTAGTCGCGGTTGGCCGGCGGCGAGCACCGGTTCGTGGCTCCGTCATTGGGATCCGGCGACGCTCCCTCCATCGCGCCGAGAAGGATGGCGGCATCCGCCACGAACTTCGCCATCGGGCCAGCCGTGTCCTGATCGGCGGTGATCGGGATGATGCCGTACCGGCTCACCCGGCCGACCGTGGGCTTGATTGCGGCCAGCATGTTCTGATTCGACGGGCTGAGGATCGACCCCGACGTTTCGGTGCCGACGTTCGCAGCCCAGAAGTTCAGGGCGGTCCCCGCGCCCGAGCTCGATCCGCCGGTGTTCAACACGGGGCGTCCATCACCCGTTTGCGGCCGCGGGTCGCGTCGCGGATCGTACGGATTGAGGGCGTAGCCGCTCAGGCCGTTGTAGTTGCCGGGCATCGGCGTCGGCGCCCCGGCTACCCAGTTGGCCAGCTCCGTCAGCGTCGTCTTGGCGATGATGATGGCGCCGGCTTCACGCAGCAGCCGTGTGACGGTCGCCTCGTACAGCGGCACCAGGCCTTCGAAGGCCACCGCGCCGCCGGTGGTCGGCATGCTGGTCGTGTGGATGATGTCTTTGAGCGCGATGGGGATGCCGTGGAGTGGACCGCGGATGGTGCCGGCCGCCCGCTCGCTGTCGCGCTCGTCCGCCTCGATCAACGCATTCGGATTGACCGCGAGCGTGGCGTTGAAGCGGTCCTCGTACAAGGCGATGCGGGTCAGGTATTGCTGGACGATCTCGCGCGAGGTCGTCCGCCCTTCTTCCATCGCCTGACCAAGCTCGGCAATCGGCGTCTCGACAACGTCGACGGGCTCGGAAGGCGTTGTCCGTTCAGCCGGACGACTGCAGGCGACACTGAAGGCGATCGAAGCGAGGACAGGGATACCAAATCGGCGCATGCCTCGGAATCCTCATCCATAGAAGCGCCACTCGTCTACAGAAAAACACGATCCACAAAAACGACCAGGGCAAGACCCCTTGGCGGAGCGTGGTGAGGCGGCAGGAAAGGGCATCTCGTGGCGAGGGAGGGCGAGGCTTCAGCCCCGCCCGCCGAGAGACGAGAAAATGAGGAAAAGGAAGAACTCGGTCCGTTAATTCTGCGGAACGACGGCGAGGCGGTTGTCGATCTTGTAGCCCGTGGCGTTCTCACGGGCGATCTGTTCGGCGCGCGTCTTCTGTGCTTCGTTGGGTACTGAGCCGCGCAGCACGACGAGCTTCTGGTCCTGATAGGTGTCGACGTTGATGGAGCTCGAGTCCACGGACTCGTCGGCGATGAGCGCGCTCTTGACGTCGATTGTCTCGAGACCACCGCGGACCGCAGACGCGCTCTCCCTGGTGTCTTGGACGACGCCGCGTGCGGTGTTACCGCAGGCGGCAGAGCCAGCCAGCACGGCGATGGCGACGAACGAGTACAAGGTCTTACGAATCATGGTGTCCTCTCGAAATGTGAATGTCCGAAGCAACAGCTTTGCGCACATCCGTCGGTCCGGCAGGTGGTACTCCGCCAGGGACGGGTTTGGGCGACGGTGTGCTGTCCGGTGGAATAGTCGGTGGCGTGCCCGGCATCGGAGGCTCGGGGGCCGGCGTCCCGGGTTGCCTCGGCGGCTGTTCAGGAGATGGCGGTAACGGGCTCAGCCACATACACCGCTACACAGCAGCAAATCGTGTACCCGATGTAGAGAGCCTCGGCCTTCAGTCGCGGAGAAGGCCTTGGATTTCGCGAAGTCGTGTTTGGATGCGGCGGACGTTGTCAGGTCCCATACGGAGCAGTTGCTTCTGCACAGGCAGCAGACGCTCGTACTCGGGATTGGCGAAGGCGTAGGTCGCTCCTTTGCCAGTAATGACCCTCACCGGCTCAGCAGGGACCGGGGTGTCGATGAGCGACTGCAGTGCCACGTCCACCGCATGGTCCACGCTTCCTTCGGTTCGGCCCAGCGCGCGATACGCTTCATCAAGACGCGGTTGAATGGTACGATACGCGTCGACCACGGCCTTGGCGTCGAGCGACTCGACAATCGTACCCAACCCGTCGTATCGTCGAAAGCTGGCGGTCGTGATCGTGGCCGATCCGCCGCGGGTGACATCGAAATCTCCCTGTGGGCGCAAGAGCGCCACTTCCGGGGCGGGCGACTGACCTCGCGAGACGCGGTCGATGACGTTGGCCATCTGGCGAATCAGATCATCGGTGGCGAGCCAGCGCGCGAACTCGGGATGGGCAGACAGCGAGCCGAGCAGCGCGCGCAGGAACGTGTCCATCTGGCCAAGCATCGGAAGCGGGCGTGACGGTTCGGCAGTTTCAGACAGCACCTCGTCGCTGCTCTGGGCCACTGCCGGCGTGGTGGGTTCGGGCGCACGGTTGGCGCGGATCCACCACCAGGCAGCAGCGCCGCCGAGAATCAGGCCGGCAAGCGCGATCACCATGATGGGCGTTGCCCTGGCCGGCGGCGGTTGAGGCGGCTCGACCGGTTGCGGCGCGCGTTCGAGCGGGCGGTCGTCGATGTTGTCCATGGTTGTCCTGCACAGTTTTGACGGTTTACTCCGCGCAATAGCCGGCGCTGATCGGATGGTGAGATTGAAAGTTGCATTCCCCCGCATTCCCGGTGGCACAAGGAGGCAGTAGTGGCACGCGTTCCCAAAAACAATACCCCTGGTGGCAAGGGTGACGCCCCGCGCGCCCCACGACGGCGTGGAAACAATCCCAAGCCGACCTCCGGAGAGATCGCGGCCGAAGCCGTGTCCATCTATCCGGATACGTTCGAAACGCCCCCATCGCCGGACGAGATCGCTGCCGAAGCGTACGCGATTTACCAGTCGCGCGGCGGTGACCACGGCCGTCACGAGGACGATTGGCACGAGGCCGAGCGACGTCTGACCGCTCGGCGCAAGACATCACAGCGGCGCTGACCGCGCAAGACTTTTTTCGACACAGCGGTGGCGCTTCTCTTAGTGGAAGCGCGCTATCATCAGGACATGCCGATTTTCGAGTATCGCTGCGGGGGTTGCGGTCAGGAATTCGAGACGCTCGTGCTGAAGGGGACCGTGCCGGCATGCCCGTCCTGCAAGAGTGAGGCGCTGGAGCGGCTGATATCACTGCCTGCTGTGAAGTCCGACAACACTCACGCTCTGGCGCTGAAGGCGGCCAAGAGGCGCGACAGCAAGCAGGCCGACGAGAAGAATCGCGCCCAGCGTGAATACGAGCTGCATCACAACGACTGATGCTCCGGCCGGAGCAGGTCGAACACCGTCTTGACCGGCGCGAAGGTCGACGCCGGAACCTCGATGCAGACGGTGTCCCACCACGCCATCGCACCGTTCCACAGGCCCGGCCGTTCGAGCGCGACCAGGTCCCGTCCGTCGTGAGACTTCGTCGAGAGGAACACCGCGGATCGATCGACGAACGCCTGCAGGTCGAACGGCCGCCCATCCTTCGATTGAAGCGCACAGACGATGTTCACGGGATTGAAATGCGTGGACGATTCGAAAATGCGCCGCTGCGCCGCATCGTCGAGATTCACTTGCGATGCTTCGACAATCTGCATCGACCGCCGGCCGTCTTCGTGCGTCACCCAGAACGGCGCGCCGCCGGGTTCGCCTTCGTTCTTCACGACGCCGCACACCCGCAGCGGCCGCTCGTCGTCTGATGCGGCGTGACGGCGGACGAGGTATCCGATGAGCAACTGCTGCCAGCGGACGACCTCGTCTCCGCGCTCGAACGGCAGAACGTTGTCGATGTTCTTGATGGCGACGATGTCGGCGGCGAGCGCTTGAAGGTTCCTGAGCAGCGCCCCGTGGCCCGAGGGACGAAAGAGCAGCGTTCCCTCCGGCGTGCGAAACGGCTGCCCGTCGAGCGTAGCCGCGAGCGTATCGGTTGACGGGTGCTGCTCGGAAAAGCTCACCGCGGGCGTGGTGTCATCGGTCGCCGCCGACACCCGTGGGCCCACCGCGGTGAGCAACCGCTCGAAATCCTCGCGGAACTCGGGCGCCACCGTGAAGTGCGTACGGGCGATGCGGTCACGCGATCGCGTATAGCGCGCACCCTCGAGCAAGTGCTCTTCGAAGGCGGTACGAAGGACAGGACGGCGATGAAACGGGATGAGCGCTTTGGGAAGCTGCGCGTAGCGCATGTCCTCCAGCAGCGTGCGCAAGATCGTCCGTTCGTCGTCGGCAAATTCGATTGCGCCCCTGATTCCCGAGCGTTCGCGCAGGAGCTCGGCAAACGGGTAGTCGTCGAGCCGATCGAAAAACGCTCGCGCCGCCGGTGTGGCGGACGGCTGTTCATCGCCCGCCAGGGCGGCGATCAAGTCCTTGAACATGCGCGTCGCGGCGCCGGAAGCCGGCACGAACTTCTGAACGCGCCTTTCAGCAGACGCCTGCCGGCTCGTGTCCAGCAGCTCGGCGTGCTGTGAGGCGGCAAGTTGCACGATGCCGTCGCCTACGGTGCATGGCCGGTCGAGGATGATCGGCCGGGGCGACTGCTGCAGCAGGCGCAATTGATCGGCGGCTTCCTCAGGCGCGATGCCCCGGTGACGGAGTTGAGTCAGATCTCGATCGGTAAACACGGATGGCAAGCGACGTCGGCTTCGTGCCTCGAGAGTGTGTCACGTAACGTTCAGATCCCGCCAGGCTCCAGGCTCACGCATCGGCTCCAGGCCTGCACATGGCGGACATTGCGGGCTGCACAGCCGGCGCGCTCGAGCTTGCGGTGACGGACGGCGTATCCTAGGGTCACCGATCACATGCGAGTTACCATTTTCCTTGTTGCCTGGTGGAGCGCGGTTCTGCTTGCGGGGAGCACTCCCGCAGAGTGGCCGCAGTGGCGTGGTCCGTTCAACACTGGCATGGCGCGAGGCGACGCGCCGCTCCGTTGGAATGACGCGACGAACATTCGATGGAAGGTGGCCATTCCAGGAAAGGGCCATTCCACTCCGGTTGTTGCCGGCACGCATATGTTTCTCACCACCGCGGTGCCGACCGGCAGGCGCACGGCACCGGCGGGACGGGGACGCGCCGGCGGCGGTGCTGACGCGGGGCTCGAGCATCGGTTTGAGGTCCTCGCGGTCGAGCGCGAGACCGGCTGCATCGCATGGCAGCGCACGGCTACCGTGGCGACACCGCACGAGGGCTATCACCGGATCTACGGGAGCTTCGCCTCGAATTCGCCCGTGACCGATGGCACACGACTATTCGCGTTTTTCGGCTCGCGCGGCTTGTTTGCCTACGACCTGAACGGCACGCTGCTCTGGCACAAGGACTTCGGCGTCCGCATGCGCATGGACATGGCGTTCGGCGAAGGAACGCCGCTGACGCTGCACGACGGCCGCCTGCTGCTGCACTTCGATCATCTCGCCACCGGGTTTCTGGTGATGCTCGACCCGGCCACGGGCCGGGAGATCTGGCGCGTCAAGCGTACAGAGCGGTTCAACTGGGCGGCGCCTTACGTCGCCACGCATGACGGACGCCGGCAGATCATCATGAGCGGCGAAACGGTGCGCGGGTACGACTTCGACTCTGGCGAGTTCCTGTGGGAGGCAGCGGGCCTTGGCGAGAACACGATTCCGCAGCCCGTGCAGCACGACGATCTCGTGTTCGCGATGAGCGGCCACACCATCCGGATGTTGATGGCGATCCGTCTCGGCCGCCGAGGCAACCTGACGGACACGGATGCGATCGTCTGGACGACGCCGCGCGGCGCGTCGTATACGCCCTCACCGCTCCTTCACGACGGCCGGCTGTATGTGCTCACCGACAGCGGACTGCTCAGTGCCTTCGACGCGGCGACCGGCAAAATGTTCTACCAGCAGGCGCGGCTGCCGAAGCCCTACAGCTTCAAAGCTTCACCCGTAGGGGCGAACGGCAAGCTCTATCTCGCCACCGAAGACGAAGACGTGGTCGTCGTCCGCATGGGCGATCGCCTGGAAGTGCTCGCCATCAACACGCTCGAGGGGCAGTCGTTCATCGCCTCGCCGGTGATCGTGGACGGAGTGATGTATTTGCGGAGCCAGACGCACCTGTTCGCGGTGAGCGAGCGCTGAGAAGGGGGGAACTGGCCGAGTTTGGTATACTGACTGCTTGTCCCGGTCATGGCCGGGGCGTCAGATCATGGTGTATTCCCTGCTTATCAGTATTTACGTTCTCATCTGCCTGCTGCTCATCGTGGTCATCCTGTTGCAGCAGGGGAAGGGCGGCGACATTGCGAGCGCCTTTGGCGGCGGCGGTGGCAGTCAGACGGCCTTTGGGGCCCGTGCGGGCGCGACGCTGCTGACCAAATTGACCGCCGGGCTGGGGGCCGCGTTCGTCCTGTTGTCGCTGGTGCTTGCGGCGATTGGGCAACAGGGCCCCGGATCGGTGGTCGGCGGCACGGCCGCCCCGGCCCCGGTCGAAGCGCCGCAACCGGCGGTGCCGGGCACGTTGCCGCCGCCGACGAACGGTTCGCCGCAGTAACGCGGCGCATCACCTCTCGCGGACCCCGCGTTCGCGACCTGCCTGCGGAAGTGGCGGAATTGGCAGACGCACCAGCTTGAGGGGCTGGCGCTCGCAAGAGCGTGGGGGTTCGAGTCCCCCCTTCCGCACCAAGTATAAGTAGCTGAATCTAAAGCAGTTACAGACCAAGATTTACAGCACGTCCTCAATTTGTCCCAAATCGGCGGTAGGATGGTGGCATCGTGCCCCTGTGCATCTACCGTCGGCACACTCGGGACTGCCCTCACGCCAAGAAAGGCCGGCGATGGACTCGCTGCAGTTGCCCGATCTGGGTCCAGGGTTCGGTCGGGGGTGAATACGTCCGGGAATCCCTGAACCTCACGACCTGGGGCGCGGCTCAGGAAAAAGTCCGGGGCTGGGAAGCGTCGGGACAGATCGGCGTCGTCCGCCAGGACATCCCGACCATCAAGGAAGCGGTCGAGAAGCATCTCGCTGATGCCGGCGGCCGGAACCTCAAGCCGGAGAGCATCAAGAAGATCCGCGACATCGTCGAGCGCCGGTTCCTTGAGTATTGCGGCCGCGAGGGATATCGCGTCCTGAAGCAGCTCGATGTCGATGCCGTCCGCGAGTTTCGGAACGAGCTCGTCAAGGACTACTCCGCAAACTCAGCCAGGAAGCGTCTTGAATACCTCCGCGCCTTCCTCCGCTTCTGCCAGCAATCCGGGTGGATGGTTTCAGATCCCTCCAGACTCGTGAAATCGCCTCGAGGTCAGGAATCGCCGACCCTCCCGTTCGCCCAGGCCGAGATCGACGCGATGCTCAAGGCGGCCGAATCGTTCAACGCAAAGGGCAGATTCAAAGACGGCAACCGCCGACGCATCCGCGCTATGGTGCTGCTCCTCCGATATTCCGGACTGCGGATCT
>DATKDY010000075.1:0-6675 GCA_035512515.1 Vicinamibacterales bacterium
GGTGGGCCTCACGTTCCCACGTGGTATGCGCTTGGCGAGGCGCTGGTCGGCGCGGGGCGGTCAAGCGAGGCGGCAGCGCAGTTCGAGAGAATCGTGACCGGCGGCCACGCCGCGTGCGTCATCCTGAGCTGTACGTGCGGAGCTTCTATCAGCTCGGTCGCCGGTACGAAGCGAATGGTGACACCGCGAAGGCGGTGGACGCCTATCGGCGCTTTGTCGGCTACTGGAGGAACGGCGACATGGATCGCGAGCGTGTCGCCGAGGCCGAACGCAAGCTCACCGCACTGCGTTAGCGAGCGCGCTGCGACTCGGCGACGTGGGCGGTATCGGCTCATCGGGCGACGTCCGGCGGCAGGATCTTGATGGCGACGTCGCGTCCGAGCCGGCTGTCGTGCGCGCGATAGACCTCGCCCATCCCGCCCGCGCCGATGACAGGACCCAGCACATACGGGCCGAGGCGGGCGCCGGAGCCGGTCGCCATCGGAGGGCTTCTGCGCCGGAGTATACAGGAGGTCGCTGGCTATGAGACTGCAAAATCTCGGCGCTCGCCGGCGGCGGCTCGTCGCTCTGGAGCTACGATCTGTCGGTCCCGTAGAGCCCGGCGGTGGGATACGGGCGTCGCTGGTTCAAGACGGCGGGCCTGGGGTCACGCCAGCGTAGATTCCGGCTAGCACAACCTCGATGGCCAGCGATGCCAGCGGGACGATGTCGGCGGCCGCTGAGTAGTTCTGACGGTCCCAGGACGTCGCTTCGTGTCCGTCGCCTCGATGGTAGTGCTCGACGCGCATGCTGTACTGGTCGACGAGCAGGTACTCGCGAAGCGTGGGGAATGAGCGATAGTGCCGAAACTTCTCGCCTTGGTCGTAAGCGGCGGTGGACTCCGACAGCACCTCGACGAGAACGACCGGGTTGATGACCGTTTCGAGGCGATCGTCGGCACTGAGCTGCACGGCGCCGCAGAGGACCATCACGTCGGGATAGGTATACAGGCCGGTCGGAGTCCGGAGACGCAGGTCCGTGGCGAACACCTCGCAGCCGCGGCCCGTGAGCGCCGCGCGGAGCTCCGCGAAGACATTCCCGGTGATCCGATTGTGGCGCAAGGATCCCCCGGCCATCGCAAAGATCTGCCCCGCCACGAACTCATGCCTGACGGGCGAGCACTCCTCGACCGAGAAGTAATCCTCGACGGTATAGCGCCGCTCGGAGCCGACCGGCATCATTGGGCCGATGATAGCATCTCCCACCCAAGCGGGGAGATCCCCACTAATCACGATCGGAAACAAGCGGCAGTTCCTGCCAGCCAAAGGCTTGGACGGCGCTCAGGGCTTTGTGACCAGACGCCAGAATTGCGTCTCGTTGAGCAGCGTGATGCGATGCCCCTTCTCACGCAGGCGCTTGATCTCCATCAACTTCAGCCCGCCGTCTCGACCGGCGGCCTGCAATGCATTCGGACGGCCGCGGACGATGACGGTGGTCTTCGCAGAGGGGCCAGAATGAATGATCGCGCCGGCGCGCCGAGCGGCGCGTGCCGCGTCTTTTCGTGTCTTGGCCAGAATCCCGGTGAAGGTCAGGTGGGCCCCTTTGAGCGTGCGCAGCACGCCACTTCTGAGCACGGCGGGACGCGTGCGAAGCGCCTCGATGAGCTCGTCCGCAGTTTCGTAGCGCTTGCGCCGTTCGCCGATGCAGCGGTGGATGATCTCCTTGAGATGATCGCTGCAGGCCAGCCGGCGGACATCGCGCGTGCGAATGCGTGACTGGGCATCGCCCTTGATCAGCATCCCCAGCAGTTGCCCGACCTGGTATACATCGTCGCGCGCCTGCCACTTTGGCACCGCGCCGGCGAGGATGTCACTCGGGGCGGTGAGCGCGTTCATCGTGCGCACGGTGATGCCACGCGTGTCGCTCTGGTGACGCGTAATGCCGAAATCGCCCAGCTTCAATTGCCGCCGATCGCAGACGAACACGTTGAGCGGCGTCAGGTCGCGGTGCAGCATCTGCCCGCGGTGCAGCCGGCCGAGCACTTCGAGAATGCCGGCGATCTCGCGGCGCGCGGCCGCCTCGGACCACGGCGTTGTGACCCGGCGGAGGAAGCTGCTGAGGTCGCCGTAGCGCGCGTACTCGAGCGCCAGACAGTACAGCGGCCGGCCATCGTCACGGAGGAGCGGGAACTGATCGTAGACCGTGATGGCGCGGGCGTGGCCGTTCAGGACCTGCCCGAAATACGCCTCACGCAGCCAGCCGTCGATGCGCTCGCTGACCTTGATGCAGACGGTGGCCGGGATGTGCGCGGATCGACCCAGGCGTTTCGCAAGATAGACCTGACCAAACCCGCCCTGCCCGAGCAGCCGCCCGACCCGATATGGCGTTCGTGTGTCGGCGCTGGTGATGACGATGCCGTCCGGCAGCAGACGATCTCCGCCATCGCGCGGAACCGCAAAGACCGTGGCGGTGCGCGTCGTCTGGGGCGAGTGCATTGCGTGGACAGTCTGACGACGAGCCGGCATGAGGTGAATCGTTTCTCAGCATACCGCGTCGCGCGACTGCAGCACTCGATCGGCACCAGACAGTGGGGCCTGCTGCCGCGCCCCGGCAGGGCGGAAGTATTCGTCTACTCGAACTGCCGCGACGGCCGGGTCGTGGCCGATGTCGTGCGCCTGGACAAGGGCCATACCGAAGGCCTCGAGCCCAACGTGACCGAAGCGCTGATCTCGTTGATGCTGTCGGCGCGCGGCGGAAAGATCACTGGGTAGCGGTCAGCGGGGCTACTCCGGCACTGCAAGATGGCCGCGCGGCTCACCGCCGGCCGGCTTCGACTCGGCCCGTCACGACTGCACCATCGGCCATGAGCAAACGCGGTGTGCTGATATTGCCGCTCACCGTGCCCGTCTCGAGGAGCTCGAGCCGCTCGAGGGCGGTCACGTTGCCCGTAACAGTACCGCTGATGCTGATGTGCCTGGCGGACAGGTCCGCGCGGATCTCCCCATTGGGTCCGATGGTCAAGTTGTGATCAGGGAGCTCGATCGACCCGTCCACCTGGCCATCGATGACCAGATCTTCGGCGCTCATGACCCTGCCCTCGATGTGAACGGCGCGGCCCAGCCATGCGACGACCCGCCGCTCGGTGAGGCGTGCGTCGGGTCCTGGTTTGTTGTCTTTCATGTGTCTTCGTTGCCATCTATGGTGCACGCTCAGAGCAAGCGGAAACCGATCCACTACAGAACACGCGCAATCGGGGAGGACGCAAGCATCTTACTAAGGACTCGCCCGGGACGAATCCTAAGGTCGAGCGCCCCGCGTGCCGAGAGCTGAAAGCCGATAGCCGAAAGCCGAGAGCCAAGCGCTGAAAGCCGATAGCTGAAAGCCGAGAGCCTCGCTACCGCGCCGGCGTCAGCGTCAGCCGATGCCGCACCTTCCCCTCCACCGCTGCGCGCGTGAACAGCAGCGGAAAGAATTCGTTACGGCTCCAGAGCCCATGCAGATTCCCGTAGAACGGGCTGCCCGGCTGCCCTGAATTGCCCGGGCCGATGGTCACCATCGACTTGTCGGGATCGGCGAAGTTGGTGACGAGACGATAGACCGAGCCAATCGCGTTGACGGTGCCCGCACCGCCATGCCGCTCCACCGGCGGCAGATCGTAGGCGCTCACGATCGCATGCGGGAACTCGCTGCGGTTCATTCGGCCCCAGCGCCACGTGCCCCAGTCCGCGCCCTGCGACACCGCGACGCTGTCGACGGCACGCCCTAGACCCGCGATCACCGCGTCGCGGGAGCCCTTCCGGACGGCATCCATCTCCGCGCTGCGCCGCCACGTCATGTACATCGCCGCCGCCGCGCTGTCGCGATCCATCACCGCGTTCCAGTCGGCGATCATCGCGCGCGCGCGTTCAACCAGCGGATCGTCGCTCGTCCAGCCGCGGAACAGCGGCTGATCCTCGGCGGCCTCGGAGTTGTGCGAATCTCGCAGCATGCGGATCATGTCGTCGATCGTGAACGACGTGGCGCTGGCGATCATCTGCTCAATCCGCTCCTGCCGCCGGTAGCGGCGGTCCGCGGGCAGATACGCGTAGGGCGGGGCAAAACCGGGAGGCTGCGTGTCGTTGTTCGCCGTCGCGATGTATCCGCGGTCCGGGTTGTACTCCGACGGCAGATCCGTGCGTCTGGCCGCACCCCACTCGTACTTGCCGGTGCCCGGCACCGGCAGCCGCCCGGTCCATCCCTGCCGGGCGGGCGCAAAGACCGCGATGCGGAACGCGATGTTGCCGTCCGCGTCGGCACATACCAGGTTGGTCGGCGGCATCGGCATGTAGTTGGCGGCCATGAGGCAATCGCGCGCGGAGCTCGCCTGATCGAGTCGCAACCCGCCGAGGTATTCGGCCGTGCCGCGCTCCTGGAGCTGTGAGCGCAACGCGAACGCCCGATGCCGCTCGCGATCCTCGTAGAAGATCGGTCCATGGCGGCTGAACTTCAGCTCGACGCTCTGCGGCGTCGCGCCTTTGACGTGAATGTCCTCGGTGATGACGCGGAGCGGCTCCCACTGCCCGTTCCACATCACTTCGTTGGCGTTCGCCGGGTTGACCGTCTCGACGTACACGTCGGCCAGATCCGTTTCGGTGAACGTGCGGCCCCACGCGACGCGACCATTGTGCCCGCGGATGACACCGGGCAGCGCCGCCTCGGTCGCGCCCGCCACGCTCCAGCCGGGCGCGTTCATGTGCAGCAGATACCGATGCGCGGGGTTGGTGACCTGGCGATGCGGATCGTCCACCATCATCGCCGTGCCGGTGCCGGTCAGCTTGCTGCCGATCGCCCAGTTGTTGCTGCCTGGCGACGGTTCGGGCACACCCATGTCGATGGACGCGACCGCGCCGGCCAGCGAGCGATACTGCGGCAGGATCTCGGGACGCGGCAGATTGCCGTACATGTCGCCGGCCAGCGCCTCGATCACCGCGTCGGTGACGAGCGACACGTCGAGACCCTCGGGGATTTTCAGATCGTCAGAGGGCACCGTGCGCGCGCGGCGGTTGGCCCCCTGCAGGCCCAGAGTGGCGACGCTCATGGCCAGCCTCAACTCGGCGCGCGCGTCGTTGATGGAATCGTTGACACGGGCGCGGAGCAGCAGTTGCTCGGCCGTCCATGGTTCGGGCCGCGTGCCGGTCAGCTTGAACTCGACCGGCAAGTTGTCGCCCGCCGACTGAATGAACGCGTTCACGCCCGCCGCATACGCGCTGAAGATGCGCTTGCCTTCGGGGTGATAACTGCTCCACTCTTCCTCGTCTACCGGACCGCGGAACTTGAGCAGCCGATATAGCCGATCGTGCGGCACGCCGGCCGGCCCCACCAGCTCGGCGGTGCGCCCTTCGCCCGTGCGCCGCCAGATCTCCATCTGCCAGAGCCGGTCCTGCGCGACGACGAATCCCTGGGCGAAGAACAGGTCGTCCACGTCCGCGGCGTAGATGTGCGGGACGCCCCACTCGTCACGAAGGACTTCGACCTCGCCCTTCAGTCCAGGCAGCACGATGCGCCCGTCAATTTGCGCCAGCGATTCCCGGGCCAATTGATCGAAGGTCGCCGGCGTTGTGGTTTCTGCCGGACGCGCGCAGCCGGAAAACACGCAGCCGGCGGCGAGGACACCGATGGTGATCGAACGCATGGCACTCTCCGCAAAAGCGACAAAGGACGAGACGTGGACGAAGGATACGACGGATCGGATAAAGTGCTCGCCATGCTTCGGAGGCGCCGCACGCTGCCCCTGGTGCTCGTGGCCCTGACGTGGGCCACGGCCGCCGGTGCTCAGCCGCTCTACCAGCACCTGCGGATCGTCGCGCCAGCGGCGCCCGGGGGCGGATGGGATCAGACGGCTCGCGCCATGCAGCAGGTACTCCAGGCCGAGGGCATCGTCCGCACCTCGTCGGTCGAAAACATCCCGGGCGCCGCGGGCACGATCGGACTGGCGCGCTTCATCAACGTCGAGCGCGGCCAGGGCGACGTGACGATGCTGTCGGGGCTGATCATGCTGGGGGCCGTCGTCACGCACCAATCGCCGGTGACGCTGCGGGAGGTCACGCCCATCGCGCGGCTGCTCGGCGAGTACGAGGTCATCGTCGTGCCGGCCGCATCGCCGTACAGGACGCTCGGCGAGCTGCTCGACGCCTTTCGCGAGCGGCCGGAGTCGATTTCGTGGGGCGGCGGGTCGGCGGGCGGCACGGATCAGATCCTCGCAGGGCTCGTGGCCGACGCCGTGGGCGTGTCGCCACGGCGCGTCAACTACATCGCGTTTTCCGGCGGCGGCGAGTCGATGTCGGCGATTCTGGGCGGGCAGGTGACGGCCGGCATCAACGGCCTGGCCGAATTCGCACCCCAGATCGCGGCCGGCGCGGTGCGCGTGCTTGCGATCTCCAGCGCCGAACGACTCGAGGACGTCGATGCGCCAACGCTGAGGGAACAAGGCGTTGACGTCGTGCTCGAAAACTGGCGCTCGCTCGTCGGCCCTCCCGGCATGAGCGCGGCCGACCGGCAGCGGCTCGAGAACGCCGTCGAGGCCATGGTGGCGTCCGACGCATGGCGTGAGACACTGACCCGCTTCCGGTGGAGCGATCGCTATCTTGGCGGCGAACCGTTCGCGCGCTTCGTGGCCGACGAAGAGGCCCGGGTGGTGTCGATTCTCGAAAAGCTCGG
>DATKDY010000076.1:0-22399 GCA_035512515.1 Vicinamibacterales bacterium
AGCAGGATCGTCAGGCAGCGCTGGTCACGGTGGCGGCAGCCAACGTCGACTTCGGCGAATCCGATCGGACAGCCGTCGATCCCGAGGAAATTGTCGTCGCGGTGGCCGGCGGCGGGGCCGATGGCAGCTCGGCGGGGCCCCTGGGACCGCTTCCGGACGAGGCTCAGGAACGGTCACAACGGCTCTGGTGGTACCTGCTGTTCGCAGGTATCCTGCTTCTTATGGGGGAATCGGTGCTCGCGCATCGGTTGTCCCGGACGGCGTAACGAACCGCTCTCGGCGTTCAGCCATCGGCGCCCGAAGGCTCATCGGGCTGATGGCGGATAGCCGAAAGCTGAAGGCTTGGAGGCGTGATGTTGCATTACGAGAAAGGCGATCGCTCGACGCTCCTGGAGGTCATCCGCCAGGTGCGCCACCGCTGGCGCGTCAAGCTGGCCGTTCGAGGCGCAGTCGGCTTTCTCGCCGCAACCATCGTCGCGTTGATCGCCTCCGCCTACGCACTCGAGACGCTGCGCTTCAGCGCGGGTGCGATTCTCGCCTTCCGCGTCAGCCTGCTGGTTGTCGCGCTCGCCGGAGCCGCGTGGTTCCTCGTGCGGCCGCTGATGCGGAAAGTCAGCGACGAGCAGGTGGCGCTCTACCTCGAGGAGCATGAGCCGTCGCTCGAGGCCACCATCATCACGGCCATGGAGGCTGAACATGCCGGGCGCTCGCAGGAGATGTCGCCGGCGCTCGTGCAGAAACTCGTCGAGGCCGCCATCGAGCGGGTGCATGAGATCGAGGACGGTCGGCGGATCGAAAAGGCCACCGTTCGTCGTTACGCCAGCGCCGCGGCGGTGGTCGCCCTCGCCGCTGTCGCGCTGTTCACGCTTGGACCTGCGTATCTGCGCCATGCACTGTCGGCATTGCTCGTGGTCTCGAGGGGTGTCGAGGCGGCTGCGCCGTACCGCATCGAGGTCACGCCGGGCACCGTGTCGGTGCCCAAAGGCGCCGACCAGACCATCACGGCGCGCCTGTCCGGCTTCCACGCCTCCGAAGCGACGGTGTTCACGCGCAAGTCCCCCAACGACGCGTTACAGCCCGTGCCCATGGTCCGCGTCGAAAACGGCGACTACGACGGCATGCTCTTCGACCTTGCCGAGAGCCTCGAATATTACGTCGAGGCCTCCGGCGTTCGGTCGCCCAACTACACGCTGACCGTGGTTGAACTGCCGTATGTCAAGCAGCTCGATCTCGAATACCACTTCCCGGCTTACACGGGTCTCGAGCCGCGCACGGTCGAGGATGGCGGAGACGTGGCGGCGCTCAGCGGCACCGAAGTGCGGCTGACGGTTCAGCCCACGATGTCGACGGGAAGCGGTCGTATCGTCCTCAACGATGGGTCCACGCTGCCGCTCACACCCAACGCTGATGGGACACTCGCCGGCAGCTTCACGGCGACCGTCAACGGGTTCTACAAGATCGAGCTGGACGGTCCCGCGGGCGAGAAGGTGGCGGCCTCGCCGCAATATGCGATCGACATCCTGCCGGATCAGGCGCCCGCTGTCACCTTGTCGAAGCCGGGGCGGGATTCCGATGCCACACCCGTGCAGGAGTTTGCCGTCGAAGCGCGTGCGGACGACGACTTCGCGGTGCGCAACCTCCAGTTGATCTATTCGGTCAACGGAGGCCCCGAGAAGACGGTTTCCCTGTTCAGCGGCCGCACGCCCACCCCTGAAGTCACCGCCGGCCATACGTTCTATCTCGAAGAGCTCGGCGTCGAGCCCGGCGACGCGCTGTCGTATTACGCCCGCGCGATGGACAACGACTCGACCACCGGACCCAAAACGGCGACCAGCGACATCTACTTCCTGCGTATTCGTCCGTTCGGGAAGGACTTCAAGCCCGCGCAATCGATGGGCGGCGGTGGCGGCGGTGGCGGAGCCGGCGGCGAAGTCGGGGCGCTCTCGCAGCAACAGCGCCAGATCATCGCCGGCACGTTCAAGGTCCAGCGCGATCGCAAGACCATGGGCGTCGAAAAGGCCAAAGAGGCGATGGTCGTGCTTGCGCTGTCGCAGAGCCGCTTGCGCGAACAGGTCCAGGGACTCGTCGACCGCATGAACAGCCGCCTGGTGGCGCCGGACCCGGCGTTCAAGAAGATTGCCGAGCTGCTGCCGCTGGCCGCGGCGGAGATGAAAACGGCGGAAGCGAAGCTGCAGGCGCAGAGCGCCCAACAGGCGCTGCCGCCCGAAAACAAGGCATTACAGTATCTGCAGCAAGCCGAAGAGGAATACGAACTGCAGGTCCAGACGCAACGCAACGCTGGTGGTGGTGGCGGGGGCGGGGGCGCGGGATCGATCGCAGAGGATCTGGCCGAATTGTTCAAGCTCGAGATGGACAAGATGGCCAACCAGTACGAAACCAATCAGCGCGCGATGCAGCAGAATGCCGATCAGCAGATCGACGAGCTCGCGGAAAAGCTGAAGGAGCTCGCGCGGCGGCAGGAGCAGGAGCTCCAGCGTCAGCGCCAGCTCGCGGGTCAGCAGAACGGCCGTGATGCCCGTGGCGGCGAGTTGCAGCGTCAACTCGCGCAGCAGGCCGAAGAGGCGGCGCGTCAGCTCGAACGGCTCTCACGCGAGCAGAATCGACCGGATCTGCAGCGGGCGGCGCGCCAGATGCAGCAGGCGGCCGATGCCATGCGGCGCGCCGCGACAAGCGGCGATCCGAGCGCGGCCGGTCAGGCGTCGGCAGCCGTGGACCGCTTGCGCGAGGTCCAGCGGCAGCTTCAGGGCCAGCAGGGGCAGCGCGCCGAGCGCGACATCAAAGACGCCCAGCGGCAGGCCGAGGAGTTGGCGCGCGAAAACCGCGACATCGCCAACGAGATCAAGAACCTGCCCGGCGCCGCCAATGAGCGCCAGCAGCGTGTGCAGGAACTGTCCGAGCGCAAAGCGGAACTGACCAAGCGGGTCGCCGGACTGGAAGGGCAGCTCGACAAGACGGCGGCGGAGATCGTGCGCGAGTCGCGCGAAGCGTCGCGGCGCGTTCAAGAAGCGGCCGGGCAGATTCGCGACGACAAGATCAAGGAGAAGTTGAACTACTCGCGGCAGGTGATGGGGAGCGACAACCCGCAACTCCAGGACTTCCAGCGTAACCTCGAAGAGCAGCTCGACGCCAACTTCGAGTCGTTGCAGAAGAAGCTTGCCGAGGCCGCGAATGCCCTGGGACCGGGTGGCAGGGACCGTAACACCGAGGCGCTCGAGCGCACACGCGAGCTCGCGCGCGGGATCGATTCGCTCGGCCGCCGCATGCAGGAGCGCGCTGAGCAGGGTTCCAGGCCCGGGCAGGAGAACCAGCCGGGGCAGGAGGGGCAACAACAGGGGCAGGAGGGCCAGCAAGGGCAGCAGGGCCAACAAGGTCAGCAGGGCCAACAAGGTCAGCAGGGCCAACAGGGTCAACAGGGTCAGCAAGGTCAGCAGGGCGGGGGCAATCAGGACGGTCGCATGGGCGGCGGCGACACCACCGGTGGGTGGCGTGACGGTGGCGGTGGCTGGGGAAGTCGCCGGCCGAACGGCGAGTTCAACACCGAAGACGTGCGGCAGTTCCGCGAGGAGGCGCGCCGCTTCGCCAGCGAAGGCCGTCAGCTCCGCGATTTCTTCCGTGAGCAGAAGCTCGACGCACGCGAGCTCGAGGAGATTCTCCGCAAGCTGCGGGAGCTCGAGGACAGCCGCATTTACAAGGACGTCGACGAACTGCTCGCGCTCCAGAGTTTTGTGAGCGAAGGCATCAAGCGCGTGGAATACTCCCTCCGCCGCGCCCTCGGCGAGGAAGCGGATCGCGCGCTCGTCACCGGCGCCGACGAGGTGCCGCAGGAGTTCAGAAAGCTCGTCGAGGAATACTACCGGTCGCTGTCGCGCGGCAAGCAACAGTAGGCGGCAGGCCCATGACCAAGCGTGTGGTCGTTGCGGCTGTCGCGGCGATTCTGATCGCCGCGACGACGGCCCTGGCGCAGCGGGGCTGGGGCCGGGGCTACGGGCGCGGCGAGGGCGGCATCCCCCCGCGTTTCGCACAGGCATCCGATTTCGACGGCGCTTTTCAGTTCTGCCGGTTGATGTATCGTCAGGTGCGCGCGCATCAGCGCGGACTCGGCTGGGGTACCGACTATCCGGACGCGGAGATCAACTTCTCGATCCGCTTGTCGGAGCTGACGAAAACGCCAGTCAGCCGTTCGGCGGCCGGCAAGCCCAACCACTTCGTCGTGCGGCCCACCGACGATGCGCTCTTTCAGTGCCCGTTCATCATGATGTCGGATCCCGGGACCGTCGGATTTACGGAGGAAGACGCCACGGCGCTCAGGAGATACCTCCTCAAAGGCGGGTTCTTATGGGCCGACGATTACTGGGGGCCGTGGGCGTGGGACGACTTCGCGCGCGAAATCGGCAAGGTGCTGCCGCCGACTCAGTACCCGATTCGTGAGTTGACGCCGGAACATCCCATCTTCAAGACGATGTTTACCGTCAACCGCATCCCCCAGGTGCCGTCCTGGCAGTACTGGGCGGGCAGTGGCGACACCTCGGAAATGGGTGCGTACAGCGCCAACGCCCACATGGCCGCGATCAGCGACGCCCAGGGACGCGTGATGGTGCTGATGACGCACAATACGGATATCGCTGATGCGTGGGAGCGCGAAGGGCAGAATCCCGAGTACTTTCTGAGCTTCTCGCCTGAGGGCTATGCCGTTGGCTTGAACGTCGCGCTGTACGCGATGATGCATTGAGGCGCCGTGACCCGACTGACTAGAACGCTGCTGCTCGTGCTGTTCGTCGCCACGACGGCCTCCGCCCAGGAGTGGTTCCGCGGGTATGGTCGCGGCTACAATCGCGTGCCGCCCCGGCTGCCGCAGGCTGACAGTTACGACGGCAAGTTCAGCTTCTGTCGCGGGATGTTCACGCAGTATCGGGGTGAGCCGAGCGGCTCGGGGTGGAGCACCGACTATCCCGACGCGGATGTGAACTTCTCGATCCGCATGTCGGAGCTCACCAAAGCGAGCGTCGGCAGGCAGCCGACCGGCGATCCCAATCACATCGTCGTGCCACTCAGCCACGATTATCTGTTCAACTGTCCATTTGTCCTCATGTCGGACGCGGGGACACTCCGCTTCAGCGACTTCGAGGTCGAGCGAGTCCGCGCGTATCTGCTGAAGGGCGGTTTCATCTGGGTTGACGACTCCTGGGGCTCGATGGCCATTCAGTCATGGGAACGGGAAATCGCCCGTGTGCTGCCGCCCAACGAGTATCCGGTCCGTGACATTCAGCCGGATCATCCCATCTTCCGGATGATGTTCGACGTGCCGAAGCTGCCGCAGATTCCGTCCATTTCGCATTGGCGGCGCAGTGGCGGCGGCACGTCAGAGCGCGGCTACGACAGTCATACGGCGATGTTTCGCGGCATCAGCAACGCGCAGGGCAATCTGATGGTGGTCATGACGCACAACACGGACATCTCGGATGCGTGGGAGCGCGAAGGCGAGGATCCGGAATTTTTCTTCAGCTTCTCGCCGGATGGCTACGCCGTGGGCTTGAACATCGTGTTGTACTCGATGACGTATTAGGCCGGTCAGGCGGCCGCTCACGCGCCGTGGGCGGCCTTCGGCCGCGGGCGGGCTTCGCCCGAAGGCCCGCGCGAAGCGCGGCCTTCAGTGCAGGTGACGCGCTCCACCGACGCCTTTGTCCATCAGCGCCTTCATCTCGAGCAACTCCACCAAGGACCGGCAGCGTGAGAGCACGCCGTCCCGTTCGAGCAGTGCCTGCTTTTCGATCGGCTCCAGTTCGAGATACTGCGCCAACGCGTTGATCAATTCATCGTCCGGCATCTGCTGCGGGAGCCCACGGGCCGCCAGCGTGCCCGTGAACAGCGGCGCAAGGAGCGCTTCGAGTTTCTGGCGTTCCGACTTGAGCAACTCCGGGCCCTCCGGCGCGCTGGCTTCGGCAATCGGCGCGATATAGGCGCGCCGGTAGAGAACCGACGCCGAAGGCTCCTCTTCGCCGACAATCCGGAACCGTTCCAGCCCGCGCAGGACGATGTTGAAGCAGCCGTCGTTGAGACGCTCGACATGCGTGATGAGTCCGGCGCAGCCCACGCGGTAGATTGGGGGAGCTCCCTCGTGACCCTCCTCGTATCCCGGCTGCAGCAGCACCATGCCAATCATCCGCTCACCGCCAAGGGCATCGGTCACCATCTGCCGATACCGCTCCTCGAAAATGTGCAGGGGCAGGAAGACGTTCGGAAAGAGGACGACGTTGGGAAGCGGAAAGATCGGAATGGTCGATGGCAGCATCGCGGTTCAGGCTCCAGGCGTCAGGCCTTTGGCCCAGGATCAGTGGATGGTCCTCGTTTTCCTGTCCATGTAATCGGTCAGGACGTACTCGCCGAGGGTATCCGGGGTCGTGAAATACGCCTTGCCGCGGCACATCGCGGCGACCCGCCGGACAAACGCCACCAGGTCGTAGTCTCGCGCCAGCATGAAGGTGTTGATCATGATCCCCGCGCGTGCACAGGCCGAGACCTCGGCGAACGTTTCGGCGATGACGAACGGGTCCAGGCCAAACGCGTTCTTGTAAATGCGGCCGTCCGGCTGCGTCAGCGCCGACGGCTTGCCGTCGGTAATCATCACAATCTGGCGCATGTCCTTGCGCTGCTTCTCGAGAATGCGGCGCGCCAGGCGCAGACCCTCGCGCGTATTCGTGTAATAGGGTCCGACCCGGACGCGCCCCAGCTCGCGCAGTGGAATCTCCTCGGCCGAATCGTGAAACAGGACGGCGCGCAGCGTGTCGCCGGGATACTGCGTGCGGATCAGGTGCGACAGCGCCATCGCCACGCGCTTGGCTGGCGTGAAGCGATCTTCGCCGTACAGGATCATGCTGTGGCTGCAATCCAGCATCAGCACGGTCGCGCACGAGCTCTGATATTCGCCCTGCGCCACCATCAGGTCCTGATACGTGATGTCGACACGGGGCGCCGGCCCGCTGCCCCCCTCGCGTGCCTGCCGCCTCACGGCATTGAGGATCGTGGCGGTCGCATCGAGGTTCATGGTATCGCCGAACTCGTAGGGTTTGGGCGCACCGCTGGTCTCGATGCCGGTGGCCAGATCGCGTGTGTCGTGTCGCCCGGCGCTGCTATGGCCGATGGAGCCAAGCAGATCGCGGAGCGCCTTGAAGCCGAGGAAATCGAGCGCCTTGTCGGTGACCTCGAAGGTGGCCTCTTCCTCGCGGGTGCCGGCGCCCCCGCCCTGGGCGCGACGGGCCCGTTCGGTCTCGAGATCGGGCGAGTCCGTGATGTAGCCCGAGTCCTTCATCCGCTCGATGATTTCCTCAATCAGGTCTTCGAGCTGCTGGCGCATCTGTTCCTGATCGCCGTCGGCAGGCTCGCCAAACAGCTTGTCGAGCATGTCCGGCGGCAGCACGCCGCCACTGAAGAGCGCTTCGAGGATGGCATCGTGCAGCGCCTGCATGGTGCGGTCGTAGCTGGCCGACGGACCGCCCCAGGGATTGTCGAATCCGCTCGAGAGCAGAAGATCCGACAGCTTCGACATGAGCTCGTCCATGTCGAGGTCGTCGAGCAGCGACGGTACGTATTTCTGGTACCTGTACTTCACGGTTCGAGCACTCAGTTGTAATACCGCTTCTTCTTGCCGCGCGGCTGATCGTCTTCGTCATCCGGCGTCAGCACGGGCGTTCTCGCCGCCGCCGGCTCGCGCCGACGCGGGGGCTCGGTGCCGTGGTAGCCGCGTTCGTCCGAGCGGCCGATCTTTCTCTGCGAGTACAGCCCCTCGAGGACGAAATCGACCGCTGACGCGACCAGCGGCTGCGCGGCATCGGGCGCAATCCCGGCGCGATGGGCCAGTTCGACGAGCCCCTGCACCCCACGCGCCTGGGCCACGACCTCCTGTGCGGCCACCCCATCGCCCAGATTGAGCGTCCCGCCGAGATCAAACCACTCGATGATGCCGCGGACATCGGCGTCGGGAAAATAGCCGTCGAACACGTTCGAGACGGCTGCGCGCACCAGCTCGCGCGCCACGACATCGGCACCCTTCAGTTCGCCTTCGTACTCCAGCTCGAACTTGCCCGTCATGGACGGGAGCGCGGCGTACAGATCGATCACGCGTGGCGCGACCGGGGATTCCTCGTTGATCAAGGCGCGGCGCTCGGCATTGGAGACGACGCTTTCGAGAACGCTGATCGGCATGCGCTGGCTGACGCCCGACCGTTTGTCGATCTTGCGGTCGTTCCTCGCCTGGAACGCGATCTCCTCGATGATTTCGCGCACGAAGCGCGGCACCTCGATCGGCTGTTCGCGATCGACCCACGCCTCCTGCCCGGTGATCGCCATCGCCTGCGCGCGGCTCTCCATGTAATGGGTACGGATCTCGGCGCCGATGCGGTCCTTGAGCGGCGTGATGATCTTTCCGCGGGCGGTGTAATCCTCGGGGTTTGCCGTGAAGAGCACCATGACGTCGAGCGGCAGGCGCACGGGGAAGCCCTTGATCTGCACGTCGCCTTCCTGCAGGATGTTGAACAGCCCCACCTGAATCTTGCCGGCGAGGTCCGGCAGCTCGTTGATCGCGAACATGCCTCGATTCGAGCGCGGCAGCAGACCGAAATGCATGGCGAGCTCGCTGGCGAGCTGCAATCCGCCGTGCGCCGCCTTGATCGGATCGATGTCGCCGATCATGTCCGCGATCGTGACGTCGGGGGTGGCGAGCTTCTCGACGTACCGCGCCTCGCGCGGCAGCCAGTCGATGCGCATGGCGTCGCCGTCTCGCGTCACCTTCTCGCGTGCATAGGCCGAGAGCGGCGCGAGCGGATCGTCGTTGATCTCGCTTCCGGGCACCACCGGGATCGCATCGTCCAGCAGCGACGTGAGCGCGCGCAGGATGCGCGTTTTGGCCTGGCCCCGGAGTCCGAGCAGAATGAAGTTGTGACGCGCCAGGATGGCGTTCACGATCTGCGGGACGACGGTGTCTTCGTAACCGATGATGCCGGGAAAGAGCGTGTCGCCGCGACGAAGCTTGGCCATGAGGTTCTGCCGGACTTCGTCTTTGACGCTGCGGTGCAGCACGCTCCCGCGGGCCACGGCGGCTTTGAGGTCTCCCAGGCTGGGCGGGCGGGCACTTGCAGACATGCCCCCATACTATAGCCATCGGCTCGCGGTTCTCAGCGCTCGGGCACTCAGCCTGAAGCCGGGAGCACAAAGCGGAGAACCCAAACGCGGACAGCCCAACGCATGCGCCACCCGTTCAGCACTCGTGAAAAGCTCGTTTTTGCGCACCGGGGCGGGGCCAAGCTCGCACCGGAAAACACGATGGCCGCCTTCGAAAACGGTCTCGCCCTGGGCAGCGATGGACTCGAGTGCGACGTCCACCTCTCACGCGACGGTGTGCCGGTCGTCATTCATGACAAGACCTTGGAACGAACCACCGATGCCGCCGGTCCTGTCAGCGCACGGACGGCGGAGGAGCTGGCGCGGGTCGATGCGGGGTATCGCTTCACCGCTCTGGATGGGTCGCTCCCGTTCCGTCACCGTGGGATCGGCGTGCCGACGCTGGAAACCGTTCTGCGATCGTTTCCCATCCCGCGAGTCATCATCGAGATGAAGCAAGCAGACCCGGCGCTCGCCCGGGCGGTGTTGGATGTCGTGCGGCGCACCAAGGCCGCGGACCGGATCTGTATCGGGTCATTCTACCGGCACGGGCTCGACGTGATCCGGGCTGAGGATCCGGCGATTGCGACCAGCGCGTCCGAAAACGAAGCGCGATGGACGCTCTACCGGGCGTGGTGCCGGTGGCCGATGGGCCGGGCCCGCGTCTATCACGCCTTTCAGGTTCCGGAACGTGCCGGCCGGATGCGCGTGGTGTCGCCGGCCTTCGTCGAACAGGCACACCGTGCCGGGGCGCGTGTGGATGTCTGGGTGGTGGACGCCGCCCCCGACGTCACGCGGCTCTTCTCGTGGGGAGTCGACGGCGTCATCACGGATCGGCCGGATGTCGCGGTGCCGGCGCGCGCGGACTGGCTGGCGTTGTCGGCGAAGAAGGTCTCCGCGTAATCTATCCGCGTGCCTGCCCCTGTTCTGAGCGACATCTACGCCGCGCGGCGGCGCATTGCCGACGTGATCCGGCCAACGCCGCTCCTGCGTCATGCGCTGCTGGCGCAGGAAACCGGACTCCACATCTGGGTCAAACACGAGAATCACAATCCCACGGGGGCGTTCAAGGTTCGTGGCGGGTTGAATCTCGTTCGGTCACTCTCGGCGGCCGAGCGCGCGCGGGGCGTCGTGACCGCGAGCACTGGCAATCACGGCCAGTCGATCGCGATGGCGTGCGGGCTCGAAACCGTCCGCTGCACGGTCTTCGTGCCGGACGGCAACAATCCCGAGAAGAACGCCGCGATGCGGGCCTTGGGCGCAACGGTCGCCGAGGGTGGCCGCGACTTCGACGAAGCGCGCGAGCGTTGCGAGGCGGCGGGACGCGACTCGGGGGCGCGCTACGTGCACTCCGCAAACGAGCCGCTGTTGCTGGCCGGCGTGAGCACGTACGCATTGGAGATCTTCGAGGAGCTGCCAGACGTGGACGTGATTCTCGTCCCCATCGGCGGCGGCAGCGGCGCGTGCGGAAACTGCATCGTGCGCTCCGCCCTCGGCGCCCCGACTCGTATCGTCGGACTCCAGGCCGTCAACGCCGATGCGTTTGCGCGCTCCTACCGCACTGGCACGCGAGTCGTTGGCGAGAGCGCGAACACGTTTGCGGAGGGTATGGCCACGCGGGTGACGTTCGACCTGACGTTCGATCTCCTGAAGCGCGAGCTCGACGACCTCGTGATGCTGACGGAAGACGAGCTCGCCGAGGGCGTCCGCCTGGCACTGCGCGCCACGCACAACCTCGCCGAAGGCGCCGGGGCGGCGTCGCTGGCGGCGGCCCTGAAGCTTCGCAGTCAGCTGAACGGCAAGCGCGTGGTGGCGGTCATGAGCGGCGGCAATCTCGACGCGGCTAAGCTCCGCATGGTGCTTCAGGGTGGGTCTGCCTAATCAGTGGAGACCCTGCTCGCAGAACCCCGGTTGAGAACCTCCGTGATATGCCGGAAGACGGCGTCATACATCGCCGGCGTGACTTTGCCGGTGTTCGTGTTCTGGCGGGAGGGGTGATAGCAGCCGATCAAGGTGCCTGAGGTGCCTGAGGTGCCTGAGGTGCCTGAGGTGCCTGGGGTGCCTGGGGTGCTCAGGTTGAACACGGCGCCGTGTGCGAATGGCGGGCGAGGGCGGACCATGACGCCGCGCCGGGCGAGATGCTGAAACCAGGCGTCCCACGCAATCTTTCCGAGCGCGACGACAATCTCCAGATGGGGTAGCGCCGCGAGCTCGGCGTCCAGATGATCGGCACAGGCGGCGATCTCGTCGGGCAGCGGCTTGTTATCCGGCGGAGCGCATCGAACGGTCGCCATGATGTACGCATCTCTCAGCGCGAGCCCGTCCTCCGGATGTGCCGAGGTGCTGATGTTGGCAAGGCCCGCACGGTGGAGGGCGGCCATGAGGAAGTCGCCTGAGCCGCCCGCGCCGTCTCCAGTAAACACCCGGCCGGTACGGTTCGCGCCATGGGCGGCTGGTGCCAGGCCGAGAATCAGCACGCGGGCACGCGGATCGCCGAATCCCGGGACGGGCTTTCCCCAGTACTCCTGATCACGATACGCCGCGCGTTTCTCGGCCGCGATGCGCTCGCAATACGTGCGCAGGCGCGTGCAGCGCTGGCACGAGACGATGGCGGAGGTGACGAGCGCCAGCGAGCGGGTCTGTTGACGTGAGCGTGGCATGTGAACAACTCGAACATTGACCGGCGGGACTTTGGTCCCGCCAGAAAGTACAATAGCAAGGTTGTCCACAGCTCAGCGGAATGACAGGAAGGTTCCATCACGACCATGAGGAATTCAGCTCCAACCGATGCCCGTGAATTGGAGGCGCTCGAGACGCGCGAGTGGCTCGAATCGCTCGACTACGTCCTTCAGCACGGCGGTCCCGCGCGCGTCGGTCGTCTGCTCCGGGATCTCGGTGTTCATGCCACCAAAAGCGGGGTCAAGCTCCCGTTCACGGCCAACACGCCCTACATCAACACGATCCATGCCTCCGACGAGGTGCCGTATCCCGGCAGCCGTGAGATTGAGCGGCGGATCAAGAGCCTCGTGCGCTGGAACGCGATGGCCATGGTCGTCCGCGCCAACCGCATCGAAGACGGTATCGGCGGGCACATCTCGACCTTCGCGTCGTCCGCCACTCTGTACGAAGTGGGTTTCAACCACTTCTTTCGCGGCCGCGACAACGGCAACGAAGGCGACATCGTCTTTTTTCAGGGGCACGGCTCGCCGGGTATTTACGCGCGGGCGTTTCTGGAAGGCCGCCTGTCGGTCGAGCAACTCGAGAACTTCCGCCGCGAACTGAAGCCCGGCGGCGGATTGTCGTCGTATCCCCATCCCTGGCTGATGCCGGACTTTTGGGAGTTCCCGACCGTCTCGATGGGGCTGGGGCCGATCATGGCCATCTACCAGGCGCGGTTCAATCGCTACCTCGAAGATCGCGGGCTGAAGGCGCCCGGCGACGCGAAGGTCTGGGCCTTCCTCGGAGACGGCGAAACCGACGAGCCCGAAGCGCTCGGCGCCATCACGCTCGCGTCGCGCGAAAAACTCGACAACCTGATTTTCGTCATCAACTGCAATCTGCAGCGGCTCGACGGGCCGGTGCGGGGCAACGGGCAGATTATCCAGGAGCTCGAGGCGATCTTCCGCGGTGCCGGCTGGAACGTTGTCAAGGCCATCTGGGGATCGGCGTGGGACGACCTGCTCGAAAAGGATCGCGAAGGGCTGCTCATCAAGCGGATGGGCGAAGTCGTGGACGGCGAGTACCAGAAATACGCCGTCGAATCCGGCGCCTACGTTCGCAAGCACTTCTGGGGCGCGGACCCACGCCTGCTGGAGATGGTCAAGCATTTATCCGACGAGCAGCTCAAGAAGCTCACGCTCGGCGGGCACGACCCCGACAAGGTCTACAACGCGTTCAAAAACGCCGTGGAGACCAAAGACGTGCCGACTGTAGTCCTGGCGCGCACCATCAAGGGCTACGGGATTGGCGAGTCAGGCGAAGGCAAGAACGTCACCCACCAGCAGAAGAAGCTGAACGACGAGGAAGTAAAGGCGTTTCGCACGCGCTTCGGCATTCCGATTTCCGACGAAGAAGTCGCCAAGGCGCCGTTCTACCGTCCGCCGCCGGACAGCGTGGAAGTCAAATACATGCTCGAACGCCGCGAGGCGCTGCACGGCCCGGTGCCTAGGCGGCAGGTGCGTTCCGAGCCGATACGGCCGAACCTGTCGGAGCCGTTTGCGGAATTTCTGAAAGGCACCGAGAACCGCAAAGCGAGCACGACGATGGTGTTCGTGCGTATGTTGAGCAAGCTGCTGCGCGACGAGCAGATTGGCAGGCTCGTGGTGCCGATTGTGCCGGATGAAGCGCGCACCTTCGGGATGGAGTCGCTCTTCAGGCAGGTTGGCATCTACGCCCACGGGGGCCAGTTGTACGAACCCGTGGACCGCGACACGCTGCTGTATTACAAAGAAGCGAAAGACGGCCAGATCCTCGAAGAGGGCATCAACGAGGCCGGTTCGATGTCGTCGTTCATCGCGGCGGGCACGTCGTATGCGACGCACGGCATCAACATGATCCCGTTCTTCATCTTCTATTCGATGTTCGGCTTCCAGCGTGTCGGCGACCTGATCTGGGCGGGGGCCGACCAGCGGATGCGCGGGTTCCTGCTGGGCGCGACATCCGGCCGCACCACGCTCAACGGCGAAGGACTCCAGCACGAGGACGGCAACAGCCACGTCTACGCGATGCCGTACCCGCCCTGCCAGGCCTACGACCCGGCCTTCGCCTACGAGCTTGCTGTCATCATCGAAGACGGCATCAAGCGCATGTACGGCGATCAGGAGAACATCTTCTATTACCTGACGCTGATGAACGAGCAGTACGAGCACCCGGCGATGCCCGAGGGGGTGCGCGACGGGATTCTGAAGGGCATGTACGTCGTGAAGCCGACATCGAAGCCGGATGCCAAGCTGCGGGCGCAGGTGTTCGGCAGCGGGACAATCCTGACCGAGGCGTTCAAGGCGCAGCAGGTGCTCGAAGAGAAGTACAACGTTGGCACGGACGTGTGGAGCATCACGAGCTACCTGAATCTGTATCGTGACGGCCACGCGTGCGAGCGCTGGAACCGGCTGCACCCCGCCGACAAGCCGCGGGTGCCCTATGCCGCGCAGGTGACGGCCAAAGCGCCGGGTGTCTTCGTCGGGGCGACCGACTACCTCAAAGTGCTGCCGGATTCGATCGATCGCTGGCTGCCGCGCCGGATGCACTCGCTCGGAACCGACGGCTTCGGCCGCTCCGATACGCGGGTGGCGCTGCGCGACTTCTTCGAGGTCGATGCGCGCTTCATCGCGCTGGCGGCCCTGCATGCGCTGCAGCAGGACAAACAGATCTCGCCTGAGGTCGTCCAGCAGGCGATCAAGGATCTGGAGATCGATACTGACAAGCGCGACCCGGCGATTTCCTGAGGAAGGTCAGGCGGGGCTTCAGCCCCGCCGCACCCCCGCGAGTCGCGCGCGCTGTAGCTGATAGCTGATAGCTTTGAGAGCTGAGAGCGCTGAGAGCCGAGAGCCGAGAGCAAATACCCCGATGTCTGAATTCGTCATTCCCAATCTAGGCGATGGCGTCGCTGCGGGCGACGTTCTGCAAGTGTTGGTCAAGCCGGGCGACACCGTCGACGTCGATCAGCCGGTCCTCGAACTGGAAACTGACAAGGCCACGGTGGAAGTGCCCAGCGACGTGGCCGGCACGGTCAAGGAAATCCGCGTCAAGCAGGGCGACACGGTCAAACCCGGCGACGCCGTGATGACCATCGATAACGGCGCCGATGGCCGGGCGGCCGAGGACCCCGCGGAGGACGACGCGGAAGCCGACGCCCCCAAGGAAGAGACCCCGGCGAAGGCCGCGCCGAAGAAGGCCGCGCCGAAGACGGAAGCCTCGCCGGAACCAAGGACGACGAAGGATGCCGAACGGGCGGGCGACGAGCGGCCGGCCGACGAAACCCCGGCCGACGCGGAGAAAGACGCGGAGAAACCAGAACAGGAGAAGAAGCGCGCGCCTGTCGTCGACATCCGCGAACGGCAGGTCCCGGCCGCGGCTGCCCCATCCGCTTCGGCTGCCGCTCCCGTGCCGAGCACGGCGTCGGCGCCCGCGTCCCCGTCAGTCCGGCGGATCGCCCGCGAGATCGGCGTCGATATCAGCCAGGTGACCGGCACGGGCGCGGGCGGTCGCATCAGTGAGGCAGACGTCAAGGGCTTTGCGCGGCAGATCCTCAGCAGCATGGGCGGCGGCGCCATCGCGCCGGCCCCGGGGCGGCCGGGCGTGGTCACGCCGGCGCTGCCGGATTTCACCAAGTGGGGCGAGGTGGAGCGCAAGCCGATGAGCGGTGTCCGCCGCAAGACGTCGGAGCACCTGACCAACGCGTGGTCGATTCCGCATGTCACGCAGTTCGACAAGGCGGACATGACGGTGCTCGAAGAGATTCGCCCGAAGTATGCGGGCGAGGTTGAGCGGCTGGGCGGCAAGCTCACCGTGACGGCCGTCATCACCAAGATTCTGGCGGCGGCGCTCAAGAAATTCCCGCAGTTCAACTCGTCGATCGACGTCGCGACCAACTCGATCATCTACAAGAAGTACGTGCACGTCGGCATTGCCGTGGACACCGAGCACGGCCTTCTCGTTCCGGTGGTCCGCAACGCCGACCAGAAGAACATCCTCGAGCTGGCGGTCGAAATTCAGCAGCTCGCCGAACGAGCCAAGGCCCGCAAGCTGTCACTGGACGAAATGTCGGGCGGCTCGATGTCGGTCACCAATCTCGGCGGGATCGGCGGCACGGCATTCACGCCGATCGTCAATTGGCCCGAGGTCGCGATTCTGGGGATTTCCCGCGGCGCCGTCGAAGCGGTCTTCAAGGATGGCGAGCTCGTCCCGCGTCAGATGCTGCCGCTCTCGCTCAGTTACGACCATCGGGTGATCGACGGCGCGGACGCGATTCGATTCCTGCGCTGGGTGGTCGAGGCGATTGAGCAGCCCTTCACGGTAATGTTGCGGGGCTAGGCGCGCTAACGCGCGCCTCGCCCCGCAGCTCTCGGCTATCAGCTCTCGGCGCACTCAGCTTGAAGCTGACCGCCCGAGCCGAGAGCGCTGAGAGCCGATAGCTGAAAGCTGAGAGCTTGATGACACGTGTTGCAGTGGTCGGAGCAGGTCCGGGCGGCTATGCGGCCGCGTTTTATGCCGCTGACCTCGGGATGCAGGTCACCCTGATCGATCCCGAGAAAAATCCCGGCGGGGTGTGTCTGTATCGCGGGTGCATTCCGTCGAAGGCGCTCTTGCACGTCGCCAAAGTGATCGACGAGGCCAGCCACGCCCGCGACTGGGGGATCGAGTTCGGCACTCCCAGGATCGACATCGATCGATTACGCGGCTACAAGAACAAGGTCGTCGAAAAGCTGACCGGCGGTACAGGCCAGGTCGCCAAGCTGCGCAAGGTGAATTACCTGCAGGGGTGGGCGAGTCTCGTGACCCCGACGCGCCTGCACGTGCGCACCGCGAGCGGCGAAGAATTCGTGGATGTCGATTACATCATCCTTGCGACCGGCTCCGAACCAACCCGTATTCCCGCGCTGTCCATCAACAGCCCGCGTGTGCTCGATTCGACCAGTGCGCTCGACCTGCCGGAGATCCCCGGCACGCTGCTCGTCATCGGCGGCGGCTACATCGGGCTCGAGCTCGGATCGGTCTACGCGGCGCTCGGCACGCAAGTGTCGGTCGTGGAGATGACCGACGGGTTGCTGCCCGGCGCCGATCGCGATCTCGTGCGCATTCTCGCACAGCGCGTCGACAAGACGTTCGACAAGGTCATGCTCTCGACGAAGGTGCTGTCGATGAAGGCGAAGGGCAATGGCGTTGCCGTGTCGCTCGAGGGGCCGAACGGCCCGGCAGAAGCCACTTACGACTACGTGCTCGTGTCGATCGGCCGCCGTCCCAACGCGCGCGTACCAGGAATCGAGAAAACCCGCGTCCAGGTGACGGATCGCGGGTTCATTCAGACCGATTTTCAGCGCCGCACCGAAGAACCCACGATCTTTGCCATCGGCGACGTCGCCGGCGAGCCGATGCTCGCGCACAAGGCGTCGCACGAGGGCCGTGCCGCGGTGGAGGCGATTGCCGGACACAAAGCCATTTTCGAGCCGCAGGCGATCCCGGCCGTTGTCTTCACGGATCCGGAGATTGCGTGGGCCGGGCTGACCGAGACGCAGGCGCAAAAGGAAGGCCGTGACGTCGAGGTCGCGAAGTTTCCCTGGGGCGCGTCGGGACGCGCGATTTCAATCGATCGCGTGGACGGGATGACCAAGCTCGTGGTCGATCCGAAAACCGAGCGCGTGCTCGGCGTCGGCATCGTCGGCCCTGGTGCCGGAGAGCTCATTTCCGAAGGCGTGCTGGCGATCGAGATGGGTGCGACGGTGTCGGATATGAAGCTGACGATCCATCCGCATCCAACGTTGTCGGAAACCGTGATGGAAGCGGCGGAGCAGTTCTTCGGGACGGCGACGCACGTGTACAAGCCCAAGCGCAAGTAGGCTGCTTCGCTGAGGGCGCGCTTCGCGCGCGGGCCGCTCGCTTTCGCTCGCGGATGGGGTTTCGGGCGACAATGCTCTCGTCATGACGTTCCCCGCATCCCCGCCACCTGTTCCGCAGCCGCCGCCAGCCGCTCGGTCGGAGCTCGTCACCTGGGCGCACGTGGTCTACGGGCTGCATGCGTTCAGTCTGCTGACCGGGATCATTGGCACCGCCTCGGTCATCGGCGCGTTTTTGACCGGCTGGCCGTCGATCATCGCGGTCATCCTCAACTACATCAAGCAGGGTGCTGCGCGTGGCACCTGGATGGAGACGCACTTTCGCTGGCAGATCCGCACGTTCTGGTATGGACTGCTGTGGGTCTCCTTGTGCGTGCTCTTCATCATCGTCACGCTCGGCATTGGCATACTGATCGCGTGGCTCCCGCTCGCGATTGTCACCATCTGGTTCATCTATCGGATCGCGCGTGGCTGGCTGGCGCTGAAGGACGGGCAGCCGATGTATCGCTCGTAGGGCCGTGCTTCGCACGGAGGGCCGCGCTTCGCGCGGAGGGCCGCGCTTCGCGCGGAGGGCCGCTCGCTTTGCTCGCGGAGGGCGGCGCTCGCTTTCGCTCGCGCCGAGTGGCTCACGCCGGCAGCGCGTCGTGACCGGAGGAGGGCGGGGCAGAACGCCCCGGGCGGACGCCGTAAAGCGCCGCACAGCCGACTGCCGCCAGGATCATGATCGGCAGCCATGAGGTAAGCGTGCGCGGCAGATCCAGCGCGCGTACGAAGTACGGCGACCAGTAGACCAGGAGTCGATAGCTGACCCAGCCGAAGACCCACCACGCGACGACCGTCCGATGCCGGCGCCAATCATCGCCAGGCCGGCGGCCGCGAGCACGAGCTGCAATCGGCTCCGGAGCGTCCCCTTCGCGCTCCCGGCCACCAGCGTGTCGCCGTCCTGAGCGAGCACGAACAGCTCGGCGGGTTGTCGGATAGGCCAGCGGGGACACCGGCAGCGGCGTGCGGCCGAAGCCTTCCCAGAACGCGCGCTGCCGCGCGAGCCCGGCCATCGGCGCCAGCCACCCGTCCACGATGACTAAGGCGGCGAGGGCGAGGACGACGCGCTCACGATCCGCCTGACCGGCCAACGCACGGCCGCGGCCAGCAAGGCGGCCGGCAGCATCGCGAACACGATGCCCATGGCGAGTTCCTCGGGCACGGCATATGCCAGGCTCGTGCGCGGCCACAGCCAGAATGCATTCGGGGCAGTCGGGGCCCAATGCACCCAGCGATACTGGAACGGTTGCAGGCTGAGGATGACCGCGACCACGGCAAAGAGCACGAGCGTTGCGGCCAGACCGGTCGCGGGGTTCGCGCGCACGACGTGCGCCAGATCCACGCACCGGATGATGCTCCACCCCAGGGCGCCCGTCCCACTGATGGCGACCCTCCACCGTTTGACACCTTGTGTGTCGTGCCATTCCCGCTGCCAGTCCGCGACCAGCGGCCCGAAGACGCGGCGGCGCGCCTCCATCCCGCAGAGCGCTTCGGCCATTGCGAGCAATGTGCTGGTCATGGTCGTGCCCCCGTTCTTCTCAGCGCGCGGCGCGGCGGTCACGCCGACGCTGGATCCACGCCGCGATGGCTCGCCAGCCAAGCGCAGATGCCGCCGTCACGATCGGAAGCCACCCACTGGAGCGTCTCGCGTCGTCGCATCACGCTTCCCTCGGCTCAGCGCCGGCCAACATCCGCTCGGCGAGCCGCCATGCGTTGAGCACGCGAACGGCGTAGCCCGTGGGGCGATACAGCCGGCGGGGCAGGCCCATTGCGCCGGGCGGCAAGGCCTCTTGCCGGGACTCCAGATAGCCCTTCTCCTGCATCCGGCCGAGCCTGGTATCAGCGATGGTCCCAAAACGATACGCGGGGCATGTCGATTGCTCTCGTTCGCAGTGCGCCGCGATGTCGTGCCGGGACCGCTAGAAATCCCAACGATCTGGGCCGACCAACCACGGGAAATCCAACAGTGTGACTTGCCAATCCCAATTATCGGATCGGGCTGTCGCGCTGCGTAGATGCGTATAAAAGTTGGAGGAGTCATGACACCGCGACTAGGAAGTCTCGTTCTCGCCTTGCTGCTGGCGCTGCCTGTTTCGCTCTTGGCGCAGCAGGGCACGACAGATCTGCGAGGACAATTGCAAGACACCCAGGGAGGCGCCCTGCCTGGCGTGACTGTTGTCGTCCGGAACCAGAACACCGGCATGTTCCGTGAGACCGTCAGCAACAACGACGGGACGTACTTCGTCAGTGGCCTGGCCCCCGGCACCTACGAAATCACTGCTGAGCTGGCCGGCTTCAAACAGTTTTCACGACGTGACGTGCCGCTCGAAATTGGCCGCACCGCCACCGTGGACATCGTGCTCGAGGTCGGCGCGCTCACTGAAGTCGTCACGGTGACGGGCACGACAAGTACGCTCGACCTGACGTCGAAGGAAGTCGGTGGTCGCGTCAGCGACCGCGAACTCACCGGCCTGCCGTCGGTCAACCGCAACTTCGTCGGCGTCATCGGCATCCTGCCGGGCGTCGTCCCGTCCATCAGCACCGAGTCGTTCGGCAGCGACTCGATTTCGGTGAACGGCCAGGATTCGCGCAACAACAACTACATGCTGGACGGCGCCAACAACAACGACGACGTGATCGGCCAGCGCGCCGGGACGCAGGCGCGGACGGCGATTGAGTCGGTGCAGGAATTCCAGGTCATCACGAACCAGTTCGACGCCGAGTTCGGCCGCACGACCGGCGCCATCATCAACGCCGTCACCAAGCAGGGCAGCAACGCCTGGCGCGGCAGCGCGTTCGGGTACTTCCAGGACGCCGAGCTCACCGATCGTGACTTTTTCGCGAAGCTCAACAACTTGGATAAGCCGGACACCTCGCAGCAGCAATTCGGCGGCACACTGGGCGGTCCGATCGTGCGCGACCGGGCACACTTCTTCTTCAGCCTCGAGCGCGTCCGCATCGACGAAGGCATCACCATCAACATCCCTGCCCGTCCGGCATTCAATACGACGACGACGGAAGAGACGCGTGTGTGGAATACCGTCATCCGGTTCGACAACCAGATCAACGCGAACAACACGTGGGGCGTCCGCTGGCTGCGCGAGGAATCGCCGCAGCTGAATCAGATCATCGGCAACGTGACGCTCGAGGCCGCCCGCGAAGAGTTCGACATCGATCAGACGGTGGTAGGCACGTTCAACTCAGTGCTGGGCAACACGCGGTTCAACACCTTGCGTGTAGCGTGGACGCAGGAGGACGTGGCGTTTGCCAACCCCTGCTACAACACCAATGGTCGTAACCAGGCCGCGTGTGAGCCGACACTGAGCTTCCAGACATTCACGACGCAGCAGAACGCCGTGGCGCAGTCCAGGGTCAACGACGCCTACCAGATTGAAGACACACTCTCGTGGTTCATCCCCGGGCGCCGCGGCGATCATGACGTCAAAATGGGGGTGCAGTGGCAGTACTCGCAGGCCGACAGTCTGCAGCACGGCAACCTGAACGGCACGTTCTCGTTCAGCCAGAACAACCTGGCGTTCGATCCGAACAACTTCCGCACCTATCCCGATCGGCTCAGCATTCGCGTCCCGGGCGCGCTGCGCAATTTCCAGAAGAGCCGGTCATTTGGCGCCTTCGTGCAGGACAAGTGGAAGATCAACAACCGCCTGACCCTGACGCTGGGCCTGCGCTACGACCTCGACAACGTCACGATACCTGAAGTCGATAATCCGCTGTTCGACGATCCGAACGACTGGCCGGTCGACAAGGACAACTTCCAGCCGCGCCTCGGGTTCGCCTACAACCTGGACGACGACAGGACGCTGCTGCGCGGCGGTTACGGACGGTTCTACGAGAAGACGCATTTCGAGTTGATCAGCGCCATCCGGACGAACTCACCCTTCACGACCTCGTTCACCCGGCTCTTTCCGCTGAACAACGCGGACCCCGGTCCCATCCAGGGAAACCGGCCCAACGATCCGTTCCTGGCGAACGGCCCGTTCCTGACCGGCGCATCGCGCGCCGCGATCGCCGCGCTCTTTCCGCCGGGGACGACGGTCCGCAACACGGGGTCCTCGTTCGACAACCCAGACCGCGTGATGCCGTATACGGATCAACTCTCGCTCGGCATCGAGCGCCTGCTGCGCGCTGACTTGTCGGTCAGCGCGGACTACGTGCATGCGTTTGGTCGCGACCAGCTGATGGCCGTTGCGCTCAACCCGACGCTGCGTGCTACGACCTCGGTGACGTCGCCCAACGTGCGGCAGGGCAGCGCGACGTTATCGACCATCACCGCCGGCCTGCAACAGGTGTATCCGGGCTTTGCTCCGTTCACGGGTGCGGTGACGACCTACGATAACGTCGGCGAAACCGACTACGACGCGCTGATGGTGCAGGTCGAAAAGCGCTACAGCAACAACTACATGGCGCGCGTGTCGTACACGCTGTCGCATTCGCGCGGCAACACGACCGGCGCCGGCATCCCGGCCAGCCAGTTCCAGGTGCTCGACGATCTCAATCTCGATCTCAACGAGGGCCCGACCAATTTCGATCGGCGTCACAATTTGGTGCTGAGCGGGATGGGCACCGTGCCGCGGACCGGCGGGCTGACGTTTGGTTGGGTGGCGCGTGCG
>DATKDY010000077.1:0-51361 GCA_035512515.1 Vicinamibacterales bacterium
ACCGTATCGCGCCATGGTAAGTGTTACCGAGCGGCGGGGCGCCGCGCCAAAAATCGGGTTACCCATGAAAGGACGAGTTCATGGGAGCATCCCGAGTGGGACCACAGGCGAGACGAGAGTATCTGGCGCGAATGCGGGAGCGGTATGTGACGGCAGGTCGCGCGACGAAGAGTCAGTTATTGGATGAGGTGTGTGAGGTGACGGGCTATCACCGCAAAGCGGTGATTCGGTTCCTGCGTCGACCGGCCAGACGGCGCGCGCGGCGCCGCGGCCGCCCCGTGCGGTATGGCGCCACAGTCGTGGGCGCGTTGCGGCAGATTTGGGAGGCGGCCGGCTATCCGTGGTCGGTGCGCTTGCGGGCGTTGCTGCCGGTGTGGCTCCCGTGGGCGGGGCGACGGTGGCGTCTGTCGCGCGACGTCGTCGAGCGGCTCCGGACGATGAGTCCGCGGCAAATGGACCGCGCGCTGCGCCCGTTCAAGCGTGAGCTGTGCAAACGCCAGTATGGCCGGACCAAGCCGGGGACGCTGCTCAAGCACCAGATTCCGCTGAAAACCGACCGGTGGAATGTCCAGGTCCCGGGCTTCACCGAGATCGACCTGGTCGCCCACTCTGGCGATCGCGCTGACGGCGAGTTCCTGCATTCGTTGAACCTGACGGACATTCACACGACGTGGGTCGAAACGCGGGCCGTGATGGGCAAGAGTCAGCACCACGTGCAGGAGGCCCTCGAGCACCTGCGGCAGCAGCTGCCGTTTCGGCTGCACGGGATCGATTCGGACAACGGTTCGGAGTTTATCAATCACCATCTGCACGGCTACTGCGCCACGCACGCCATTCAATTTACGCGCGGGCGTCCCTACAAGAAGGATGACAACGCGCACATCGAACAGAAGAACTGGACGCATGTCCGCAAGCTGCTCGGCTATGTGCGCTACGACTCCGAGGCGGCGCTGATGGCGATCAACGCCGTCTATGCGGACCTGCGCCTGCTGCAGAATCTCTTTCTGCCATCGGTGAAGCTGCAACGCAAGGAGCGCGTCGGCGCGCGCGTGCGCCGGCGGTACGATGCGCCGCAGACGCCACTCGATCGCGTCGCGGCCTGCGCCGCGATCGATGCGCCTCGGGTGCGCGCACTCCAGCAGCGCCGCGCCCAACTCGATCCGATCGCGCTGGCCGAGCGCATCGACGCGGCGCTCGAGGCGATCTATCCGCTCGCCAATCAGCGTGTCAGTCCGGCGACCATCACCAAGCCGCACGCGGCGTTACCAGTCCCGTCGCCCGTGGCGGCACGCGGGGGCGCTCGGCGGCAGCCCCGCCCCTCCGCTCACACTCGCTCGACCGCCGCCGAGCGCCTGCACAGCTTTCTGCGACCACTGACAGAAGAACGACACGATGGCATTACGAGTACAGCGAATTCGGTAACCCGATTAACGGCGCGACGAAGTGCTGCTCGGTAACCGTTACTTATGGCTTGACAGGGGGACAGGGGACAGGGGACCGCGCCAGCACCGCGTCCAGCCGAGCGAAGCGAAGGCGTCCTGCCTTACAGCGCGTCGCGAAGCGCCCGCGTCGCCTCCTCCGGCGCCACCGGATTGATGTGTATCCCCCCATCCCACGCCAGCGCGTTGACCGGCGCCAGCCGCGGCACGATCTCGACGTGCCAGTGATACGACACACCGGACTCCCCCACCGGCACCGTGTGCAGCAGCACGGAATACGGCGGCGCGTTGAGCGCCACATGCAGCCGCTGGACCGTATCGCGCACGCGGCCGGCAATCGCATGCAAACAGTCGTCACACTCGTCGTCGAACGCCGACAGATGCCGCCGCGGCAGGATCCACGTCTCGAACGGCACGCGCGACGCAAACGCGGAGATCGCGACCGTGTCCTCGTCGCTCGAGACGACGCGCACGCCGCTGGCGAGCTCCTCCGCGACCACCGCACAGAACGCGCAGCGCCCGGTCTTCTCTTCTCTGATCCGCGCCGCCGTCAGCTCGTCGTCCAGGTGAAGCGGAACGAACGGCAGCGCGAGCAGCTGGGAATGCGGATGATCGAGCGTCGCGCCGGCCGCCGCGCCGACGTTCTTGACGACGAGAAAGCTCTTGAGCCGCGTGTCGCGACGCAGATCGCGCATGCGTTCGCGCCACGCCCACAGCACGAGGCGGATCTCGTCTGCGCTCATCTGGCCCCAGTGCGCGTCGTGCGCCGGCGATTCGATGATAATTTCGTGCGCGCCGAGGCCGCCCAGCGACTGAAACAACCCGCCCGCCGGCTCGGCGTAATAGCTTTCGACGCGCAGCGCCGGCAGGCGATTCGGGACGACACGCACGCGCCAACCGGGGGTGTTCGGCTCGCTGGAGGACCGCCACGCGAGGATCTCGCGACCGGCGAGATCCTCATGGCCTTCGCAGAAGGGACACAGATCGCCGCCGATCACGCCGGCGGGACGGCGGAGGCGGGTACCGCTCAGGCGCTCCGGCGCAATGATCACGGTCCGTCCGGTAATCGGGTCCCGGCGCAGCTCAGACATCACGCGACCTCAGGATCACGGGGTTCGCGCTACCAGCCGGGGCGAAAGGCGTCCTCGAACACCGTGATGACCGGCGGTTCGGTCTGGGTGTTGATGGCCACGACATCGAAGCGGCAGGGGACCTCGTGCGGGACGTTTCGGGCGAGGTAGTCAGCTGCCATCCACACCATCCTTTGCTGTTTCTGCAACGTCACGGCCTCCTCCGGATCGCCAAAACTGTCACTCTGCCGGGCCTTGACTTCGACGAACACCAGGTAGTCGCGATGCCGCGCGATGATGTCCAGCTCACCGGACTTCGTGCGGTAACGCCTTGCCACGATGGTATATCCGCGCTCCACGAGGGCATCGCACGCGAGGTCCTCGCCGAGCAATCCAAAGTCCTGTCGCGCACGCGTCATCCGCGACGGTAACGCAACATTCATTCCGCCGGGACGTCTTCCGACTCGCGTGTCATCGCGCTCGCTCGGGACACGAACGCCCACGCCTTCCACAGGCCGCCGGACCTCGCTTCGCCTCGCACGCCATCGCGCTCAGGACACAAACGCCCACGTCCCCGGCACCTACCGCATGGCCGTCAAACTCTCATCGATGATGCGCACGGCGGTGTCCGCCTGTTCCCTCGTGAGCACGAGTGGCGGACACAGGCGCAGGGTGTTGCGGCCGGCGCCGAGCACCAGCAGGCCGCGGTTGAAGCACTCGTCGACCAGCCGATCGCGTTCCCTGGTGGCGCGCTCCTTCGTCAACCGATCGCGCACCAGCTCGATGCCGATCATCAGCCCCTTGCCGCGCACGTCGCCGATGAGCACCTGCTTGCCGCGCAGCTCACACAGGCCGGCGAGCAGATGCGCGCCGACCTCGGCGGCGTTGGCCATCAACGATTCCTGCAGCAACCTGATCGTGGCGAGCGCCGCCACGCACGACAGCGGATTGCCGCCGAACGTGTTGGCATGCGCGCCCGGGGGCCACGCCATCATCTCGGCCCGCGCCGTCGTCACGCCCAGCGGCAGGCCCGATGCGATGCCCTTGGCCACGGCAATCACGTCCGGCTCGACGCCGAAGTGCTCGATGCCGAACATCTTGCCCGTGCGCCCCATCCCTGACTGCACTTCGTCGATGACCAGCAGCATGCCGTGCTTGCGCGTGATCTCCCGCAGCCGCTGGAAGAACGACGGCGGCGGCACGACGTAGCCGCCCTCCCCCTGAATCGGCTCGACCACCACCGCGGCGACCTCGTCCGGCGAGATCAGATGCACGAGGATCTGGTCCTGGATGACGTCGAGGCTCCGGGCGACGCACTCCTCTTCGCTCTGACCGGTCGGGCCGCGATACGGATCCGGAAAGGGCGCGTGATAGACGCCGCCCAGCGGCGGCCCGAACCCGCGCCGCTGGATGGCCTTGCTCGACGTCACCGACAGGGCACCAAGCGTGCGGCCATGAAAGCTGCCGAGAAAGCCGATGATGCCGTAACGCCCGGTGTGATAACGCGCGAGCTTGATCGCCGCCTCGATGGCTTCGGTCCCGGAGTTCGAAAAAAACGACCGCTTCTGCCCCTGCCAGGGCGCAATCGCGTTCATCTCCTCGGCGAGCCGGACCTGCGGCTCGTAGTAAAAGTCGGTGCCCGACATGTGCAGGAACTTGCCCGCCTGCTCGACGATGGCGGCCACGACATCGGGGTGTGAGTGGCCGGTCGAGTTGACGGCGATGCCGGCGGCGCAGTCGAGAAAGACGTTGCCGTCGACATCTTCGACGGCCGCGCCGGCGCCACGGGCCATCACGAAAGGATAGGAACGAGTGTAGGACGGAGAAACAACCGCGCCGTCCCGCTCGATCAGCGCCTTCGCACGCGGTCCCGGTAACGACGTCTTCAGTTGAGGCGCATCCATCACGCGATCATATCCCGGCACCCGTACGCACGACGGACACGAAGGGCACGAAAAGCCTTCGTGCTATTTCCGCTTCCAGCGCGTGCCCTGCGGGTTGTCCTCGAGCAGGATGCCGCGCTCGTCGAGATCCGTGCGGATCCGGTCGGCCTCGGCAAAGTCGCGGCGTCGCCGCGCGTCCTTGCGCGCTTCAATCAGCTGCTCGATCTCGACGATCGGCACCGGCGGCCGCTCGTCTTCGGCCCGGCGCAGCGAAATCACGCCCAGCACACGATCGAAGTGGCCGAACGCCTCGTGCACGACCGGCGCATCGCCGGACGTCACCTGCTTCGCGTCAATGGCGGTATTGAGCGCGCGGACCAGATCGAACATCGCCGCCAGACCGGCGGCCGTATTGAGATCGTCCGACATCGCGGCATTGAATTCCTGCCGGGCCGCGGCGACACGATCGGCGATGCCCGGGTTTGCCAATCCCTCCGGAAGGCCGTCGAGCCGCGCGAGAAAGTCGGTGAGCCGCGTCAGCGCCTCTTCCGCCTGCACCAGGCCGTGCCACGTGAAGTTCAACTGCTTGCGATAGTGCGCCGAGAGGAGCAGGTAGCGCAGCGCCGACACGCGGTGCCCGCGGTCGACGACATCTTTCAGGCTGTAAACGTTGCCGAGCGACTTCGACATCTTCTGATCGTCCACGAGCAGGTGCTCGAAGTGCACCCAGAAGCGCGAAAATGGCTTGCCTGTCGCGCACTCGCTCTGGGCGATCTCGTTCTCGTGGTGCGGAAAGATGAGATCGATGCCGCCGGCATGAATGTCGATCGGGGCCTCGCCGAGGAGCCTCAGCGCCATGGCCGAACATTCGATGTGCCAGCCGGGCCGGCCGGGGCCGACGCCGACGTCCCACGTCGGCTCGCCAGGCTTGGTGGCCTTCCACAGCACGAAATCGCGCGCATCTTCCTTGCCGTATTCGTCCGAATCGACCCGCGCGCCCGCCTGCATCCCCTCGTGGTGCAGCCGCGCCAGCTTGCCATAATCGGCCATGGTCGAAATCTTGAAGTAGATGGAGCCGTCACTCTCGTAGGTGTGGCCGCGCTGCCGGAGCGCCTTGATGATGTGGGCCATGGCGTCGAGGTTGTCCGGATCGGTGGCGCGCGGCATCTCCTCGACGGGCTCGAGCCCGAGCGCCGCGGCGTCGTCGTGAAACGCCGTGATGTAGCGATCGGTGTATTCCCGCAGCGGCAGACCCGCGCGTTCGGCGCCGGCAATCGTCTTGTCGTCCACGTCGGTGAAATTGACGACCTGACGCATCTTCCAGTCGCCGATGTACTTCAAGGCACGGCGCAGCACATCGGTGCCGACGAACGTCCGGAAGTTCCCAATGTGCCCGCGCGCGTAGACGGTGAGCCCGCAGGTATACATGCGGACGGTGTCGTCACGAAGCGGCGCAAACTCCTCGTGCTGGCGTGTGAGCGTGTTGAAGAGACGCATCGCGATCCGTCAGGCAGAAATCGGCTGCCGGATGTGGCAGACATGACGCGAGCCTTCAGTCGCCCAATCGACCGTCACGTCGTCCGCGGTGGCCGACCGCGGCCGTGGGCGCGACGCGCCGGCCTCGCAGGAGATGACCACGGTGAGGGCCTCCTCGTCGCCGGTGAAGCGGAGGTCGATCGGGGCGCTGGCCCCCGGCGCGGCCGCCATGGCCGCCTCGGTCGCCGCGGCCACCTGGCCGGCAAACCCTTCACGCGCCGAATCCTCGAGCTGCGCATAGCCGGCCGCGTGGGCGCTCAGACCCTTGACGGCCCCCACCAGCCGCGTATCGCCCGGGAGGGTCACTGTGAACTCAAACGATGTTGGTGTCATTCGGTTTTCGGCTGACCGCTGAGCGCCCCTAAACCGAGAGTCTATCGAACAATCGTCGTGCGCGGCGTACATCGGCATCGATTTGGGCCTTCAACGCGTCCACGTCCGGGAATCGCCGTTCATCCCTCAGCCGCTGGACGAACGCCAGGCGGAGGGTCTGGCCATAAAGATCGCGGTCCGCGTCCAGCACGTGGACCTCGATCATTGGCCGGGCCACATCGGCAAACGTCGGGCGAAGCCCGATGTTGGTGACGCCGGCGTAGACGACGCCGTCGATGGTCACGGCCGTGGCGTAGACACCATGGGGCGGCACCAGCTCGTTCTGTGTTTCGAGATTGGCCGTCGGCACACCCAGCTCGCGGCCCCGGCCCGCGCCCTTTACGACGACGCCGTCGATGAAGAAGTGGCGGCCGAGCAGGGCGCCGGCTTCGTCGACGCGTCCCTCCGACACGAGACGCCGCACGCGGGTGCTCGACACGACGAAATCCTTGTAGCGAACCGGATCGATCTTCTCGGCGCGAAACCCGTAGTGTGCACCGAGCGCACGCAGCAGCGAGAAGTTGCCGGAGCGGTCACGCCCGAAGAGAAAGTCGGCGCCGACCCACACTTCCCCGACGCGCAGCCAGTCCACGAGCACCGTCTTGACAAACGTCTCGGGCTCCCATCGTGACAGCTCCACCGTAAAGCGCACGATGGCGACGCCCTGAATCCCTGATTTTGCCAGCGCCTCGACTTTCTGGTCGAGCGTCATGAGCAGCGCTGGCGCCTTGTCGGGGCGGACGATGCGAGGCGGATGCGGGTCGAAGGTCAGGACCAGTGACGTCGCGCCGCGTTCGGCCGCGACCCGCCGCACGCGCTCGATGATCTTGGTGTGGCCGCGATGGAGTCCGTCGAAATTGCCGAGCGCCAGCACCGGCTTGTGCCAGCGGGCAGGACGCGGATCGTCGGGAAAGCGCGCGACTTCCATCACGAAATCATGTGCCTCGGGTGCCTGAAGTGCCTAATGTGCCTAATGTGCCTCGGGTGCCTCGGGTGCCTCGGGTGCCTCGGTGCCTCGGTGCCTCGGGTGCCTTGAGTGCCTCGGGTGCCTTGAGTGCCTCGGGTGCCTCGGTGCCTCGGGTGCCTCGGTGCTTCGGATGCATTGGGTGCACAGGCTGGCTAGTGCACATCAGGCACCCTCTTAGGCACCTTAGGCACTTGAGGCACTTGAGGCACTTGAGGCACTTGAGGCACCTTAGGCACTTTAGGCACCTTGCGAATCGCGCGATCGTCAATCGCGATTCGCAGCCCGTCGTAGGCCAGCTCTACGCCGGCCGGCAGCGCCGCATTCGTGGCCGCGTGCGGCAGGTCGTGACAGATGTGTGTGAACAGCGCGCGCCGGGGAGCCAGCCGCTCGACCACCGCGAGCGCTCCGGCGACCGAAAAGTGCGTCGGATGCGGGCGATGGCGCAGCGCATCGAGGACGAGCACGTCCAGGTTCTGCAGCAGCGGCCACGATTCGTCGGGGATGCGATTGCAGTCCGTGAGGTACGCGAACGATCCGAATCGGAAGCCGAGGACCGGCAGGCGTCCGTGAAACAGCCTCACCGGCACCACATCGAGCCCGGCCACCTGAAACGGGCCCTCGATAATCTGAAACTCGATCTGCGGGACGCCGCCGCCTTTCTGCGCGGGGGCATCGAAGATGTAGTGAAACGACCGCCGCACGCTGTCGGCGGTCTCACGGTCGGCAAACGCGGTGATCGGGCCGCCCTGGACGACATTGAATCGACGGACTTCGTCGAGGCCCATGATGTGATCGGCGTGGCTGTGCGTGTAGAGAATCGCATCGACGCGCGAGACGCCGTAGGTGAGCGCCTGCTGTCGCAAATCCGTCCCGGTGTCCACCAGCACCGCCGGCCCGCCGTCCACCTCCACAAAGATCGACGGCCGCAGCCGCCGGTCCCGCGCGTCGTCGGACTGACACGTCGCGCAGCGGCAGCCGATCATCGGCACCCCGTGCGAGGTGCCGGTGCCGAGAAAGGTGACCCGCATCAAGGCTGAATGATCGGGCTCTGGCTCTTGCTCGCCTCGACGAAGCGCATCCGCAGCTCGAACAGCACCTGATCGAGGAGCTGCCGCTCTTCGGCGGTGAGGTTGCCGCGCGTCTTTTCCTCGAGCATGGCGATGATCTCGATCAGCTGCGAGGCCGCTTCGAGATCGGGCGGGCGCGTCTCGTTGGTCATCGGGTCCGGCAGATCGCCGAAATGCACGGCGGCATTACTGGCCAGCGAGAAGAGAAACGCGATGAAGCTGACTTGAGGAGGTTCCTGATCGCTCACGACGCGATGGTACCATAGCGGCCATCATGGCGGACACGGCTGCGGTGCGGTTCGAGCGACTCGTGGAGATCATGCGGACGCTGCGCAGCCCCAGCGGGTGTCCATGGGACCGCGAGCAAACGCTGAGCTCGCTGCGGCCGTACGTGCTCGAGGAGACCTACGAACTGCTCGACGCACTGGATCGCGGCGACCTGGCTGCGCTGCGAGAGGAGCTCGGCGATTTCCTGTACGAAGCCGTGTTTCTCGCCCAGATCGCCGAAGAGGCCGGCCACTTCTCCATTGGCGACGCCGTGCAGGCCATCACCGACAAGCTCATTCGCCGGCACCCGCACGTGTTTACGTCCGATGGGCGCCCGCTTGCTCAGGCGCGCGAGGAGATGACGTCGGACGCGGTCATCCGGAAGTGGGAAGACCTCAAGGCCGGCGAGCGGCAGACGGCCGGGATGCCAGGGACGACGACACTGAGCGGCGTGCCCAGAACGCTGCCGGCGCTGCTACGAGCCTATGAGCTCAGCTCTCGCGCCGCGGCCGTGGGGTTCGACTGGGTGACGCCGGGCGACGTGATCGAGAAGATCGAGGAGGAGATTGCCGAGCTGAAAGCCGCCGCGCAGCACGAGCAGGATCCGAGGCGCGTCGAAGAGGAGCTCGGCGATGCGCTCTTCGCCCTGACCAACCTCGCGCGCAAGCTGGGCGTCGAGCCGGAGGCGGCGCTGCGGATGGCGAATGACAAGTTCCAGCGACGGTTCGAGACCCTCGAAAGGACGGCTCTCGCCGAGGGACAACAGCTCCGCCAGCTATCCCTCTCGCAATTGGAATCGTACTGGCAGCGTGCCAAACGACAACACGAAGGGCACGAAGGAGGACCCTTTTGATGCTCCCTCGCAGGTGGTCGGTATTGAAGTTGATCAGCAGCCCCGCCCTTCGTCGCATGGCACGCAAATAGGACGCCAACCGAGCGCGATGGATCTGATCGAGCTTGCGCTGTGTGGACCGAGAGAGCGCAGCCGATGACGCGATGCATAATTTCTTCGACGGCATCGGGAAGTGGGGAGACCGCGTGAGTCAACATGCTTACCTCCAAATAGATCCTTCGTGCCCTTCGTGTCCTTCGTGTCCTTCGTGCGGGCCGTGCGTGTGAAACGCGCGGCCGGTGAACGTGCGTGCCCACACGCGCTCCCCATCCGTCACCACGTCTATCTGCCCGTCCAGATCCGTCCTGAACACCTCTGCGCCGGCATCGTGGAGCCGTCCCAGCACCCACGGGGCGGGGTGTCCGTAGGGATTGCCGCGGCCGACGCCGATCAGCGCGATGACCGGCTGGAGCGCCTGCAGCAGCACGTGCGAAGACGAGGTGCCGCTGCCGTGGTGGGGCACTTTCAGGACGACGACCCGGCCGCGATCGAGTGAGGCCGCGAGTGCCTGTTCGACCTCACGGTCGATGTCGCCGGTCAGCAGAATCGAGACACCGCCGAACCGCAACTCGACGACGAGCGAGTCGTTGTTGCGGACGCGCTGCCGTTCCCAGTCCGGAGGCGGCGGGTGGTGCAGGAATACTTCCACGCCGCCGATCTCGATGCGGTCGCCGCGCTGTAATGTGCGCCATGCCGCTCGTTGACGCTCGGCTTCCTTGCGCAGTGCCAGAGTGGGTTCGTGATTGGCCACCGGCACACCCCACCAGACTTCTCTCGGCGTGAAGCCCCGGAGAATCGACCGCGCGCCGCCGATATGATCGGCGTCGGCGTGAGTCACGGCCAGATAGTCGAGCGCAAGCAGCCGGCGCGCCCGCAGCGAGGGACCGACGACGCGGTCGCCCATGTCGAACGTGCCGCGCGGCACTCCCCCGGCATCGATGAGCAGGTTGCGGCCGTTGGGGAACGTGACCAGCGCCGCGTCGCCCTGCCCCACGTCGAGCATCGACACGCGAAGCCGCCCATCGCCCTGCGCGCTGACGCGCGCATCGGGTGCCGCGACAATCCAGAGATACAGGGCTGCTGCCACGGCGGCGCACCCGGCGGCGCGGCGCCATGATGCGCAGAAGAACAGCGCCACGGTGGCGCACAGCGTCACGTAGTAGCCGGCGAAGACCAGCGTGGCCGGCGCGGGCACCCGCCACGTCAGCCACGGAGCGATGTCCAGGAGCCGTGTGCTTTCCGTGAGCGCGAGGCTCGCCAGGTGTACGCCGTGTCCCATCCACTGCGCTGGCGACTCGACGCCCAACGCGTCACAGGCGACGACCGCCATCGCGCCAAGCTGCACCGCCGTCATCGCGGGAAGCGCCGCAAAGTTCAACAGCAGCCCCGCCATCGTCACGCGCTGAAACACCAGCGCCCCAATCGGCGCCAGCGCCAGTTCTACCGAGGCCGTGCCCATGAGAATGGCGCCCACGACACCGCGCGCCCTCATAAGCAACTGCTTCGTGCCCTTCGTGTCCTTCGTGTCGTTCGTGTCCTTCGTGTCCTTCCCGCGAGGGCGGTCCAGAGAGAGCGCCGCCGCCGCGATCAGCGCGATCGTCGCGCCGAACGTGAACCAGAACCCGACATCGACGATCTGCAGCGGGTTGACCAGCAGAATGACGGCGGCCGTCACGCTGATGGCGTTGGCGGCGGCGGTTCGCTGGTCGATCAGTCGCACTGCCAGATAGACGATCGCCATCAGCGTGGCTCGCAGCACCGATGAACCACCGGAGGCGATCACGCCATACGCCGCAAGCGCGGCGATGACGGCCAGCCAGGCGACGCGTCCACGGACGCCCGCAAGCGTCATCACACCAAGCAGCAGCCCGGCCAGAATCGCGATGTTGCCGCCGGAGATCGCGATGACGTGATACGTGCCGGCCTCCTGCAGCCGCCGCTCCGTCTCGATCGACAGCCCGGCCCGATCGCCAATGAGAATGGCGGTCGCGATGGCGGCCGACTGGTCGCTTCGCGGCCGAACGTGGCGCGCAAGCGCCTCCCTCGCCCGCCCACGTGCATGGGCCGCGGCTTCTTCCCACCAGCGGCCGCGCTCGACGATGTCCACCAGGCTGGCGCTCTTGATGGTGCCGACCAGCGAGACGCCGCGGCGCGCCAGCACCCGCTCCTGATCGGGAAGCCCCTCATTCAGGTAGCGCGCCGCCCGGCGCAGCAGCGCCGGTGCACGCACGACGCGCCCGGCTCGCCACTCGGCGATGTGTTCGGCCTGCACGTCACCGCTGACACCAAGCGAGACGCCGCCCGACACGCGCTCGGGTATCCGGTGGATCCAGATGCGCGTGACGTCGAGGCGCATCACCGCTCCGCCGTCGGTCAGCGCTGCGTCTTCGCGGAGTCGTCCTTCGACGATGACGGGGTCGTGGAGCCGTGCGGACAACGCCATGCCATCGAGGGCAAACCCGCCCAGCCGCTGTTCGAGCAGCGTCCTGAGGGGCGCGTGGAGCGCGCGGTCCACCGCATGCGCACCGAGGATCCAGCCCGCGCCGGCGACCAATGCGGCCACCGCGGCAAGGTGCAGGCGCGGATACCCGCGCAAATAGGCCAGGACCGCGCACGCCCACGCCGCGGACATCGTCAGCAGAAGGAGCAACGCGAAGGGCGCATCGAGGCTCAGACCGCCGGCGAGCCCGGCCACGAGCGCCACTGTCAGAAACGACGAGAGGTGCGGCATGCACGGTGAAGTGCAAGCCGCGGGGCATGCACATTCAGGCGGAATTACGCGGGCGCAGCGAAAAAGCTGGCAGGAATTGCGAGATGACTGGGGGCGGCACGCCGCAAGATTTGCAATCCCCCAAAGATGTCTTCGTGCCCTTCGTGTCTACGTGGCGCTGACCGCCGCGTAGTAGTCCTGCAGCGACCGCACGTCGAGGCCTTCGGTGCGCAGCGCGCGGATGGCATCCACGGCAGCCGCGGCGCCGGTGATCGTCGTGATGCAGGGCACCCCGGTCATCATCGCCGCGCGGCGCACGGCCTTGTCGTCGAAGAACGACTCGCGGCCGAGCGGCGTGTTGACGACCATCGCGATATGACGGTTCACGATTTCGTCGGCAAGGCTCGGACGGCCTTCGTTGACCTTGTAAATTACGTCGCACTCGACGCCGTGGGCACGCAGGTACGCGGCCGTGCCGCGCGTGGCGACAATCGAGAAGCCCAGCTCGATGAGCGAGCGCGCGATCGGCAGCATCTGCGGCTTGTCCTCGTTGTTCACGCTGATGCACACGGTGCCCTCGTCCGGCAACTGCTGACCGGCACCGAGCATCGCCTTGATGAACGCGAGGCCGAAGCTGGCCGCGCCACCCATCACCTCGCCGGTGGACTTCATCTCGGGCCCGAGAATGGTGTCCACGCCCGGGAATCGCACGAACGGGAACACCGGGCTCTTGACGAACACCCCGGCGGGCTCGAGATCGTCGACGATGCCAAGCCCCGCCAGGGTCTGACCCGCCATGACGCGCGCGGCGATCTGGGCGAGCGGCACGCCGGTGGCTTTCGACAGATACGGCACGGTGCGCGACGCCCGCGGGTTGACCTCGAGCACATAGACGGAATCGTCCTTGATGGCGTACTGCACGTTCATCAGACCCACGACCTTGAGCGCCGCCGCAATGCGCCGCGTATAGTCGCGGATCGTGGACAAGTGCTTCTCGCTCACGCGTGCGGGAGGGACGACGCAGGAGCTGTCGCCCGAGTGGATGCCGGCCTCCTCGATGTGCTCCATCACGCCGCCAATGACCACGGCGCCCGTGCCGTCGGCGACGCAATCCACGTCCAGCTCTTTCGCGCGCTCGAGGAATCGATCGATCAGGATCGGCCGATCGTGCGACACGTCCACGGCCGTCGCCATGTAGCGGTCCAGCGTGCTGACGTCATACACAATGGCCATGTTGCGGCCGCCGAGGACGTAGGACGGGCGGACGACAACGGGAAAGCCAATCTCGGCCGCGGCCTCGCGGGCCTCGGCGCGCGAAGTCGCGGTGCCGCTGGCCGGCTGCGGGATCCCGAGGTCCCACAGCAGTTGCGCAAAGCGCTGACGGTCTTCGGCAAGATCGATGGAGTCGGGGGACGTGCCGAGCATCCGGATGCCCGCCTCCTGCAAATCGAGCGCGAGCTTCAGCGGTGTCTGCCCGCCAAACTGCACCACGCAGGCAACGTCGGGGTGCCCCTGGCGCTCGCGCTCGATCACGGCCATGACGTCTTCGAAGGTGAGCGGCTCGAAATACAACCGGTCGGCCGTGTCGTAGTCGGTGGACACGGTTTCGGGGTTGCAGTTGATCATGACCGTCTCGAACCCCTCGGCACGAAACCCGAAGACCGCGTGGCAGCAGCAGTAGTCGAACTCGATGCCCTGGCCGATGCGGTTCGGCCCGCTGCCGAGGATGACGACCTTGCGCCGCTCGGTCGGGTCCGCCTCGCAGGTGTCTTCGTAGCTGCTGTAGAGATACGGTGTAAACGACTCGAACTCGGCCGCGCACGTGTCGATGCGTTTGAAGGCGGGTCCCAGCTTGTGGTCGATCCGCTTCTCGCGGACGGCGCTTTCGCCCGACCCGAGGACGTGTCCGAGCTCCTGATCGCCGAAGCCGGCGCGCTTGAGCGTGCGCAGCAGATCGAACGACATGTCGCGCAGGCCGATCATCTCCGCCGTGCGGCGCAGCTCCACCAGCTCGGCAAACTGTTCGAGGAACCACGGATCGATCCGGGTCAGCTCGTGCACCTGCTCGATTGGCCACGCCTTGTCGAGCGCGCGGAAGAGCGCCCACATCCGGCGGTCGTTCGGCACAATCAACTGCCGGCGCAGCGCCGCGTCCTCTTCGTCGTCGATCGCGGCGTTGTCGTCCGTGTCGTCGAGCGCCGGGCGCGGGAACAGCAAGCCGGATCGCCCGAGCTCCAGCGAACGGATGCCCTTCAAGAACGCTTCCTTGAAGGTTCGCCCAATCGCCATCGCCTCGCCAACCGACTTCATCTGGGTCGTCAGCGTGCGGTCCGCCTGCGGGAACTTCTCGAAATTCCAGCGCGGGATCTTGACGACGACGTAGTCGATGGTCGGCTCGAAGGATGCGGGCGTGACGCGCGTGATGTCGTTCGGGATTTCGTGCAGCAGGTAACCCAGCGCCAGCTTGGCGGCGATCTTGGCAATCGGAAACCCGGTGGCCTTCGACGCCAGCGCGCTCGACCGCGACACGCGCGGGTTCATCTCGATGACCACCATCCGGCCATCCGCCGGGTTGATCGCGAACTGGATGTTCGAGCCGCCGGTCTCGACCCCCACGCGCCGGATGACGCGGCGTGCGGCGTCGCGCATCCGCTGATATTCCTTGTCGGTCAGCGTCTGCGCCGGCGCGACCGTGATGCTGTCGCCGGTGTGCACGCCCATCGGGTCCACGTTCTCGATCGAGCAGATGACGACGAAGTTGTCGGCCGCATCGCGCATCACCTCGAGCTCGAATTCCTTCCAGCCGATGACCGACTGCTCGACGAGAATCTCGTGAATCGGGCTGAGGCTGAGCCCGCGGCCGGCGAGATCCCTGAACTCTTCGAGGTTGTAGGCGATGCCGCCGCCGACGCCGCCCATCGTGAACGACGGCCGGATGATGGACGGAAACCCCGTTTGCTCCACCAGAGTCAGCGCCTCGTCGAGCGTCCGGGCGACACCGCTGGCCGGCACCTCGAGGCCGATCTCCTTCATCGCATCGCGGAACAGCAGCCGATCCTCGGCGACCTTGATGGCGGGCACCGACGCGCCAATGAGCCGCACACCGTACTTCTTCAGGACTCCGGCCCCGTCGAGCGCGATGGCGAGATTGAGCGCCGTCTGTCCGCCGACGGTGGGCAGGAGCGCATCGGGCTTCTCGTGCGCGATGATGCGCTCGAGGGCCTCCACCGTGAGCGGCTCGACGTAAGTACAGTCGGCCAGCTCCGGGTCCGTCATGATCGTCGCCGGGTTGCTGTTGACGAGGATCACCGCGAGTCCTTCGTCGCGCAGGGCCTTGACAGCCTGCGTGCCCGAGTAATCGAACTCGGCGGCCTGGCCGATGACGATCGGACCGGAGCCGATGACGAGCACGCGCGTGATGTCAGTCCGTTTGGGCATGAATCCACGGCTCGGCTGACGCCGGGCCCTTCTCTCGACGTTTATCGACGTTCCATCTCTTCGATGAATTGGGTGAACAGGTAATCCGCGTCGTGCGGACCTGGCGACGCCTCGGGATGGTACTGCACCGAATAGATCGGTTTGTCCACATGCCGCAAGCCTTCGACGGTGCCGTCGTACAGATTCAGATGCGTCACCCGCGCGGTGGCGGGCAGCGAGTCCGGATCGACCGCAAAGCCGTGGTTCTGCGACGTGATTTCGATCTTGTTGCTGTCGAGTTGCTGCACGGGATGATTCGCGCCGCGATGGCCGAATTTCAGCTTGTAGGTGGTCCCGCCGAGCGCCAGACCGAGCAGCTGATGGCCGAGGCAAATCCCAAACACCGGCCGATTGGCCGTCTCGACCAGCTCGCGCACGTTGTCGATGGCGTAGGTCACGGCCGCGGGATCGCCCGGACCGTTGCTGAGGAAAATCCCGTCCGGGTCGCTGGCGAGCAGCTCCGACGCGGGCGTGGACGCGGGAAACACGCGCACGTCACATCCATGCGCGGCGAGCCGGCGCAGGATGTTGGTCTTGATGCCGAAGTCGTAGGCGGCAACCCGCAACTGCCGGCGCGCGCGCTTCAATGGCATGACGCCGAAGGTGGCTTCGGTCACCGCGTCGGCCAGCGACGTCGTGAAGTCGTACGCCGTTTCGCACGTGACGTCCTGGACGAGGTCCGCGCCTTCCATCAGCGGCGCCGCGCGTGCCCTGGCCACGAGCTGTTCGGGATTGGCCGCTGCGCCGGTGCCAATCACCCCGCGCATCACACCGGCCGACCGCAGTTTCCTGGTGAGCTCGCGCGTATCGATGTCGCCGATGGCGACGATGCCGTGCGTGGTGAGGTACTCGCGCAGCGTGGAATGCGAGCGCCAGTTGCTGGCGACCGGCGACAGATCGCGCACCACGAACCCGGCGACCCGCGGCAGGCTCGATTCGCTGTCGGCCGCGGCAATGCCGTAGTTGCCGATCTGCGGCGCCGTCATGGTGACGATCTGACCCGCGTACGATGGATCGGTCAGCACTTCCTGATACCCGGTCATGCTGGTGTTGAAGACGACTTCGCCCGACGTCTTCCCCGGCGCACCGGCCGACTCGCCTTTGAACCACGTGCCGTCTTCGAGAGCCAGGATGGCGTTCATTCCTCGTACTGTCCCCCCTCGAGGCGCGCCCCGACACGCGCCTGCTCACCGGCTTTCACATCGACCGTTGCCGTCACGGTGCGGTAGCCCGCACGCTCGATCCGCACCGTACGCCTGCCGGGCGCCAGGCCGGTCAGCGTCACAGGCGTGCTGCCGACGGGGCGGCCGTCGAGCGTGACCGACGCACCTGCCGGCCGGGAATCGATGACCAGACTTCCCGTCGTCGCCGTCGCTCGCGCCGCGGGCGCCGTGGCCGCAGTGGGCGCGGACGCGCGCGCCACGGGCACGAGATCGACATCGAGGGTACGCGAGGGACGCGCCTCGGTGAGCGTGACCTGACGTTCGGCGGCCTGATACCCGGGACGGCTGACGCTGACACGACGTGCGCCCAGTTCCAGACCACGCACGGCGATCGGCGTGGTACCGCGCGCGACACCGTCGATGGTGACGATCGCGCCTGCAGGCGTGCTGTGAATGAGGAGGCCCGCATCCGTCCGTGCCGCCTGGGCGGCATCCGGCGTCGGCGACGCGATGTCGTCCCTCGGTGGCGTGACCGGCAGGTCGATCACCTCGGTGGGCCCGGGCGGGGCCGCGGGCGTCTGCGCCACAGCGCTTCCGCTGGAGTCCGGCGACGTGTCTTCGGTGCTTCCGGGAAGCGGGGAATCCAGCAACCGCATTCCAGCCGCGCCAATGCCGATGCCGGCGATGAGCATGACGACAAGCGCGGGTAGGCCAAACTGCCTGCGTGAAGGCGGCGCGGGCGCGTCGTTGAAGACGCTCCCCGCGAGACCCGGGAACCCCGCATCACCGCCGAGCGGAAGCGCCTCGGCTTCCGCTTCCTCTGCCCACGCAATCTCCAGCCCCGGTGTCGCACCCGCACTGCGCTCGAGCGCGCTGACAAATGGCAGGCAGCCACTGAATCGCGCAGCGGGATCAGGCGCCGTGGCCGTGTCGAGTGCGCGCTGCATCGCTCTGGCGTCGATGCCGGCGAGTGCTGGGACTGCCAGAAACCCGTCGGCAGGCGTGACCGCGCCGCTGAACATCCACTCGTGGGCAATCACGGCGAGCGAAAACTGATCCGCGGCCAGGCTGCTGCCGCGAGCGGCGGCCGTTTCAGGCGCTGTATACCGTGGATCCAGCGGCACCGTGACGCCAACACGCGCGAGCGCATCGGCGACGCCCACGCCGGCGACGCGCGTGTCGTCAGGCGAGACGATGATGTCGCGTGGATGCAAGGCGCCGTGATGCAGGCCGGCCTTTGCGGCGGCATCGAGTGCGCCGGCGAGCTGGCGCAGACGTGGCAAGGCGTCGTCCACGGCGGCCGGACCGTATAACTTGAGTGCCGCATCGAGGGAATCACCGGTGACGGGTGGTGTGACGAGAACCAGCCGCCCGTCAGCGACACTGACGTCGATTACGGGAAGAAGGCCGGGATGGTTGGGGAGCCGTCCGACAAGCTCACGCACGGCCTCGGCCGCGTCGTCCACACGCTCGGGCGTGATGTCGACGGTGAGGACTTTGATGGATCCGTTAGCTGGAGAGCCTGCCCCGGGCAACTTGAGGGCCAATCGTATCACGGCCCTTCGGGCCGCAGTTCCCAACCGCCAGGACTGTCAGTTCAAAACCCGGGGGCCGCTTCGCGGCAGGGCCCAACCGCCAAGACCGACAGTTCAAAACCCCGTGTTTGAACCGGTGCCGGGCGGTTTTTGAACGGCGCGCGCACGCGCGCCCGGGTTTTGAACTGGCCGTTTTGGCCGTTTTGAACTTGGCGCCGAAGGCGCCCCGTAACTTGACAGTGTCTGTAAGCGTCTGAGACAGTACTGCTCCGGTGCACTCCGACACCATCACATCGCCCAGTTCGACCGCCGTGGCGGTCGACATCCGCAGGTTCTCCTGGATTCGGCGCCTTGCGACCGACTACGCCTTCCAGTACGAGCACGTGGCCCGCTCCTTCTCCGGCAATCCGGCGACGACTGAGGCATGGGAGGCGGCCATAGCGCGCCGCCAGGCGCAGGCGGGTCGGTCCGAGGAGCTTTCGCGACTGCTGCTGGCACAGCAGCAACGCCGGGGCGCCCCGCCGGCGGCCCGTGCCGCCGCCGAGCGTCTGGCGGATCCTGAAACCGTGGTCGTGATCACCGGCCAACAGGCCGGATTGTTCGGCGGGCCGCTTTTCACGCTGCTCAAAGCCGCCACGGCAATGAAGCTGGCCCGGAACGTCGCGAGAGACCACCGCGTGCCGGTCGTGCCGGTGTTCTGGATCGACGCCGAGGATCACGATTGGCCTGAAGTCAGCGCGTGTACGGTGCTCGATGCGGAGATGGCCCCGCGCACCATCACCCTTGGTGATCTGGCGGGCGCGGGCCATCTCCCCATCGGGCGGCTCATGCTCGACGATCGGATTCAGCACGCGCTCGACACGCTGCACGCCACACTCCCCGGGTCCGACTTCACCTCGTCATTGATTGAAGACGCGCGCCGCGCCTACCGGCCCGGCGTCAGCATGGCGCACGCGTTCGGCCAGTTTCTGGAGAGCACCCTCGGGCCGCACGGGCTCGTGGTCTATGACGCCTCGGATCCGGCCGCGAAGCCCCTCGCAAGCCCCGTGTTCGTACGCGAGCTGACCCACCCGGTCAGGACCGCCGAGCTCGCATCGAAGGCCGGCGAGACGCTGATCGCAGCCGGCTATCACGCCCAGGTGACACCACACGACGGCGCCGTCTCCCTGTTCTACTTGAATGGCGGGCGCGAGAGCATCAGGTTTTCCGGCGATCGCGTCACAATCGGCGAGCGCGAGACGACGCTGGCCGATCTCGCCGGCGAGGCCACTCGCACGCCGGAGCACTTCAGTCCCAACGTGCTGCTGCGGCCGATCGTGCAAGACACCATCTTTCCGACCATCTGTTATGTCGCCGGGCCCAACGAGCTGGCCTATCTCGGTCAATTGCGCGAGGTCTACACGCACTTCCACGTGCCGATGCCGTTGATGTATCAGCGCGCCACCGCCACCATTGCCGATTCGGCCACGGTGCGGTTTCTCAACAAATACAACATGCCGCTCGAATCGCTCCAGCCGCAGGGCGAAGCGGTGCTCAACCAGCTCCTCGAGGAACAACTCCCGCCGACCGTCGAGCAATCGCTGGCCGCCGTGGCGTCGGTCATCGAAGAGCGGATGGCGGCGCTCGGCGCGGCCGTGCCACAGATCGATCCCACGCTCGAAGGCACCGTGAAATCCACGCTGGGCCGGATGCAGCACGACCTGCAGACGCTCCACAACAAGGTGATTCAAGCCGCCAAACGCCGCGACGAGACGTTGCGGCGCCAGTTCCAGCGCGCGCAGGCGCTGACCTTCCCGCACGGACACCCGCAGGAGCGCGAGCTCGGGTTCGTCTGGTTCAGCAATCGCTACGGCCCGGCCCTCGTCGATCGGCTGCTCGAAGATCTGCCGCTCGAGATGGGCTATCACTGGGTTCTGACGATTTAACGGTCCACTGCCATGCCGCGCAAAGCGTCGCGACCACGCGGGTGGCGAATCCGAATCCCGAAAGCGCGCTGGCGGCGCGCGATGCTCGGCATCCTGGCCGGGTGTGCGCTGGTGCTCTCGGCTGTTCTCGGTTACTACTACGTTCAGTTCTCGCGGATCATCGAGGCGCGACTGCACGGCGAGCGGGATCGCGTCATCCCGCGCGTCTTCGCCCGGCCGTTGACGCTGCACGCCGGCCAGGGCCTCAGCGAAGCGGAGCTCGTCGCGCGGCTCAACGACGTCGGCTATACGGAGAAAGCGCGCGTCGAGCGGCCGGGCGAGTTTGCGCTGGCTCGCCGCGCCGTCGTGTTGCTGCCGCGAGGCGGCGACCAGTCAGGTAAACCCGTGCGCATCATGTTCGCGGAGCCGCGCGTCGTGCAGACGGCCCAGCGCGTGCCGGCTCCAGGGCGCATTGCGCGAATTGAAGCCGACGGGCGAGCCGTGGACGATGTGACGCTCGATGCGCCGATGCTGTCCGGGCTGGTCACCGGCACCAGAGAGAAACGCCGCCGCGTCCCGCTCGACGCGATTCCCGCCCGGATGCGGCAGGCGGTGCTCGCCATCGAGGATCGCCGCTTCTACATGCATCCCGGCATCGATCCGATCAGCCTGGTTGCCGCGGTGGTGACGAATCTGACGTCGAGCCGCCGCTATCCGGTGGGGCGCAGCACGGTCACGCAGCAACTGTCGCGCATGTTTTTTCTGAGCGCGGAGTTCAACGCGGAGCTGCAGTCCGGCACGCGCGGGCGCACGTGGGGCTCCTACCGCCGCAAGGCGCTCGAGATCTTCATGGCGACGATCCTCGAGACCAAAGCCACGAAGAACGAGATCCTCGAGCTGTATCTCAATGACGTGTATCTCGGCAACCGCGGCTCGTTTGCGCTGCACGGCGTGGCCGAGGCCGCACGGATCTTTTTCGGCAAGGATGTCAGCAACCTCTCGCTCTCGGAGGCGGCGCTCATTGCCGGCATCATCCAGAATCCGTACCAGCACTCGCCGTTCGTGAATTTGGAGCGCGCCAAGGAACGCCGCAACATCGTGCTGAACGCGATGGCCGACGCCGATTTCATCACGCGTGACGCGGCGACGCGCGCGCAAACCGATCCGATCACGGTGGTGACGCGGGCGGTCGACAACGAGGCGCCATATTTCGTGGACTACCTCGGCGAACAACTCCAGGAGCAGTTTCCGGGCATGACGCAGCGAACCGGCGTGCTCGACGTCTACACGACACTGGATTTGAACCTGCAGCGCTACGCGCAATCGGCGGTCCAGGCGGGGCTTGCGCGCGTCGACGACCGGCTCTCGAGGCGCCGCCAGAAACCAGGTCCCGCACAAGCCGCGCTCGTTGCCATCAACCCGCGAACCGGCGAGGTATTGGCCATGGTCGGCGGGCGCTTTTACAACCGGTCGCAGTTCAATCGCGCGCTGGCCGCGCGGCGCCAGCCCGGATCGACCTTCAAGCCCTTCGTGTACCTCGCCGCGTTCGAACAGGCCGCAGACGAGGGCCGTGCCGACATCACGCCCGCGACGATGGTGTGGGACGAGCCGACGACGTGGACCTTCGATCAGCAGGAATGGGTGCCGCGCAACTACGACGGCGACTACGACGGCTACATCTCGCTGCGACGCGCGCTTTCGCTCTCGCGCAACATCGCCACCATCAAGGTCGCCGAACAGGTGGGCTTCGATCGCGTGGCGTCGCTGTGGAAGAAAACCGGCATCGGCCGATCGGCGCCGCAGGGCTATCCGTCCATCGCGCTCGGCGTGTTCGAGCTGACACCCATGGAGGTGGCGACCGCGTACTCGATGTTCGTCAACGGCGGCACGATCAAGCCACTTCGCGGCATCGCGCGGGTGCTGAGCGGCGAGGATTCGATCGTGCCCAGGCAGGCCGACGGCCCGCGGGTGGCGCGGGAGCAGACCACCTTTCTCGTGACCAGCATGATGCGGAGCGTCCTCAACGAAGGCACGGGCGCCAGCGCCCGCGGCGCCGGCTTCACGCTCGATGCCGCCGGCAAGTCGGGGACGACCAACGACCTGCGCGATGCGTGGTTCGTCGGCTTCACCCCCGAATTGCTCGCCGTCGTGTGGGTCGGCTTCGACGACAACTCCCCGCTGGGCCTCAGCGGCACGCAGGCGGCGTTACCCATCTGGACCGACTTCATGAAACGGGCGCTGGCCGGCCACGATAACCTCAGCTTCGAGACCCCGGAGGGCGTGTCGTTCATCGAAATCGACCGCGACACCGGCCGTCTGGCACTTCCCGCCTGCCCCCGGGTCAGCAGCGAAGTGTTCCTCGCCGGCACCGAACCGCTCGAAATCTGCGACCTGCACCGGTGGTAGGCCCTTCGACTCGCTGCGCTCGCTCAGGGCAGGCAGGTGGGGCGGGTAGGGCTGGTCGGGAGCTAGCAAACCCTACCCGCCTCCCCACCCGCCCTACCCGCCTATAATCAAAGCGTGAACCACGAAGTATTTGCGGCGCTCGGCGAAGCGCTCAAGGCCGGCGAAGACGTGGCGCTCGTGACCATCGTCGCGGCCAACGGATCGACGCCGCAGCGGGTGGGCGCCAAGATGCTGGTCTACGCGGACGGCCGGGTCGTCGGTACCATCGGCGGCGGCTGCTACGAAAACGAAGCGCTGTGGACCGCGCGCGAGGCGCTCAAGACGCGCAAGGCCGTGTCCGTCAAATATGAGCTCGCCGACGACTTCGCGGCCGAGTCCGGGCTCATCTGCGGCGGGCAGATGGAAGTGTTCATCGAACCGATTGAACCATCCCCAGCCGTCTACATTTTCGGCGCCGGACACGTCGGGCAGTTCGTCGGGCGCGTCGCGCATGACGCCGGCTTCCGCGTGCACGTCGTCGACGATCGCGGGAAGTTCGCCAACCGCGAGCGTTTTCCCGAGGCGGCGGAGATCGTCGTCGAAGACATTCCGGCCTGGCTTGCCAGCACGCTCCTCCCCTCGAGTGCCTACGCCGTCGTCGTGACCCGCGGACATCGCCACGATCTCGACGCGTTGCGAGCCCTGGCGCCGCGCAATCTCCGCTACCTGGGCCTCATCGGCAGCCGCGCAAAAGTCAAGCGCATCTACGACGTGCTCGTCGAAGACGGCACCGTCGGTATCGAGCAGCTCGAGAACGTGCACGCACCGATCGGGCTCGACATCGGCGCCGTGACCCCGCAGGAGATCGCCGTGTCCATCGTCGCCGAGCTGATCGCCGTGCGGCGCGGCAAGACAGACAAAGTCGCCGGGGCATCGCTTCGCTGGATGCCGAAACTGCAGGCGCCGCAGCGGGCGTGACAGCCTCGGGTGCCTCAGGTGCCTTGGGGTGCCTCAGGTGCTATGGGGTGCCTGAAGTGCTTGCAGAAAGTGCCGGGGGCCGGCAGGGTATCCGCGGCAGATTCTTCTGATGACAAGTTGCGTGCCGGCGATCCAGCTCCGGTTTGAAAGGAGATTCCGCCCTCGAACCCTGTGGAGCCGCGGTTGCACATTCGTTGAGTCATGGGATGGTCCAACCATGAGGAGATCGGTGCGTGGCAACGCGCCGAGGAGTTGTGCACAATGGTTCGCACCTTGTGCCTGCGTTCGAGCTTCAATCGCGACGAGAAACTCCGCGGGCAGTTACTGGACGCGGGTCGCTCGGGACCGCGAAACATCGCCGAGGGCTTCGGCCGCTGGAAGCACGCTGACTTCGCACGGTTCGTCCGAATCGCCAAAGCGTCGGAAGTCGAACTGTTGAACCACTTCAGCGAGGCACTCAAGAGTCGCCACATCACGACAGACGAACGCGACAAGCTGGATCATGCGGCCAAGAAAGCGATCAAAGCGGCCAACGGACTGATCCGATGGCTGGAAACCAACCCGGATCCTTAGGCACCTGAGGCACCCTAGGCACCTGAGGCACCCTAGGCACCCTAGGCACCTTAAATGTCCCTGCTCGTTCGCAACGCGACCATTGTCACGATGAATGACGCGCTCGAGGTCATCCAGGGCGATGTGTTCGTCGATGGCGGCCGGTTCGTCTCGGTGGGCACGGTCGACGAGGTTCACGCCGATCGCGTCATCAACGCGGCCGGCGGCGTGCTGCTGCCGGGATTCATCCAGACCCACATTCATCTCTGTCAGACGCTCTTCCGCGGCTACGCGGACGGCATGGCGCTGCTCGACTGGCTGAGAACGCGCATCTGGCCGATGGAGGCCGCACATACGCCCGCGTCGCTGGCGGCGTCGGCCAGGCTGGCCGTCGCCGAATTGCTGCTCGGCGGCACGACGAGTGTGTTGACGATGGAGACGGTCCACGATACCGATGCGGTGTTTGAAGCCCTGGAGCCTATTGGCATCCGCGCCGTCGTCGGCAAATGCATGATGGACGCCGACGCCGAGGTTCCGTCCCGGCTCATCGAAAAGACCGCGGCGTCGATCGACGAAAGCGCCGCGCTGGCGGCACGCTGGCACGGCCGGGCACATGGACGGCTGCGCGCGGCGTTCGCGCCGCGCTTTGCGCCCTCCTGTTCGCGCGAGCTGCTCGAGGCCGTCGCCGCCCTGTCCAGGCAACGCGATCTGCTCGTGCACACGCACGCGTCCGAGAATCGGGACGAAGTCGCTCTCGTATCGCGTCTCACGGGCACATCGAACATTCGCTACCTGCAGCGGCTCGGTCTGACGACGCCCCGCCTCTGTCTCGCACATTGCGTGTGGGCCGACGACGTCGAGCAGGACATGCTCGCGACGCACGCGGTCAAGGTCCTCCACTGCCCGGGGTCGAATTTGAAACTGGCGTCGGGCATCGCGCCGGTCGTGGACATGCGCCGGCGCGGCATCAGCGTCTCGCTGGGCGCCGATGGGGCCGCGTGCAACAACGAGCTCGACATGTTCAAGGAGATGCGCCTCGCGACCGGCTTGCAGGCCATCACACGCGGCGCGGGATCGCTCACGGCAGCCGATGCGTTGTGGATGGCCACCCGCGAGGGTGCCCGCGCGCTGGGATTGGAGGACGAGCTGGGATCGATCGAAGTTGGCAAGCGCGCCGACTTCGTCATCATCGATCGCGATCGGCCGCACCTCGCGACCTGTCCCGAGCCCGTGTCCGCCATCGTCTACGCTGCCCGCCCGAGCGACGTGCGCACGACGGTCGTCGATGGGCACGTGCTGGTGGATGACTTCCGGCTTACCGCGTTGGACGCCCGGGAGGTGGCCCGCCACGCGGCGGACCAGGCACGGGCGCTGGCGACCCGAGCGCTGTGAGGCCGCCGCTTCGCGGCGGAGGGCCGCTATGCGGCAGGCCGCGCGTACGCGCGGTGGGCGGCTCGCTCACGCTCGCCGATGGCGGCCAATCCGAGGCCGAAGGCCGAGGCCGGCCAGCCGAAGGCTGGCCTTCCGCGTGAGCGGCCCCCGGCGAGCGACAGCGAGCCGCCCGGTGCGTGAGCGGCCCCCGGCGAGCGACAGCGAGCCGCCTGCGGGCGAAGCCCGCCCTCGGGCCGAAGGCCCGCCCTCCGCCGAACGAAGTGAGGCGGCCCTGTCTGCTATACTCGTCATTAGCACTCGAAGTAACTGACTGCTAATGACTTCCCCCGCCCTCTCCGATCGGACCCGGCGTATTCTCGCGGCGTTGATCCGCGAATACATCGAGACCGGCGAGCCGGTTGCGTCCGCCGCGGTGACGCGCCGGGCCGGCCTCCCGGTTTCGTCCGCGACGGTCCGCACCGTCCTGGCCCAACTCGAAGAAATGGGCTTCGTGGCGCAACCCCACACCTCTGCCGGACGTGTGCCCACCGACCTGGGCTACCGCTTCTACGTGGATTTGCTGCTCGAAGCGCGGCGCGCCAGCAAGGATTCCGCCGGTGTCGAAGCGCGGCTCCGCCAGCAGGCGGGCGACGCCCCCCTCATCGACGATCTGCTGTCGAGCGCCTCGCACGTGCTCTCGGCGGTATCGCGCCACGTCGGCTTCGCGATTGCTCCGCCCAACGCGCAGGCGGTGTTTCACCGGATTGAGTTCGTGCCGCTCAGCGGCCACCGTATTCTCGTGGTGCTCGTGGCGCGGGGCAATCAGGTTTCACAGAAAACCATCGACGTGGGCGAAGCGATCACCCAGGCTGCGCTGGAGAAAGCCGCCAACTACCTGAACGGGGAGTTCTCCGGCCGGACGCTCGAGGAGGTCCGCGAGGGCGTGCTGACACGACTGCGCGAGGAACGCACGCTGTACGATCAGCTGCTCGGGCTGGCCTTGCGCCTGGCGAGCAGCTCGTTTGCCACCACCGATCACCCGATGGTCTCGATTGACGGCACCTCGTCGCTGCTCGAAGAAGTCGTCCGGGCCAGCGGGCTTTCATTGCCGGCGTTGCGGGCCCTGTTGACGATGGTCGAAGAAAAACAGCGGCTGGTGCGCCTGCTCAACGAATACATCGACGGGCCGGGACTGACCGTGGTCATCGGCGCAGAGCACAGCGATCCGGAGCTGCGCCCGTTCAGCCTGGTCGCGTCCACGTACTTCGATGGCCGCAGCACGGGCCTCGTCGGCGTGATTGGACCGACGCGGATGCGGTATTCGCGCACCCTCGACGTGGTCGAGGATGCCGCGAAGGCAGTCGGCAAAGTGCTGTCGGACAATTAGAGAGATGAGCGACGAAAACATTACCGAGCCGAACAGCGAGTCCCCGGAACCAGCCGAGGACACAGCCATCCAGACTGAAACGAACGAGGTCGCGGCGCTCCAGCAGGAGCGGGACGAACTGCTCGATCGCCTGCTGCGGAAGACCGCCGAGTTCGACAATTACCGCAAGCGGGTCGAGAAGGAACGTCGCGAGCAAGCCGAATGGGCGGCCGCCGATGTGCTCGGCGACATCCTGACCGTGCTCGACGATTTCGATCGTGCACTGGCCATCGAGGCGCCGCCGGAAGCCGAGAGCTATCGCGCGGGCTTCGAGCTGATTCATCGCCAGCTCGGCGATCTGCTGCGCAAGCGCGGCGTGACCACCCTCGAGACGCTCGGAACCGACTTCGATCCGCACCTCCATCAGGCGGTCGCGTACGAAGAATCTCCAGGCGCGCGCGAAGGCGAAATCGTCGGCGAGCTGCGCAGAGGTTATCGTCTGGGCGATCGGCTCCTTCGACCGGCGCTTGTCCGAGTGGCCAAAGCATCGTGAGCAAACGCGACTTTTACGTCGTCCTCGGCGTGTCCCGCGAGGCGACGGACCAGGACATCAAGAGCGCGTATCGCAAGCTCGCGCTCAAGTACCACCCTGACCGCAACCCCGGCGACAAAAAGGCCGAGGAACAGTTCAAGGAGTGCGCCGAAGCCTACGCCGTGCTCGCCGATCCGGAGAAGCGTGTTCGCTACGACCGCTTTGGCCATGCCGCGGTATCGGGCGCGACGGGCGGCCCAGCCGGGTTCGATCCGACGATCTTCGCCGAGTTCGACGACATCTTCGGCAGCATCGGCGACATCTTCGGCTTCGGCGGCATGTTCGGCGGCGCGCGGCGGCGCGGCGGCCCGCAGCGCGGCGCGGACCTGCGCTACGACCTCGACATCACGTTCGAACAGGCTGCGACCGGCACGGAAACCACCATCCAGATCCCTCGTCATGAGACGTGCGAGACGTGCAGCGGCTCGGGCGCGGCAGCCGGCTCCGCACCGACAGCCTGTCCGCAGTGCCGAGGGACCGGGCAGCTGCGCTATCAGCAGGGCTTCTTCACCGTTGCACGCACGTGCGGGCAATGTCGCGGCAGTGGCCGCGTCATCGCCAAGCCGTGTGCGACGTGTCACGGTCAGGGCACGGTCGAGCAACTGCGCAAGATCACGGTGAAGATTCCGGCCGGCATCGCGACCGGACAACGCCTGCGGCTGTCCGGCGAGGGGGAAGCCGGCTCGCACGGCGGCCCCTCAGGCGATCTCTACGTGGTCGTCCAGGTAGCCGATCACGCGTTCTTCCAGCGTGACGGCAACGATCTGCACTGCGAGATCCCGGTCAACTTCACGACGCTCGCGCTCGGCGGCGAGATCCGCGTGCCGCAGGTGCTCGGCGATACCGAGCCGTTCAAGGTCCCCGAGGGCACGCCGACCGGCACGATGTTCCGTCTGCGTGGCAAGGGCCTGGCCGACGTGAGCGGGCGGGGCCGCGGCGATCTGCTGGTCACCGTGCAGTCCATCACGCCGAAGAAGCTGACGCGCGAACAGAAGAAGCTGCTCGAGCAGCTCGCGGCGTTGCTGCCGCCGCAGCAGTTCGAGCCCACGTCGCATCGGGAAGACGATCGCGGGCTCTTCGACAAGGTCAAAGACATCTTTGGCTGACGAGAAGGTCTGGCCGGCGCTGGTCATCCGATCCGGCGCCGTGCTGGCGAGCGAAGACGAAGACACGATTGCCGCGCTTCTGGACGACTTCTCACCGACCGCGATTCAGGATCTGACTCCGCTGCCCCTTCCGCCGGGCGGCCTGTGGGATCCCACGTTTCCCCCGCCGCCCGAACCACCTCCGGCCCCGCTGCACTGGCGAGTGTTCTTTGCGACCGCGGGCGGCCGCGACGCCGCGCGGGCGACGCTGAAGACCGCCTTTCCGGCACTCGCCCTCGCGGCCGACGAGATCCCGGATGAGGATTGGGCCGGGCGATCGCAACGTGCGTTGACGGCCATCGGCGCGGGCCGCTTCATCGTCGCGCCGCCGTGGGATGTGCCGCCGGAGGGCGAGGCGACGGTCATCGTCATCGAGCCGTCACGGGGATTCGGCACCGGCCATCACGCGTCCACACGATTGTGTTTGCGGGCGCTGTCGGAGATTGACGTCCGCGGCGCGCGCGTGCTCGATCTCGGCACGGGCTCGGGAGTTCTCGCAATGGCGGCGTCGGTGAGCGGCGCCCGCGACGTCGTTGCGGTGGACATCGATCCGGACGCCATCGATTCTGCGCGCCAGAGCGCCGCGCTCAACCCTCGCGTCGCGAACATTCACTGGTTGATCGGCGACTTCCGCGATCGCGGCTGGGACGCGCTGTCCGGTGGTCCCTTCCACGTCGTCCTCGCCAACCTCACGGGTGGGATGCTCATCTCGAGCGCCGCGCGCATTCGCGAGCTCCTCCGGCGCGAGGGAATCCTGATCTGCAGCGGCTTCGATCAGGACGAGCAGCCAAGAGTGGAAGCAGCCCTCACGCTCTCCCGGCGCGCCGAGTTCGTCGAAGATCGCTGGGTCGGGCTCGTTCTCAGTTCGTAGATTCGCAAGTTCGCAGGTTTGTGAGTTCGCAGGTTCCGTGAGTTCGCAGGTTCCGTAAGTTCGCAGGTTCCGTGAGTTCGCAGGTTCCGTGAGTTCGTAGGTTCCGTGAGTTCGCAGGTTCCGTGAGTTCGCAGGTTCCGTGAGTTCGTAGGTTCCGTGAGTTCGTAGGTTCCGTGAGTTCGGAATTGTTCTTCGTTCTTAGTTCTTCGTTCTTAGTTCTTCCGCTGGCGCCGCTGGTTCCAGCCCTCGATCAACCGCCGCATTTCCTCGAGCGGCTCCGGACTGTCGTCCACCTGCAGCCGCAGCACCGTGTCATTGTTCAACCACACCCCGAGGCCCTTGCCGACGATGAGCACCGCCGCCGACTGCATGCCGCGCGTGTCGCCCCCGGCAGCCTGGCCGGCATCGAGAGCCGCCATCAACCGCATCGACAGATGCCCCGGCGTGTCCTCGAACGCCGTAATCATATTGGCGACGACAGGCTCGCCCGCGAGGATGTTGCCCTGGGCGGTTGAAAATTTCCCCTGGCGATGCCCCGCCCACGCCGACGCCTTGGGTCCCGTAAACACGGCCGTGTTGCCGCTGGCGTCGATGACGGCAAACTGGCGGCCCTGCTTGGTCCAGTTCTCGGGCCGCGGATCCGGATCGCTGTCCCACAGGGCCTTGATCGCCGCCTCGGGCGAGATGCCGGTACGGAGCAACGCGAGCCCCTTCGGCCCGTAGCTGACATCGACGATGGCCTGTGTCGCGACCATGCCAACGCCGGCCTCGCCCCAGAGCACACCGTTGCCGACCGAGAACACGCGGGACTGCACCGCCCCGCCAATCTCCCCGGTGGCCGGATCGAAGCCGAGGATCGAAAACGTGGCCACCGGATCCGGCGCCTGTGCCGGCGCCGCGACGGCAACGACCAAGAGCAGCGCGGCCAACGCAATCATCTTCTTCATCAATCGTCCTCCCAATGAACCCGCAACGCCGTCAGCGCCACGATCGGCACGGCATCCGCGCGGAGCGTTCTCGGACCGAGCGTCAGCAGCGCGGCCCCACGCTCGGCGGCCGCCGTCACCTCCTGTTGCGTCCACCCGCCTTCGGGGCCGACGAGCAGCGTGACTTGTTCCCGTGCCGGAAGATCGCGCAGCGGCTGGGCCGCACTGCTCGCGGACGGTTCCACGAGCATCACACAAAACGGCGCCTCCCGCAGCACGTCGTCGAGTTCCGTGACCGGCCGCACGTCGGGCACGATGGCCCGGCCGCATTGCTTGACCGATGAGACCGCGATGCGCTGCCAGCGAGCCATCCGGTCGCTTCGTTCGATGGCCGCCCGTGCGATCTCCGTGCGCGCCGTGACGAGCGGCTGCACGGCCGTCACACCGAGCATGACGGCATCGCGGATGACATGGTCCATCTTGTCGCCCTTCAGGACCGCGACGGCCAGCGTGATCGGCACGCGCGCTTCGGGTGCCGGCGTGCTCCGTTCGTTCAGCCGCGCGGTGACGCGCCGCTTCCCGGCCTGGTCCACCGTGGCCATCCACTCCTCCCCGCGACCATTGAACACCCGAATGCGATCGCCGCTCGCGAGACGCAACACACGAACGAGGTGTGCCGCCTCGTCGTGCGGCAATTCGATCACGCTTTCTGACGCTCGAGCCTCAGGAACATAGAAGCGCGGAGCCACGCGGTGAGTATACTCAGCCAGAATGTTCTTCCGCGGCCAGACCATCGGCAAGTACCGGATCGTCACGCCACTCGGCAGCGGTGGATTCGGGGCGGTGTACCTCGCGGAAGACACCTGGATAGACAAGAAAGTCGCGCTGAAGGTGCCGCACCGACAACACCTCGACTTCAGCGAGCTGCTGCGCGAACCACGGCTGCTCGCCAGCCTCAGTCATCCCAACGTCGTCACGGTCCTCACCGCCGAACGGCAGGACAATGTCTTTTTCATCGTGATGGAGTACGTGCCGGGCGACACGCTGGAGGCGATCATCGAGCGTGAAGGCGCGCTCGATCTTCCGCGCGTGCTGGATTACACGTGCCAGATCTGCAACGCCGTGGACCACGCCCATCGACACGGCGTCATCCACCGCGATCTGCGGCCCGGCAACGTCCTCGTCACCGAACAGGGCCTCGTCAAGGTCGCCGACTTCGGCACGTCGCGCTTTCTGGAGATCGCCGCGCACGGGACGACCGTCATCGGCAGCCCGCCCTACATGGCGCCCGAACAGTTTCAGGGCAAAGCGGTCTTTGCGTCGGACATCTACTCGCTTGGCGTGACCGTGTACCAGATGCTGACGGGCCGCCTCCCCTACACCACACCGGCTCCAGGCGACATCGACCGTCTGATGCGGGGCGAGCTCACGACGCCGCCGCGGGAGCGCAACCACAGGATTCCGAAGGGGATCAGCGACATCGTGATGAAGGCGTTGGCACCGGACGTGGCATCGCGCTATCAGCGTGCGTCGGATTTGCTCGACGCGGTGCTCGCGGCGCGGGCCCGGCCGGTCGGCGCCGCGCGTCCCACGCCGGTCCCTGCCGGTGAGACCGCGCCCGGCCGCCGGCCGTGGCGGCGCGCCCCCCTCGATGGCGCGACGTCGAGCGAAAACGTGGACGACATCCAGGCCCGGCTGCGAGCCCGCGAGGCGCCGCAGCCCCGATTCTGCTGGCATTGCCGCAAGGCGCTGCACGCGCGGACGGATCGCTGCCCGTTCTGCGGGGAGAGCCAGCGGTAGGATTACGCAGATTGGTTGAGCAATTTAATCGGTCGGGCAAAAAACGCTCATGGCCGATTCGTCCACTTGTTCGCGATCATCGTGAAGGCGGCTGCGCCGACGAGCAGAACGGGCAAGCGCACGGACGGGGCGAATCACGATTGGTGGGAGTTCCCTGTGCGAACCCAGAGAACTGGCCAAAGGAATCTGCGGAATCTGCGGAATCTGCGCGGGGCGAATCACGATTGGGTGGGAGTTGCCTGTGAGAGCAAGAGAACTAGCCAAAGTAACCTGCGTAATCTGCGAAATCTGCGGATAATAATATCTGCGTAATCTTTCCAAATCCGCGTAATTGGAGCGAAGCATGGCCTTTAGCGAAACTGGCAAAGTGTGGATGAACGGCAAGCTGCTGGACTGGAAGGACGCGACCATTCACGTCGCGACCCATGTCGTTCACTACGGCACCGGCGTCTTCGAGGGCATTCGCGCGTACGATTCAGCGCGCGGCCCCAACGTGTTCCGTCTGACCGAGCACATGCGGCGGTTGTGGGATTCGTGCCGCGTCTACCGCATGGAGCCGCGCGTCAGCTTCGAAGAGCTCCACGAGGCCGTCCTCGAGACCATTCGCGCCAACGGCTTCCAGTCGTGCTACATCCGGCCGCTGGTCTACCGCGGCTACTCGCAGCTGGGCGTCAATCCCATACCCTGCCCGGTTGACGTCGCGGTGATTGTCTGGGAATGGGGGCAGTACCTGGGCGAGGATGCGCAGGTCAACGGCGTGGATGTCGGCGTCAGCTCCTGGACGCGGCTGGCGCCCAACACGCTGCCGGCGATGGCCAAGGCCACGGCCAACTATGCCAATTCCGGACTGATCAAGATGCAGGCGACCGTCGACGGCTACGCCGAGGGCATCGCGCTCGACGAAAGCGGACTGCTCAGTGAAGGCAGCGGCCAGAACCTGTTCCTCGTGCGCGACAACGTCGTGTACACGCCGTCGCTGGCGTCGTCGGTGCTCGAGGGCATCACGCGCAACACGGTGATCCAGTTGACGCAGGACCTCGGCTTCGAGGTGCGCGAACAGCCTTTGCCTCGCGAGTTCCTGTATCTGGCCGACGAAGTGTTCTTCTGCGGCACGGCCGTCGAGGTGACGCCGATTCGGTCGGTCGACAAGATCACCGTCGGCAGCGGCAAGCGCGGCCCGGTCACCGCCGCGCTGCAGGAGCGGTTCTTCGGGATCGTCCGCGGCGAACAGCCCGACCTGCATCACTGGCTGACGCCCGTGGGCAGCGCCGTGGCCGCACGGTAACGCCATGGCCACCGACATCACCACGCTGCTGCGTCGCGCCGTCGAACTCGGCGCCTCCGACCTGCACCTCAAGGTCGGCAGCTTCCCGATGGCGCGCGTTCACGGGCACCTGCAGCCCGTGGGCGACGATCAGAAGCTCAATCACGACGATCTCGTCGACATGGCCGCGTCGGTGATGCCGGCGGCTCACCGCGAAAAATTCCGAGACGCGCAGGAAGTCGATCTGGCCTACTCGGTGCCGGGACTGGGACGCTTCCGCTGCAACGTGTTTCAGCAGCGCGGGACGATTGGCATGGTGCTGCGCGTCATTCCCATCACGATCAAGTCCGTGGACGAGCTCGGGCTTCCAGCCGTGCTCAAGAAAATTACGGCCGAAGAGCGCGGCCTCGTGCTCGTCACCGGGACCACCGGAAGCGGCAAGAGCACGACGCTGGCCGCGATGATCGACTACATCAATCGCACGCGCTCGTCGCACATCATCACCATCGAAGATCCGATCGAGTACCTGCATCGCGACAATCAGTCCATCGTCAACCAGCGGGAGATTGGCGTCGACACGCGGTCGTTCGCCCTGGCGCTCCGCAGCGCGCTCCGTCAGGACCCCGATGTCATCCTCGTCGGCGAAATGCGCGACATGGAAACCATCGAGACCGCGCTCCACGCCGCCGAGACCGGTCACCTGGTCTTCTCGACGCTCCACACGCTCGACGCCACGGAAACCATCAACCGCATCATTTCGGTCTTTCCGCCGCATCAGCAGAAGCAGATCCGCATTCAGTTGGCGGCCGTCCTCAAGTCTGCCATCGCGCAGCGCCTGATCCCGAGCATCGAAGGTGGCAGCCGCCTGCCGGCCGTCGAAGTTCTCGTCGCCACGGCGTTCATCAGGGATGCGATCGTGGACCGGGACAAGACGCACTTGATTCAGGGCGCCATCGCCCAGGGCACGTCGCAGTACGGCATGCAGACATTCGACCAGTCGATCTTCGGCCACTACTCACAGGGGCTCATCACCCTCGACGAAGCGCTCCGCTGGGCTACCAACGTGGACGAATTCAAGCTCAGGGTGCAGGGCGTCTCGACCACGGCGGACGTCTCACGCGATCAAATGGCTTCCACCGTCTTCGGCAAGTCCGGCGGGCAGACGCCACCGCCAAAACCGGGCGCGCCCGAGATCACCCGCTTCGGCAAATAGCTGCGGCCCGGGGCGTGAGCCCTGGCGCATGACCCCCTGATGGACGCCTACACCACCGCGTTGACGCTGCTTGGCCGTCGAGAGCTCTCGGCCAGGCAACTCCGCGATCGGCTCGCACGGCGGCAGTTCCCTCCCGAGGACATCGAAACGGTCATCGACCGCCTGATCCGCGATCGCACGCTCGACGACCGCCGCGTCGCGGTCGCGTCGGCGCGCATGGCCGCGACGATCAAAGGCCGCGGCCGGCGACGCGTCTTCCAGTATGTCCAATCGCTTGGCGTGTCCTCCGAGGTGGCATCGGCCGCGGTCGCCGAGGTGTTCGACGACGTCGACGAGGCCGTCCTGCTCGAGCGTGCGCTCGACAAGCGGCTCCGCGGCTCGGCGCTCCGCTCGCTCGACATCAAAGCCAGGGCCCGGCTCATTCGCCAGTTGATCGCGCAAGGGTTCGAGCCGGCGGCCGTGTTCGCGCGGCTGCATCGCAAGGGGGCCGATGCCGACGAGTAGAATGGAAGGGTGCACCCGAACGAGATCCGCGACTCCTTCCTGAAGTACTTCGAACGTCACGGCCATCGCGTCGTCTCGAGCTCGCCGCTGGTCCCCTCCGACGATCCCACCTTGCTCTTTACCAATGCGGGGATGAACCAGTTCAAGGACGTGTTTCTCGGTCGCGAGAAGCGGGAGTACGCGCGCGCCGCGACGTCGCAGAAGTGCATGCGCGTCAGCGGCAAGCACAACGACCTGGACAACGTCGGTCCGTCGCTCCGCCACCACACGTTCTTCGAGATGCTCGGGAACTTCTCGTTTGGCGACTACTTCAAAGCCGACGCCATCCCGTTTGCCTGGAAGTTGCTGACGGAAGAATGGCACCTCGATCCGAAGCGACTGGTCGCAACGATCTTCAAGGGCGAACACGGGATACCGCGCGACGACGAAGCGTACAGCGTGTGGCACAGGTTTCTGCCGGCCGGGCAGATTGGCGAGCTCGGCATGGCGGACAACTTCTGGGCGATGGGCGACACCGGGCCGTGCGGGCGCTGTTCGGAGATCTACTACGACCGTGGAGACGGCGTGCCCGGCACCGGGCACTTCATGACCGACGCCGAATCCGGATCGGAACGCTTCGTGGAGATCTGGAACAACGTCTTCATGGAGTTCGAGCGCAAGCCAGACGGCACGCTCCTCGATCTGCCGGCCCGATCGATCGACACCGGCATGGGACTCGAGCGGATCGCCGCGGTGATGATCGGCAGCTTGTCGAACTACGACACGGAGCTGTTTCAGCCGATCCTGCGTGCCATCGGGTCGATGGCCTCGCGCGAGCATGGCGGGACGATGGAGGCGGCCGACGTGTCGATGCGGGTCGTCGCCGATCACATCCGCGCGATGACGTTTCTCATCGCCGACGGCGTGGTGCCGTCCAACGAGTGGCGCGGCTACGTGCTCCGCAAGATCATGCGACGCGCCATGCGTCACGGCCGAAAGCTGGGGTTCGTCGACCCGTTCCTGTTCCGCCTGGTGGACGTGGTCGTCACGGAGATGCGCGCGGCCTATCCGGAACTCGAGGCCAACCGCGACGCGGTGGTGCAGGTGGTCCGCAGCGAGGAAGAGCGCTTCGGCGTCGTGCTCACCGAGGGTCTGCCTCGTCTGGAAGATGTCCTGGAGCAGGCCGCGCGCGGCAGCCGGATTGTCGCCGGCGATCAGGCGTTCAAGTTGTACGACACCTATGGACTGCCGCGCGACTTCATCGAGGATCTGGCGTCCGCCCAGGGACTGCAGTTCGACGCCGCCGGCTTCGAGCGCGCGATGGAAGGCCAGCGGGAGCAGGCGCGCGCCAGGAGCGCGTTTGGCGGCGGCGCGGCGGTCGCCTGGAATACGCGGCCCGGCGCGACCGACGCGCTCAACACGGCCGACACCTTCAGCGGCTACGACCACATGGCGGTCAAGACGCAAATCGTCGAGCTGCTGAAGGACAACGGCACGGCCCGGGACGCGGTCGAGCAACTGAACGCCGGCGAAGCGGGGTTCGTGGCCCTGGCGGAAACGCCGTTCTATGTCGAATCCGGCGGACAGGTGTCGGACGTCGGCCGATTGGAATCCAACAGCGGTGAGGCCCTCGTGACGGGAGTCGTCAGAGGCCCGAGCGCCCGCCGCTTTCATCGCGTCGAGGTGCAACGCGGGTCGTTGAAGTATCGCGAATTCGTCGAAGCGCTCGTGGACGAGCCGCTTCGCGATGCCACGCGGCGCAATCACACCGCCACGCATCTGCTGCACGCCGCCTTGCGCCAGGTGCTGGGCACGCATGTGAAGCAGGCTGGTTCGCTCGTGGCGCCGGACCGCCTCCGCTTCGACTTCGTGCATTTCAGCGCCCTCACCAGCGACGAGATCGCGCGCATCGAGCGCCGCGTCACGGAACGCATCATCGCCAACACCCCTGTGCACACCGATCTGCGCAACACGCAGGAGGCGATTGACGCCGGAGCGATGGCGCTCTTCGGCGAAAAGTACGGCGACCGCGTCCGCGTCGTCACGGTGCCCGGCTTCAGCATCGAGCTGTGCGGCGGGACACACGTGCGCGCCACCGGCGATCTCGGGCCGTTCTTCATCACCGAGGAATCGGGGGTGGCTGCCGGCGTGCGGCGGATCGAGGCGGTCACCGGGCTCGGCGCCTCCAGCTACGTGCGCGAGCGGTTGACGCAGTTCGACCAGGCGGTGCGTGCCCTCAATGCGAAGCCGCAGGAATTGGCGCAGGGGGTCGAGACCCAGGTCGCTACCGTCTCGAGACTCCGGAAAGAGATTCAGCAACTCAAAACCCGATTGGCACTTGGCGGCGGCGGCCCGGCCGCCGGCGACGGGCGTGTGGAGATTGGCGGCGTGACCCTGATCACGCGTGAAGTGCTCGACGTGGACAAGGAATCGCTGCGATCACTGGCCGATCAGCTCAAGTCCACGCTCGAGAGCGGCATCGTCATCCTCGCGTCGCCGTCGGCGGAAGGCAAGGTCACCATCATCGCGACCGTGACGCCCGATTTGACGAAGCGCGCACCGGCCGGCCAGCTTGTCAAGCAGCTCGCGCCGATCGTCGGCGGCGGCGGCGGCGGACGGCCCGATTTTGCCGAAGCCGGGGGCAAAGATCCGTCGAAGATTGCCGCAATGCTGGCCGAAGGCCGTCAGCTCGTCGAAGCCCTACTGGCCAGGACCTGAGCGACCGATACGCCCGGTAGAATCTTGCCGCGCTCCCCCGCGCGCAAGCACTGACAAACTGTGAAATTTCTGCCGGCGGCTTTTCTGCTCTGCCTGGCTGCGGCTGTGCCCGCGGAAGCGCAGATCTATTCCTGGCGCGACGCGTCGGGAACGCTCGTGGTGTCGAACAAGCCACGGATGTCGCCTGGCGCCGACGGTTCGACCTACGCCGTGCACGGGGTGTCGGAGATTCGCACGACGAGGCCCGCTGCCCGCGTCGATGGCCGTTATGACGACCTGATAGAGCAATACGCCAGAGCGCATGGGGTGTCGCCGGCGCTGGTGCGCGCGGTGATCCAGGCAGAATCCGGATTCAACCCCCGCGCCGTGTCCACGAAAGGCGCGATGGGGCTGATGCAATTGATGCCGGCGACCGCTCGTGAACTGGGTGTCAGCGACCCGTTCCATCCCGCCGACAACATCCGCGGCGGCGTCACGTATCTCGCGCGGTTGCTGACACGCTACGAGGACAACGTGGAACTCGCGCTGGCCGCCTACAACGCTGGTCCGGCCAACGTGGAACGCTACGGCAACCGCGTGCCCCCGTTTCGCGAGACGCGAGATTACGTCAGGAAAATCACGCAGAAGCCCGGCGTGGCGGCCCCGGCCCAGCCGGTCATGTACAAGTGGACCGAGATCGTCGGCGGCCAGCCCAGAGTGCGCTACTCGAATATCCCACCCAAAGACATCGCCTTCGAAATCGTCGGCCGCCGATAGGGCCGGCCTGCGGCCGGATGGCGCCCCTTCGGCGCGAGGGCGGCGCTCACGCGCCGACTGCGGCCCTGCGGGCCGAAGGGGGCCTCCTCCCTCCCGAACGGCCCGCGGCGCGCCAGCGCCGCCCTCCGGCGAAGCCGGCCCTCCGCGAAGCCGGCCCTCCGCGAAGCGGCCCTCGGGCGAAGCCGGCCTGTGCCCGCGCGTGATATCATGTGATGTTTTACTCTCTAGCGAAAAGGACATCGTAATTGGCCAAGCGAAACAAGTCGGCGCTCAAGGCGAACCGGCAGAACATCCGGCGGCGGGAAGCCAACCGCCAGCTTCGCTCGAAGCTGCGGACCGGGCTCAAAAAGCTCCGCGCGGCCGCCGGCGGTGACAACAAGGACGAAGCGAAGGCGGCGCTGACCGGCACGCAGTCCCTGGTTGACCGCATGGCGTCGAAGGGCATCATTCACCGCAACACCGCAGCCCGCTACAAGTCGCGCCTGTCCGCCCGCGTCAGCAAGTAGCCCTCCCTCGGGGCCGAGCATGCTCGGTCGGCCCCCATCGCGACCACCGGAAGAAACCCCTTGCTTTCCCTGCATGTATAAGTCTACATAGGTAGTATTCTGAACCGGCCGAGCATGCTGGACGGGCCGAGCATGCTCGACCCCTACGGAGCGTGGACGTGCGGCTGACTTATCCGACGACGCTTGTCCTGCAGGCGCTGCTGCAGGGCCACCATCACGGCTTCGACATCATGGACGCCACGGGGCTGCCCAGCGGCACCGTCTATCCCATCCTGCGGCGACTCGACGCCGATGGCGCCGTGCGCTCCCGCTGGGAGAAGGACGGCGAGGCGCGCAAACAACAGCGGCCTCCGCGCCGCTACTACGAGCTCACGTCGCACGGCCGTGATCTGGCGGCCGAGGCCGCCGATCGCTACCGGCCGTTACGGACCGTCACCGCGTCCGCGCGTGCCGGGAGGTCGTCATGAGCCCGGAGCGGCGGCACACGCTGGCGACCACCCTTGTGCGCGCTGCCGCGCTGCTGGTCCCCGCCGAACAGCGTGACGACTGGAAGCAGGAGTGGCACGGGGAGCTGGCGTCGCTCGGCGATCTGCCCTCGAGTCAGCGCCGCCCGATTCGCCGAGCCGCCGGCGCGTTCGCCGACGCGTTCTGGCTCCGGCAGCGAAGCATTGCCGACTTCGACTGGATCGACGATCTGCGGTTTGGCGTCCGGCAACTCGCGCAACACACCGGTTTCGCCGTCACCGCCATCAGCATCCTGTCGCTCGGTCTGGCCGCGACCGTCACGATGTTCAGCGTGACGGATCAGATCCTGCTCCGGCCCCTCCCCTACCCCGATTCCGATCGCATCGTGACCGTGTGGGAAACGCGCGCGCCGGAAAGCACGCCGCTCGAGGTCTCCCCAGGCAATCTGCTCGACTGGCGCGATCGCGCCCGGTCGTTCGAGCATCTGGCCGGCGTCGCACCCAATTCGATTGATGTCGCCGCCACCCCGCGACCCGAGGTGTGGTTTTCCGCCAAAGTCACCGAGGGCTTCTTCGAGACGTTCGGCGTGGTGCCGCTGGCCGGCCGACTCTTTCACGCCGGCGAATATCAGAAAGGCCGCGATCGGGTGATGGTGATCAGCGAGGCGTTCTGGCGCCGGCGTTTCGCTGCTGATCCGTCGATCGTCGGCAGGTCGATGGCGACCGGCGAGGGTCCACACGTGATTGTCGGTATCGTCCCACGGACATTCGAGCCGCGCCTGCTGGCCACGGCCACCGGCTACCGCGACGTGTGGCAGCCGAAGGCGATTGAAAGCTACGAACCGCAGATTCGAGGCGGCGGGTACTGGGCGGCCGTCGGACGGGTGCGGTCCGGCATCTCGCTCGAGACCGCGCAAGCAGAGATGAACGCCATCTCACGCCAGCTGGCGCTGGACCACCCGCGCAGCAACAAGAAGACGGGCGTTCATCTGATGCCGCTGCGCGCGTACCTCGTGGGAAACGTGCAGCTCGCCGTGCAGCTGCTGGCCGGCGCCGTCGCGCTCGTCTTGCTCATCGCGTGCGTGAACGTCGCCAATCTGCTGCTGGCGCGGGGCTCGGCCCGCGACCGGGAGATCGCCGTCCGCGTCGCGCTCGGCGCCCGCCGCCCCCGCATCGTCCAGCAGTTGCTGCTCGAGAGCACGTTGATCGCGTCGATCGGCGGACTGGTCGGGGTTGCGCTCGCCACTGGCGTGCTGGCGGCCATCGTTCGATTGGGCCCACCCGCGGTGCCTTGGATTGATACCCTGCACCTGGACTGGCGCGCCGCCGCGTTCGCCGCCGTGATGTCGTTGGTCGTGGCGCTGGTCTCCGGCGTCCTGCCGGCATATCGTGTGGCGCGTGCGGGTCTCGCGTCCGCCGGTCGCGCCACCGCCACCGGGGACCCGTCGCAACATCGCCTCCGAGCGGGACTGGTGATTCTGGAAGTGGCGCTGGCGCTGATTCTGGTGACCGGCGCCGGGCTGCTCATTCGCTCCTTTGTCGGCTTGATGAACGTGGATACGGGCTTTCAGCGCGACCGCGTGCTCGTCGCGCAGGTCTTCGCGTGGGACTACAACGCCACGCCCGCGCAGTTGCGCACCTTCTTTGACACGACGCTGGAGCGGCTGCGCGCGCTACCGGCGGTCCAGCACGTTGGCGCCGTCTCGGCGATGCCGTTCATCGAGTCGAACATCAACATCCAGAACGTATTTGCCATCGCCGGTCGCCCTCAGCCGGTACAGAGCGAGGCGCCCCGCGCCCACCTGAGCGTCGCCACGCCAGGCTACTTCGACGCCATGCGCATCCCGCTCAAGGCGGGTCGACTGCTCGACGATCGTGATGGACCCGAGCGCGCGCGCGTCGCCGTCATCAGCGAAGCGATGGCGCGGCGCCATTGGCCGAGTCTTGATGCCGCGCTCGGTGACAGGCTTCGCTTCCGCTTCTCTGGAACACAGATGGAAGTTGAAGTCGTGGGCGTCGTCAGCTCCCTGCGGCACGACACGCTCGATGGCGACGTGCGCGACGAGCTGTTCATGCCGCTCGCGCAGACGCCTTTCGGATCGATGACGTTCGTTGTCCGCAGCGCTGGTGACGCGTCGGTGCTGCTGGAGCCGACACGGGCCGCGATCTGGGCCACGAACCCGAATCAGACGATCTATCGCAGCGCCACGCTCGACGAACTGGTGGCCGGGACGGTATCGCCGCGGCGCTTCGCTCTGGCCGTGATCATCGGCTTTGCCGGCCTGGCGTGGCTGCTCGCCGTGCTTGGTGTCTACGGCGTGCTGAGCGCGATCATGACGACACGGCTGCGAGAGGTTGGCCTGCGCGTCGCGCTCGGCGCGAACCGCTGGGACATCATTCAGCTCGTCGTGGGACGGGGCCTCGTGTTGACGGTCGTCGGGCTGGCCGTCGGACTCGCGGGAGCGCTCGGGGCGGGCAGGCTCCTGCAAGCGTTCCTGTTCGGCATCACGCCTGCCGACCCGGTGGCGATAAGCGCCTCGGCCGGGTTCATGCTGGTTGCGGCCCTGATCGCCTGCTACCTGCCCGCCCGACGCGCCGCCAGCGCCGATCCCGTCACGGTCCTGAGAGCGGAATGAGATTCGCTGCGCTCGTCATCGCACTGACACTGCACCCGTGACCTTCGTGCAGGAACCCCGTGCAGGGAACCCTGTCGTGGAACCCCGTGATCACCTCTCGCACAGCTCGATCACGAGCCGTTCGAGGAGGAATTTTGGTTCACCGGCGGACGATTTGATGGCGAGATCCGTTCGCAATACCGCGTCGAGCCCCTGACGTGCGCGATCGTCCGGCTTGAGCCGGCCGGCGGCAGCGCGTATCTGGCCCAGGACCATGACCGCTTGCGCGCCGGCGTCGAATTGCGCGTCGACCTCGCGCAAGGCCCCGCGCGCGTTGCTGTTCCAGATGGCCTTCCCCAGCGCGAAGTCCTCCCCGGGCTCGGACTGCGGCAGCACCAGCTCCTTGACGTGACGCGCGGTGATCGCCGGTTCCCCGGCCGCAAACAGCACCAGCTTGTCGATCTCGGGGCGAAGCCGCCCGAGGCTGAAGCCTGTCGCGTCGATCAGCAGCTTCACGGCCTGCGGCTCGATGCCGATCCTCTCGTGATCGACCCTCGCCTTGATCCATTTCGCCGCGTCGGCCGGGTTGTCGAGCGTGCCGCAATCGACCGACACCGCCTGTTTGCGGATCAACTTGACGAGGCGACGGTTGGCGTCGAGTGCGCCGGCCACGAAGACCAGCGTAGTCAGCGGTTCCGGATTCTGGATGTACGCTTCGAGCTCCTCGATCGGCGTCAGCGATCGCTTTCGCTTGCCGGCCGGCGCTTCTGCCGGCGCCTCCAGCTCATCGTCTTTGCCTTTGCGCGGCGACAGCAGTCGTTCGGCCTCGTGCACCAGCAGGACCCGCCGCGGCGCCATCATCGGCAAGGTGCGGGCCGCGCTCAGCAGGTCGCCAATCAATTGGTCGCGAGCGCCGGCATTGGTGGCCTCATTGGCGTAAAACGTCTGGAGGTTGAAGGCGTGGAGCCCCTCGTCCACGAGCGAGGCGAACTCGAGCGCGAGATCGTGACGGGACTGCAGATCGTCGCCTTCGAGGACGTAGAGCGGCGCGGTGTCGCCGGACTTGATGTGTTTTCTGACGTCAGCGGGCTTCACTGAAGGCCCGCCCTCCTCAAAACGCCTCCAGAATTGACGACACGACGGACCGTGCGAAATCGGTCGACAGGCGGTCCATCGCCGCGCGCTCCTGCTCGAGAAATGCCGACGCGTCGGCACCTCCGCCGAAGCTCAAACGGCTTTGCAGCTCGTACTCATCCGAGAAACTGAGCGCGGCGTTCTCCCACAGCGTTCGCTTCTGCGCGAGATCGTCGAACTTCACGGCGACGACAACGGTAAAGCGGTACCGGGTTGCCAGTTGGACGTCCGTGAAGCCTGCGGGCGTCGCCGAAATGGCGACGATCTCACCACGAACCACGCCGTCCGCCCCGACCTCCGTGGGTTGCACCGCGTAGCGGCCCCGGCTCTGAAACTCGATGCGGACCTTTTCCGTGAAGAGTTGCTCGGCCGTCAGAAACGGCGTCTTGTTGACGAACAGCGGGATGCCGATCGTGCGGATGTAATCGGGCAAAAACGATCCGCGCCCGGCCAGCGAATATCCGCACGCGCTCGCGCCCAACGCGCCGAGCGTGATCAGGGCCTGGCGGCGGTCAAACGACGATGCTGACGAGACGGCCTTTGGCAATGACGACCTTCTTGACGGTTTTGCCCTGCAGGTACGGCTGCACGGCCTGGTGCGCCAACGCGAGCTTCTCGAGTTCGGCGTCGGCGATGTCAGGCGGCACGCTCACCCGCCCACGCACCTTGCCGTTCACCTGCACGGGAAGCTCGATCTCCTCCGCCCTGGCGGCTTCTGTATCGTACTGCGGCCAGCGCGTCGCCGCCAGCGTGCCCTCGTGGCCATACTGCTCCCACAGTTCTTCCGCCGTGTGGGGGGCAAACGGAGAAAGCATCACGATGAGCGCCTCGATCGCCTCCTTGGCCACGCGCGCGGCGGCTGGCGTCGGCTCGCTCTCCTGTCGCCTGGTGAACGCGTACAGGTCGTTGACGAGCTCCATCATCGCCGAAATCGCCGTGTTGAACTGCTTGCGAACCTCGACGTCACCGGTGACGCGGCGAATCGTGTCGTGCGTCTTGCGGCGCAGGGCCCGTTCCGCGCCGGCGAGCGCCTGGTGATCCATTGGCCCGTCGCTCGCCGCCCTCACCGGCTCGAGCCAGTGCTGCGCGATGTGCCACACGCGATGCAGCCAACGGAAGCTGCCTTCCAGGCCGCTATCGGTCCACTCGACTTCCTTTTCAGGCGGCGCCACGAACATCACGTAGAGCCGGAGGGCGTCCGCGCCGACACGGCTGATCATCGTGTCGGGATCGACGACGTTGCCCTTGGACTTGGACATCACCGCGCCGTCCTTGAGCACCATACCCTGCGTGAGCACGTGCGTAAACGGCTCGCTGTGGTCCACCAGGCCGAGATCCCGGAACACTCTGGAAAAAAACCGCGAGTAAATCAGGTGCAGGATGGCGTGCTCGACGCCGCCGCTGTAGAAGTCGACCGGCGCCCAGTACTTGACCTTCGCCGGATCGAACGGCAGCGAATCGTTGTGCGCGTCGGCAAAGCGGTAGAAGTACCACGACGAATCGACAAACGTGTCCATCGTGTCGGTTTCGCGGCGCGCGGGCTGTCCGCACACCGGGCAGGCGGTGTTCACGAACTCCGGCACCTGCGCGAGCGGCGAGTCGCCGCGGCCCGTGAACTCGGTGATCCGGGGCAGCTCCACCGGCAACTGATCGTCGGGTACAGGCACTGTGCCGTGCTCCGGACAGTGGATGATCGGGATCGGCGTGCCCCAATAGCGCTGGCGCGAGATGCCCCAATCCTTGAGGCGGTACTGCACCGTGCCCTCGCCGATACCACGGGCGCGCGCGTCCTCGGTCAGGCGTCGTCGCGCCTCGTCTGATGACAGCCCGTTCCATTCGTTCGAGTTGACGAGCACGCCGTCGTTGGACACCGCACCGGTCATGTCTTCGACGCGCACGGGCTCGCCGTCCACGGGGCGGACGACGACGCGGATTGGCAGTCCGTACTTTCGGGCAAACTCGTAGTCACGCTCGTCGTGTGCCGGGACGCCCATGACGGCGCCAGTGCCGTACTCGCCGAGCACGAAGTTGGCGATCCACACCGGCATGGGTTCGCCCGTAAACGGGTTGGTCACGTGACGACCGGTGAAAAACCCTTCCTTCTCGACCTCACCGCTGACCCGCGCCGCGCGATCTTGCTGGCGAAACCGCGAGATGTTCGCCCGAAAGGCCGCCGGATCGCCGGACTGCTCCGCCAGCGAGGCGACCAGCGGATGCTCGGGCGCCAGCAGCACGAAGGTCGCCCCGTAGATGGTGTCGATGCGGGTGGTGAAGACCTCGACATCGTCAAACCTGACGCGGGCGCCTTCGGATCGCCCAATCCAGTTGCGCTGCATCGTCAGCACCTTGTCGGGCCACTCGGTGAGCCCGTCGATGCTGTTCAGCAGATCCTCGACATAGGCGGTGATGCGAAAGAACCACTGCTCGAGATCCTTCTGCGTGACGGGCGTGCCACAGCGCCAGCACCCGCCGTCTACGACCTGTTCATTGGCCAGCACCGTCTGGCAGCTTGGGCACCAGTTGACGGTCGAGCGGCGCCGGTAGGCGAGGTCGCGCTCGTACATCCGCGTGAACAGCCACTGGTTCCAGCGGTAGTAGTTCGGCAGGCACGTGGCCAGTTCGCGTTCCCACGCATAGCTGATCCCGAGCCGCTTCAGTTGCCCTTTCATGTGCTCGATGTTGCCGAGCGTGGAGGTTTCGGGATGGATGCCGCTCTTGATGGCGGCGTTTTCCGCCGGCAGGCCGAAGGCGTCCCACCCGAAGGGATGGAGCACGTTGAAGCCCTGCATCCGCTTCACGCGGGCGACGATGTCGCCGATGATGTAGTTGCGGACGTGGCCCACGTGCGCATGCCCGGAGGGGTAGGCAAACATCTCGAGACAATAGAACTTCGGCTTCGACGGATCTTCAGTAACCTCGAACGCCCGGCTCTCGGCCCAGCGCTGTTGCCACTTCTTGTCCAGATCTCGAGGACGATACTCGGTCACGATCCCCACAGGATACCAGCAAGATCACGGGGTTCCACCCACAGGGTTCCCGGACGGGGTTCCGCTCACGGCGTTCCACAGGGTTCTCAGCACGGGGTTTCTCAGCACAGGGTTCCCCCCGTCGCCGGAACCTCGAGCGGGAACCCTGTGATGGGAACCCTGTGACAGTGGTGCTATCGTTTCACCAGCATGAGGCCCCTGGCGTGACCGATCCCACCGAAGATTCCACGGAAGATTTTGCGACGATGTTCGAGGCCTCCGTGAAGGCCAGGCGCTTCGAGAGAGGCCAGACCATCGAGGGCACGATTGTCGCGATTGGGCCGGAGGTGGCGTTTGTCGACGTCGGCGGCAAAGGCGAAGCCACCATCGAGGTCGACGAATTGAAGGACGACGACGGCCATCTCGAGGTCGCGGTGGGTGACCGCGTGCAGGCAATGGTGGTGTCGACCATGGGTGGGCTGACGCTCTCTCGGAGGCTGGCGCGAGGGGCGGCGACCGCCCGGCAGCTCGAAGACGCGTTCCACACTGGCCTTCCGGTCGAGGGCAAGGTGGAGAAAGCCGGAAAGGGCGGATACGACGTGCGTATTGGCGGCCTGCGCGCCTTCTGCCCGTTCTCTCAGATCGACACGCTCCGCCATTCCGACCCCGCGACGCACGAAGGACAGGTCTACGAGTTCCGAATCATCGAATACAAGGAGGGCGGCCGAAACCTCGTCGTCTCCCGGCGCGCGCTTCTGGAGGAGCAGCAGCAGGTAAGCGCCACTGCGGTCAGGCAGTCGATCGTCGCCGGCGCGGTGATGACCGGCCGCGTGACCTCCGTGCGCGAGTTTGGCGCGTTCGTCGATCTCGGTGGCGGCATTCAGGGCTTGCTGCACGTGTCCGAGATGGGATGGTCGCGCGTGTTGGACGCCGCGCAGATGGTCAAGCCGGGCGAGGAGATCACCGTCAAGGTCCTCCGCGTCGACGAGGACAAACAGAAAATCTCCCTGGGACTCAAGCAGCTCACCGACGATCCGTGGTCTACGGTCGGCATGACGTACGAGGTCGGGCAGGTGCTCACCGGCCGCGTCACGCGCGTGGCGGAATTCGGGGCGTTCGTCGAGCTCGAACCGGGAGTGGAAGCGTTGGCGCACTCTTCCACGTTCGCTCCGACGGGTCGATCGGAGGGATGGTCGCGCTCAATCGTCCCGGGCATGGTTGGCACCTTCGAGATCCTGAGCATCGAGGTCGAGAAGAAGCGGATTGGCGTCGCGCTCGTTCCCGAGGGCTCGGCGCGCGGCAGCGGAACCGCATCCTCGCAATCGGAGATCTATCCCGGTGCTCGCATCACCGGGAAGGTCGAGCGCCACGAGAAGTTCGGGGTGTTCGTGTTCCTCGCTCCGGGCCGCACGGGCCTGATGCCGCTCGGCGAGACCGGCGTGGCGAAGGAAGGCGACATTGTTCGGACGTTCCCCGTCGGATCGGACATCGAGGTCATCGTCCTCGAAGTGGACCCGTCAGGCCGGCGCATCCGGGTGAGCGCCAAGGCCATTCACGAGGCGCGCGAGGCCGAAGAAGTACGCGAGTACGGCGCACGCGAAGACGCCGCGCCCGCCGGCGGGTTTGGTTCGCTCGCCGACAAGCTGCGCGGGGCGCTTACGCCGCGGCAGAAGTGACGCTCTCGGCTCTCGACTGTCGGCGCTGATCGCTGGTCTGCGCCGTCAATCTGTGTGAGGATACGGCTCCAACTCTTGTGACGGTCATCACCGGCTGTGTGGAGCGGCGCGCCGACTCGCGGCCGCTTTATCACGAAGAGAGCGCACATGGACAAGTTGCACATCACCCAGGACGACCATGGGTACTGGATGCTCTCGCACGAGCAGGAAGATGGGACACTGACGCTGCTTGCCCATCAATTCGCCACGCCCGATCATCTCATCGAGAACGCCAATGAAATGATCGCGGAGGGGAGGGTCAAGGCCGTGGTCCTCATCGACCCCCCGCGTCACACACAGGGACGCGCATTGAGCGCGGCGCCGGACGATTACCAGAAGCCCGCCCCGCGCAGGGCAGGTGTGTAATGTCGCTCGTCTACTGGATCAGCGACGGCGTCGGTGCAGGCGTCGACGACAAGGGCGGTCCCGACGGTCGAACCCCGATCGCCACGGCCATTTTGCGCTGGATACGGACCAGGGGTTCCCCTGCCCTCATCGTCAACGGCGGAGATGTCTATCCGGATGGAAAGACCAAGGACTTTGCCGCCTTCTTCGATCAGATGGACCGTGACGTCAGCCTGATGTGTCAGACCCCGGGCAATCACGATTGGCGCGACGACGCGGAAATGGCCGGCACTGGGCGCATCCCTCACGGCTACGAGACGTTCTGGCACGGGCACCCCGAGTCGAAGCAGCCAGTCGACTCCTCGAGGCATGGAGGAGCCAGATACGAGCACTTCATCGACCTCGATGGCTGGCGCTTCATCTTCGTGGACACGGGGGACTACAAGAAGAATCCATGGCCGGGCGGCGACCCGGCGCGGTTGTCGTGGCTGAAGAACACTCTCCAACCCGGACGCGCGAACATCCTGCTCGCCCATCACAGCCGACTCAGTCGCGGACGCCACGGCGACAACGACAAGCTCGATGTCCTCTGGAACGCGCTTTTCGACGATTCCGGCGCCCCCCGGGTCGCCTTGACGCTGTCCGGTCATGATCACAGCGTGAGCGTTTACGGGCCCCGTACGAGAGACCCCAAGGTCACGAGCGCGGACCAGAAGACGGGGATTCACGTGTTCGTCAATGGGGCTGGCGGCAATGGTCATTATTCCGGCAACGGCCTCTTCGGTCTGTTTGGCGGCGCGGGGACCAAGCCAGACATCTATTTCGATGACGATCACTACTGCGTGACTCGCATCAACCTGATCGACGCCACATCCGTTGACGTGGACGTGCTCGATTTCGGGTCCTCGGCAAAGAGAGACCCCGTGGCCGTCGCGAAGTCGCTCGTGCAGATCAGGCTGTGAGCCGACAGCCGTCCACTCCTGGAGAGTGCGCGTGAGGCCGATGCAGCAGCGCCGGTGGTTGACAAGTCGCTGCGGACTGCGGCAACGGCTGAGACACGTCTATGCTCAACACACTGAACCGGCTGCGCCGTGCATCGCGCAAAATGTGAGAACCGCCTACTCCTTTACGAACTTCTGTGTCCGCCGCCCGCCTCCCCCCTCGGACACGTAGAGGTTGCCTCTCGAGTCCACTGCCATCGTGTGGACGCCGATGAACTGGCCCGCGCCCTGTCCCATACCACCGATACCATCGACCACCCGGCCGAGCGTACGATTCAGGATCCAGACCGTTCCGCTCCCCACATCCGACGTGTAGAAGAACGTCTGGGCCGGGTCGTTGGAGAACGCGATGTCGTTGGTCCGGAGCGGCTGATGAGAGAAGCCTTCGGGCTCGATCGGAATGCTGCGCTGGACGACACCCGTCCGGTCGAAGACCTGCACGCGCGCGTTGCCGCGGTCGCAGGTGTAGACGAGGCCATCCTGTCCGAGGATGACGCAGTGCGGATGGCCGCCGCCTTCCGCGGCAAACTGCCCGGGGCCGCTGCCGGCCGAGCCCCACTGCCGCAGGTACGTTCCCTTGCTGTCGAACACGACGATGCGGTGGTTGCCGTAGCCGTCGGCGATGTAGACGCTGCCGCGCTGCCCGGTCACCGGATCGGGATTCGGGTCCACGGCGATGTCTGCCGGGCTGTTCAACAAGGTCTTGCTCGCGTTCAAGCCAGGGCTCGTGCAGGTCGGGAAGAACAGGTTCGCAGCCGGCTTGGCGGGCGCCTTGCCGTCACACACGCCCTTGGTACCGATCTGCAGCAGGAGCTTCCCGTCGTGGCTGTACTTCTGGACGATGCCGTCGTTGTTGCCGGCAATCCAGACGTTGTCCCCGTGATCGACGAAGCAGCCGTGCAGGCTCTCTGGCATCACCTTGGTCCCGCCACCCGGTGCGCTGTGCGACGCATCGCCCCAACTGAGGACGACGTTCCCCTCCGGGTCATAGGCCACGACAGGAGGCGCCGGGATGCTGGACATCGCCTCGAAGGTGTGGAGCTTTCCGAGCGTGCTGTTCTGCCAACCACGGTTGAGCGTGAAGATGTGATCGTGCGAGTCGACACACGTGCCCCCAATCTCGCCGGTGGCCCAGCGGTGCAGGTTGCCCTGTGCGTCCTTGACCGCGGGGAAAGGCTTCGGCCAGTAGGGATCCACCTTGAACTGCGGCACCTTGGCAGTGGTCTGGGCCGCGCCGATGTCCATGGGCAACCGATCGGTAGCGACGAGGATCACGGCGACGGCGATGACGGAGAGCGCACTGTGTCGATATCTCATGTGCGGTTTCAGACGCTCGCGATAACGGAAGCTCTCGGCCGTCGACTCACGGCGCTAATACACCAATAGCTGAGCGCTGATAGCTGAGAGCGCCGAGAGCCGATAGCTGATAGCTGATAGCTGAGGGCGCTGAGAGCCGATAGCTGATAGCTGAGAGCCGAGAGCCGGCGCCCGAGGGCGCCCAGCGGCCGCGAAGAGCTGCGCGATCCAGGCGTTGCCCGCGCAGGTAGACATCCGAGATGCGTCCCGCATTGGTGATGTCGTCGAGTGGGTTGGCGTCGAGGACGATGAAGTCGGCGCTCTTGCCGGTCGCGACGCTGCCCATGTCCGCGAGCTTCAGGATGCGGGCGGGCGCGCTCGTGGAGGCCACGATCACCTGCGCCGGCGTCATCCCTGCCGCCACCATCGTCTCGAGCTCGTACTGTTCCGCCCAGCCGTGCCACGCGCCCGGAATGCCCGTGTCGCCGCCAAGCACAATCGTCACGCCGGCCGCGTTGAGCCGATCGAGGCTGCGCGCCATCCTGTCGTAAGTGGCACGTGCGGTCGCGACCGCTTTGGGATCCCGGCTTTTCATCGAGGCGACGTAGCTGGTGACC
>DATKDY010000078.1:0-2328 GCA_035512515.1 Vicinamibacterales bacterium
GCTGCTGGTGTACCTGTCGTCGGGCCGCACGCCTATCGTGCTCGACGTCACGCCCAACTTCCGGATCCTGGCGTTCACAGCCGCGGTTTCGGTACTGACCGGCCTCATCTTCGGTTTGGCACCGGCGTGGCGCGGCACGAAGATCTCCCTCAGCCCGGCGTTGAGGAACGCCCGCGAGTTGCTGACGCGCGGGGCGCGGCCAGGCCGGACCCTGGTCGTCGCGCAATTGACACTCTCGTTGCTGCTGCTCGCCGGGGCAAGCCTGTTCGTGCGAAGCCTGTGGGCGCTGAGTGCCGGCAACGCCACGATTAACCGCCAGACTGTCCTCACGCTACGCGTTGAGCCCCGTGGTAGCGATCAGCGTGGCATTCCGGGTACGGCCGAACGCCTCGATCAAACGTACAAGGAACTCTTGCGCAGAACAAACGAGATCCGCGGCGTTGAAATGGCGAGCTTGGCGAACAGCGCGCCCACCGCACCGACCTCGAGCGCAGCGGTTCCGATCCGAACAGCGGCCGGCACGATTGTCCGAGTCCCTGCGCTCATGGTCTATCCGAATTACTTTCGTACGATTGGCATTCCAATCGTCGCGGGCCGCGATTTTGGGCTGTTCACCGATTTGAGTACAGCGATTTGAGCTGAGTACCCGGCCGCCTGCGCGGACCGCTGATGGGTGGGCGGTCTGCTCGGCGGCCTGGAGATCAGCGCGATCCCACTTGGCACCGGACCACCCGGTGTCGTCTTCTCTTGATGTGCAACAACAAGGGAGGACGCGTGGGATCGCGACGGGATTGTACGTGGATTCTGGGCTTGGCGGGGTTTCGGGTGGTGACGACCGAGAGTGACGGCGACGCGATCGACAGCCGGTTGACGATCCGTGTCGAGCGCCGCGGAGTCCGGCGCTACGCGTGCAGTGGCTGCGGTCGGCGCACGGGTCGGGTGCGATCGACCCGTGACCGCACGTGGGCCGATGTGCCGTGGGCCTCGCATCCGGTCACGCTGGTGTATGCGCAGCGGCGGGTCCAGTGTCGGCACTGCGGGATTCGCACCGAGCAGATCGGGTTCGCCGATCCGAAGGCGCGAGTGACGCGGCGCTTGCGGCAACAGATCGGCGTGGACTGTCAGTCGATGCCGACGTCGCATGCGGCGGTGCGCCACGGGGTCAGTTGGGGGAAAGCCCGGCGCGCGGAGCACGCGTTCCTCCGCGAATGGGACGCGCAGCGTCCGCGCCGCCGTCCCCGACACCTCGGCGCCGACGAGATTCACCGGGGGAAAGCGCAGAAGTTCTTCACGGTGCTCTCGGACCTCGTACACGGGGAGGTCATCGGCTTGGCGAAAGACCGCACGGAGGTGAGCTTGACGGGATTGCTGACCACGTGTCTGGATGCGCGGCAGCGGGCCGCCGTCGAGGCGGTGTGTACCGACATGCATCGGCCGTACGTGAACGCCGTCGCCCAGCAGTTGCCGCAGGCGGAAATCGTGTTCGATAAGTTCCACGTCCTGCAGCACGCCTCGGCCGCGCTCGATGATGTACGGCGCCAGGAGTTCTTTCGCGCCGGCGCGGTGATGCGGGCGTTCGGCCGCGGGAAGCGTTGGTTGCTCTTGCGCCGGTGGAAGACGGTGCGCGGCTCGAAGCGCACGGCGTTGCAGGAACTCTTGGCGGCCAATCGCCGGCTCTTCAAGGCATATGTGCTCCGCGAGCAACTCGATCGGCTGTGGACCTACACGACCCGCGAGGGCGTCGCGCGGTTTCTGTTCGACTGGCTGAAGGCGCTGCGCTGGCAACGGTTGCCCGAGATGGAGAAGCTCGGCGACACGTTGGTCAATCACTATGACGGCATCGCGGCGTACTGCGACCATCGCGTCCGCTTCGGTGTCGTCGAGTCGTTGAACACCACCATCAAGGCGGTCCTCAGACGCGCGCGCGGTATGCGCGATGACGCGATGCTGCTCTTGAAACTCAAATGGGCGACGGCACGACCCATCCGATCGGCCGGCGATCTCGCTCGTTTTCTGCAGCCCTCTGAGCTGTACTCAAATCGGTGAAGAACCCGATTTTGGCGCTGCAGATCTCGGCGAGCTCGCGCCAGCCGTGTGCATCGTCAATGAATCGTTCGTGCGGCAGTTCCTTCCTGCGGAAGATCCGATCGGCAAGGCATGCTATCGGGGTCGTCGGGCCCGCTTGCTCAGCTCTGATGCTCCCGGCGACACGCCCCTTCCCGAGGAGGCATTCGTCATCGTTGGTGTGGCAAAGGATTCCCGCTACGGCAATCCGCGCGGTGCCGTGCAACCCTTGATTTACAGGACCTTTCTCCAGAGCAACACCGG
>DATKDY010000079.1:0-23167 GCA_035512515.1 Vicinamibacterales bacterium
CGATGCCCCAAATCCCACTGCCCGTGCCGATATCGAGCGCACGCCCGAACGGGGCCGTACGCCCGATCTCCTCTCGAGCAAACAGCTCGGTCGCCTTCTCGACGAACGGCGGATCCTCCGCCGCATCCTCCCAAGGATGGAAGCCGATCGAATAGGCGAACCGATAGTTCATCCTCAGTCTCCGTTTCGAACTGGCTCCAAATCCCGCTCCCGCCTGAGTCTGGCTAACGACCGCACATGAGCTGCGGGCGCGCGGGCGCCGCGCGACCCCGAACATATCACTGATGCGCGGCGCCCGTGCGAACCGCCAGCTCCATTTGCCTGTTATGCTGTGCCGCGTAACGTCCGATGACTGCTGACGGCTTGCACGAACAGCGCTGCCACAATCACTGCGGCCTGCGGCTCCGGCACGGCCGCCAGCGCCCCAAGACCGAAAAGCACAAACACCCAGTTCGCCATACGCACGGCCGGCGCCGTGGGCATCATGCACGGCCCGAGCCCCACATGCGCGAGGTTCATCACGGCCAAGAGCAGCAAACCCAGCCCCGTGCCCAGAAACCACACCGCGTCCGGCGACCACGCGTCGTAGAGCGTGACCGTCAGTACTGCGTGTGCAATCGCCAGCGCCCCCAGCACGAAGCTCGCGGTCCGGTGGGTTCGGCGCCACGGCGCGAAAGCCGGATCGATTAGCGCCGCGTCAGCGCCGTGATGTTCGGCGGAAGCGTTCGGCTCGGACATGGCTGATCCCCGTAGGAGCAAAAACGCAGCAGTCGCCGGGCCGCGACCGCAGGTGCGCGCCGCACGCGGGGCAATCAAAGAAGAACAGGCACGCGTTCAGCGGAATAGGCGCGGGCGTCTGCGCGCGGCAGGCCGGGCATGTGATCGTGCCAACGAGGCTCATTGTGCGCAAACGCTCAGGTACACCAGCAGAACGGATAGGTTTCAGCTGCGGCGGACCAAACAAAGCCGCGCGGTGGACGCGCGCGGAGCGCGCGCCTCCGCGCGTACCGCAGCTCCGCCGCCAGCTGCAAACCCTGTTAGGCGGCGCCCATGGGGTTTGTCCCGCTGCTTCACGCTGGTTGACCGACACGCATTTCGGCGGCATGTCGCGGCACGATTGCTAAGACAGCGGCGCCCAGCCAGAAGAGATACGCACTCCACAGTCCCAGCATTGGCGGCACTGTCCCACCAGTCCCAGGAAGTGGAAGCAAGAGCATCAAGTACAACCAGAAGAGCAGACTCGTCGCCGCCGCCACTCCGACCGCCCACCGCCGCCCCGCCCGAATAGCGCGATACATCGCTATGCTCATGGCGCCCGAATACATGAGCATGGCACCGGTCGTAAAGCGCAGAATCGTCAACGGCGCCCACACGCGTTCGCTGAAAGCGACAGCGGTGACAGCTGCCGAGTGCACCACGCCGCTGATCATGGTGAGTACGCCAAGGGTGACACCGATGGCCGCAGCAACCTGGAAAACCCAGGGAACCTCATCGGCCGAACGCCTGAATCGCCGATAGAGGAACACGACGACCAGTAACAGGATCGAGAACACTCCCGCAGTGAGCGTCCGTTCACCGACCTCCATCATGGCAATGCCTAAAATCATCACGAATGCGCTCAACAGGATCATCATGACTTTACGCATGGTGCCTTCCCCTTGTAGGTCCGTCGTGATCCGGCGTGACGTTTCATTGCCGATCACTCCGTCGCCGCCTAACGACCCGGGTTCAGCCGCGGCGGCCTCATATTCCCGCGGGCCGCCGTCGGCTGCAAGCCGTTGTTAGCCCTCTGATGTGTGCCGCTGACCGTTATGACCACGTTCCCTTTCTTGTGGCCCGCCTCGGCGTATCGATGCGCTTCGGCGATGCTCGCCAGCGGATAGCACCTGTCAATGACCGGTCTGAACTCGCCCGCTTCAACAAGCTTCGCGAGGAAGTCGAGCGCCGGGATGCCGCCTTGTGCCACACCGCCGATGACCTTGCAGGAGCCGGTCATCTTCGCCCAGATCGCCCCAAGAGCGCCCTCCACACCGGCCCAGACGGGCCCGGGCAAGATGTACACGCCCCCGCGCTTGATGGCATGCATGCTGCGCCAGACCCCGCTCTTGCCCACTGTATCGTGGACCACGTCGTAGATCCGGCCCGCGTTCGAGAAATCGTCCCGCGTGTAATCGATCACATTGCGGCACCGAGCGACTTGACCACTTCCAGACTGGCCGTACTGCACACGCCGGTCACGGAGGCGCCGAAATACTTCGCGAGTTGGACGGAGGCCGTGCCAACGCTGCCCGAGGCGCCGTAGATCAACACTCTCTGGCCTGACTTTACTCCCGCGCTCTTCAAGTAGTACAGCGCTGAGGCTCCCCCGTATGGAATCGCAGCGGCCTCTTCGAAGCTTGCGTTGTACGGCATCTTCGCAATCGATCCCTCCGCCGGGACGCACGCATACTCGGCATGTGCCCCGAACCGCCAACTTGCCCCGAAGACGCGATCACCCACCTTCAATCCAGTGACATTCTTTCCGATCGAGTCGATCGTTCCTGCGAACTCCATTCCGAGAATCCTGATCCTCTTTGGGCGAGGGAATCCGTTCATGAACCATCCGACTGGCAGAGGATCCGGCCTTCTGAGTCGCCAGTCCCCCGTACAGAGCGTGGATGCAATAATTCGAACCAGGACCTCATCGTCCAATGGCACCGGTTTTTCGACGTCCTCGATTCGGACGACTTCAGGAGGGCCGTACCTTCTGTAAACGGCGGCTTTCATAGTCGATGAGGTCATGACGCTCCGGCGCTTCAAGCCGGCGCCTGCGTCCTGCGGTTTGCAGGGCTAACGCGCGCGCTCACCCGCGGCCGCTTGCTGGTCTTGACACCGCGGCCGTCGGATGCAGCGCGATGTTAGACCGCGGCGAGTACCGCGCGTCGAACGGCCTGAGACAGTTCGATCGCTGCGAAGTACGTCGCCGGAAACAAATAGTCCTCGCCGGACTCGTCGATGATCCGCACCTGGCCATGCCGCGCCGCATCAGCGTCCGGGAGAGCCGCATAGATCTTCCGCCGCTCAAGCGAAACCTCGTAGCCGTCGTTGCGCAGGCAGACCATGAGTTGCCGTCGTGCTGTTGCCATAGCCATCAGTCCAGATACCGCTTGATCTTCAGTTCTTTCCGACCGATGCCGGTCGCCTCATACCAGTGGAGTTCCGCGTCTCGAACGGTCCCGTCCGCGAGCCGAACCCTGGCCCGACCCTTCCGCTTCCGCCACCGCCCCTTGCCGTACCGCTTGCGGAGCCGCGCCCGCTCTCGAATTCCTCGACCGACGGTAAACGTCTCAACGTCGGCGATGTCTCCGATGACCGTGAAGTCCACGCGTCATCGTCCCTGAGAAACCGCGACCCGTCAATCCGGCGGTCTAACTGATATTCGACAGAACTCGATATTCCGATACGCCCGGATCGCACGCCAGTCTAGCGCGGCTGGCGGCCGCACTCAATCCGCATCGTAACCCGCGGATTGGACGGTAGTTCCGTCGGAGACCACATTATCCGACCGCGGTGATAGGCCGATCTGGCTCTCCCGGTCACTCCTCGCGAAAGTCACGGCCTATCCCGACCGAACGACTGTCAACTCCCGATTCTCCGGGATGTCCGTCGCGTCCGGACGCAGCTTCGACGCGGCGCGTAGGCAAACTCGGCGATCGGACGCGAGTTGCGGCAGTTCAGCGACCACTGGTAGTTCGGAGGCGCTCGACGCTCGGCGACGTCGCCTCGCCCTTGAAGATGTTCTGCGGATCCCAGAACGGCCAAAGATGCCCGCGCTCCGGATCGCGGAGCAGTCGCTGCACGACCGGTCACCACGTGGGCCCGAAGTCCGGCCCCTCCATCCACGATGACGGTATCGAAGCGCTCGCCAGGCAACAGGGCCAGAACACGCTCGAGCAGCGACGCCGAGTCTTCGTCGAAGAACCGCTGCAGGAGATCGGCGCTCTCCGGAAACGGCGAGGGGCACGCCCGCCTTCTCGCATACCACCGACACTCCGCGTAAGATGCTGCGCAGCATTCCACCGATGACTTCCGCCGACGTCCGCGCCAGGCTCACGAATTCCCTTCGTCTCGATCTCATTGGCCCAGCGGCGACCGAACCGCAGGCGGCCGAGATCTTGAACCGCGCGCCCACGCGCTGGTACCTGTCCGGCTTTCTCGCTCCCTGGAACGCACCCGCTGCGCAAAAGGAAGACGAGGAGGGCCAGGAGGAAATCGAAGGACTTCAGGCCGGTGAGTCGGGCGATGACGACGAAGACCAGGCCCGAGAGGGGCAGGCCGCGCGCCGCGGGCGGTTCCCCTCGTCCATCGGTCTCAGCGTGCTGGTGCCGCCGGATCTCCAGACGCTGAAGGTCGCAGCGACATGGGGCGACTACGAGCCCCTCGAAGACAAGGACGGCGTGGTCACCGGCAAGTGGCAGCGGCACCAGAGTGAGGCGGCGGTCACGGTGCGGCTCAAAGGAGAAAGGGCCGACCCCGCGACCTTCGAGCTGGAGAAGGATGGGCTCGAGGTCGTCGTCTCCGTCCGCCGCATTCGTCGCCCCGACGATCTGCGCGGGCTCTCGGCCGACACGCGCGCCGTGTCTATCTTTCTCGTCAACCGGCGCACCCCGATCGAAGGGCAGGGCGACCTCAAGGACCGGGCGTTCGTGTTCCAGACCAGCCTCGTAGTCGAAGGCGACCGGCCCTTCGTGCCCCGGCCCAACCCGCGCGGCGGCGAAACTGAGGACTACGACGAGCGCGTGGCGGATCTGCAGTTCCGCGACGCTCGGGAGTATGCCGTCGGTCACGGCGTCTCCACACGCAGCATCGTCTCCGGCGCCCAATGCCGGCGCGTCGAGAGCACCTGGGTGCCGCAGTACGAAGTCGAGCGCGTGGAGGCGTCGCGCATCGATGGCGTGGAGCTGGGAATGCAGGCGCTCAGCGAGCTTGCCGACGCCGCGACCGCCCGACAGCGGTTGACGCCGCTCGTCGCCGCCTATCGCGAGTGGATCGCCGCGCAGCGAAAGGCCGCGCCGAAAGGCGGCGAGCAGGGCGAAGTGTCGGACCTGCTGCTCGAGAGCGCCGAGCGTGCCGCTGGACGCATCGAGGCAGGCATCGCACTGCTCGAGGAGCCCGGCGCGTTCGACGCCTTCCGCCTGGCCAATCGCGCCATGGCCTTGGCGGCGCGTCAGCGCCGCGCCCAGGAGCGCGGCATCAGCCCCGACAAGGTGGAGCCCCAAGAATGGCGCCCGTTCCAGCTCGCGTTCCTGCTGATGAACCTTCAGGCGTTCGCGGATCCCAGGCACGGGGATCGCGAGATCGTGGACCTGCTGTTCTTCCCGACCGGCGGCGGCAAGACCGAGGCGTACCTCGGCCTCGCCGCCTTTGCCATTCTGCTGCGACGGCTGCGCAACCCGGACCTCACCTCCGCCGGCGTCACCGTGCTGATGCGCTACACGCTTCGCCTGCTCACGCTGGATCAGTTGGGTCGCGCTGCCACGTTGGTGTGCGCGCTGGAGCTGCTGCGGCAAGAGCCCGGCATGGCCCAGCGACTGGGGGAATGGCCGTTCGAGATCGGGCTGTGGGTAGGGAAGGCCGCCACGCCAAACCGCATGGGCCGCAAGGGCGAGAAGGATCGCACCACCGCGCGCGCCAAGACGGTGGCCTACAAGAACAACAGTAAAAAGCCGATCCCCATTCCCATCGAAGTGTGCCCCTGGTGCGGCGAGCGGCTGAAGCCGGACTCGTTCAGCCTGCAGCCAAACGCGGACGAGCCGACCGACTTGCGCGTGGTGTGCGTGGCGCGCGGCTGCGCCTTCCGCGGCAATCGCGCGCTGCCCATCGTCGCCGTGGACGAGCCGCTCTATCGACGACTTCCGTGCTTCGTGATTGCCACGGTGGACAAGTTTGCCAGCCTGCCGTGGGTGGGCGCCAGCGGCGCGCTGCTCGGTAGCGCGGACAATCACGACAAGGCCGGCTTCTACGGTCCGTGGAATCCAGGAGTCGGGCAGAAGCTGCCGAAGCCGCTCGCGCCGCCGGATCTGATCATCCAGGACGAACTGCACCTCATCTCCGGCCCGCTGGGGACGATGGCGGGGTTGTATGAGGCGGCGGTGGATCATTTGTGCACGAGGGGCGAAGGGCCCGACCGGGTCCGTCCAAAGGTGGTCGCGTCCACGGCCACGGTGCGCAAGGCCAACGATCAGATCCGCGCGCTCTTCGCGCGCCAGCACGTGGAGGTGTTTCCGCCGCCGGGCCCGGACCGCCGAACGTCGTTCTTCGCGGAGACGGTGGAGCTGTCCGCGCGACAGGGTCGGCTCTACCTCGGAATCGCGGCGCAGGGTCGCAGCTTGAAGGTGGTTCTGCTCCGCACGTATCTTTCACTGCTCGCGGCCGCTGAAAAGGCCTGGGTGGAAGCGGGTGGTGTCAAGAACCCGAGCAACCCCGCCGATCCTTACATGACGCTCCTCGGCTACTTCAACAGCCTTCGCGAGCTCGGCGGCAGCCGCCGTATCGTCGAGGACGAAGTCGCGTCCCGCGTCAGCGCCTACGGCGGCCGCAAACGGGACAACGAAGACGAGGGCAGCTTCGCGAGCCGCAACATCGGGCGGGATGTGGCGGAACTGACGTCTCGGGAATCCACCGCCAACGTCTCCGAGACCAAGCGTCGTCTCGCCCGGGACTTCACGGACAAGAAAGATCGTGTCGATGTCGCGCTTGCCACCAACATGATCTCGGTCGGCCTCGACATCACGCGTCTGGGCTTGATGGTGGTGCTTGGGCAGCCGAAGGCGACGGCTGAGTACATCCAGGCCACCAGCCGAGTCGGCCGTCAGGCCGACAAGCCCGGTCTCGTCGTCACGCTGCTCAACGTGCATCGCCCGCGCGACCGCTCGCATTACGAACGTTTCGAAGCGTTTCACCAGACCTTCTATCGCGCGGTCGAGGCCACCAGCGTCACGCCGTTTGCCGCTCCGGTGCTGGATCGCGCGCTGCCCGCGGTGGTGGTCGCGCTGGCCCGGCATACTCGGGGCTCGCTCACGGCGCCGAGGGGGGCCATCAACATGGCGACGGAGCGCGCGGGCGTGGTCGAGGCCGTGATTGCCACACTCGTCGCCCGGGCAACGACCCATCGTTCGCTCTCGAATGACGAGGAAAGGCGGCTGGTCGCGCAGGTGGGAAGCAGGGTCAGAGACCTGCTCGATTCATGGGAGAAGATCGCTAAGGTGAAGCAGGACGCCGGCGCGCGACTGGTATACCAGCCATATGAGGGCGCGGACGGACCGGCTCTGCTGCGAACGCCCCTCGATCCCGAACTGGCGGAGCTGAACGGTGACGAGCGTAAGTTCAAGGCGCCGCGATCGCTGCGCGATGTGGAGCCGTCGGTGAATTTGATTCTCAAGCGACTGGATGGCACCGAGATCGAGGCGCCAGTCCCGGAAGGGGAGGTGTAGTCAATGCCACCTCCGAGACGGCGCGGCGAGTTCCGACCGCATGGCCAGATTCGCCAGAGTCAGATCGTCACCACCTTTGGTCCAGGTGCCATGGTAGACCTGCCGGATCACTCCGTGATCATCGGCGGCCTTGACAACTGGAGCGGCTACCGGGACCGGCCGATCTTCGAGGAGCGTCTGGCCGCGAAGGTCACGAAGCTCCTGCACGCACAGTCGGTAGAGTTCTTCGCCCCTCCGGCGGATCGGGATGAGCCGAACGCGCCAATCACGGGAATCACGGCGTGGCAGTTCCCCGAGTGGTTCATCGCGCAGTACGAGGTGCAAGACGGTGGCTCGCCAATCCGCTCGCGTCCGCTCGTGCATCGCAGCGACCTTGTGAAGGGGCAGTATGAGATTGACCGCAAGAAATACAAGGTCGTGCCTGTGCGGTTCGTGCAGGCGTGCACGCGTGGGCACGTGAGCGATATCCACTGGCGCGTGTTCGTGCATGGCAAGGAGGATTCCTGCCGAAGGAACCTGTGGCTTGCCGAGCGGGGCACCAGCGGCGAGCTGACGGACATCGTCGTGCGTTGTGAATGCGGGAAGTTCAAGGAGCTGTCTGCCGCGACCAAACCCGGCGATGTGCCGTTGGGTTATTGCAATGGCCCGCGGCCATGGCTGGGGAACTACTCGAAAGAGCAGTGCGGTGGCGCTGGGGAGAAGGCGCAGACCAATCGCCTGCTCATTCGGTCCGCCTCCAATGCGTACTTTGCGCAGACGATGTCGGTCATCTCTATCCCCGAGGCCGGGAGCGCGGTAAAGGCTGCCGTCGATGCGGTGTGGCAGGACTTCCTGCAGTACGCCGAGTCGCAGGCTGACGTCTCCAAGGAACGCCGTAGGCAGAAGGTCTCTGCTGCGCTCGAGGGCCTCAGCGACGACGACGTGTGGAAGGAGGTTCAGCGCCGTCAGTCCGGTACTGCGACGCCGGCTACCGGCATCCGTGATGCGGAGATCGAAACCCTGCTGTCAGCCGACGAGATCGGGAGCAACGGCGCGGGTTCTGATTTCTACGCCCGTGCGGTGAAGTTCGATGGCGCCAGGGGGCCGATGCGGCACGTCAGCCGTGTCGTGAAAATCCATCGTCTTCGTGAGGTGATTGCGCAGGTCGGCTTCACGCGCTTCGAGGCGGCCGTGCCCGATGTGAACGGCGAGCTGGAGTTGGGAGTGGAGCGAGCCGCACTATCCCTGAACGAGAGCTGGCTGCCCGCGGTGGAGAATCGGGGCGAGGGCGTTTTCATCGGCATCAAACGCGAGTCCGTCGATGCGTGGCTCGAGCGTGACGCGGTCAAGAAACGATGCGCCCAGCTCCAGCGCGGGTTCGATGCCTGGAAGAAGGACAACTCAGCGTCGAAGGCCACCTTCATCGGGCACACCTACGTGATGCTCCACACCCTGTCGCACTTGCTGATTACGGCTGTGTCGCTCGACTGCGGGTACGCCGCCAGCTCCATCCGCGAGCGCATCTACGCCGTCCCGTCAGGCCTCGGCATTCTGCTCTACACATCCAGCCCGGACGCGGAGGGCACGCTCGGGGGCCTCGTCGAGGCCGCCAACCGTCTGCCGACGTATCTCGATCGTGCGATTGCACTGGGCGAGCTGTGTTCCAACGACCCCGTCTGCGCGCAGCATCGCCCTGACAGCCAGGAGGAAGGCCGATACCTGCTCGGCGCGGCCTGCCATGGCTGCGTGCTCCTGCCCGAGAGCTCGTGCGAGCGGCGCAACGATTACCTCGATCGCGCTCTTGTTGTCCCCACAGTGGCCGGCGACGGCGCCGCCTTCTTCGAGGGCGACTGATCGCATGAACGTGCTGTTCGCGGGAGCCTCCGCGGGGACGCTGCGGTCGCTGGCCGAGGCCTTCCGCACCGGGCGGCTTGGCGCCACCGCCTCTCGCCTGACCATCGGACGCGTCTGTCCTTGCCCAGACACGGTTGTCGCGAACGTCACCCAGTTGCTGGGTGAAGGCCTGGCTCCGGCTCACCTGGCGTTGCTGCTCGACGCGCGCGCGGACGCCATCGACGGGAGGGTGTCCGGCACAAATCCCATCGAGCTGGTGTGGACCGGACCCGAGACGGGGGTTTCCTACAGTCGCGACACCAGCGTCGTCTTACGCGAGCTGTTCCAGTCGGCCCGGCGGAGCGTCCTGGTCAGCACGTTCGTCGTGAACAAGGGCAAGACGGTGTTCGAGGCTCTGGCGCGTCGAATGGAGGACGTGCCGGACCTGCGCGTGCAGATCTTCCTGCATGTCGGGAGGGAGCGGCGCGACAAGCGACACGAATCCGAGCTGTTGCGGGAGTTTGCCGACAATTTCCGAACGAACTGGCCGGGCTCACGGACTCCTGAGATCTACTACGAGCCGCGAGCGGTCGCCGCAAACACCAACGACCGCGCCACGTGGCACGCCAAGTGTGTCCTCGTCGACGACGAGGTCGCGTTGGTCACGTCGGCGAACTTCACCGAGTGGGCGCAGACGAGGAACGTGGAGGCCGGCGTGATCGTGCGCGACGGACAGTTCACCAGCCAGCTTCGCGCGCAGTTCGATGGGTTGGTGCAGGCGAAGCTGGTGGCGCGGTTGCCGGGGTATTGACCAATGAAGGGCTGGATCGCGAATACCCATCACGGACCGGGAGAGGGCTTACCATGCCGCGAACCCTGGGGGGCTACCGTGGGGCCAACGATGGTCGTCGATGGACGAAATGGGATGGGCAATGATGTCGGGGCCTGACGTTGGTGAAGCGCCATGTTGGGCCGCGGTTCAGGACCGACCCACCCAGTACGCGGGGCGACGCTTCAAGTTCATCACCGCCAGGATTCGGTTCTCCGTCGGCGTCACCCGATACAGCAAACCGTACGGAAACCGCCGGATCAGACGGCGACGAATCGAGCCTCGCATCACGAGACCGGCATCGGGATTTGGACGATCTCCTCGGTGCAACGTTCCACTTCCGTGATGAATGCTTGTCCCAGCCCGGCTCTTTCACGGTCGTAGTACTCGGCGGCCTCATTCAGCTCGAGCTTGGCCAGGTCGTGGAAGGAGACGGGCATTCACTTCAGCCGAGCTCGCGCCTCGCGGAACACGTCGGCGGCGGCATGACCCGCGTTGCCGTCGACCTCCCAGGCCGCGTCGCGTCGTTGCGCTTCTTCCGCCCAGAGCAGGGCGCTCTCCTCGTCGGACAGCGTTTCGAGGCTTTCGAGGAGCTTCTCCGCTAGCCGCGCCCGGGCGGCGGGTGCCAGTTTCAGCGCCTCGGTTTCGAGTTCGTCAATGCTCATGATCGAGATTCTACGCCCACCCGGCCCGGAGGTTCGTCGGCCCAACCGATCGTCGACAGAACTCGATAATCCGCTCCACACACGTCGCACGTCGGTCTAGCGCGGCTGGCGGCCGCACTCCATCCGACACGGCGCACTGCGCGGCGCGGGCCTTCGCGCCTTCGGCCGAAGGCCGCCCTCACGCCGCTGGCTGCCCGCAGCCGCAGGCGGCCGATCTACGGCCTGTTGTCGCGTGCCTCAGCGGGTCGTCTGTGGCTGCGCGGGGCGGCGCGCCCGTTGAAGCGGCGTGGTTGCTGCGGCGTCCGGCGCCGGTCGCCGTAGCGCGCCGGTGGGCGAGGTCCGGCCGTCGGGCGCGACGCCGAAAAGCTGGCCACCGTGATCTCTTCGATCGTCTCCGGCAACAGCTTCTGAATGTCGCGGAGCAGGCCGCGGTCCGCGCCGGCGAGCAGCGACACGGCGCGTCCGGCCAATCCCGCACGGCCAGTCCGGCCGACGCGGTGCACGTAGTCGGCGGCGACGAGCGGCAGATCGAAATTGACGACGAGCGGCAGCTCCGCGATGTCGAGTCCGCGTGCCGCGATATCAGTGGCGACCAGCACCGCGACACGGCCGGCCTTGAAATCGTCGAGCGCGCGTTGCCGCGCCGATTGACTCTTGTTGCCGTGAATCACGGCGGCGTTGATGCCCGCGCTTTCGAGGTACTCGCCCACGCGGTTCGATCCGCGCTTGGTCTTGCAGAACACGAGCGTCTGCCCGACGGGCGGCAGCTTCAGCACGTGCGCCAGCAGTTCGTTCTTGCGACCATCGCCAACCGGATAGACGCGATGCGTGACCGTCGTCGCGACCACGTCCGAAGCGGATACGTCAACCCGCACCGGGTCGCGCGTGAACTCGGACGCCAGCTTGACCACTTCGGGCGCAAACGTCGCCGAGAGCAGCAGAGTCTGCCGGTCGCGCGGCAGCAGGCGTGCGATCTGGCGCAACGGCGGAAGAAAGCCCATGTCGAGCATGCGATCCGCTTCATCGAGCGTGAGGATCTCGACGCCACTCAGATCGATTGTGCGCTGTTGCACGTGATCGAGGAGCCGTCCGGGCGTGGCGACGACGATGTCGATGCCGCGCTGGAGGGCCTGGATCTGCGGACGGATGCCGACGCCGCCGTAGATGGCAGCGGCGCGGAGTTTCACCGGCAAGCCGAAGCTTACCAGCGAGGCGTGGACCTGCACGGCGAGCTCGCGAGTCGGCACGAGCACCAGCCCGCGCGGCTTGCGTGACGCCGAGAAGCGGCCAGCCCGCACGAGCAGCCGGTCGATCATCGGCAGCCCGAACGCCGCGGTCTTGCCGGTGCCGGTCTGCGCGCGGGCCAGCAGATCGCTGCCAGTGAGCACGACAGGAATGGACGCTGCCTGTACGGGCGTCGGGCGCGTATAGCCCAGGCGCGCGAGCGGCGAGGTGAGAGCGGGCGACAGCCCGAGCGTTGAAAACGGCATTGAGAAAGCTCCTGAGTTGTGCCTCGAGCGTTTCCCGTACCGCAGCAGGCGAGTGAAAGTGGACGACGCCAAGCAGGCGTCCCGTTTGCGATTCGACCGAAGTGTTGGGGGAGCGAACCAGAGGACCGAACGTTACCGGCTCGGCAGTCGTGTCAGGCATCCCGCGGGAACATGTCCCCGGTGCAACGCGCAATACCTATCATACCTCTCATACCTCGAAAAACCGAATCCGGAGTACCATTGGTGTCACGGCCACCCACCCCAGTCATCAGTTCGAGAGGACCAGCGAATGCGAGCGTATGCTTCCGGCGACCGCGTGAACCACAGCCAGTATGGCGACGGCACCATCGACAGCGTCAATGAATATCACACGAAAATCACGTTCGACCAGCACGGGCTGCGGACGTTCCAGTCCTCGCGTGTGGTCCTGACGCGTGCCACGACGACGGCGCCCAGCAAGCCCGTCACGCGTCGCCGGCGCGCGGCGGCCATCGCGCAGTAGCACCGCGTCGCTCGCCGAGGGACCTGGCACTAGCGACACCAAGTCCACGTCCACTGACGATTCCTTGCCACGAAAGACACGATGGGGCGTGGCGATCAAGGGTGACGAGGCACCGTCAGTGGAATGGTGCGATCGATCGCCGGCCGCTCGTCGGCATCGGCGAGCATCCAGATGCTCGCAAAGACCGTACGCGCGATGGCGTGCATCTGTGCCGGGTCGAGGAACCGCGCCTCGTCCGACGGATGGTGGTACCGGTCGTGGATGCCCGTCGTGAAACCAATCGTCAGGATACCGCGCTCCAGAAATGGGCCTGCATCGGTCCTGGGATAGAAGAACTCGCTGTCCGGCCGGTCGTAGGCGCGGTTGAAGCGCAGCTTCAGATAGTCGGCATTCACGCGCTCGAGCAGGCCATCGACGGCCCCGCTCAACACGCCGGGCCCGATGAGGAACACCTCGTTCGGTTCCGTGACGGCGGCCGACTTCTCGTCGGCGGATCCAGGGCGGCGGCTGGCGCCGATCATGTCGATGTTGACATGTGCCGCGATCTGCCCTCGCGGTACCGGCGGATCGTGCACGAAGCGGCGCGTGCCCCAGAGCCCCTGCTCTTCTCCGCTATCCCAGATGAAGATCACGGATCGTTTCGGACGCGGCGCCTTCATCATCTGTTCTGCGATCGCCAGCATGGCGGCGCTGCCCGACGCGTTGTCGTCGGCGGAGTTGTACACGGGGTCTCCATCGACCGTGCGTGATCCGACGGCGCCATCGAGATGCGCTTCCACGGTGATGTATTCGTCCGTGACGCGTTCGTCGCTCCCCCGGACGATCGCCACGACGTTGTACGGGCGATAGATGGTGCGCGATGCGACAGGCACCCGAATGGCGATGGTCTTGGTCAGCTGGAACGATGCGGGATATTCCGCCGCGTCGTCATTGCCCAGGGCCTCTCGCCCGGTCACCGCTTCACCCTCGAGCAGTGCCTCGGTCGCGTGGGGGCTGAGCAGGAGCGAGGTGACGCCGGGTGCCGCATACGCCGACGGCACTGGAGGGTCGAGCTCCCGGCGCACCGTGTTCGCGCTGCGGAGCTCGTCCCATCGCACCAGCTCACTCGCTTGCGTGATGAAGAGAACGCCGGCCGCGCCCAGACGTTCTGCTTCGACGAGCGGCGACCGGGCGTTGACCGTCACGCGACCGATTTGGGTGATCGCGATCCCTTTGGGCGCGCGCGGGCCGTGGACGAGCACCATCTTTCCGCGCACGTCGACACCAGAGTACGGATCGATCCCGCGATCCGGAATCGCCCAGCCGTGGCCGACGTACACCACCGGCAGCAAGCCGTCCAGCGGGCCGGCAAACGAGCGGATGACGAAGTCGTCGCCGAAGCGCAACCGATGCTCGCCGATCTCGAGCCGTGCGCCGTTGGTATCGACTCGAGATTCGTGCAGGTCGTAATGCTGTCGAAAGCCGCCGCTGTCGCCCAGCGGCTCGACGCCGGCGCGCTCGAGGCGGCCCGTGATGTACGCCGCGGCGGTGTCGAAGCCCGGAGATGGGGTGTTGCGTCCGAGCAGCGCGTCGGAGGCGAGGTACGCGACATCCCAGGCCAGCTGCGGCTGAGAGATCGCGTCGGCCGCCGCACGGACTGCGTCCGGAAGCGTGCGCTGCCGGGCGGCGGGCGCAGCGGCGCCGAGCGCAAGAACCATGACGAGCAGAGCGAAGGCGTGGCGGTCCGGGTCAACGCGCATGAATGTGTCCTTCTGCGTTTAGCGTAGCGCGGCCGTCGGCGGCGATCTGCGATGACCGCCACGGGCTCGCCCGTGCTGAGGGCGACAATGACACACCCGCGCCGGATCGTCTGGTCACACGAGCGCCGCCACTGCCTGTGAGAACCGGCGCAAATCGTCGAGGTCATGTTCGATCACGTCGAACACGCGGCCGTAGTCAATCTGCCAGTACATGTGGATCAGCAGATTTCTGAATCGCGCCATCTGCTGCAGGCGCGTGGAAAGATCTGCTGAAATGATGCCGCCGCTCTCGAGGCTCTGGAAGCATCCCGCGTAGTCGTCCGGGACAGTCCGCAGGCGACGCGCCGACACGTGGTAGCACAGCGCGAGCGCGGCCTCGATGGCGATGAGCAGCCGATAGCATCCAATGTCCTTGACGTCCGCCTCGGCCAGGAACGTCGCACGGCCGGCAGCGCGGATGCCGTCGAGGCGGGCGAGCGACTGTTCAATCTCCTGACACCGGCCCCGAACGACATCGACGTCGAGGGTCATGCCGCAAACGCGTCGCGGGTCGCTCGACGCACCAGCGGCGCCTGGTCGTGGTAAAGACGCGCGGTCCGCTCGAGCAGGTCGGCGAGCAGCCGTTCGTCGTTGACGACCAGCAGGCGCCCGCGGAACATGTGAAAGAGAAACGCCGTCGGCGCTTTGTTCGCCACTCGGACGTCAACTGGGAAGCCGGCGACCTGCGACAGGGCTACGGCCAGATCGAGATCGGTGTGCCGATCGGCCCTGGTCATCCATACAGCGACATCGATGTCCCGGAAGCCATCCGGCTGCAGAAACGAGCCGAACACATAGGCGAAGGACACCCCGTCGCGAAGAGCCAGTTCGCGCGACAGTGCAGCCGATACCATTTCGTGCTGCTCTCGGTCGAGGCGATGAACACGAGACATCGGCTCATTGTAGGGCAGGTCACAGCCTCATTGGACGCGAGCATGGCGAACGCGTGGCGGTCCCGGTCAGCGCGCATGAGGGTTCCGCTCGATCACCTGACGGATGCTCATCCCACACTTACAGGATCGCCGACAGCATCGTCGCAATCCCCAGAAAGCTCAGAAATCCCACGACGTCCGTGACCGTCGTCAGGATGATCGACGACGATTGCGCGGGGTCCTGGCCAAGCGAGGTCAGCACGATCGGGATGGTCGCGCCGGCCAGCCCCGCGGCGACCATCGAGATCACCATCGAGCTGCCAATCACGAGCGACAGGCCGGGCGATCCGCTCCACAGCAGCACGCCGGCGGCGGTCGTGAGCGCGATGGCCCAGCCGTTGATGAACGCCACCATTGCTTCCTTGCGCACGATGCGCGGCCACTGGCGGACCCTGATTTCCCGCAGCGCGAGGCCGCGCATGGTCACCGCCAGCGCCTGCGCGCCCGTGTTGCCGGACTGACCCGCCACCACCGGCAACAGCACCGCCAGGGCGGTGAAGCGCATGATCGTGGATTCGAAGAGCCCGACGACGGCGGCCGCGAGGAAAGCGGTGGCGAGGTTGATCTCCAGCCAGGGCAGGCGGGCGCGTACGGCAAACGTCACCCGCGAGAGGGCGCGCTCGTCGCGGCTGGCGCCGACCATCGTCTGGATGTCGGACGCCAGGTCCTGCTGGGCCGCTTTGACCAGCGTGTCGTGACGAATGACGCCGAGCAGCCGTCCCTCGAAGTCCACCACGGGCAGGCTGGAGAGCCGGCGATCGGTGAGCGTTTCGACCACCTCGTCCTCTGACCCGGTGGCGACCACCGAGACCGCGGGCTCGGCGAGCGCGTCGAGCGATTCGCCGGGCGCGGCGACCGCAAGATCCTGGAGGCGCACGCGCCCGGCCAGGCGTCCGTCCTCGTCGGTCAGGTAGACATCGGCGATCTGACGCCGGCGAACGGATCGCAGCCGGCCAATGGCTTCCAGCGCGGTCGTTCCGCGCCGCAGTCCGATGACGCGCGGGTCCATCAGACGCCCCGCGGTCCCTGGCGGATATTCCGACATCGCGCGAAGCTCCGTCGCGGCGTCGGCGTCCATTCCCTCGAGCAGTGTATTCCGCGCCTCGTCCGACAACCACGCCACGCTCGCGGCGGCGCGCACCGGGTCCATCGCGCTGACGAACCGGCGAGCGTGTTCGGGCGCGGCTGCCTGGAGCACGTCTGCGGCCACGTTTGACGCCAGCCGTTCGATCACCGCCACCGCGTGAGGCGTGGGCTCCGATTCCAGCAGCGCCATGGTTTCGTCGAGCGGGGCCGATTCGATGTACCGAGCGGCCTCACCCGGGAAGCCACGCAGGTAGGTTCGCGCCAGCGTGGCCATGCCGTCACGAGGCGACCTCAACGCGCACCTCGTTCACCGGCGGGTTTGGCAACGGTCGCGACGCTCTCGATCATTCCGGCCATGCCGAGATGAAAGAGCTCCCCGAGCGCGCTGACCGTCTGGGTCGTGAGCCGGGCGTCTTCGCCGCCGTCCGCCTCCTGCTCGAGCCGTCGCAGGGTTTCATAGTGAATCGTGCCCACCAGCCGTCCCTCCTCGTCGGTGACCGGCAACGCATGGAAAGTCCGCCATCCAGCATGCAGGCGCACGGCGGGCGCGGGCGTCCAGGCAGGCAGATGGACAACGGGCGCGTGCATCATCGCGCGAAGCGGTTCACGCATGGGTGCGCGCATCAGTTCGGCGAGGTCGAGGACGCCGGCCAGCCGGCCCGTGCGATCCACCACGAACAGGTAGTCGAGCCGTCCCGCGGAGTGCCGCCGGACCCGTGCACGCGCCTCCGCTATCGCGATGTCGTCCGGCAGCGGCAGCACGGCCGGATCCATGAGGGCTCCCGCGGTGCCTTCTGGATAGCGCAGCGCGCGGCCCAGCCATTCCTGCTTGTCGCGGGGGAGTCCCCGCACCAGGCGCCCGGCGGTTTCGACGGGCATCCGGCGCAGCAGCAGCATCGTGGTGTCGAGCGGCAGCGCCTCGAGCACCGGGGCCGCCTCTTCATCCGTGAGGTGCGACAGCGACTCGGCGGCGGAGGCGGTCACCATCAGAGCGAGCGCACGCGCCGATTCGGCGGGGGCCTCCCGCAGCACCGACGCACGGCGGTCGAACGGGATGCGCTCGAGCGCCAGCGCCGCGTCCGAGGGGTGTTGCTCGAGAAAGGCGCGCGCGAGGCGCTGTTCGATCGTCATCGCGGGCCTCCAGGAGTCTTCAGCATCGAAATGCTCTCTGTGAACTGTTTCGCCGGGATCACGACCTCGCCGTCCGGCACGCGGACGATCACTGACACGGCGGTGATGTCCGAAATGATCCCGTCGATCTCGCCAAAGCGCACTTCTTCTCCGATCGCGAACCGCTGCCTCAGATAGTGGGCGCCGATGATGTTGCTCACGGCGGTGCGGGCGCCCAGTCCGAAGGCCAGCGAGAACGCGCCGAGCACGGCGAGCAGCGTCACCGACAGTACGGCTGTGAGCAGGGTGATGTCGATGCCGAGCTCGGCCACCGCAATCAACCCCGCCGCGGTGAGGATGGCGGCGCGGACGATTTGGCCGACCGCCGTGGCAAAGGGCGCCCCGGCGGCGGACGCGGTGGCAGTGACCGCTTCGCGCGCGAGGTTGCCGAGAATCAGGCCGACGACCGCAATCAGGATGGCGCCCAGCAGCCGCGGGAGATAGAACCCGAACCCCACCAGCGACGTGCTGAGCACGGGCAGACCGAGCGTGTCGGCGGCGGCGGCCAGAAAGAACAGCAGCACGGCCCAGAACGCGACCAGACCGATGATCCGGGAAATCTGCCGCTCCATCGTCAGTTGCGGCAAGCCGCGGCGCAGCAGGCGCTGCGGCACCATCCGGCCCACGACCATAATCAGTCGAGAGGCGAGCAGCCGCGCCCCCAGCGCCAGCAGCCAGCCGATGACCAGCAGCGCCGCCGCGCCCGCGATTCGTGGCTGCTGCGCGCGCAGCCAGGCGATGAGACCGGCGATCGAGTCGCGGATGCCGGCCAAGAGTTCGGAATACTCCATGGCAAACCTCGGGCACGATTAGACCAGATCGGAAGAAGTTCGGCGGACATCACCCCCGCCTGGAGGTGATTTGACTGCCCTGGTCGAACGGATCTAGAACTGACGAGGTCCTTCGAAGGAGGCGCGATGACACTGATTGCCGATACCACACCGCTGGCCGACGAGCATGTGACGAAGGCCTCTGCCGTTCTGGCGCGGGCGTTTTTCGATGATCCGCTCTTTGTCTGGGTGGAGCCCGATGCCGAGCGGCGCACGCAGGTCCTGCCGTGGCTGATGGGCATCGGCACCCGATACGGGACGCGGTTTGGCGAGGTGCACGGCACGGTGGAGAGCCTCATGGGCGCCGCTGTCTGGCTGCCGCCCGGGGCGAGCATCGTCGATCCGGATCGGCTCGAGCAGGCCGGTTTCGTCGATCCCGAAGCGGTTCTCGGCCCGGCCGCCCTGCGGCGGTTCGGCGCCTTCATGGAGCACGCCGAAGCATTGCATCTTCGCGATATGGCCGACCCGCATTGGTATCTGATGATTCTCGGCGTCGATCCGCCGTTCCAGGGGCGCGGTCTCGGCGGCGCGATCATGCAGCCGGTGCTGACGCGCGCCGACGGGGACAATTTGCCGTGCTATCTCGAGACCGCGAAAGAACGCAACGTGCCGTTCTACCGCAAGCACGGGTTCGACGTCGTCCACGAAGGGACGATGCCAGACGGTGGGCCGGTCTTCTGGACGATGAAGCGCGGTTGCGCCCGGGAACTCAGCGTCGCGTGAACGGGGCGTCGGCCATCAGGGCCCGGGCCATCGACGCCGCAGATCCTAGAAACGGAGGCAGTTCGTCAGTCGAACTGTCGCATCGGGCCGACCCGCGACTACCGAAACGGCACAGTCACCGTCATGACCACCGGCACCGCTCGCCCCTCGATCAGGGCCGGCGTGTAGCGCCACTGACGCCGGCTAGCGTGGGCGCCGATGATGTTGCTCACGGCGGTGCGGGCGCCCAGCCCGAAGGACCTTCCCCAAGCGGAGGCGATATGACGCGAATGGTGCTGATACTCGTGCTTGCGCTCGGGACCAGCTTGGGGGCACAGGGCGTGCTCGTCGAACGGCTCTCGTGGGACGAGGCCCGGCCCCTGCTCACGCCGAAGGCTGTCGTGCTCGTGGCCGTCGGCGCCCAGGCGAAAGAACATGGCCGCCATCTGCCACTCAACAACGATTGGCTGATGGCGGAGTACCTCAAGGGGCGAGTCGTGGCGGCCACAGCGGTCGTGGCGTACCCCACGATCAACTACCACTTCTACCCGGCGTTCAGGCCGTTTCCTGGCTCGACGACGCTCGAGCAGGATACGGCGCGCGACGTGGTCGCCGATGTCATCCGCAGCATCGCCGCGCATGGGCCGCGGAAGTTCTATGTCCTCAACACCGGTGTTTCCACCATCGCTCCGCTCAAGGAGACGCAGGCGCTGCTCGTGCGCGACGGGATTGCGATGCGATTCACGGACATTCTTGCGGTCGCCGGCGACGTGGAAAAGCGCCTGTCGAAACAGCAGGAGGGGACGCACGCTGACGAGACTGAGACGTCGGTCATGTTGTATATCGCACCCGACGTGGTGAAGATGCCGCGAGCGGTGAAGGACTACCGGCGCCTGCGCGACCAGTGGCCGCATGTCGGCGGGTCGGGTGAGCAGGCAGCGACCGGCGTCTACGGCGATCCGACGCTCGCCACCCGCGAGAAGGGCGAGGCCATCGTCGAAGCGATGGTCAAGGGGATCCTCGAGGAGATCGACGTGTTGCGCCGGGCGGTGGTGCCGACACCGTGATGCTCAACCGGGCATCCCGCGGGTGGTCGCGACCACGGGCTCGTCGCGTGCTGCTCGCTGGTGTGCAATCAACTGGCTCCTCAGGACTCTCGGATCCTCATCGGGCCGACGTGCGGCGGGGATATCTCAGTATGGGCGCCATGGTCCCCCTGGCTCAGCGTCAATGGCTTTCTCAGATGGTCGACTCCTGGCCAGTAAACTCGTGAAGCATGGACGACCTGGCGGCGGTCGGGATCCTCGGTCTCGTACTCCTTGGGGCCTGGTTGTGGCTGCGACACCCAAACGGGAGGTCGAGACACTCAGAGAGGCAGTTGCGCCGCATCTGCCTTGGCGATGATGGCAAAGTGGAGCGGCTCATTGATGCCGAAATGATCCGAGTTCCGGGGATCTCCCGCGGCGAAGCGGCAAGTCGCGCGGTTGACAGGTATCAGCGGGATAACCGCTGACCCGAAGCCACTCGCGCGGTGTAGGCTCGTCCCTGAACGCTGCGGCGTCACTCAGGACTGATTCCGTCCTCGCCGCCGCCGCCCCGGCCGTATAATCCACGAAACCTTTGGCCCTCCCCGTCAGCGCTCGCCTCGGCCCATACGAGATCCTCTCCGCCCTGGGAGCTGGCGGGATGGGTGAGGTGTATCGCGCGCGTGACTCGAAGCTGAATCGCGACGTGGCGATTAAGGTCTTGCTGCCTGCCGTCGCGAACGATCCCGATCGCCTCGCGCGGTTCGGCCGCGAAGCGCAGGTGCTCGCCTCCCTCAATCATCCCAACATCGCGCACATCCACGGGATCGAGGACGCAGAAGGCATACGCGCGATCGTGATGGAGCTGGTCGAGGGACCGACGCTGGCGGATCGCATCGCGCAGGGACCGATTCCGGTCGACGAGACGCTCCCGATCGCGAAACAGATCGCCGACGCGCTGGAGGCGGCGCACGACCAGGGCGTTATCCACCGCGACTTGAAGCCCGCCAACATCAAGGTGCGTCCGGACGGCACGGTCAAGGTGCTCGACTTCGGGTTGGCGAAGGCGATGGATCCCTCGGGCGCCTCGAGCGCGGATACGATGAACTCGCCGACGCTCTCGAGGCACGCGACGCAGGCCGGCATCATCCTCGGCACGGCGGCGTACATGAGTCCCGAGCAGGCGGCGGGCAAACCGGTCGACAAGCGCAGCGATCTCTGGGCCTTCGGCGTGGTGCTGTTCGAGATGCTGACCGGTCGCCAGCTCTTCGACGGCGAGACGGTCTCGCACGTCATCGCGGCGGTCCTGACCCGGGAGCCCGACTGGGCCACGTTGCCACCGGACACGCCCTTGCCAGTTCGCCGATTGCTCCGCCGGTGTCTGGAGAAAGACCGCAAGCGACGGCTCGATTCGGCCGGGGGCGCGCGGCTCGAGATCGACGAGGCGCAGGCCGAGCCGCTCAACGGCATCCCTGGAACGCAAGCATCATCGCGACGGAACGAGCGGCGTGCCTGGCTGTCCGCCCTCGTGCTTGTCACGATCGTCGCGGCGGCGATCGTTCTGGGGCGCTGGGGCGCGGCACCATCCACGACGCCGCTTCCCGAAATGCGCGTCGAGATCAACACGCCGCCGACAACCGATCCCACGTCGCTGGCAATTTCGCCCGACGGGCAGACGCTGGCTTTCGTGGCCACCTCCGACGGCCAGCCTCACTTGTGGCTGCGTCCGTTAAACGCGGTTTCCGCGCGTCCTCTTCCCGACACCGACGGTGCCTCCTTCCCGTTCTGGTCGCCGGACAGCCGATCCATGGCGTTCTTTGCTTACGGTCAGCTCAGGCGGATCGGGATCGACGGCGGATCGCCACGGACGTTGGCGAGCGCCCTTGGGGGTGTCGGCGGGACGTGGAGTCACGACGGCGTCATCTTGTTTTCGAGGCTGGGCAGTCCGATCTTTCGAATCTCGGACCGCGGTGGCAACCCCACACTGGCGACGCGACTTGGCACACAGCAGGGTGGACACTACTTGCCGCAGTTCCTCCCCGATGGCCGTCATTTCCTTTACTGGGCGTTCAGTGGTCGCGAACCGAACGGCGTCTATGTCGGTCAGCTTGACGGATCGGAGACGCGCCGGCTGCTCGACGCGGATTTCCCCGCGGTGTGTGCGCCGCCGGATCATCTGCTCTTCGTACGCCAAGGGACGTTATTGGCCCAACGCTTCGATGGGACCCGGTTGGCCCTGGTCGGGACTCCAGTTCCGGTGGCCGAACAGGTGACGAGCTCCTCGAATAATATGAGAGTGGCGGCAGTCTCGACATCTGCCGCCGGACCTATCGCCTACCGCACCGGTTCGGCGGGCGGTGGCGAGCGCCAGTTGACGTGGTTCGATCGGTCCGGGCACCAACTTGCCAATGTGGGCGCGCCCTTTCTTTCGACGCAACTGTCCCCGTCGCTGTCACCGGACGGCCGCCGGGTTGCGCTGTTCCGAGATACGAGCGGAAATTACGATGTCTGGCTGCTCGATGTTGGACGCGGCGTACCAACCCGGTTCACCTTTCACTCGGCCGACGATGTCAAGCCACTCTGGTCTCGCGACGGCAGCCGCATCGTCTTCAGCTCGAACCGGAAGGGCGTACACGATCTGTATCAGAAGTCGGCCTCGGGCGCCGGGAGTGAGGAGGCATTGCTCCTGGAGACTGCACAGTTCAAACAGGCAACCGACTGGTCTCCCGACGGGCGCTTCCTCCTTTACCAGAGCATCGACCCGATAAGAAACTTTGATATTTGGGCCTTGCCGCTCGACGGAGATCGACAACCCTTTCCGGTGGTGCAAACGGATTTCGAAGAACACGACGGGCAGTTTTCTCCCGACGGAAA
>DATKDY010000080.1:0-2391 GCA_035512515.1 Vicinamibacterales bacterium
CCCTGCGAGTATGCGCGCAACGGGGAGGCCGTGTACACGACGCCTGCGAGATCTCCGGGACCGAGGCGATCGATCGCCGAATTGGCAATCGCCCGCGCCGCCCGCATCGGCTCCCCGTTCCTGATCGAACGATCCATGACGATGACGACGAGACGGCCTTCGGGCGCCCGCCGGTTGGTGTGGACGTCAGTCGTGACGAATGGAACCGACGGCGCGACCGCTGCGGTGTCGTCGGGGAGCGTCACTGCCGCGAACGCGGCGAAGGTACGTGGCTTGCCGTCGACCAGACACTTCGAAATCACTCGCGGTGAGACCCGTGACGGGACGGCGCTGCTTGTCGAGCACCCTCACGGTGACCTGCACGACGTCGACACCGCTGCGAAACCGCGGCACGTCCTGCTGTGCCGCAGCCACGATCGACGATCCGACGAGGCCGAGTACGACGATTGCACGCATGCGCACCACCTTGGAACAGCGACGATGTTCCGCCAAGGCCCATTCCTTCTCGATCATTGCACCTTCCATGCTTGGACGAGTCGAGCACCTCGTCCTATGCTGCGACAGACCGTCGACCGGCCACTTCCAATCGCAGCTCCCAATACCATGCCGATGATCGTAATGGCAATGGGTGAGAAAGACCGGGTGAGAAAGACCGTTGACAGGCGAACGACGCGGCATTACCGTGTCCGTCTTTCCCGGCGCGTAGATCAACTGGTCACAGGAGTCGGCCATGGCCAACCGTTCTGACGAGTGGTACGACCTTCCCCGTCCCGTTGCGGGCATCAGGCTGTACCGGGTGCGCGAAGAACTGCGAGAGAAGAACCTTCACGACACCGAGGAGCCCCCTCTCGAGAGCTCCACGGCGTCTCCCGGCGGCGACGCCTACAACGCGCGCACGAGCGATGGCACGTACAACGATCTGAAGTGTCCCCGGATGGGCAGCGCGGGGCTGCGGTTCGGGCGCAACGTGCCCCTGAGCGAGGCGTTTCCCGACATCGCCAACCTGCTGACGCCCAGCCCCCGCCAGGTCAGCCTGGAGCTCCTCACCCGCAACACCTTTCAACCCGCGACGATCCTCAACGTCATCGCCGCGGCCTGGATCCAGTTCATGGTCCACGACTGGTTCGTGCACAAGAAGGGCACCTGGACGCACACGCACGACATTCCACTGGCCGACGGCGACGACTGGCACGAACGTCCGATGCGCGTGCCGAAGACGCCGGCCGATCCGACGAAGGTCGCCCACTCGACGCGGCCGCCCGCCTACATCAACGAGAACACGCACTGGTGGGACGGCTCGCACGTGTATGGCAGCAGTCCGTCGCAGCAGGCGTCGCTGCGCGCCGGGCGTGAGGGGAAGGTGCTGGTCAGCCCGAGCGGCCGCCTCGGTGTGGATCCGGTGACCGGTCTCGAGATCACCGGCTTCACCGACAACGGCTGGGTCGGCCTCAGTCTGCTCCACGGCCTGTTCGCGCTCGAGCACAACGCCATCTGCAACGAGTTGAAGAAGCACAACCCGCTGTGGGACGACGAGCGGCTGTTCCAGCAGGCGCGTCTCGTCAACGCCGCGCTGCTCGCGAAGATCCACACGGTCGAGTGGTCGACCGCCATTCTGCCGCGGGAGGTCTTCACCACCGGCCTGAAGAGCAACTGGTACGGACGCTTCAGCAGGCTGGCGAACGTCTTCTCGGGGCTCGCCGACAACGACATCTTCTCCGGGATTCCCGGGGCACCCACGGATCACACCGGTGTGCCGTTTTCGCTGACCGAGGAGTTCGTCTCGGTGTACCGGATGCACACGCTGATGCCGGATCACTTCACGATCCGATCCGCGGACACCGGCGCGGGCCTGGCGAACGCCGAGTTGCCCGAGCTGTCGGGCCGGCGGGGCGTCGACTTCCTCGCGCGCTTCGATCCAGCGGATCTCTTCTACTCGTTCGGGATCCACCATCCAGGCGCCGTCCGGCTGCACAACTATCCGAAGTTCCTGCAGAACCTCGTGCAGGACAGCGGCGAGCGGTTCGATCTCGGCGCTATCGACATCCTGCGCGATCGCGAGCGCGGCGTTCCGCGTTACAACCGCTTCCGTCGCCTGCTCCACATGCCGCCCGTCACGAGCTTCGACGAGCTGAGTGACAACGCGGCGTGGAACGCCGAGATGAAACGCGTCTACCACGGCGACCTCGAGATGGTCGACACGATGGTGGGGCTCATGGCCGAGCCGCTACCCGAGGGCATGGGCTTCAGCGACACCGCCTTTCGCATCTTCCTGCTCATGGCGTCGCGCCGGCTCAAGAGCGACCGATTCCTGTCGCAGGACTATCGCCCGGAGATCTACACCAGGCCGGGCATCGACTGGGTGGAAGAGAACTCGATGAAGCGCGTGCTCTC
>DATKDY010000081.1:0-3666 GCA_035512515.1 Vicinamibacterales bacterium
TTCAGCTCCGCGTTGGTAAAGAATCCGACCCAGCGGCCGTCCGGAGAGAAGAACGGGTGACGTCCGCCCACGGTCGCCGTGAGCGGCTGCGCCTCGAGTTGGTTGATGTCGCGGATGACGAGGTGTGGAGAGTTGGCGCCACTGCGATACACGACATGCGACCCGCTCGGCGAAATCGCGATATCGCGGTCGGCGCCGTGAGGGGCCATCGGCTGCGGCAGCGCGATCGTGAAGCGCATGGGCTGGGCGGCCGGCGGGGGGAGCAGTTTCGAGGCCGCCCACACACCCAGCGCGGTCAACGCCACGCCGGCGAGCAAGCCGGCGGTCGTGGCAAGCACGACGCGTTTTCGGGATGCCCTCGGATGCGCGATCGCCGCGGCGGCCGCCGCCGGGGGCGGCGCCAGGATCGTCTCCGCCATCAGGAACCGCGCGACGCCGATATCAGAGATGCGCTGCTTGCGATCTTTCACCAGGCACCGCATGATCAGCAACCGGATCTGCGCCGGCACATCGCTCGGTAGCGCATTCCAATCCGGCTCGGCGCGGACGACGGCGGCAATCGTGTCGGTCACGTCCTCGCCGTCGAACGCCCGCTTCCCCGTGAGCATTTCGTAAAGCACGCAGCCGAACGCCCACACGTCGGTCCGCTTGTCGGAACCGCGGCCGCGCGCCTGCTCAGGGCTCATGTACGCGGCGGTGCCCAGAATGACCCCGGCCTGTGTCGCGCGCATCGTCAGGGTCGGCGAGTGCGAGGGATCCGTTGTGCTTTCGGGCTCGAGCGCTTTCGCGAGACCGAAGTCGAGCACTTTCACTTGCCCGTCTGCGGTGAAGGCGATGTTCGCCGGCTTCAGATCGCGGTGAATGATGCCCTTCTCGTGCGCCGCTTCGAGCGCGTCGGCGATCTGGCGGGCAATCGGGATCGCTTCGTCGAGCGCCAGCGGCCCTGGTGCCAGACGCTGGGCAAGCGTGGCGCCCTCGACGATCTCCATGACGAGGGCGCGCACGTCTCCGGCGTCCTCGATACCGTAAATACCTGCAATGTTGGGATGATTCAGCGCCGCGAGTACTTGCGCCTCGCGCGCGAAGCGCGCGATGCGTTCTTCGTCGGTCGAAAAGAGCTCGGGCAGGACCTTGATCGCGACGTCGCGCTTCAGCCGGGCGTCATGCGCGCGATACACCTCGCCCATGCCGCCGGCGCCAAGCGCGCCGACGACTTCGTACGGACCGAGCCGCATGCCGGGGGCCAGGCTCATGGATGGGCAGATTATAAGCGCGCAGAACCGATCACTCCACCATTGTGGCTTTGCCGAGCGCTGGCCGTCCGGCGAGCGACGTCGTGAAGCCGAATAGCGTGAGCGCCGCAAGGACAAGGAGTGCTGTCACGCCGGCTGGCGGGAGGGCACGCTCAGGGGGACGACGGACCCCGGGTCTGAGAACGGACCTTATGTTGCCTCCCAAGAGCCGCTAATGCTTCCTATCGTCCTTCGCGCAGTTCCTATCCGGGAACCGTCGGTCCCGTGCAGCACCCGAAACGGGGTGACGTGTCACCCGTTACTGCCGGTGCGCAGCACCGCAGGGTCCGTTCGCATCACCGAGCCGCCTCGGCGAGCTCCAGCAGCCGCGACTCAGAGAGTCCCGGCAGCTGCAGCGACAGCGACATCGCCTCCATGGCGAGGTCGGCCTTCGTCATGAGCCCACGCCGGTACGCTTCGATGGCCATGCAGAACTGCTCGGCTCGCACGTCGGATAACGCGACAACCGGGGTCGAGGGCGATGGCGACGACACGCGGCCGGACGCGCGACCCAGGACGGCCAAGCACTCCTGCGCAAGCTCGACGGACTTCGGCCTCAGGAGACGCTTCAATAGCCACGCCTCGGGAACGACTCTCGCCGTTTCAGTCAGGAGGTCGCGAAGCAACAATGTTGAATACCTTCACAGTCGCAACTCTCATGGCCTCGATGGTGTCCGTCATGACGTCGAAGACGAGCGCAGCGGCCGCTGAGATAAGGACACTCACGTGATCGTTGGCGAGGGAGCGCCGGCGCGTCAACGTGAGAGCTGCCTCGCCTCGCCGCTCCTCAACTGCGACAACGAGCCATGAAGCGCAAGGTGATCGTCAACGACCGGATGCAGCAGGGATACGTCTACTCAATGGTATTGCCGGTACTATATGGGTCGCCGGACGGCCGACGACGCGCGCCAGATCCGGCGGTGGCGGGCGATCGCACGGCACGTCGCGGCGATTCGGAACCACTGCGAGCCGGCCGACCTCGACTGCCGCCGGAAACAGCGGCAGGCGGTCCTGCACTGGGCCTATGACAGCCGCCGATTCTGACGCCTCCATGACCGACGACGCCGGTGTGCGTCGCCCGATTCGCATTGGCGTGTCCTCGTGCCTGCTGGGCAAGGCGGTGCGCTTCGACGGCGGCCATAAGCGCGATCCGTTTCTGACGGAGACGTTCGGCGCGTTCGTGGAGTGGGTGCCGGTCTGTCCTGAAGTGGAATGCGGCTTCGGCACGCCGCGCGAGTCGATGCGGCTCGTGCGCGTCGACAACGCCGTGCGGCTGCTCACCGTCAGAACCGCGGTGGACCTGACCGACCGAATGGCCGCGTACACCCGACGGCGAATCGAGCAGCTCGCAAGCGAAGATTTGTGCGGCTACGTCCTGAAAAGATTCACCGAGCTGCGGGATGGAGCGCGTGAGGATTTACGGCACTCGAGGCGTTCCAGAGAAGTCGGGACGGGGCATCTTTGCGGCCGGTCTCGTGGAACGGTTCCCGGCGCTGCCCGTCGAAGAGGAAGGCCGCCTGTTGCATCCGCGGCTGCGCGAGAACTTCGTCGAGCGCGTGTTTGCGTATTGGCGGCTTCGCGGCCTGTTCAGCAGACGATGGAACCTCGGCGCGCTCGTGGCCTTTCACACCGCACACAAGCTGATCCTGATGGCGCATTCACCTGCGGCCTACCGGGAGCTCGGGCGTATCGTGGCTCGGGCGCGAAGCATTCCCCGCGGGGAACTCGAGCACCGGTACACGGAGATGTTCATGTCGGCGTTGACCGTGATCGCCACACCGCGCCGGCACGCCAATGTGCTCCAGCACATGGCGGGGTATTTCAAGGAGCATCTCGACGCGGAATCGAGGCGGGAACTCGGCGCAGCTATCGCCGATTATCGCCGCGGCTTCGTGCCGCTCGTCGTCCCGATGACCCTGTTGCGTCACCACGTGAGGGTGCACGGCATTGCATACTTGGCGGGGCAGCGCTATCTGGCGCCTCACCCGAAGGAGCTGATGCTCCGCGATCATATCTGACGCATTTTGTTTGACCTCATCGAAAGCGTTGATGCCATTACATGATCTCTGACGATCGCGGAGGGTCGTCACATGACCACGCTGCAAGGACTCAGAATTCGCAGGTCCATTCAAGAGCTGCAGGACGATTACACAGGGGGCCGCAAGAAGCCGCTCGGTGGACTCAGCCCGATCACCGCTCGAGCACTGACACGCGCACCGGCGAGTACGCCAGTCCGTCGGGGTCGTCGAGGTCGGTGGCGATCGCACCACTCGTCGTGACGTTGGCCAGGTCCATGGCCAGCAGCGCCCGGCCCGCGCGGTCACTCGCGAAGGCCCGTTCGCCGACGATGTGGATGCCGAAGCCCCCCGGTCCC
>DATKDY010000082.1:0-23105 GCA_035512515.1 Vicinamibacterales bacterium
GGTGAGCTCCGCCTCGCTAGCCCCTATTACTCTCGCCCCGCCTCCACCACCCCACCGCGCAAAGTCCGCGCGGCGGGGACCCCGGCCGGCGGGGCAGTCGTCTTGACCGAGAAAAACTTGACTCATTCCTCAAGATCTCACGCGGTCAAGACTCCTGGTGGCGGGGCTTCGGCCTCTGCGCACGCGATTGCGAATACGACAGCCCCCTCGTCCACACGTGTCGCGCCACCCTCACCCTCTGTAAACACCCGCGTCCGGCGGAACGAAGATGCCCGCTTGCTCACCGGCCGCGCGCGATTCGTGGACGACGTGCAATTGCCGGAGATGCTGCACGTGGCGTTCGTGCGCAGCGACTACGCACACGGAAGGCTCCTGAGCGTCGATGTGTCGGCGGCGCGGGAGCGCGCCGGCGTGATCGCGGCCTACACGGCCGAGGATCTGGGCGACTATTGCAAGCCCGCGCCGCTGCTGGTGCCGCCGCCGCCCATCACGGATCTCGTCTTTCACGCCTGCACGCATCTGCCGCTCGCAAAGGGCAAAGTGCGTCATGTCGGCGAGCCGGTGGCGATGATCGTGGCCGAGAGCCGCTACCTCGCGGAAGACGCCATGCGCGATGTCGTCGTCGACATCGAGCCGCTCGACGCCGTCGTGGATCTGGAAGCGGCGCTGGCGCCCGATGCGCCGCGCGTCCACGAACACCTCGACTCCAATGCTGCCGCGCACGTGGTGCAGAAAAAGGGCGACTACGAGGCGGCGCGCGGCCGCGCAGACGCCGTCATCAGCAGGCGCTTCTTCTACGATCGCGGGGCCTCAGGGGCCATCGAAAACCGAGCGGTGGTGGCTCAGTGGGACACCCAGGCGGAAGAGCTGACCATCTGGGACACGACCCAGGCACCGATTCCCATCCGCAACGGGTTGGCGGCCATGCTCGGCCTGCTGGAATCGCAAGTGCGGGTGGTCGCGCCGTTCGTGGGCGGCGGCTTCGGGCCGAAGATCATGATGTTCTACCCCGAAGAGGTGCTCGTGCCGTGGGCGTCGATGCGGCTCGGCCGTCCGATCAAGTGGACCGAAGATCGGCAGGAAAACTTCTACGCGACGACGCAGGAGCGCGGCCAGATCCACGATGCCGAAATCGCGCTCACGAAAGATGGGCGCATCCTCGGTGTGCGTGACACGTTCCTGTTCGACACCGGCGCCTACGATCCGTATGGCCTGACGATTCCCATCAACACGCAGTGCACGCTGCTCGGGCCCTATGACATCCCGGCCTACGACACGGAGTTCACCGCGATCTTCACCAACAAGACCATCGTCACACCGGTGCGCGGCGCGGGGCGTCAGCACGGCGTCTTCGTGAGCGAGCGGCTCCTTGACATCGCCGCGAAGGAGCTGGGGATCGACCGGGTCGAGATCCGGAGGCGCAATCTGCTCGCGCCGGATCGCTTCCCGCACAATCACGAGATCATGTTCCAGGATTCCGCACCGCTCGTGTACGACAGCGGCGACTACCTGCCGGCGCTCGAGCAGGCCGCACAGATGATCGGATACGAGCAGTTCGTTCGCGACGAGCAGCCACGGTTGCGCGCGCAAGGACGGCAGGTCGGCATCGGAATCGCCTGTTACGTCGAGGGTACCGGCATCGGCCCCTACGAAGGCGCACGCGTGACCGTGGAACCGAGCGGGCGAGTACGGGTCGCCACCGGCGTCGGCACCCAGGGACAAGGGCACTACACCGTGTTTGCGCAGATCGTGGCCGACGTCCTCGCCGTCGAGGTCGCCAACGTGCAGGTCGTCACCGGCGACACGCGCGAATTCCAATGGGGCACGGGGACCTTTGCCAGCCGTGGCGCGGTGGTGGCCGGCAGCGCCTGTCACGCCGCCGCCCTCGCCGTACGCGAAAAGGCACTGGCGCTGGCAGCGCCGTTGCTCGGCGTAGAACCGGGCAGCCTCGATCTCGAGGACGGCCGCGTCTTCGTACGCGGATCGGCGGAACGCGGCTTCACGCTCGGCGAGCTGGCCAGCAAGGCCAATCCGCTGCGCGGCGCCGTCAAGCCGGGCACCAGGCCTGGCCTCGAGAGCACCGAGTACTTCGGACCCGACCGGGGGAGCACCGCCAACGGCGTGCACGCCATCCTCGTCGAAGTCGATCCCGAGACGGCGATGGTCGAGATCAAGCGCTACGTCGTCGTCCACGACTGCGGCACCATCATCAATCCGATGCTGGTCGATGGACAGATCCACGGCGGCGTCGCGCACGGGATCGGCAACGCCTTTTACGAACAGCTCATCTACGACGAGCAAGGACAACTGCTGAACGCGTCGTTCATGGACTATCTGCTGCCGACAGCGACCGATGTGCCCACGATCGAGACGGCACATCGCGAGACGCCATCGCCCTACAATGTCCTGGGCCTCAAGGGCGTCGGCGAAGCGGGGTGCATCCCGACCGGCGCCGTGTTTGCTCAGGCCGTCGAAGACGCGCTGGGTGACCTCGGAATCGAAATTCGCGAGATTCCGCTCAGCCCCAACACGTTGTTCAATCTCATCACCGAGGCGCGGCGCGCATGAATCTGAGCGGGACGTTTACCTTTGAGGGCCCACGGGCCGTGGTGTGGGACCTGCTCCAGGATCCGGCGGTGCTCGCCCAAGCGCTGCCCGGGACGGAGCGGCTGGCGCTCACCGCCGACGACCGCTTCGAAGGCGTGATGAAGGTCAGCGTCGGTCCGGTCACCGCCGCCAGGTTCGACGTCGTCGTCACGCTCGCGGACAAAATTCCGCCGGAACGCTTCGCCATGCAGATCGACGGCAAAGGCGCTGTGGGCTTCACACGTGGCACCGCACACGTGGAGCTCACTGAGCAGCCGGACGGCAAAACCCTGATGACCTACACGTCTGACGTGCAGGTCGGCGGCAAGATCGCCTCGGTTGGCCAGCGCCTGATCGAATCGGTCGGCAAGATGATGATGCGCCAGGCCTTCGACGCCCTGGCGCGCGAACTGCGGGCACGCCTTGACGGGAGCGCGCAGACGCCGTGAAGCCGGCGCCGTTCGAGTACTTCAGCCCGCAGACGCTGGACGACGCGCTGGCGCTGCTCGCCGAACACGGCGGCGACGCCAGGCCGCTCGCCGGCGGCCAGAGCCTCATCCCGGCCATGAACTTCCGCCTGGCGACACCGTCCGTGCTCGTGGACCTCAACGCCATCGACGGCCTGTCACGCATCAGCGAATGCGAGGGCGCACTCCGCATCGGTGGCATGGCGCGCCATCGCACACTGGAGCGCAGCGACCTCGTGGCGCAGCACGCGCCGCTGGTCAGCGCCGCGATGCCGTTTGTCGCACATCCGGCGATTCGCACGCGGGGGACGCTTGGCGGGAGCCTCGCGCACGCCGACCCGGCAGCCGAATTGCCGGCCGTGATGCTCGCACTCGAGGCCCGGTTCACACTGCGCAGTCGCGATCGCACGCGCGTCGTTGCGGCACGGGATTTCTTCGTGGGCCTCTTCACGACCGCGATCGAGCCGGGGGAGCTGCTCACCGAGATCGAGATTCCGGCGTTGCCGCCGCGAAGCGGTGTGGCGTTCCAGGAGATTTCGCGGCGTCACGGCGACTTCGCACTGGCCGGCGCGGCCGCGATCGTCTCGCTCGACACCGCTGGCCGATGCGCGGCCGCGCGCGTGGCGCTGCTGAGCCTGAGCGATCGGCCCGTGATCGCCGAACACGTATCGACGACGCTCGTCGGCCACACGCCCTCGGAAGCGACGCTCCGCGCGGCGGGCGAGGCCGCCGCCGAGCACGATATCGATCCGACCAGCGATCTTCACGCGTCGGGCGCATATCGCCGGCAACTCGCGGCCGTCCTGGTGCGGCGGGCCCTGGGGGGCGCTTTCGCCGCCGCCAGAACGCCGTGAGAGAACCCTGTGGTGAGAACCCCGTGGTGAGAACCTCGTGGAACCCCGTGAGCGGAACCCCGTGATCCTGGAGTCGAGATGAAGATTTACGACCTGTCGCAACCCCTCAACGAGCAAGTGTCCTTCTGGCCGTTCTACCCGCCCTTCGAGGTCAAGTACATCAAGCGCAAGGCGGAGCATGGCGTCAACGCGCAATACATCATGACCTCCAACCACATGGGGACGCACCTGGATGCGCCGCGCCATTTCGTGACCAACGGCATGACCATCGACGAGATCCCGGTCGAGTGGCTGTGCCGGCCGGGCGTGATCGTGGACCTGGCCGACGTGATGGGCGAGCTCGAGCTCTATACGCCCAGGATGATCGAGGATCGCGCCGAAGTGAAGAACGGCGATCTGCTGTTCCTGCATACCGGATGGCACAGGCACGCGCAGTTCGGATCGGAGCCAGACGAGGAGAAGTACATCCATCGTCATCCCGGCGCACATCCGGACATGGTGCCGTGGCTGCTCGAAAAAGAGATTCACATCTGGGGCGTGGATTGCATTTCGACGGACCATCCCATGAACCTGCCGATCGGCCGCTTCCTCGGTAAGGGGATGCACGGCCACTGCGATCGCGTCCGCAAGCAGGCTGAAGACAAGTTCGGCGGTCCGGAGGGCGTGGCGACTCTCTTCCCCGACTCGGCGTATCAGCTCACGCACAACGCGCTCTTCCCGAAACTCTGCATGCACATCGAGAACCTCGGCGGGGACATCGACGCACCGGAGCTGCAGAACAAGCGGCTGATCCTCGGGTGCTTCCCCTGGAAGTTCAAAGGCGGCGAAGCGGCCTTTTGCCGGGCGGTTGCGTTTACCGGCGACTGGAAGCCATGACCGCGCTCGCCGATCGCTCGGCTACGGAACTGCGGCAACTCGTCGCCTCACGCGAAGTGACGGCGGCCGCCGTGGTCGAGGCGTGCCTGCACCGCATCGAGCGACTCAACGACAGCATCAACGCGGTGGTCACGCTCAACCCGCGTGCCCTCGACGACGCGCGGGCGCTCGACGAGCGGCTGGCACGCGGCGATCATCCCGGGCTGCTGTGCGGTCTGCCGGTCGGCATCAAGGACGTCACCCCGGTGGCCGCGCTGCGCACCACGTTTGGATCCACCATTTACGCCGACTACGTTCCGGACGAGGATGCCCTTGTGGTGCGCCGGTTGCGCGAGGCCGGCGCCATCATCCTCGGCAAGACCAACTGTCCCGAATTTGCCGCGGGCGGCAACACGTTCAACGAGGTCTTCGGGCGCACACGCAACCCATGGGACACCAGCAAGAGCGCCGGCGGATCAACCGGCGGCGGCGCGGCGGCCCTCGTGACCGGCATGATCGCGCTCGCGGAGGGCACGGACCTCGGTGGGTCCCTGCGCATTCCCGCATCGTTCTGTGGCGTCGTCGGCCTGCGTCCCTCGGTTGGTCTCGTGCCCACTCATCCCACCGATTGGGTCTGGGACACGCTGCAAGTGACCGGACCGATGGCGCGGACGGCCCAGGACGTCGCGCTGATGCTGCAGGCCATCTCCGGATCGAACGATCGATCGCCGCTTCAACAGCCGACAAACGGACGTGACTTCGTTCGGGCCGTCGCCGCCGGCGTGCCACGCGGATTGCGCATCGCGTACTGCGCCGATCCGGCACGCATCGGGGTCGATCACGATATCGACACGATCTGCCGCCACGCGGCGTTCAGCCTGAAAGAGGCCGGAGCCGCGGTCGAAGAGATTGACCTGGATCTGTCAGCCGCCCGCGCGGCGTTTCTCTCGCTGCGCGGATTGTGGTTCGTCACGCAGATGGCGCCGCGAATGGACAAGGCGGCGCAGTTCGGCACCAACGTGGGCAACAACGTGCGCGCGGGCCTCGGTGTCACGACCGGTGATCTCGCGGCCGCCGAACAGGAGCGCGGCCGGATCTGGCATCGCTTTCGCGAGCTCTTCACACGGTTCGATCACATCGTCACGCCCTGTATGGCCGTGCCGCCTTTTCCGGTCGAGCAGAATTACCCGGCTTCGATTGCCGGCCAGAAGATGCAGAGCTATGTCGACTGGATCGCACCAACGTTTGTGCTGAGCCTCACGGCGCTTCCGGTGGCGTCTGTGCCCGCGGGTCTCGACGAATCGCGGCTGCCGGTAGGCCTGCAAATCGTCGGCAGACCGATGGGGGAGGAAGCCGTCTTGGCACTCGCGGCCGCCGTACAGCGGCGAAATCCCATACCAACCCTGTCATCTGCTGCTCAAAATTGAGACAGTTTCAGATCAGGGCAGAGAGGAGGCGGAGCACTTCCGCCGGCGCCCGCCCTCGCGCACGACTTGTTACTTTCGACAGAATTCCTCGGTATTTTACCTAGTCCTCGGTAAATGGCTCACCTGGGCGCTCGTGGCCGCGCCGGCGGCACCGCCATTGCGAGGCGCCAAGCGTGACGTTAGAGTTCTTTAGTGTCTTTCCAAGTCTAAAAACGTGGGGAGAGGGATGAGTCTCCTTCAGCCCACGCGTGCGCACACATTTCGCGGATTGCCGCTGTCTGCGCAGGTGTACGTCGGGACGGTGGTGACCGCCGGCGCCCTCTGCCTGGCGGCCGCGGCCGTGGCGATACGGCTCGACCACCCATGGTTGTTCGCTACGCTGCTGGGCCTGGCGGTCTCGACCTCGGCGGCCAAGATCGAACTCCCCCTCGGCCGATTGAGCCAATCGAACCTGTCGCTGTCCCACGCGATCAACTTCTGGGCGCTGTTTGCGTTGGGCGCGGCCGAAGCGACGTGCATCGCCGCTGTCGGCGCCTGGGCGCAGTGCACACTGCGCGTCAGCGTCCCGAATCCGTCGCATCGCACCATCTTCAGCATCGCGTCCCTGGTGAGCACGGTCACGATCGCCGGGCTGCCGCTGGCGTTTCTGGGCAGCAGTGGCGCCGACACCCCCGCGCTCGTCAGGTCGGCGGCCATCGTCGCCCCGATTTACTTCTTCGTCAACAGCATCCTGATCGCGGGCGCCATCGCGCTGTCGACTCATCAGGGGACGACGCGGATGTGGCGGCGGCATTTCATGTGGAGCGCACCCAGCTACCTGGCGGGCGCGGCCCTGGCTGCTGTCGCGGTGGTGGCCTCGGCCCGCGGCTGGTTCGGCTGGCTCGCGCTGCTCGTGGTGCCGCTCTACCTCGTGTTCCACAGCTATCGTACGGTGGTCGCACGGCTGCGGGAAGAACAGAACGAAACACACCGCGCGATGGAGGTGCAGCTTGCCACGATCGAAGCGCTGGCGCTGGCCATCGAAGCCAAGGCCGGCTGCACGCCGGAGCACATTCGCTCGGTCCAGCAGCATGCGGGCATGCTTGCCGAGGCGGCGGCGCTCAGCGAGGCCGACGTGCAAGCCGTCCGCACCGCCGCCTTGCTGCACGACATCGGCAACATGGCGGTCCCGGAGCATATTCTCGCCAAGCCCGACAAGCTGACGCCCGAGGAATTCGAGCGCGTCAAAATGCACACGCGCGTGGGCGCGGATATCCTTCGCAACGTGCCGTTCGGGGCGCCGGTCGCCGACCTCGTGCTCTGCCACCACGAGCGGTGGGACGGGCTTGGCTACCCCAGCGGATTACGCGGCACGGCCATTCCCGTCGGAGCGCGCATTCTGGCAATCGCCGACTGTTACACGACACTGCAGACGGATCGTCCGTATCGCGGGGCACGGAGTGCGGCCGAGGCCATCACCGTGCTGCGCGAATTCGCCGGCACGTCATTCGACCCTGCGCTAATCCACCTCTTCATCGAAGGGCTCGCCGACTCCACGCGCGTGGATGTGTCCGCAGCGGCCTCGGGCGCATGGATGGACGGCAAGGAGAGCATCGCGCTGCAGGACATCGCCGGGGCGCACCGCGAAGAACAGACGCTCTATGAAATCGCGCAGGCGCTCGGCTCCAGCCTTGGCGTCGCGGACGCCATGGCGCTGATCCAGAACAAAGTGAATCGGCTGGTGCCATTCTCGACCTGCGCGCTGTTTCTCGGCGACGAAGCCACGGGCTATACGTGCCGCTACGCTCACGGTCCCGGCACCGAGGCGCTCCTCAAGTGGACGGCGCGGTCATGGAGCGAGCTGTCGTTGCGGCTGCCGTCGAATGCCGATGGCCGCGGCGCCCATGGCGAGGAGTTGGCCTCGCTGCTGGCCTGCCGGTTGGCGTCGGACGAGGGGACGATCGGCGGCATCATCATCTATCACACGGTGCCTGGCTGCTTCACCGACGACCACCACCGCGTGTTGAGGCGGGTCAGCGATCAGGCGGCCGCCGTCATCAGCAATGCGACGCGCTTCGAGCAGACGCAACACGAGTCCCACACCGACTCGCTGACCAGCCTGGCGAACCGCCGCTCGCTCGACCGCCATTTCGAGGCCGACCTCGCACGCGCGATGGCCACCAGGACGTCGATCAGTGTCATCGTGCTCGATCTCGATCGGCTGAAGGAGATCAACGATACCTACGGCCACGAGGCCGGCGATCGCGCATTGCGTGCCGTGGGTGCCGTCCTGCACAACACGGTGCGGCAAAGCGACGTGTGCGCACGCTTCGCCGGCGATGAATTCGTCGTGGTGCTCTGGGATTGCGCTCACGAACATGAAGCGCGGCGGCTGCATGAACTGCAGGATGCCGTGGCGCTCCATCCATTCGAACCGCGTCCTGGCGTGCGGGTCACACTGTCGATCAGCGCCGGTCTGGCGCGTTATCCTGTTGACGGCCAGACCTTCGAAGAACTGCTGTCCGTGGCTGACGAGCGGATGTACCGCGACAAGGCAGGCCGCCGGTCCCGCCACAGCGGGCGGGTGGCCGCACAGCACGAGATGGCCTGAGGGCGATCGGGTGCGCGGCGGCGCAGCAGCCTGCTCCAGTCCCAGTGGCGGTTGCTTCGCTTATGGAACCTATGAATGCGCGCTGGACACGTCGCGTGCGCATGGAGCTGCTGGCGGGCGAGAGGCTCGCCGTTCAGCCGATGACTTCGGCGACTGCCACGTCGAATCCCGGCAGCGACGATGAAGTGAGGCGACCGCTGCCCGAGATGCGCTCGGTCTCGCAGCAGGCCTCGCGCACCGGCTGGCGCCAGATCTCGACCGCCGACGCGGCGAGATCGACAATCCACAGTTCCGGAATGCCCGCACGCGCGTAAAGCGGAAGCTTGGTACCGCGATCGAAGGCGATTGACGTGTCCGCCACCTCGATCACGAGAAGCACGTCTCCTGGGCCGGGATGTCGATCGCGGTAGAAGTCCGTTCGATACCGTAACACCGCGATGTCCGGTTGTGGTTCACTGTCCCTCCCGAGGACGATCGGACTTTGCACTCGGACGATGGTGGTCGCCGGGATGGATCGCTGCAGCTCACGCGCCAGGCGATCAACGCACGCCGCATGGCGGCTGCCGATGGGCGTCATCTCGACGATATCTCCGGCGATGAGCTCGAGGCGGTCGTCTTCGGCGAAGACGCCACCGTCGGCCATCCGATGAAATTCTTCGACGGTGAACAGCCGTCGTGGCGCGTGGACCGTCATGGCGTCATTTTACCGCCACCGGCTCGATACGGCACCCCACCCCGACGGCGCCAATCCGATCGAACCACTCCTGAGCCATGCTGGCCAGCGGCGCTCGTCTGGATCCGTACGATCAGTGTCGGTGCATTACTCATGCTTGTTCACGTTTCCTGGGACCTGTCCGCGGTTCCGCGCCGCTTGGATCGCTTTTGATCGTGCGGCGTCCACCACGTCCCTGCTTTGCGGTCACAGTTTGTGACTTCAAACCGGCCCACTCGATTGGGGTCAGCCTGGAAAGCAAAATCAGATGGAAATCGATCGGAGTTCCGCTTAGCGGCCTGATTGAGTTGCTTGTCGAGACTCCATAGATCGCAGCGAGATCGGCGACTCGGGCCGCCGGCAGCGATGTCCCATAACAGAATCTCCGCCGGTTTGTCGGCCACGCGAACGTTTCGCTGACCGGCGAGCGAAAGCACCCGGCCGGGACTGAGCCGTCCAGACCAGCCGGGCTTGTGGCTTTAGGGGCGCCCGCAGCCCTCGACCGACCGTCCGGGAGTCCTGCTACTATCGCTCGCGGATGACGCTCGTTCCCGGGATGCGCCTCGGACGATACGAGCGCAGGGTGTCCGGTGTGGATGACCTCGATTGGTGGTGGGTGCCACTCGATGGGAGAGCGCCGGTCAGGACGGGCGCCGCGCGCCTGGCACCGGTCCGTGCGGGTCTGGCTGCGACCGCAGGGGCAACCTGGACCGACGAGGGTCTCGTCTTCTCAGACGACCGGGACCTCTGGCTGCTTCCCATCTCGTTGAACGAAGGCCGCCCGGCCCGCAGCCCCCGACGTCTCACGGTCTCGGCACAGCAATACACGTATCCATCCGTGAGCCTCGACGGACGAATCGTCTTCGCATCGGCCGTCACGCATCGCGTGATTGGCCGCGCCGCCCTCTCGGCGACCGCTGACGCACCGCCCCCGGTCACGCTCTTCGAGGACACGCGCGACGAGGGTGGACGCGCCAGCCAGACGGCGGACGGATCGCAGATCGTGTTCGAACGCGGACTGCCTGCGGGGCGTGAGATCTGGATGAAGACGGTGGCGACGGGCAACGAACACCTCGTGGCGCGCGTGAGCCAACGCGAGTTGCTGAACGCCACGGTGTCTCCGGACGGTTCGAGGGTCGCGTTCACGGCGGCGGGCTCGGGCTTCATCGTCGAGACCGCGCGCGGCGTGCCACGGCCGATATGTGAGGAATGCACCTTATGGGGCTTCCTGTCGAACAGCCGTCAGGTGCTCGTTGCCGGTCCGCCGCAGGCTGGCGGGACCGTGATCAACCTGACCGACGTGATTTGCTATCAGACCATGATGGTCATAACATCAGGTCATGAAGGCCATCAACGTGACCGAGCTGAAGGTTCACCTGAGCAAATACCTTCGGATGGCGTCGCGAGGAGCCCGCATCGTCGTGAAGGACCGCGACGAGCCGATCGCCCTGATCGGACCGCCTCATGCAGATGCGGTCTCGTGGCGCGACCGCCTCGCCCGCGACGGCCGGCTGCGACTCGGGACCCAGCGGTGGGACACCCTTGCCATCTCGCAGCTCGATGTGGACGTCGACATCCAGGCGTCGCTCCGGGTGGTGCGCGAGGATCCGAATGAAGTACGTCGACGCTAGCGCCGTGCTGCGGATTCTGTTCGCCGAGACACCAGCGGTCCCGCTCGTCGTCGGGGACCGCGTTGTGTCCTCACAGCTCGTCGAGGTGGAAACGTTCCGTGCGGTCGACCGGGAGCGGCTGCTCGGCAGCCTTGACGACAGACAGACGGCGATGAAGCGCAAGGAACTGGGAGAGCTGCTTGCACGGCTGGACGTCGCGCCAATCGACCGCGTCGTGATCGAGCGGGCCAAAAATTCCTTCGCGGTGAATGTTCGCGCGCTCGACGCAATCCATGTCGCGACTGCCGAGATCCTCGCGGCCGAAGCCGGAGGCGAGCCGCTGGAGTTCTGGACGCATGACGAGCGGCAGGCGACGGCGGCCATCTCGCGGGGTCTCGACGTTCGCGGCGCCTGACGCCGCCATCTAGCCATCCGCCTGCCATCCGGCGAGACTGGCAGGCTTGGAGTGCCCCCGTCATTACACCTCGCCCGTTCCACGTGCGCCAACTGGTGCCACAGCCGGCGGAGCAGGCTGAAGGGCTCGCGCGACCGCGTTACCAGACCGATCGGACGTAATCGTACTTTCGAATGCCGTGATCTTAGTACGCCAGCGCGTAACAATCACGCCGGGGATCCGCGCCGGCAAACCGGTTGTGTGACGCGGGATCGATCATCACTACCGTCGCGCAACCCGACATCCCGAAGGGGCGGAGGCGCCTCACGGCATGCCCGCGGTCCTGCAGCTCCCGAAACACCTCGTCAGAAATCGTCGCCTCCACGCCCAGCGAGTTGAAGCCGGCGGCGTGCGGCCAGAACGATCCATAGAAATGCTGCGTCTGGACGCGCGGCCGTTCGAGCGCCCAGTGCAGATTGGGGTGCCAGTCGTCCCAGAACTCGACGAGGCTGAGAAACGCCTGCAGGATCGTCTGCTCCTGATTGTCGCCGCCGGGCGTGCCGAGAGCCATCAGCGGCGTGTCGCCCCGGAAGACGATGCTCGGCGTGAGCGTGTAGCGCGGGCGCGCGCGGGGACGGATTTGATTGGCGCGCGTCTTGTCGAGCCAGAACTGCTCGCCGCGCACACTCATGGCGATGCCGGTCTGGCCGAGAATCACCGCGCCGTTGATCCAGCCGCCGCTCGGGGTCGCATCGAAGATGTTGCCGTCCTTGTCGATGATGGCGATGTGGGTGGTGTCTTTCAGCACTCCGCCTGCGTCGAGGCCAGGGGCCTGCGGCTCCGTGGTGCCGTCTACGACGTTGGCTTTCCAGTACGGCCACGACGTGACACGCGAGTCAAACGGCAGCGGATCGCCCGCGATGTACGCTCTGGACGCGCGCGCCCGATCGATTGACCTGGCCCGCTCCCGGGCGTACGCCTTCGACAACAGCCCCTCGCCCGGGACGTCGACGAAGGCCGGATCCGCGTAGAAGCTGTCTCGATCCGCATAGGCGAGTTTCATCGCTTCCACAATCGTGTGCAGGTAATCGGCGCTGGCGTACCCCATCGCCCCGAGGTCGAACTGCTCGAGGATGTTGAGCGTCTGCAGCAGCACCGGGCCCTGGCTGCCGAACCCGTGCTTGTAGACGGTGTGCCCGCGGTACGTGGTGCTGGCCGGGGCCTCGACCCGCGCGAAGAACTCCGCGAAATCCGACAGATCGAATGGCGCCTCGTGTTTCTGCAGGAAGGCGACCATCTCACGCGCGATATCGCCCTTGTAGAAGCGATCACGGGCGGCGACGATGCCGGCCGCGCGTCCGCCACGCGCGGACTGCTCGGCTTCGACCATCCGCCGCAATGTGCGGGCGAGCGTCGGGAGCCTGATTGTCTCGCCCGGTGTGTACTGCGTGCCGTCAGGCTTGAGCCAATAGGTCTTGTTGTCGGGCCAGCGTTCGAACAGCTTCAGTTGATTGGTGATGGCGCGCGCCGTGCTCTCGCGCATCGGAAAGCCGCCTTCCGCGTACGCGATCGCCGGCGCCGCAACCTCGGCGAACGTCATGGTGCCCCACCTCTCCAGCACCGTCAGGGCCGCGTGGAGCGCGCCAGGAACGACCGCCGGATCGAGGCCCGACCCGTCGAGGTCCTTGTTGCGCGTGACGTACCAATCGACATCCACGGCGCGCGGCGCCCAGCCCTGTCCCACGACCGACGTGACGCGCTTTTCTTGACGCGGGTAAACCAGGACGAGCGCTTCGCCGCCAAGACCGTAGAGGTCCTGTTCGACGACCCCGCCGACGAGCAGCGAGGTGACGCCTGCATCAAATGCGTTGCCGCCCTCGAGCAGGATGCTGAACGCCGCGGCCGTCGTGAGCGGATGTCCTGTCGACACGCCGCCGGACGGTCCCATGACCGCTGGCCGCAGTGCAGCCGACGCGGGCTGCCGATCCTGCACCGGCACCTGCCACGCTCCGGTCAGCGCAACCGTAACCGCGACACCGACGATCACAACGACTGCTGTCCGCATACGCCCTCCCGTGTCACAAGAGCCAACGCCGATTTCACAGATTTCACTGATTCACAAGGGCCCAACGCTGATTTCACAGATTTCACCGATTGAAAACTCTAAAAATAGAAAGAAAAATCTGTGTAATCGGTGAAATCAGTGTTGGCTCCTGTCATCTGTGCATGACTCCTGCGGGAGGACTACTCTATACCCAGCGAGGCACTTCGCTTACGAAGCTGGAGGAGGCGACCGGAGTGAGAGTGCTCAGAGGCATGCTCATTGCGATGGCGGCGGCGCTGGTGTGCGTCGAAGTGGTGCGACCGCTGCGCCGCCGGCAGCGTGAGCCCAAACTGCGGCGGATGCCGCGCAATGCGGCCATCGGTGGCATCGGCGCCGCCGCGGTCCAACTCTGCGAGCAGCCGATCGTCCTTCCGCTCGCCCGCTACATCGAACGACGCCGGTGGGGACTGCTGCCGCGGCTCAACCTGCCGGCGCCACTCCAGATGGTCCTGGCCCTGGCAGCGCTCGACTATACGTTGTACCTGTGGCACATCCTGGTCCACCGCGTGCCCGGGCTCTGGCGATTTCATCGCGTCCACCATGCCGACCTCGATCTGGATGCGTCGACGGCGATCCGCTTTCACTTCGGCGAGCTGATCGCGTCGGTTCCCTGGCGCGCGGCGCAGGTCGCGCTCATCGGCGTGGACGCACGGACGCTGCAGGTGTGGCAGACCCTCACGCTGATGTCGGTCGTGTTCCACCACTCCAACGCGCGGCTGCCGGAAGTTGTCGAGCAGCGGCTGGGCTACCTCTTCGTCACGCCGCGCATGCACGGCATCCACCATTCGCGCGCGGCCGATGAGATGGATTCGAACTGGTCGAGCGGCTCGAGCCTGTGGGATCGGCTGCACGGCACACTGCGTCTCGACGTCGCGCAGGAGGCCATCGAGATTGGCGTCGAGTCGCTGGACGATCCGCGCGACGTGTCGCTGGCCAGGATGCTGATCGAGCCGATCCACACGACACCTGGCACACGCGGGCCGGCCACCGCGCGTGTCACGGCCGATTGAGTTTGCTGTTTCGCGCTGTTACTTGCGGGGCTTGCGTTTGGATGGCGGCACGACGACGACGAAGTCGGCGACGTCCCAGGTGAAGGGTGGCGCTCCCCGGCGGTTTTTGAGTCGCGGGTTCTTGGCGACGGTCGAGGCCTCGGCCGGCGCATCGTCGTCACGCCGGTCCCAGACGACCTGAACGTTCAAGTGCCGGGTTTTTTTCTTGAGTGCCTCGAATCGAGGGATCGCCCCGCGCCGCACGATCATCTGAATCGGCGGGTCGGACGTCTTCTTCGTTCGTGATGACTTGCGCGCTCGGCGTTTCGCTGTGGCGGCCACGTTGTAATTTTCGGCGCGCCTCCATACATTCGGTAGGGTAATTTCTTGTCACCCGGGACGAAGGTCAGGATGGCCTGCGCGGCGCTGCATGCTCCTGCCCTTCGTCCTGGCGATCCGACGATGTGCCCTACGACTTGCAGGTCGCCGAGACCATTTTGAGTGTCGAGACGCGCATGTAGTGATCGGCCTTCGGCACGCTCTTCATGGTTTCGGCTTCCTTGTTCGGGACGCCGGTGCCCGTGATGTCGATGTGATGGCCGACATGGGGCGCGAGATTGGCCTTCGATTCGACGATGCCAATGGTCTTCGGCCCTTTCTCGGCGGCATTGATGACGACGTACGTGTCGGCGACTTCACCCTTTTGCAGGCAGCCGCCCATCGTGTGCTCTTTCTGACCGGACGCCTGCGGCTTTTCCTGCGGTTTCTCCTGCGCGACAGCACTCACGCCGAAAGCAAGCACGCACGCAGCGACGAACATGTGAACTGGGGACGAGCGCATAACACCTCCTGTTGACGACCACTTACTCTACACCCGCCCCCCTTACGGCTGACGCGGAGGTCAGGAGCGCCGGCGCGTGTTGCTGGGCTCGGCCGTCGGATTGACGCCCAATACACTGCCGGGCTGATCCGATGCGGAGGACTCGCTCTGACCAATCCCGCGCTCCGGCCGATGCACGCGAATGTTGTTGTGCACGTCACGCACACCGGATACCTCTTCGGCAAGGTCTTCAGCCCGGCGCTTGTCCCGGCGGTCGCGGACGGTCCCTGACAGGGTGACCTCAGCGCTGGTGACGGTGACCTCGATGTTTTCGGCGTCCACGTCCGAATACGTCAGCCGGTCGCACACCTCTTCGTGAATGCGCGTGTCCGGACGCTGGTAGCCCTTCGGACCGCGTCCCCACCGTTGGGTCTCGCCGAACTCCATGCGCCCTTCGTCAGCAGACCACGCACCACCGCGCCGCACCGGTGCACTGCGGGCGCTCCAATCGTCCTCCGGGCTCGACCATTCGCGATCGCGCCTCGCGCGGTCGCGGTCCCAGTCCGACGCCGCCCACGTGCGACCCCAATCGGATGGCCGGTAATCGGACCGGTTCCAGTCGGGGCGATCCTGGTCGCCGCGGTGCCACTCACTGCGGGTCCAGTCGCCGCGACGTGGCTCCGCTCGGTAGCGCGGCTCCTGCTCGCGATCACGCTGCTCATCCATGCGACGCCGGCGCTCCGCTTCGTCATCACCGAACCACGACCGAACCTCGTCGCTTGCACGATCCATGTAACCGCGGTCATCGGCATACTCCCGATCGCGGCGATGGCTGCCGCGGCCGTACCGATCCTCGTAACGTTTTGCCATGTCGATCCGGCGACGAAGGCGATCGCCTGCAGCTCATGCTCAACTTCCCGGTCAATCAGCGGTTCTGGTCTGCGCTGGCCACTGGTGACAGCGAGCCGCTCAAGTGGGCGATTCGCGAAACACACCAGGTCCCGCCCAACGCGCAGTATGTGCAGTTTCTCCGCAGCCATGACGAGTGCGACCTGGGCCGGCTCACGGAAGAGCAGCGCCAGGCCGTGTTCGCGGCGTGCGGGCCGAAGAAGAGCATGCAGCTCTACGACCGCGGCATCCGCCGGCGATTCGCTCCGATGCTCGATGGCGATCGCCAGCGGATCGAGCTGGCCATGAGCCTCCTGTTCTCGCTGCCGGGGACGCCGATGCTCCAGTATGGTGACGAGATTGGCACCTGGGATGACCTGTCGCTCCCGGACCGCGAGTGCGCGCGCACGGCGATGCAATGGTCGAGCGGACACTACGGCGGATTCTCACGCGCGAAGAAACCGTCGGTGCCGATCGTGGACGACAAGACGCACGGCTATCGGCAGATCAACGTCGAGACGCAGCAGCGGGACCTTGATTCGCTGTTGAACTGGACGACGCGGCGCATCCGCGCCCGCAAGGAATTGCCCGAGATCGGGTGGGGCAAGTGCACCGTCGTCAGCGTCGAGTCGCCCGCGGTGCTGGTGCTGCGTTACGAATGGCGCAACGTCGCCGTCGTCACCGCGCACAACTTTTCGGATGCTGAGCAGATCGTCCACTTCGACGTGCGAACGGAACATGGGGGGTTGCTGTGCGACGTGTTCGACACCAGCCACAGCCGCGCGGACGCGGCCGGACAACACGAGCTACGGCTCGGGCCGTACGGACATCGCTGGTTCCGCGTCGGCGGGCCGGACACCACTCCGTTCCGCGCGACGCGACTGACGTGACGGTCGCGCGACGTACGGCTCCCGGCTTTCGGCTATCAGCTATCAGCTGTCAGCGCTCTCGGCTTTCAGCTATCGGCTCACGCGGTTCGCAAGGTGCACGACCCTGTGAGGTGGTTCTTGTGAGATAGTGAAAGGTCCATTCACCACGTTTCGAGGAGAGATTCCACATGCGCTTCGTTCACTGTTGTGCTGTTACCGCCGCACTTGCCCTCGTCCCCTCTGTCGTTACTGCCCAGGATCAGGATGCCTCGCGCGTCGTCAAGGACGGCGGCATTTCCGTGCCGGGCTGGCAGGGGAAGATCGATCCCCAGGAAGTCAAAGCGGGCCAGGTGCTGAACAACGCCAGGCTCGCGCCTGCGGCGAACGGCGCGTTGCAGGTCACCACCGGCCCGGCCGTCACCTACTGGAATCCGAAGAATGTCGCGACTGGCAACTACACCGTGAAGGCGACGTTTACCGAAGCCAACTACATGGGTCTCAACGATCACCCGCATCCGTACGGCATTGTGATTGCCGGCAACGACATGGGCACCGACAATCAGAGCTACCTGTATTGCTCGGCCTATGGCGACGGTTCGTTCATCGTGCGCGGGTTTGGTCCGGCTGCCTTTCAGATGGGGGGCCGCCGTCCGACCCCGCATGATGCCGTGAACAAGGCCGCGGGCAAAGGCTCCTCGGTGACGCAGGAAATCGCGGTTTCCGTCGATGCGGATTCGGTCGACTGCGCCATCAACGGCAAGGTCGTCGCGAGCTATCCCAAGTCGGATCTCGTCGCCGAGGGCAAGCTGAAGGCCACCGACGGCGTCTACGGCCTCCGCTTTGCGCACAACACCGACGCAGTCGTCACGGGGCTCAGCGTCACCAGGCAATAACCACAGGGGTCCGCTCACGGAGTTCCCACACGGGGTTCCGGTCACGAGGTTCGACAGGGTTCGCGGACAGAAGCTCGCAAGACCGCGTTCTCGCCACGGGGCCCTCGCCCAGAGCGGAGCACCTCGCGTGGTAGAACTCGAGCGCGATGAGCGGCGGGGTCGCTCAGTTGACGTCGCTGCTCCGCCCGAACAGGCGATATTGATGCCGGACCCTGAAGCCCGTGCCGGCGGCCTCGAGGAAGTAGTCCGACACCGAGAACAGCTTGCTGTTGGGCCAGTGGGGCCGAATCGCGGTGTAGTCGCCGTATCTGTCGAGCGACGTCGTGCTCACGCCGGTAACGTACAGTGTGGCGTCGCCCACGAAGCCGGCCACCGGCGTGGCATGGCTCCCCGGGCCGCCCGCGCCTACCGACACACCGACCTCGCCATTGCTGTTGGTGGCGAGGTGCGCGTGATTGAACGCGACGTCCGGATGCCAAATCTGGAAGCTCTGTCCGGTCACCCATAGCGGGATATTACCGAACGTCAATCGCGTGACCGGCAGCAGACGCACATAGGGTTGCGTGAACGACCCCGCACTGCCCGCATTCCACGCGATGAGTATCGTGCGCAGACCACCGCCCCCGACGTTGACGTCACCTTGAACGGTCGCGCCACGAATCGCCGTCGTATTCGCCTCGAGCCAATTCGTCACGCCGTCGGGGACTATCGATGTGAGACTCCCCGTGAACCACGTATTGATCGTGCGCGATCGCCAGGAATAGGCATTCGAGTTGTCGAGCCACTCGAAGATGCGCACCTTGCTGTCCGTGACATGCCCGAACCAGTAGGCGGCGTCAGAGGCCTGGTGGGCCAGGCGCGCCCCGAACGCGGACTTCCCGTCGTTCGGATCGGTGTAGCCGATGTTGATGGTGCCGCCCGACTGCACGTCGGCCAGGGGCACCCGGATCACGAACAGCCCGCCGCTGTTCGTTTCATTCACGCTGATGTGCAGGAACTGGTCGGTGAACGACACATCCGGGTAATCCAGAAAGGCCATTTTCCCAAACCCGAACATGACCGTCGTCATGTCCCAGTAGGTCCATGACGTGCCACCACTCGCGATCACCTGTTGCGTTGTCGCTGTGGCCACTCGCAGCCGGTTGAACCCGTTGACCGGCACCCTCGTCCGCCTTCCGTCAATCTCGACGATCCTCACCCCAACCTGCGAGCCAAAGGTGTGCAGCACCCAAACGAATCGATCGAGGCTCGGGATGTAGGTGAGATTCATGTCGCAACAGAGCCCCTGGTCCTCCGGCATCCCATCGAGCGGGATGTTGCCGAAGATCGTCGTCGGGTCGAGGTGCGTGAACGTGGCACCGCCATCGGTCGACAGCAGCGCATAGAGGTTGCCGGTGAGGAAGACCACCTGCGCGCCCCTGGCCTGATCGACTGACGCTCCGCTGGGATCCCAGGGAATGCCGCCCTTGGTGTCGGCGAACGTCAACGGCTCGTTGGACACGCGCACGAAGCTGACCTCCTCGTCAGCCTGTGTCGTGGCATTCAGCGGGATGACACGGCCGAACGTCTCGGCAACGGCGACACTGGGATTGTCCGGACCGGGATCGCCGATTCTCCGACCTTCCGGCAACGGGCGTGCCTTTGGTTCGGACGCGATCCGCTCCTCGATCTCGCTCGGGGGATACACCGCGCCCTCGGCAGTTCGGGCCTCAGCGGTCACCTGCCTGGTTCGTCGATCTCCGTCATCGGGCAACGGACGTGCGATCGACCGGGTGACCGTGAATGGACGCTGACGCCCCGCCGTGCGATACGTGCCCACGATCACGAGCCGGTAGCTCGGGTTCCGCTCGAGTCCTTCGAGTGAAAACGCCAATTGGAGTACTACGCGCTCGCCGGCGGCGACATCGCCCACGGCAAAAGGCAGCCGTGCATCGGTCGCGTCGATCAGCCGGCGAGCTTCGGTGATGAGCGCCCGCAACAGGTCCGCGTTCACGTGCGCCGGGTGTTCGGCCAGCAGCGCCTGCCGCCCGGCGGCGTCGGGAAGGGCGACGAGGCGCGAGGCGAGCCCCGCCCCGGCGGGGGGCCGCGTCTGCGCCGACGGCGATGACGGACCCAAAGATCCCGCGGCAATGAGCACCGACGCGACGAGGAGGCGTCGCATGCGATCGGCCTGGATCGGAAGAGCCTCATGGTTCTGCAAGGTTGGCGGGGAAGTCAACCGCTTCGCGAATCGCGGCCGCGACACCAGTTCTCGCTCTCAGCCACCAGCGATCAGCTTTCGGCTATCAGCTTTCGGCTTTCGGCGCTCTCGGCTTTCGGCTGACGGCGCTGAAAGATGATGGCTGAGAGCCAGGACTGCCGATAGCCGCTTTTTTCGCAGATAATATCCCGCATGGCTAACCGACTCGTGGGGACCGTCATCATGCTCTTCGTGGGTCTGCTTGTCTCGGCGCCCGCTGCGTTCTCGCAGACGCCGCCACCTCCGACATTCACCAAAGACGTCGCGCCGATTTTCTTCGACAACTGCACGACGTGCCACCGGCCTGGGGAGATCGCGCCGATGTCGCTGCTCACTTACCAGGACGCGCGGCCGTGGGCGCGGTCGATTGCCAACGCCGTCCGGACCGGCGCGATGCCGCCATGGCATGCGGATCCGGCGATTGGTCATTTCCGAAACGAGCGGCGGCTCACCGACGCGCAGAAGAACACGATCGTGCGCTGGGTGGAGTCGGGCGCTCCGGAAGGCGACCCGAGGGATCTTCCGCCCGCGCCGAAGTACGCCACCGGCTGGCGCATCGGCCAGCCGGACGTCGTCCTCGAGATGCAGGAGGACTATCCGATTCCTGCCACGGGCGAGGTCCCGTATCTCTACTTCGAAGTCCCGGCCAACTTCCCGGAGGACCGCTGGATCCAGTCGTGGGAGATGCGCCCGGGCAATCCCGCAGCCGTGCATCACGTGATCGTGTACGTGAGGCCGCCGCAGCAGGCAGGACCTGGCGCCGCCGCGCTGGTGCAGGCGTTTGGTGGGGCGGCCGCCGTGCAACGCCCGTTCTCGTTTGCCGACGGCATGGAGATCCCCGCCGGGCAGACCGGTGGGCGTCCACTGCCCGCGGATCAACGTAAGCCGCTGCCCGGGAATTATCGTCCTCGCCCGCGCGGGACCCAGGGTTCGATCGGCGGATATGTGCCGGGCAATTCCACGCGCGTCTTCCCTGACGGCACGGCGATGCGGTTGCCGAAAGGCGCGGCGCTCGTCTTCCAGATGCACTACACGCCGATTGGCAAGGAGACGACGGATCGGACGAAGCTCGGGATCATCTTCGCGAAGGAGCCGCCGAAGACACCGCTCTCGAGCGTCGCGCTGATCAACGGCGGGTTGCGCATCCCTCCGGGCGCGCCGGATCACCGCGTGGATGCCGAGATGACGCTCCATCGCGAGCTCGTGCTCTACAGCATGACGCCGCACACGCACGTGCGCGGCACGAGGTGGTTCTACGAAGCCATCTACCCGGACGGCCGGAAGCACACGATCCTCTCGGTGCCGAATTACGACTTCGCGTGGCAGCACGAATATCAGTTCGAGGAGCCGCTGCGCCTGCCGGCCGGCACCAGGATTCGCGCGTCGGCATGGTACGACAACTCGCCGGCGAACAAGTCGAATCCCGACCCGACCAAGGAAGTGCTGTGGGGCGATCAGACGTGGGAAGAGATGATGTTCACGAGCCTGACGTTCCACATGCCGCCGCTGACCGCGGAGACGGCGGGGCAAAAATAAAAACCCCTGACCCTTCGACTATGCTCAGGTGATCCCGAGCACGGTCGAGGGATGACGGTTTTGAACTTCTTGGAGCGGACGCCATGAAGAGACGCGATTTTCTGACAACCAGTGCGCTGGGCGCCGCCGGCCTGCTGGCTGGGACGAAGGCGGTCAGCGCCGATGGCGTCGTCACCAGCCAGTCCGCGACCCGCAAGATCCTCATCGCCGGCGGCGGGTTCAACACGGCGTTCATCCGCTACATGGCGGAGCTCACCGGCAAGCCGCGCCCGAAGCTGCTCTACCTGCCGACCGCGTCAGCCGATTCGGCAAGCGGCATCATCAGTTGGTTCCGCAGTTGCGCGCCGCTCGATGCGGAACCCTCGGCGCAGGAGAGCTTCATCGCCAGTACAAGGCAGTCGCGGAGTTGGGAGGAGGTGTTCCTCTCGGTCGATGGCATCGTCTGCTCCGGGGGCAACACACTCAACCAGCAGGCCATCTGGCAGGCCCAGGGTATCGACGTCATCCTCAAACAAGCCTGGGACCGCGGCATCGTGCTGGGCGGCGCGAGCGCGGGTTCGCTCTGCTGGTTCGAGGAGGGGACGACCGACTCGCGCCCGAAGGAGCTGACGATCGTCAAGTGTCTGGGTTTTCTCACCGGGAGCCACTCGCCGCATTACGATGCCGAAAAGACTCGCCGGCCGCTCTACCACAGGCTAATCGGGTCCGGCGAGATGAAGCCGGGGTGGGCGTGCGACAACGACGCGGGCATTTACTTCGAAGACAACCAGCCGAAGCGGTTCGTCGCGACGCGCGACGGCGCGAAGTCGTATTACGTGACCGCCGAGAGCGGCAAGGTCGTCGAGAAACCGTATACGCCGGAGAGAATCACCTGACAGGCAGCCAACCGCCAAGACTCACAGTTCACAACCCGGAGGTCGGACCCGCCCTCAACCCCCTTGGTTTTGCACTGGTGGTCTTGGCTGTTTTGAACTCCGCGCGAAGCGCGGCACCGGGTTCTGCACTGGTGGTCTTGACGGTTGTGAACTCGGCGCGAAGCGCCGGGTTTTGAACTGGAGGTCTTGACGGTTGTGAACTTGGCGCCGACGGCGCCACCCTGGTTTTGCTCTGGGACGAACGCATCCGGACGCCGCGCCGGCCGGGACGCTCGACGAACAGGACTTGTCGCAGGGACCGGGGCCACATGTGACGCCCCTGCTCGCCGGCGATCTCGTCTGCGCCGCTGGTGTGACGGCGCGCCTGCGGTGCCTGGATCAGACGACCGGACGCGTT
>DATKDY010000083.1:0-22511 GCA_035512515.1 Vicinamibacterales bacterium
TCGATGCCGCGCGAGGCCTTGAACACCAGCGCCTCGAAGCCGGGGGTAATCGGCGTGCCGAGCTCGATGCTGAGCGCCTGCGCGCGCGCGATGACTTCCTGCGGATCGGAGATGTCGGCGGGGGTGATCGTGTTCATGACCTCCGCGGCCGTGTAGCCCAGCATCCGCTCGGCGCCGACGTTGAAGATCTGGATGACGCCCATCGCGTCGGTCGCAATGCTCGAGAAGTTGGCGCTGTTGAAGATCGCGTTCTGGAGAGCGGCCGTGTCGAGCCGAGCGGGGGCGGGGCGGCCGGGCACCCCGGGTTCATCCGTGCGTTTGGCAGTCAGCGTCTTTCCCCCCGTCCGGCGGCCGGCGAATCCTCCCGAAACCAGCCAAGGGCTCTGCCCTTAACGAGTACAAATTCTCGTAACGGGCCGTATAGCGGTCCATCCCGTTTGTACCGTAGTGGCAAACATGCTGGCGGTCTGTGCTTTTTGGCACACCCCCAACGGCCCGCCGCCAGACGCACGGCCCAGAGAAGGAGACATGTCGCCGGCCCGTACGGCTGGCGCTAGCGGACGACGAGTCGGTCGGAGACGGAGGTCACCCCTTCGGTTTCGCGCGCCAGCTGGACGGCCCGCTCGCGCTCGGCCTCTGACCGTACCGTCCCGGTCAGCGTCACCACGCCTCCGGCCGTGTCCACGTCAATCGCGGCCGCGCGGATGGTGTCGTCCAGCGCCATCTTCGACTTGATTTTGGCGGTCAGGCTGCCATCGCCCAGCGCGCGCTCCGCGCGAGCCACGCCGGTCGCGACCGTTTCACCGATCGCGGCGCCGGTCTGGCGGGCTCTTTCCGTATCCCCGGCCGGAGCGGTTTCTCTCGGCTCCACCACCGCGACGCCGCCGTCCCGGTCTCCAGCCACGCGGTAGCCGATGAAGAACGCCGCCGCCGCCGCGACGAGCACCACAATCAACACCAGTTTCAGCAGTCCACCAATCATCGTCTTCACCCCAAAGGTCGTGAAGCATTGCGCGTGCCGTCACCTCATGTTTGAAAGGCGTGCAGACCCGGCAGTGGCGGCCGGATGACCTGCGCCGGCTGAGTTGTGTTTCTGAACACCACCGATGCAGGCCACGACGCCAACGCGAGCGTGAAGCGCGATGGCCCGTGGCGCGCGCGCGCCGGCGCCTGCCTCGGCACTGTAAATGCATCCCGGTGGCCCAACAGCGGATTTGCTGGGATTCGCACGAGCAGATCGCAGCGGAGTCTTCTGCACAGAAGACAAAAGTTCATCGCGGACTGCCTGACGAGCGATTCCAGGCCGACACCGAGTACCGGGTGATGAATGCCATGCGTGACGCGTTAGAGAACCCATTCGACAGCCTCGAGAGCACCTACGAGTACATCTGCCTCCTCGAAGAAGCCCTGGCCGAGGCCCGCGAAGTCATCGAGGACGACGCCCGCGCTGCCCGGTCGGATGGCGCCGCGCGACGGCTGCAGGCGTTGCAGATCGTGAGTCACAAGCTGCATTCGCTCAACGAGCACATGCACGCCAGCCGGCGGCTGCTCAACGATCTTCGGACGTTGCGCCGCCTGCTGCTCGGCGAGCGCGAGCTCTCGCTGCGAGCTTTCAGCGGTCAGCCATCGGCTTTCAGCGCTGAAAGCCGATCGCCGACCGATCGCCGATAGCCGATAGCCACTCGCCATTTCATAAAGTGCCTGAGACGTCCAAAGCGGCTGAGCTTCTGTAGTACAGTTTACGCAAAGACCGCTCCTCGCCTCGCTTCAGCCGAACGCGCGGACGCGAGCACGAGCGGCCACTGTTGACGCGGTTCTCGCCGCCGGCCACCCCACCCGGAGGCCTTGGCGGATGTGTGGCGAACGACGATCGCGGCTCGAACATCCCGCTCGGCTCTGCCCGGTCGTCCGCGGCGGTCCGTTGGGGCGTTAGCGTCGCGGCCGTGGCCTACATCGCGTATCTCGCGCTGCTCATCACATGCGACCTGCTCCGCGTCGCACCGCTCGGCTTTGTGCCTCGGTTCGACCGCGGTGCCGTGCTGGTCGAGCACGTTGACGCGGACTCGATCGCGGCCCGTCATGACCTCCGGCCTGGCGACCGCATCACGCGCGCGAACGGTCAGCTCCTGGAGGCGCCGGCCGACTGGCAGCGCGTCCGCGTGCACCTCGATCCCACCAAGCCGCTCGACCTCGAGATCGACCGCGCACAACTGTCGCTCGGGGTGTCCCTGGTGCTGCCGTCGGGGTTGCAGGAATGGCGCAACGGTCCGCCACGGGTCGGGCTGCTGGCGTTCCGCCTCTTTCAAGCGATCACGCTCGTCTTCGCCGTTGGCGTGGCTGTCAAGCGCACCTTTCATCCTCCGGCGCTCATCGGCGCGTTGCTGCTGGCATCGATTGCGACGGTGTCACTCGTGCTGCCGATGCGCATGGTCGCGTTCTGGAATGCGTTGCCGGGCCCGTTCGGCACGCTCCTCTGGATTCCGTTCGCGACGAGCGTCGCGATAGGTCCGTTGCTGTTCGCCTTCTTTGCGGTGTTCCCGCGACAAGTCCTGTCGACGCCGAAGCTTGCCGCCGCGCTCGTCCCGGCGGCGTTCATCGTCACGTGGGACGTGATTGCCTGGTACCAGATCACGCGAGATCTCGGACCGCCGACTGGCATACCGGATCTGATGCCGGTGGTGGCCCTTGCCAACGTGGTGTATGCCGGTTTCGCCGTCCTGTTGCTGCTGGCGCACGAGCGCGCGGCAGAGACATTGACGGACCGGCGCCGCATACGCGTCCTGAGTGTCGGCGCCGTGGTCGGCATCACCGCCGGCATCGGCGTGGTGAGTGGCTACTGGCAGAATCCCGGGGCGGACATCTTCGCGACCTCGACTCTCACTGTGCTGTCGCTCGTCTTCCTTGCGGTTCCGGCGTCCTTTGCGTACGCCATCCTCCGCCACCGGCTCTTTGATGTCGGCCTCATCGTCCGGCAAGGACTGCAGTACGCCCTGGCGCGCCGGTTCGTCGACGCGCTGATCCCGGTTCTGGGCGCAGTCCTGCTGGTGGACGTCATCGTCCATCGTGCTCAGCCGCTGGGGACGATGCTGCAATCGCGCTGGTGGTGGTTCACGCTGGTCGGGGCGGCGCTGTTGGTCGTGCGCTCCCGGCGCGAACAGTGGCTCCGCACCGTGGACCGCCGATTCTTCCGCGACCGTTACGACGCGCAGCGCCTGCTGAGGAGCATCGCCGACCAGATCACCCGGGCATCGAGCTTCGAGGCGATTGTGCCGTCCGTGATGCAGCAGATCGATGAAGCGCTGCATCCGGAGTTCGTCAGTGTCCTCCGGCACGTGCCCGCCGACTCGACGTTCTGTGCCGTTTCCACCGTTTCGATCCGCGATCAGCCGTGGAGCACGCTCCCCGCATCGCTCGCCGTGATTGGCGTCTTGTCGGTGCTGCGAAAACCGCTCGCGTTGTCGCTGGGCGACACGGCATGGGTGCGGCACCAGCTGCCGCTCGATGAGCGTGCGCTGCTGCTCGAGCACGGCATCGAGCTGCTCGTGCCGATTTCGGGCGAGCTGTCGGGCGAACCGCCGCTGGCGCTGCTCGCGCTCGGACCGCGCCGATCCGAAGAGCCGTACAGCCAGGAGGATCTGGATCTGCTCGTCACCATCGCCCACGCGGTGGGAGCGCTGCTCGAGCGAACGGCGCTCGATCGGCATGCGCTCGCGGAATGTGAACGCTGCGGGCGGTGTTTCGAGGCGGGCGCGGACAGGTGCCCCGACGACGGTCAGCCGCTCATCGTCTCGCCAGGATCCCGCATCCTCAACGGGCGGTATCGCCTCGAGCGCCGCCGTGGCCGCGGCGGAATGGGCGCCGTTTACGAGGCGGTCGATGACGTGCTCGAACGGACCGTGGCCGTCAAGCTGATCAGGCACGACGTCGAGGCGCCGCTGAACCTCGCCGTCCGCTTCCGGCAGGAGGCGCGCGCCGCCGCCGGGTTTGCGCATCCCCACGTGGTGCGCATTTACGATTTCGGCATCGACCGCGATCGCCGTCCGTTCCTGGTGATGGAGTTGCTCGAAGGCGAGACGCTCCGTCAGCGACTCGCCGGCGGCCTGATCCTCACGCCGCCAGAGGCGCTGCACATTTTGCGCGGTGTCTGCTCTGCGCTGAGTGCCGCACACGGACAGGGGATCGTTCACCGTGATTTGAAGCCCGAGAACATCTTTCTGCTGCGTCACGCGAGTGGGGTCGTGCCGAAGGTGCTCGACTTCGGCCTCGCCAAGACCTTCGACGTGAGGCCATCATTCCAGCGGTCGACGGGAGCGGGCACCAGTGCAGGGCTCCTCGTTGGCACCCTGGAGTACATGGCGCCCGAACAGGTCGCCGGCGACGACGTGAATCCGGCGTGGGACCTCTGGGCTCTCGGGGTGATCACATACGAGATGCTGACAGGCAGGCACCCGTTCCGCCGTAACGTCGTGTTCGCGGATGCCGCCACGATTGCCGACGGTGTCGCGTGCCGCGCCGATCAGGCCCCGGCGCTGTCCGATGCCATGGCTGCCTTCTTTCGATCCGCTCTGTCGACGGAGCGAGCACTTCGGCCCCGCGAGCCGCTCGAATTTCTTGCTGCCTGCGAGCAGGCGCTGTCGTGACCGCGAATGGCCGCGGCGGCCGGTTTCTGACGACGCGATGGACGCTGGTCAACGCTGCGGGGCACCGGTCGGACGCGCACTCCGCCGCAGCGCTCGCCGAGCTCTGTCAGATTTACTGGCCGCCGCTCTACAGCTACCTGCGTCGCCGCGGTCACGACGCTGAGGAGGCGCAGGACCTCACGCAGGGATTCTTTGCGCGTCTGCTCGAACGGCAGGACTTGCGGAACGTGGACCCGGCGCGCGGCCGGTTTCGTGGATTTCTGCTGACGGCGCTCAAGCGGTATGCGATCAATGAGCACGAGCGCGCCACGGCGGGACGTCGAGGTGGACAGCACATCCGCCTCTCGCTCGATTTCGACGAGGCCGAGCGCAGCTACGCACTCGATCGGCGCAACGATGAGACGCCGGAGCGCGTCTTCGACCGCAAGTGGGCAGCAATCGCTATTGAACGCGCGCTTCAACGGTTGCGCAATGAGTCTCACGAAGCGGGCAAGACGGCGGCGACCGACATGCTGCTGCCATATCTCAGCGACACTGGCGAGCTGCCGGCGTACCGTGCCGTGGCCGCCGATCTGGGTCTGACCGAAGGCGCCGTCAAAGTTGCCGTACATCGGCTGCGCCAGCGCTTCGGCGCGATACTGCGGCTGGAAATCAGCGAAACCGTCCTGACGCCATCTGAAATCGACGATGAGATGCGCGAGCTGATTCGCGCGGTCTCGAGCTGAGGCCGCTTACGGTGATCTGCCTTCGTCACCCTGGGGCCGTCAGTCATGGCGGCCACTGCGCGGCCTGCCTCCTCGAAGAAGCGCTCGCCCCTGAGCCTGTGTCGGCGCCCCCACGCGAGGGCAACGTCGTCACGATTCAGGTACCGCTCGGCAGGACCGCCGCGTCGTCGGTGTTTCTGGTGAAGACGGAGGGCCCCGCCGTTCGACTCCTCAGGCTGAAGACGTGGCACAGCGCGGCGCCGGCGGATTTCATGCCGCGTTTCGAGCGGCTGAGGCGGCAATTGTCCGAATGGGACCACGAGGCGTTTCCCGCGCCGCTGGCCGCCTGCGTGGATGCTTCGGGGCGCCCATCCGTGCTGAGCGAGTTCAATCAAGGCGTGCCCATCATCCAGCGCGTGGAGACCGGCGCTCTGGATGCGAGGGACGCGCTGGCCTGCCTGGCGACGCTGCTGGCGCTGATCCGCAGCGCTCACCAGCGAGGCCTCGTCCACGGCGCCATCATCAGCGGCAACATCATCGTCGGTCCACGATATGACCGGGCCTATCTGCTCGATTTCGGACATGCCTCGCTGGTCCGGCCGGAAGGCGATGACCTCCCCGAAGCTGCCGCCGATGTAGCCGGTTTCGACCGGCTGATTCATACCGTTCAGACGCTGCCCTCAGCTCGTTCGCGCCGGCCGTAACCTTCCACCGGATCAATGGCGATGTAACCTTCGGTCGATTTTCCTGAAATACCACATGAGCATGCCGACCCGGTATGCCATCAGGAGGACATCATGAGAACCCGGACGATCACACTATTTACAGCCGCAGCCCTGCTGGCGGTCGGCGCCGCCACGGTGCCCGCGGCAGCCCAGGCCCCTTACGGGCGCATCGTCGTCTTCGGAACCAGCCTGTCTGATCCCGGGAACGCGTTCGAGCTCTGGGGCGTCACGAACACGCCGCCCGACTACCTGCTCGACCCACTCCTCGTGCCGAGTGCACCTTATGCACGCGGCGGCCAGCATTTCAGCAACGGCGCGACCTGGGTCGAGCAGTTCGCCCGTTCGATCGGGTTGGCGGGCAGCGTTCGCCCCGCGTTCGTCGGATCGAACTCGATGGCGACCAACTATGCGGTTGGCGCGGCGCGGGCACGCGACGACGGCATCAACGCGAACCTGCCGGCGCAGGTCGACGCGTTCCTCCATCAGTACGGCGGCGTCGCCCCGCCGGATGGTTTGTATGTGATCGAAATGGGCGGCAATGACGTCCGCGACGCCTTCGTCGAGTTCGCCAACGGCCGTGACGGCGGCGCGATCCTGCAAGACGCACTCGTCTCAATCGCCACCAGCATCCAGACGTTACACGCCGCTGGGGCGCGAAGGTTCCTCGTCTGGCGTACGCCGAATGTCGGTGTGACTCCCGCACTGCGCACGCTCGACCAGCTCAACCCTGGTGCGGCGGCGTTTGCCACACTGGTGACGCAATCGTTCAACGCCGGCCTGGACGGCGTCGTGGCACAGTTGACGGCGCTTCCCGGTATCGATTTCGCACGACTGGATGCCTTCGAGTTGATCAACAACCTCGTGGCACGCCCCGGCGACTTCGGCCTGACCAACGTCACGAGTGCGTGTCTGACGCCAGCCATCGCGCCGTTCACGTGCGATCGGCCGGACGAGTTCCTGTTCTGGGACGGGATCCACCCGACCAAGGCCGTGCATACGATCACGGCCCAGGAGGCCGCTCGCGCGTTGGGGCACTGAGGCAGCGGCACCAGGCTGGCGATCAGCCGCCCCCGGCTGTCAGCTGTCAGCGCCGAACGCTGAAAGGGTCCCGGAATTCGCACCAACACCCGCGAATTCCGGGATCAGGCACTCTCGGCACCAACTTTAGAATTTGCGTAACACGGCGCGGCAGGATACAGTGCGGCGCGCTCGGCACGGTCGAGTCGCCTTGCCATCGTGGATCCAGTAGCCACCGCCCACCCACCCGCCACGTCGGCGCTTCCGGCGCTGCGCGTCCTCGCATTGGCGGGCGTGCTGCTGGCGTTTTTTCTCGGGCTCGATCTGCTGGGCCAGGCCTTTGGCCTCTTCGGCAAAGGCTTCGCCGCCATGCTCGTCGAGCGCACGTCCAATCCGTTCGTCGGCCTCTTCGTCGGCATCCTCGGGACCACGCTCGTTCAGAGCTCATCGACGACGACGTCGCTGACCGTCGCGCTGGTCGCCGCCGGTGCACTCACCATCGACGGAGCGATCCCGGTCATCATGGGCGCCAACATCGGCACGTCGGTGACCAACAGCCTGGTGTCGCTCGGTCACGTCACCCGTCGCGGCGAATTCGAGCGGGCCTTTGCCGGCGCCACGATTCACGATCTCTTCAATCTCCTGACCGTGGCGATTCTTCTCCCGTTCGAAATCGCCACCGGGTATCTGGCGAAGACGTCCGTCGTCCTGGCCTCCGGCATCGCCAAGGTCGGCGGCCTGAACCTTCTCGATCCGGTCAAGTTGGTGATTCGTCCGGTTGCGACGTGGATCGTGCAACTGCTCGGCGGGTCGCCAATCCTGACGCTGATCGTGGCGCTCGGCCTGTTGTTCCTGTCGCTGAAGCTGCTGGTGGACCTGCTCAAAGCGCTGATGTCCGGGCGGGCCGAACGCATCCTGCACCAGACGCTGTTCCGATCGCCGATCGCGGCCATCACCGCCGGCCTGCTGATGACGGTGATGGTCCAGAGCAGCTCGATCACCACGTCGGTGATGATTCCTCTCGTGGCGGCGGGCATCGTCACCTTGCCGCAGGCGTTTCCTTTCACCGTCGGAGCCAATCTGGGGACGACCGTGACGGCGCTCATCGCGGCGCTCAGCACGGGCAGCATGGCCGCGGTGACCGTGGCCTGCTCGCACCTGCTGTTCAACGTGACCGGTATGCTCCTCGTGTATGTTCCGCCGCCGATGCGCGCCATTCCTCTGGCTCTGGCACGCACGCTTGGGCGATTGACGGTGCGTAACCGGCTGTACGCGGTGGCCTACGTCGCACTCGTGTTCTTCGTGCTTCCGTTCCTGTTGATCGTGCTGACCGGGGCGTCTTGATCCAGACGCGCGGGTCGGCGAGGTGTGATGCCATGGCGATGAACTTCTTCAAGCAACTGTTCAACCCGCTCGCGCCGTCGCCGCTCGTGGAGTCGGCGTTTGCCGACGTCTCGGGCATGCTGAAACAGTCGTCGCAGATGCTCGATCACGCGCTGGAGGTGCTGCTCGACAATCGTCCGCTGACACTCGACCTCGAGCACATGGACGACATGGTCGATGAAGCGGAGCGGCGGGTGCGACGGGCCATCCTGCAGCACCTCGCCGTCAACCCGCACCAGGATCTGGTGGCCAGCCTGGTGCTCGTCAGCATGGTGCAGGACGCGGAGCGCATCGGCGATTTCGCCCGCGGGCTGGTGGAACTGGTCAAGATGGCGCGGAGCCCCCGCACCGGCCCGTTTGCCGACGAGCTCCGGGCATCGGCCGAGCGGTTGCGGCCGCTCTTTGCCCTGACCGAGCGCGCGTTCCGCGAAGCAGACGTCGCCGAAGCACAGCAGGTCGTGCGAGAGCACGCGACCCTGCGTGACGGGCTGAAGGATTATCGGGCGCGGCTGGCCGCCAGCGATCTGAGCGCTGACATGGCCATCGTGTACGCGGGCGCTGCGCAGATCTTGCGTCGAGTCGGGGCACACCTGGCCAACATCGCGTCCACCGTGATCCAGCCGTACGATCGCATCCGGCATCTCGACGAAGACATGTAGCGAATCGTGGCACTGCGCTTGCACTCTCGAAGCACAGAGGAATGTGATGCCACCCGCCGGGCAGCCCGCGCTTTCGGAGCTCTGTTATCTCGACGCGAAAAACGTCTCCAGCCCGGCTGGCCTGCTCTCGGAACTCGAGCTGGTGACACCGGAGGGCAAGCCGATCGGCAGTGTGGCCGGTGTCGTGATTGACGCGGCCGCCGGCCGCGTGCGCTACCTCGATGTGCAGTCATCCGGCTGGCTGCGTGGCCGGCGCTATCTCGTGGAAGCCGATCACCTGGCTCAGGTGGACGCTGAACAGAAAGTGCTCCGCTTGCTCGAGTCCGACCTGACCGAGGTCCGTGGTCTCGACCCTGCCGCTCTTCATCCCTTCTCTGATGATGACCTGCTTGCCGCGCTGTTCCCGACGCGCGCCGCGTAACGAACCCCCGGCGCTCACGCTAGCTCGTCGCTGCCCGGCGGCTTCAGTCCGGGAATAGTGTGCGCTCGAGGCGCCTGCCGGGCAAGGCGCGACGAGCGAAACATTAGACCGACAGCCAGGCCTGCAGGGCTCGCCCGACCGAGTCGAGCTCACTGGATTCGGTCCGTCCGATTGCGCGACCGATGGCCTCGCGGGGGACGCTCACGACTTTGTCGATCATCACTTGTGACGGCAGTTCCAGTCCTGTACGAAGCCCAGCCGGCAAGGACACGCGAAAGAGCGGCGCATCGACACAGTCCGACGTGATGGGACAGACGGTGATACTGGCGTGCGTGGGGTTGAATGCATCGGATTGCACAACCAGCGCCGGGCGAGGCTTCCCGGTGTAGGCGCCGCGCGTGGCGACGATCACCACGTCGCCGCGCTTCACTCCCAGCCCTCGAGGTCGGCGAAGTCCACGATGAACCGAATGGCTTCACGCTCGGATGCGCGCCGCCGCACGAGCAGCGACTGCCGGCGCGCCTCGGCGAAGGGATCGCCGGGCTGCTCGCCGAGGCCCGCGGCGAGAATCGCGCGCGCGACCGCGCTGCGCGTGCGCCGTTGGCGTCGAGCCTCCCGATCCAGGCGGCGGGTCAGGGCGCGCGACACGCGAATCGTGATGACTTCGGTCGAAGAGTCTGGCTTGGACATCTGGCGTTCGGCAGACGTATACAAGTATACACCTGGCGTTCGCCCGCCCCCGGCGAGGGGCTAGACCTGGGCTAGGCCGATGCCTCGCCGTCGCTCGACGATCTCGTCTGAATGATCGACGCGAACGCCTCGACCAGATCCGCTCGCCTCCACCCGCGCGCAACTTGCTCGCGCAAGATGGCGATCGCTTCCTCCGGCGAGTGACGACGCTGGTAGGATCGGTGCGAGGTGACCGCCTCGTAGACATCGACGATCCCGACGATTTGCGCGGCGATCGGAATCGCGTCCCCGGCGAGCCCATCCGGATATCCCGACCCGTCCAGATGCTCGTGGTGCCAGCGCACGATGGGGCGTGCCGGGCGCAGGGATCGCAAGGGATCGCAAAATCCCTCACCGATGACCGGATGCGACTTCACGTGCTCCCGCTCCTCCGCCGAGAGTGGACCGTCCTTCCGCAATATCGCCTCGGGCACCGAGAGCATCCCGATGTCGTGCACAAAGGCGCCACGGTACAAGGCCAGGTTGTCAGCCTCGGACACCCGCGTCGCCCGCCCGAGCGCGGTGGCGTAATTCGCCATGCGGTGACAGTGCCCTTCGCCGTACCCGTCCCGTGCTTCGATCATGCAGGCGAGCGTCAGCAGGATGTCCGTCGCCGTGTCGAGACTGTCCGTGAACTGCTTCATCCGCGCCAGCGAGCGGACGCGGGCGAGCATCTCCAGGGTATCGACCGGCTTGGTCAGGAAGTCGTCCGCGCCGGCATCCAGGCCTTCCACCCGCGTCGCGCGGTCGGTCCAGCCGGTGACCAGGATGATGGGCGTCAGCCGCGTCGCGCGATCCAAGCGCAGGCGGCGACAGACGTCGAACCCGTTCGTGCCTGGCAGGTGGACGTCTAGCAGCACGACATCCGGGGGACGCGCGCTGATGGCTTCGAGCGCCGAAGGCCCATCGACAGCCGCATCGACGGCAAAACCCGCGGCTGTCAGGACCTGCTGCAGAAAGTCCCGAACAGGCGCTTCGTCGTCGACCACGAGCACGGTATAGATCGGGCCGGTGTCGTTCCGAACGACGCGGGTGAGCGGCGCGTCGGTCGCGACCGGGGCAGACGGTTCATGGGCCATGGTGCGTTTTCGGAGTGCGTGGGCCGCTGGTGATGCTCACCGTATCGGTCTCGACGAAGCCGGCCTGTAGAGCCCGTGCTCTTCAGCGCCGGCGGGCCGGCCGAAGCTCGACGCGCAGGCGGGCCTGGCCGAGCAGCACCTCGTCGCCGTCGCCGAGCGTGAGCCCGCGGCCGCCGCGCGGGACATTGAGTGTGCGTCCCCCTCGGACAACCCGCGTCCCATGCGTGCTGCCATCGTCGTGCAGACGCGCTTCGCCCGTTGCGGCGTCGAAGCGGATGTGCGCATGGGTCCGCGAAACCGATTGGCTCACGCCGTCGTCATCGACAAACGCCACCTGGTTCTGCCGCACGATGTGCTGGTGTCGATCCAGTACGTCGGCCAGCCGGCCAAGGTTGATGCGCGAGGCCGTGAAGCTGTATCTCGACTTCGCCGCCGTCCCCGCAATCACGACGACGTGCAGTTCGCGATCGGCAACGGTTCGCGCCTTGACGGCTCGTGACGGCGGGCGCGGCGTCGCGCGGCGGCGATACTCGATGTGGTATTCGCGTCCCGACCACTGGTCCGAGGTGCCATCCACGAACTTGACCGCGACGGCCAGGCCGTCCACGCCGGCACATCCGCCGTGACGCAGCCGGGCGCGGACTCGCTCCTCGAGTGACGGCGCCTCGGCGAACACGGCCTCGGCCGTGGCGCGGTGGTGCGCGTCGATCGTCGGCATCGACACCGTGATCGCGTTGTACGGGAAAATCCGGGCGCCGCGAGCGCCGGCCTCACTGGCGTCTTCGATTTCGTCGAGGATGTCTTGGTACAACTCGATCGGATGCCGCCTGATGTCAGTACGGCGGCTCAGGCGAGTCAGCAGCGCCTTTTCGAGTTTCGCAGCCTTGTCGAGGATCTTCATCACCCATCACTCCAGAAGCCCGAGCTCGCGCGCGGCGCGAACGATCTCGGCGGCCAGCGGCGCCGCGGTGCGCCCTCCGTAGCCGCCGTTCTCCAGCAGCACCGCGAAGGCAATACGCCGTCCCCTGGCCGGACCGTACGGCGCGAACCCGGCAAACCACGCGTGTGAGGGTGCGCCTTCCACTTCCGCCGTGCCCGTCTTCCCTGCGAGGGCGGGCGTCACCGTGGCGAGCGCGCGCGCGGTGCCCCGAAGGACGGCGCCGCGCATGTGTGACCCGATTTCGGCGGCGATTGCCGGCGTCATGACGGTCACCGGATCGCGGTCGCGCCGGTCACCGGCGTCGCTGACCCAGCGTCCGTACGGCATTCGCCCGCCGTTGGCGATGGCCGCGGCGACACGCGCCATCTTGAACGGTGTAACACGCACTTCGCCCTGCCCGTAGGCCGCTTGCGGCAACTGGTCACGCAGTCGCTGCACCGTGTCTGGCTGAGCGAGGGCAATCTCGAAGAGCGTTGCGGCGTCGTGCAGCGCCGCGGCGCCAACGCGCAATCCAAGCTGCGCGAAGTAGGCATTGCACGACTTCTCGATTCCCGACTTCAGGTTCACCGCACCATGCGGCACCGTGTTGAGCTCGTCGTCGCGAACCGGGCGCGTCCAGCCGGGCACGCGATGTCCGATCCGGCCGTCGGGCAGCCGACGGCACATGAACGTGACCTCGCCGAGCGACGGATCCTTGCGCAGTGCGGCCGCGGCCGTGACCAGCTTGAACGTGGACCCGGGCGGGTACACGCCATACCGCGCGCGATCGAACCACGCGGGGTCGCCGGGTGGCGGACGTGATTCGGTGCGGAGCGCGTCGGCATCCGAGACCGCCGGCCGTGGCGCGTTGACGAGCGCAAGCACGTCGCCGGATTCCGCGTCCATGACGACAATGGCGCCGCGTGAGCGGCCGATGCTCTGGAGCTGGCGATCCAGCGCCTGCCCGAGTCGCGTCTGCAATCGCGCATCGATCGTGACGCGAAGGTCCCGGGAGCGTTCCATCAAGGCCTGGACCTCGGGATGACCCGGGCGATGCCGATAGCGCCACAGAGGGACGAGCTCGGCAAAGTCACGTCTGATCGCCCGCACCGGCTCGCCGCTGCGCGGATCGATTCGCTCGACCACCTGCTCACCGCCGGCGAATCCACGCAGCCGCGCGCCGTGATCGCGTTCCTCGAAGCTGGTGTTGGTTGCCGCCCAGTTGACGCGGGTGCGGACGTCGCCCAGGAGGTGATAGGTATGCCCGCTGAGCGGGTAGTGGCGCGGCGCGCGCCGGTCGCACGCCGGAGCGGCGCCCAGTTGACCAAGGGCGTGGGCATGCTTCTGGAGATCTGCACAGTCAGTCACCGCCAGCGGAACGCCGCGGCGGTCCAAGACCGCGCCGCGCGGGATCAGCAGGCTGGCGCGACGCAGCCGCGGGTTGTCCTGAAAACGCAGCACGCCGTCAGCCTGTGGCGCGAGGCTGGTGGCCGCCAGGGTGGCATCGGCGTAAACGACCTGCACGGCGGCGGCGCGCATCAGGATTGCCGCGGCCAGAACGGCCACGACGATGCCCACGACGCGGACGGCCGTCCTGAACGGCTCGGTCAGTGTCTGGCTTCGCGCATTTTCGCGCGAGATGCCGAAGAGCATCCCGAGCACGGCCAGATTGGCAATCATGGACGACTTGCCGTAGCTCAGATAGGGTGTCGCCACGCCCGAGAGTGGAAAGAGTCCCAGTGTGCCAGCCGCGATCAGCAGCACCGGAAACGCGAGGCTGAGCGTCAGTCCAAGCGCGAGAAAGAAGGCGTAATCGCCGCCGGCCCGCATGGCGATCGCAAACCCGCGATAGAAGAGCGCGGCGTAGAGCAGGGCAATGACGAGCACGCCGGCAAAGCCCAGCTCCTCACCAAGCGTGGCGAGCACCATGTCGGTGTGCGCCTCGGGAATGGCATTGGGTTCGCCGAGCGCGAGCCCTGTCCCGGTCGCGCCGCCGCTCGCAAACGCCCACAGCGCCTGCGCCACGTGATCGCCGCCGCGCATCGCGTTGTCCCACGGAGAGAGCCACATCGCCACGCGCGTGACAATCGTGCCGGGATAGCCGAGCGTGTAGCCGGCCACGAACCCTCCCAGCATCAGCAGCACGCCCAGCACGACGAGCGCCACGGCCTTGCGCGCCACACCGTAGAGCGACAGGAACAAACAGATGAACACGAGCGCCGGGCCAAGGTCTTTCTGCAGGAAGAACAGGAGGAGCGCGAGGCCCACGCCGACGATGACCGGCAGCACATGGTCGTAGCGCGGGATGCGGAATCGCTTCGGCAGCTCGAGCCCGCCAAACTGTTCCTCGCGAAGCTGGCGGACGAATTCCCAGCGCGAGGCGAAATAGCCCGCGAGATAGAGCACGAGCAGGATGCGGATGCCCTCGACCGGCTGCATGCCGAAGAGATTCACTTTCGCGTCGCTCGTGCCCGGCCCGCTGCCGAACAGAATCAAGAGGATGGACGCGGCGGCCGCGGCCAGCAGCGGCAGGAGCGACAGGCGGCGCAAGCCAGACGCTTGGTACGCAAAGGACGAGAGGACCGCGAGCCCAAGGCACCCGGCCGACACGCCAACCGCGAACTCGGCCACGAGGAGCCGATCGCGCAACGGATCCTGGAGCGCGAGCATCGCCACCAGCCCGAGCCCGGTCATGACGTGGGCCAGCGGGAGCAGCCAGGGGTCGCCGCGAAATCGCCGCAGGCGCCAGTAGAACGCGACGAGGTAAAAGGAGGCGACGTACAGGAGCACGCTCCACCCGAGCGTGGAGCGGAAGGCCGACGGCCCGCGGACGATGAACGATCGCTTGAGCTCCGCGATCTCACTGGCCGTCAGCAGCCTGACGTCGCCGGCGCCCGGCACCGTGCGCTCCCGCGCCAGGAGGCGCGAGGAGCCGGCGCGCTGCACTTCGCTGGGCGTGACGCGGATGCCGGCAAGAGCCCCGACGTTGGCGGCTTCCGGCGCCCGGCGGCCCTCGTCTGTGAGAAAGCGATAGATGGAGGCCGCCGTGAAGCGCCGGTCAGCGCGATCCGGCAAGACCGCCGCAAGCGCCGTCTCGATCGCGTCCGGTCCAGTGACGCGGCTGAGGTCCACCACTTCTGCGCGTTCGACGCCGGCGATGCTGTCGTGCATCGCGTCGCGCTTGGCGTAATACGTCAGCACGAGCGCGACCGCCGTGACCAGTGTGGCGACGCCGAGCGCGATGTCGGCCGTCGATGGCGGCCAGATGGCGATGGATGGCCGTGTCATCATCGACCGGCGCGACCGCTCAGCGGCGGTCGTTCGCGTGGTCGTCGCCGTCACCACGGCCACCGCGAGGCCCTGCCGAGCTCGGCGCGGCGCGCCTCGATCATGTGGACATGCTTCTGGGTGCGCGTGAGCAGCCTGGCCGCGTCACCGAAGCCGATGATCGCCTGGTACAGCTTCAGGGCTTCGCCGTCCGCCGCGGCGGCCCGCTCCAGCACCTCGTCTTCCTGCGGCAACCCTCTGACGGACACGGCCTCGCGCCACAAACGCTCCGCGCGGTTACGGTACGCGTCGGCCCGCTGCGCGATTTCCCGATTGCCCGGCTTGAACCCGGCGCGCTCCGCGGCGGCGAGCGCCTCGAGACCCTTGTCGAGATCTTCGAGGCCGTAGAAGTACACACGCGCGAGTCCCAGGTGCGGGTCGGGCCAGCGGGCATTCAGCCGTGCCGCATCCTGGAAGGCCACCACCGCGTCGTTGAAATACGCCCGCGCCTCTTGCGGCCGCCGCGGGCGCGCATCGCCGTTGATGCGGTGCAGGTGCCCTTCGGCGTAGCGCAGCCGGGCGCGGATGAGCCGATTGTCGCCGCCGACCGACAGCGCCCGCGCCAGGTAGCGGCGCGCCTCGTCCCAGTCGCGCTCACGAATCGTCGTCACGTCGCTGCGATAGCCGTCGATGATGCGATCCGCGAAGTCGACCAACCGGTCTTTGAGCGGTGCGCGCAAGCCCGCGATCCCGATCCCGAGCGGGCTGCGGTCGCCGAGCTCCTGGAATTCGGACCACACGGCGTCCATGTCACCACGCTCTTTCAAGGGCAGCGAGGCCTTGAGCGCGGCGGCGGCGTTGAGGGCCTGCATCTCTTTCCACGCGACGATGATCAGGACGAGGAGGAAGGCGATGCGGAGCGGCCGGCGAATGCGCAGCCACCGGCGTGCAGGTGGCAGAGGTGGCACAGGTGTCACAGGTGCAGCAGGTGACACAGGTGCAGCAGGTGACACAGGTGCAGCAGGTGCAGCAGGTGCGGCAGGTGCAGCAGGTGCGGCAGGTGACACAGGTGCGGCAGGTGCGGCAGGTGACACAGGTGCGGCAGGTGACACAGGTGCAGCAGGTGCGGCAGGCCTGTCCGTCATGACGCCGGCAGGCGCGAAGGTGGATGCAGCACTGCGACGGGTGGCATCGCCGGGCGGAAGCGTCCGGCGTGTCGCGTCGGGGTCGTGCGCCGACGGCTGCAGGTCGGCAATCGTCGGACGATTCTCGCGGAGCGCGATCAGGTCGGCCTTGAAGTCAACCGCGGTCGGATAGCGCCGGGCGAAATCGGGCGCGAGCGCGCGGGCGACGACGCGCTGCAGCGCCGGTGAGCATGATGGCGGAAGCGTGGGCGGCGCGTGCCGCGAGCGAATCACTTCTTCGAGCCGCCGCGTGTTGGCTTCCTGATACGGCTGCCGGCCGGCCAGCGCCTCGTAGAGCACCACGCCGACCGCCCACAAGTCCGAATGAATGTCCACCTCGCCCGATTCGAGCCGTTCGGGCGACGCGTAGGCGACGCTGCCGAAGTCGTTGCGTGTCAGCTTGCGCGTGAGCGACAGCGCCTTGGCGATGCCGAAATCCAGGACCTTGACGCGGCCGTCCTGGGCAATGCGGATGTTCCGCGGCTTGAGGTCGCCGTGAATCACGCCCTGATGCGGCTCGCCCTCGACCGTGAGCTGCAGCCCGTGGGCGGTGACCAGCAGGCTGCACACCTCGATGGCCACGTCGATGGCACGCTCGGGCGCAAGCGGGCCGTGCTGCAACAGCGTGGACAGGTCGTCTCCGTCAACGTGCTCCATCGAGATGAAGAAGAAGCGATCCGTTTCGCCATACTCGTGGACGGTGGCGACGTGCGGATCGATGCCGCAGAGCCGGGCCTGCAGGATGGCGCCGTGTCGCTCGGCGGCGAGCGTGTCCTGGGAATCCTGGTCGGCGCCGATCTCGAGCACCTTCAACGCCACCTGGCGGTTCGCTTCGGTGTCATGCGCGAGATAGACGTCGGCCATGCCGCCGCGTCCGAGCTTGCGCAGGATTTCGAACTTGCCGATCTGCTGATACACCGTCGTCATCGCCGTGCCGGAGCTGTTTCGCCGACGACCCGCAGCGCACCACGCGCATTCGGACGTGCGTCGGCGACGAACACGTTGTTGCTCAGTAACGCCGCGCGATCGCGCGCCGCGACGCCGGCAACGCCCTCGGCGCCGTTGTCGGCGATCACGTTGCCGACGAGCAACGGCGCTGCGCCCGCGTCGAGCCACACGCCGGGCGCCGCTGGCTGGCCGCGGCCATTGCGCACGATGGTGTTGTGCAGCAGCGACGGCTGCGCACCGCTGCGAACGCGCACGCCGATGCCCGGGTTATCCGAGATATCGTTGGCGCGCAGCGTCACGGCCGTGCCGCCCCAGACGTCCACGCCGGCATCCGTCGCCCCGTTGATGCGGGTGTCCTGCAATTCCAGCTCGCCGTTGAGCACCATCACACCAATCGGCATCTGGCCCTGATCGCCACCGCGGATCTGGAATCCGCGAAGCCGCGCGCCGCGGACGCCATCGGCGGTGACCGCAGGCGCAGCCACGGCGCCATCGGGCGGGCTGATGACGGCGCGGTGAGGGAGCTCGCTCGTCACCGTCACACCGCTCGGCAGCCGGAGCTGCTCGCGATACTCGCCGGGGCCGACGATGACGGTATCGCCCGGGTCGGCAGACGCGAGCGCGTCGCTGATGGTGGCAAACTCCGCTGCCGCGGCCTGTTGGACGAGCAGCACGCGTGGGGCGCGCGCGTCCGGCGTCACCGCCGTGACGGGCGCGCCCGGCAAGAGCGCGCGCAGCGTGTCAGGCACGAAGGACATCGCCGCGGCGCCCACGGCCACGCCGATCAGGAAGGCGCCCAGGTGTGTGAGCGCGCGCCCGCGCCCGCCCCGGGCGGCGGTTGTCGCTGCCCCTCGCGGAAAGGCCGGGCCTTCGACGTACACCGCCGTGACGTTGTCCTTGCCACCGGCACGGTTGGCCTCGGCAATCAGCTCGTGCACGACGGCCTCCGGACGGCCCGCGTGGCGGCTCGCGATCGCCAGCATCTCGCGCGAGGTCACCAGGTCGCTCAAACCGTCACTGCACAAAATCAGCGCCGCGTCCGCTTCGAACGGCGCCGTGACGATCTCGACGAAATCGACGTCAGCCGGCGTGTGGCGGTCGCTGCCGACGTCGCGGAAGACCTCGTTGCGTCGCGGATGGCGCATGGCGTCGAGCTCGTCGAGCTCGCCGGCATCCTCGCGTTCGCCCACCGGGGAATGATCGTGCGTGAGCTTTTCGATGGTGCCGCCACGCAGCTTGTACAGGCGCGAATCGCCGACGTGACCGATGGTCACCTGGTGATCCTCGACGATCGCCGCGGTCAGGACGCACGCCATCCCGGTCCATTCCGCGTTGGTCCGCGACAGACGATAGACCTCGTTGTTGGCCAGCGTGATCGCTTCGCGCAGCCGCTCCTCTGCCGAGCCCGCCTCCCGCTCGAGCCGAGTCCTCACCTGCAGCAACGCGGTTTCGGCAGCCGTTTCGCCGCCGGCGTGACCGCCGACACCGTCAACGACGATGTAGATGCCGCGTTCGGAATCGCAGTGGAAGCGATCTTCGTTGTTCTCGCGCACGCGGCCCGAATCACTGCCGCCGGCACTGTGCACCAACACGCGGCCGTTCGCCTGATCGATGGATGACGCCTGCACCGGGCTCATGGTCCTGGAGCGGCTGGGATTCAGCGATGACGACGCTTCTGGCGAGCGTCCGCGGTGGCCAGCCAGACCATCCACAGCGCCGCCGCCAGAAGAAGGAACAAGAACCCGTACCGCAGCCAGTACAACGTCGTCACGCCGCACCGGCCACGCGAAAATCGAGAAACACCATGTCGGCCAGGCCGATGCGCGCGACCGGCGGCAGCGGAACCTCGAGATTGACGTCGCGCTTCGCGCCATCCGAGGCGTCGATGCTGCTGGTGACGCGCTCGCCATTGACCGTCGTGCCGTACAGGCTGAGGTCCTTGATGAAAAACTGCCCCGTCGAGGCGTCACGACGAAGTCGCACGTGCTCGCGCGACACGTCTGGTGCGGCATCAACGCGCAGATCCACCCAGTACCCCGCGCCGCCGCGCCCGATGACCAGTTGCGATTCGGTCACCGCGTGCGTACGCCGGCCGCTGTTGTCTTCAAAGGTCAGCGTCGCAAAGACGGTCGCCTCTGGCGGTGCGGTCTCCGGTTGCGCGCCCACGATCGGCGCCGGGGGCGGCGGCGGTTCGTCGATGACGCGCGACGTCGTATTGGTCAGCTGACCGAGTCGCGTCGTCGTGATGCGTCGCGTCCGCGTGCCGGCCCCGAGCTCCGGCGCCTGCGGCAGCGTGAGCCGCGAATCGACGATGACCTCGCCGGGCCGAAGCTCCTCGTTCTCGTCCCGGAAGAAGGCCACCGTCCAACTGTCCTCGGCCGGTTGTGCCGGGCCTGTCGCCCTGGTGAGCTTCATCAGCCACTCGGGACCGCGCCGGCGATTCTGACGGGCCAGCTCCTCGTCCAGCGCGCGGCGGGCCTCGGCGGCGATGACCGGGAAGATGCCCTCGAGGCGGTCGTAATCGTCCCGGTGCAGGTGCACCTCGAATGCCGTGGGCACGACCGACGAGTAGAGCAGCTCCTCCTGGTACGCGCGCATGTTCTCGACGATGTCGAGGATGATGTCCTTGCCGGTCGCGCGTTCGCCAGCGTGCATAGCGGGTATACGGTGCAAATACGCAACGGTGAGCCGCCAGGTTCAACGGTCGTCGCCTCGCTGGGAGCCTTGATGGCCCCCAATGTTTACCAAACGAGTCTTGGGGTCTGAGGCTTCGCCTCGCTGGTAATAGTTACAGGCGCAACCAACACAGCCGTGTAAATACTGCAAGCCTCTGTCCGCGCGCCCCACGTGCTCGCACAGGTTTTGATTGGTCCAATTGTTGCCTCCGGTCGCGAAACGTTCGCAACCCGGGAGCTGATATCGTTCGATATTTTGATGTCCTAACTTTCTGTTCGCACGTAATTTGCGCGTCAGGTCATTCTCCAGTCAGATCTCTTCGCCGTATCCCGGTCGTTCTCGCCTCTGTTCTGGTTTTCGCCCTGACCAGTGCCGCGCGCGCGGATGCCGCGACGCTCACGCTGGCGTGGGATCCGCCCTCCGACACCGACACCGCCGGCTACATCGTGCGGTACGGGCAGTCACCCGGCCTGTACAGCGCAAGGATCGACGTCGGGTTCGTCGTCACGTATGCGGTCGCTGATCTCGAGGCAGGGACGACGTACTGCTTTGCGGTCCAGGCCTACAACCGCAACCATGACAGGAGTGGGTTGTCGACCGAGGTGTGCGGCCAAACATCGGGGGAGCCCCCGCCACCGGGTGACGAACCGCCCCCAGGTGACGAACCGCCACCAGATGACGAGCCGCCACCAGGTGACGAGCCGCCGGGGCCGCCATCGCCACCACCCGGCGGCGCCCCCGGTGACGTCGTCTTGTATGCGTCGAAGGCTGTCGTCGTCAAGGGCAACTGGGCGTCGACACCCAGCCTGGATGCCGCCGGCGGACGCACGATGCGCAGCGTCGATCGTCGCTGGTCGGCGCCCGATGCGCCGAAGCCCGTTCCGCGGCACTACTTCGACATCACGTTCACGGCGGCCGCCAACACGCCGTATCGGATCTGGCTGCGGCTTCGAGCGGGCCGCGATTCGAAGTGGAACGACTCGGTGTGGGTGCAATTCTCCGATGCGCTGGTCAACGGGCGGGCGAGGTACCGCATGGGAACGAAGCGTGCGCTGCTGGTGAATCTCGAATCCTGCCGCAGGTGCCGTACGTCGGGATGGGGCTGGCACAACACCGGATATTGGCTGAAGCAAGCGACGGCGATCACGTTTGCGCGATCCGGGACGCACACCATCCGTGTTCAGACCCGCGAGGACGGTGTCGAGATCGATCAGATCCTGCTCAGTCCATCGAAGTACTTCTCCACCCCGCCAGGACCAGTACGAGGAGATCGGACCATCCTCCCGGAATCGCCGACCGGGAACCCACCGGCCGGCGTGCGCGAGATCGTGCTGCACGCGCCGGACGCGCAGACGATCCGCGGTAACTGGGCGGCGTCGTCCAGTTCCGGTGCGGCGGGCGGTAAAGCCATGCGCAGCGCCAATCGCGGCTGGGCCGCGCCCGATCGTCCATACGCCTCGCCCGCGCACTACTTTGACCTGACGTTCGACGCGGACGCGGACACGGCCTATCGCGTCTGGGTACGGCTTCGTGCCGGCGGCAACTCCAAATGGAATGACTCCATCTGGATGCAGTTTTCTGATGCGATGGCGAACGGCAGGGCCGCCTACCGGATAAGGACGAAGGACGCGCTGCTGGTGAATCTCGAACGATGCAACCGGTGTGGAACATCGGGGTGGGGATGGCACAACGCCGCGTACTGGCTCTCGCAGCACACGACCATCACCTTCGCTCACTCGGGGACCCAGACGGTCCGCGTCCAGATTCGTGAGGACGGCGTCGAGATCGATCAGATCGTGCTCAGTGCATACAAGTACAAGTCGGCCGCACCTGGACCCATGACCGACGATACGACCACGCTTACCGAGCGCCGGTGACATCGTGGGCGGCCGCCTTCGCTGGAGGTCCGGCTCCGCCGGATGGCCTCGCGCTGCTCGGCGGGCGCGCTCGCGCGCGAACGGGGATCCGGCCGAAGGCCGGCCTGCGGCGCAGCGCGCCGCCCTCGCGAAGCGCCCTCGGCCGCCGAAGCGGCCGCCTGCGGCGGAGGGCCGGCTCCGCTGGACGGCCTCGCGCTGCTCGGCGGGCGCGCTCGCGCGCGAACGGGGATCCGGCCGAAGGCCGGCCTGCGGCGCAGCGCGCCGCCCTCGCGAAGCGCCCTCG
>DATKDY010000084.1:0-2279 GCA_035512515.1 Vicinamibacterales bacterium
GGCGGTCTCGATCTCCTTTCTGCGCACGTTGGACGGCGCCGTGATCTTACGCGCTTCGTTCTTGATCCGAAAAACAGTGACGTTGACGGCCTGTGGAGCGTTGTGGGCGGCGCGATCTGTGCGCCGTCCAAGGACGTGTGGGAAACGCGGTCTGTGCGTTTTCCATACGTCCGGCACGATCCATCGGCCTCTTCGTCGGTCGGCGACCGCGTAGGATGGCCCAGGAGCGACGCGCGCGGACCGAGCCGACCTGCGGTATCCCCCGACATGGGTCGCGGCGAGCCGGATCACGAGGCGGCCTTCCCGCCGCGCCGGGTCCCGGGGTCGCGCATCGTGGGCCCTTTCAGCGTGAGCCGATGCGCCTGATGGAGGACGCGGTCGCAAATGGCATCCGCCACACTCGGTTCGCCGATGGCGGCGTGCCACGCCGTCGGCGGGAGCTGGCTGGCGATGAGCGTCGAGCGCCGTTCGCTGCGATCTTCGATCACCTCCAGCAGATCCCGTCGCTCCGCCTCGGAGAGCGAGGCGAGTAGCCAATCGTCGATGGCGAGGAGATCGAGCTTCGCGAGTTTCGTCAGCAGTCGGGCATACGAGCCGTCGCCGCGACTGACCGCCAGCTCGTGGAGCAGCCGCGGCGCCCGGACGTACGTCGCCGAGAAGCCGTGGCGACACGCGCTCTGGACGAAGGCGGAGGCCAACCACGATTTCCCGATCCCGGTCGGCCCCGTGATCAGCAGATTGTGGTGATCCCGAATCCAGGCCCCAGTGCCGAGGCTGAGGACCGCCTCGCGATTCAGGCCGCGGGGCGTACTGAAATCGACATCCTCGAGCGAGGCCGGATACCGCAGCTGCGCATGGCGAAGCCGTTGCGACAGACGCCGGCGCTCACGCGCGGTCCATTCGGTGTCGACCAGTAAGCCGAGGCGGTCGTCGAAACTGAGCTCGGCATACTGACTCGAGCTCCGTTGCTGGTCAAACGCTTCGGCCATCGCCATCAGGCGGAGCGCCTGGAGCTTTTCGATCGTAGGATTCGTCAGCATAAGCCTCCTCGTAGTAGGTGGCGCCGCGCAGGTTCTCGTGCGTCAGCGCCGGGCGCGCAGGAGCGGGATCCTCGAGCGGGAGCCGATCCTGCTGGTTCGTGAGACTGTGCTCGACCGTGCGTAGGCGATAGGAGCGCAGCCGTTCTGCCCGTTGACACGCGGCCTCGAGCCGATCGGCCCCGTGGACGCGGCCGAGGCGCATCAGCCCGAGGCACGCGCGGTAGCCTTGTTCGGGATGCGGACGGCGCTCCAGAATGCCGGCGGCGAGGCGGCCCGTCGCCGGGCCGGTCTGTTCCGCCCAGGCGATCAAGCGCGACGGCGTCCATTCGGCGTGCGCCCGATGCGCGTGGGGCATGTGGGCGATCTGCGTGGAGAATCGGCCCCGGCCCGTGAGGCGCGTGTGCGACGCGACGCGGTGGCCTTTGAAGAAGACTTCGACGGTCAGCTGGGTCACCCGGGCGTCGACGCGCGCGTGGACCAGTTGATACGGCACGCTGTAAAAGTTGTGGTCGACTTGGACGTGGTAATCGATGTTCACGCGACACGGCTGCCAGGTTGCCAGCTCGTAGCGCGTGCGCGGCAGCGACTTGAGCGCTGGCCGGTCGATCTGCTCGAAGAGCGTGCGCCGACTCACGCCGAGACCCTTCATCGGCCGCAGGTTGATCGCGTCGATGCGGGTGCCGATTGCGGCATTCAGATCCGCGAGCGTGAAGAAGGTCTGATGCCGGAGGGCAGCCAGGACCCACCGCTGGGCGATTTGGACACTCACCTCGACCTTGGGCTTGTCGGTCGGGGTCGCCACCCGAGCGGGGATGACCACCGCGTCATAGTGCTGCGCGAGCTCGGCGTAGGTCCGGTTGATCTCCGGTTCGTAGCGATGCGCCGTCGTGACGCCGCTCTTGAGATTGTCGGGCACCCAGATGGCGGCACTCCCCTGGAAGTAGTCCAGCATCCGCACGTGGGCGCCGACCCACGACGCCAGATCCTGGTTGCGCGTCGCTTCGGCGTAGATCAACCCGCTCGCGCCGAGGACCCCGACGACGAGCTCGACGACGACCAGTTCGCCGGTGGTCGGATCGACCAGGTGCGGCCGCTTCCAGGAGAAATCCACAAACAATTTCTCCCCCGCCCGATGCACCTGGCGCATCGACGGCTTCAGCGCGCGTGCCCAGCGACGATAGCGCTCGCAGAACTGGCTGTACGCGTAGCCGGTCGGATGCTGCGCGCGGTACTCAGTCC
>DATKDY010000085.1:0-9361 GCA_035512515.1 Vicinamibacterales bacterium
AAAGCGGGCAACTTCTCCGTCTCGAAGCGCAACGATCTCGCCGTCGAGGACGAGCGGCTTTCGACGCGCCCTTGCCAGGCGCCGTACCGCGTCGACGATCTCCGGAAATTGCGCCGCCTTGTCGTTGCCGTTGCGTGTGAGGAGAACGACGCTATCGAGTGTTGCCAGCGCGATCACTCGAATCCCGTCGTACTTCGGCTCGAACGTCCAGTCCTCTCCATCGGGGATGGCCCCGGCCAGGGTCGCCAGCATGGGGGAAGCTTCGAGGGGTGAGCGACGCGCGACGCGCGAAGCTGGAGGCGTGGGCGCCAGCTTCGCAGATTCTGGACCAGTCGGACGGCGTTTTGCTTCTACCCGCGTCGCGCTTCGCGTGTCGCGCGTCGCGCGTTTCACATTCGATTCCCACACATTGCTCTCGTCTGCGCTGATCTCCTCCATCGTGCGGCCGGTGGCCACCGACGTCGGAGTTTCGGCGACGATGTCGACCGCGGTGGTGGCGTGCTCATCTCTGTGCTTGATGAACAGCCACTGCGGTTTGCCAGGGCGCTTCATCCTTACGAGTACCCAGGAGCCTTGCAGGCGAGCTCCGTCGAACACGATCTTGAGGTCGCCTTTTTCGTAGCCGGCGCCAACCGTCGCTTCGGGATCGCCGCCGTCCGGGTGCTCGGGCCGGTACGTGCCGACGTCCCACAGCATAACGGTACCACCGCCGTACTGGCCCTGGGGAATCGTCCCTTCAAAGGCGTTGTACTCGATAGGGTGATCCTCGACTTCCATTGCCAGGCGCTTGACCGACGGATCGAGGCTTGGCCCCTTTGGTACCGCCCAGCTCTTCATGACTCCACCCAATTCGAGGCGCAAATCGAAATGGAGTTGGCTGGCGGCATGCTTCTGAATCACGTAGCGGAGCTGTCGAGGAGCGCTGACAGCTACCTCGCCCGAGGGCTCCGGCGTGGCTTTGAAATCCCGCTTGCGCCGGTACTCGGTGAGCGAATCCCCCTTCTTGCGCGGCGGCATCGGTCGCTCGTCAGGGAGGCCAGGGTGGAAGACGCGGACCCTCACTAGAGCCAAGGATCGCGGGGAAGCCAAGGGGGCAAGAGGGGTGCCGACGAGAGCACGCCGCACGGGCGCTCGGCACTCGGATGAACAAAAAAGGGACGCCCCGGCATCGCTGCCGAGGCGTCCGGAACTGATAGCGCCGAGTAAGTCGAGACGCTAAAAGTTAGATCTTCACGACGTCAGCCGCTTGAGGTCCCTTCTGGCCTTCCACGATCTCGAACTCCACTTGATCGCCCTCGGCCAACGACTTGAAGCCGTTGCCTCGAATAGCGCTGTAATGGAGAAAGACGTCTGGTCCACCCTCATGCGAAAGAAAGCCGTAACCCTTTGCGTCGTTGAACCACTTAACGGTGCCGGTAAGACGTGCCATGACCAGTTCCTTCCCTGGCGACAGGGGACAAACGTTTGAAGCTTGATTTCGCTGTCGAGTCCTGAGTATGACTCAATCCAGCGCGATCGTTGAAGGTGACCGTATTCAAATCATCGATTCGGGGGTTTACAAGGCCGGCCGGTTTGCGGAGGGAACAGATGACGACGGGCGGGGATTTCTCCCCGCGCGATCGTCACTGAATCAGCTGCGGGCTGGCTATGCCGCGCCCGCGATGTAACGCGCGATTCGTCCGCAATTTGCGCACTGAAGGGTCACGTGAGATCGCGGTGGCGGCGGGACAAGGCCCGGATCTCGCTCAATCTGCCCCGCACAGGTTGGGCAACTGAGGGGCTCGCCCGCTCGATCGCTGGAGATGAGCTGCAACGCTTGCGCAGGATTGTACGTGGCCGGACGAGGCTTTCGCATAGGACCTCCAGGGTTTTCAGCCATTCGCCCCTCCCGGGGGGAATGGGTGCGCGCTGAATGCGCGGACCGCAGGACGAGGCGCGCGCTTCGTCTACGGCGCCCAGCGGCGGTCGCGACGTCAATACTCGTCGCGGCCCTGAGCTTGTTCTCGAGCAGCTGCGTGCCTGTTTCGGCTATGCCTCCAGTTCCGCTCACCGTCCCCGATCAGGTAGATCCGAGCGATGGTGACGCTCTACTGGCGCTACAACTGGCACCGCTATTGTACCTGCAAAGGGACGAAAGGTTTCGCTTGGAACGAGTTGTAGCGGTGCTGCATCCCGACCGGCCCTTGATCGCCTATCACCTGCTATGGCAGGATGACGCGCATGGAGCCTGGGCGCCGTTCACGCGCCCCACCGATCAGGAGATTCTTTGGATCGGATACGATTCAACCAACGCTCCCACTGACCTGTGGACATACTGGCACGGCACGATTCTCCATGCGGATTGGAGTGGAAAAGGCCAAGTCGCAGCCGACGTCCAATGGGGAAAACACGGTACCCTGCCACGGCACGTCGTCGAGTCGGATCTGCCAGCCATTCAAGCACTTACGGCCTTCTATCTTTTCACATGGATGCTGCCCGACCTCTGGTTGGGGCATCTGACGAGCGAGGGTCCGTGGTGCTTTTGCTTCGGGCCTGCTCGCTATCGTGAATTTACGAAGCCAGTACTGCTTGGCGAGCGACTCGATGCCGTAGTTCGTACGGCGAACCCGAACAGAGCGTTGTCGGCGGTCTTCGGGGATGACTACTCGCGCAAGCCTAATTGGCCATAACGGGGTGAATCGAAGGTAACAGATCGCTTGGGCCTTCCGTACTCGCACACCCCATCGTCACACGATAAGGCCCCGATTTCCGCACAATGGGGGTTGCTGCCGGTACAGGCGCCTCGTCAGAAGAGAACGCCCTGCGCCACGCCCTTCGAACACCCCATGTGCGCTAGCCATTCTTCCGCCACCGTCGGCTCTGCCGTGGAGTCGGTAGCCGTTTCGGCTGCCGAGCTGCTGCAGCGCGCGCGGGAGTCCGAGCAGGCGGGACGGCTGGCGGATGCGGTCGCGTCGCTGGAGAGCGCGGTTGCACGGGCAGAGCGTGACGGTGAGGCCAGCCTTCACGCGGAGGCGCTGCGTCGCCTCGCCGTGGTCTGTCACCGCACGCAGGAGAACACGCGGGCACGGGCATTGGCACGAGCCAGCGAACGAGCGGCGCGCAGCGCGCAGGACTCCGTCCAAACCGCCGAAGCGCTGAACACGCTGGCCGGGTTCGATCTCGAACTCGGCGAGTTTCACGCCGCGGAGGAGCGTCTGCGGGATGCACTTCACCTTGGCGCCGAATCCGCACCCCTGCGCGCCCGGATCGAGCAGAACCTCGGCATTATCGCGAATGTGCGCGGCCACCACTCGGAGGCACTCGCGCATTACGAGCGTTCGCTGGAAGCGTTCGAAGCAGCCCAGGATCAGCGGGGATGCGCCATCGCCTACAACAACCTGGGATTGGTCAGCGCCGACCTCAGGCAGTGGGACCGCGCCGACCGATTCTTCACTGCCTGCCGCGCCTCATCCGAAGTCGTCGGCGACGTACATCTGCGCGGACTTGCGCTGCTCAATCGCACGGAAGTTCTGATTGCCAGGCAGAACATGTCTGAAGCGCTGCAGCACGCGCAACAGGCACTGCGAATCTTCGACGAGTTAGGTGCGCGTCTCAACAAGTCGAACGCCTATTGCACGCTCGGGATCATCTATCGGGAGATGGGCCGATCCGTGCTTTCGGAAGCGCGCCTGCGCGATGCGATCGACCTGGCGATCAAAGAAGGCTCCGCGCTCGAGGAGGCGGAGGCCTCACGAGAACTTGCGCAGCTGTTCGTGCAGCTTGGCCGGAATCAGGACGCGCTGCGGCTGATGAACACTTCACACCGCCTGTTCGGGCGTCTGGATGCCCGCGTCGACCTGGTGGACGTTGCCGGAAAGATGGCCCACCTCGAGCAGGCGTACCTGGGTGTGGTACGACGTTGGGGACAGTCGATCGAGTCCGCCGACAGTTATACCCATGGTCACTGCGAGCGTGTGGCGGAGTATGCGGTGACGTTTGCACGGGTGCTCGGCTACGATGCAGCGCAGCAGACTACCGTGCGTCTCGGAGCATACCTGCATGACGTCGGCAAGGTGCGTGTGCCTCACGAGATCCTGACGAAGCCGGGCAAGCTGACCGATGACGAATTTTCGATCATGAAACAGCATCCGGTGTATGGAATCGACCTTCTGTCGGCGGTGGATTTTCCCTGGGACATCAAGCCGATGATCCGCTGGCATCACGAGAAGCACAGCGGCAGCGGCTATCCCGACGGCATTGGCGGAGATGAGATTCCGCTTTCCGCGCAGATCATCTGCGCAGCCGATGTGTACGATGCCCTCACGACTACTCGCAGCTACCGCGGAGCGATGAGTCACGAGGATGCGATGGAGGAAATACACCGTTGCCGGCACTTCTGGCGTCCCGACGTATTCACTGCCCTCAACGAGTCCCTGCCGGCCGTACCACCAGTCCCCTCGCACCGCGAAACGTAGAGACTGCGCTACACCCGGTGGTACTCGTGCCGCCGGAGCTGCCCCAATCGCCGAGAGCCAGCCTGACACATTGTGATTAATCCTGGCACAGGATTTTGCATGTCAAAGCCCGTTAATGCCGTTATGGAGCTGTTCACTGTGACATTGCACACAATAGTGGCGTCAGGCATTTGGATTGCGGAACAGGTGGAGCAGCAAGCCTCTCGACGATCGACCGTAATCCGATAGAAGTACCACTGCTCGCAGACAAGGTGTCACATGCGATCTTCAGTGAGATTCGTCCCGTTGGCATTCCTGATGGTGCTCGTCGCGTCATGTGACTCGGCAACGCCCCTTCAGGATGACTCCCAGGAATGGATTGATGACCTGCCGCCGGCCGTCGTTCAGACGCTGCGGCAGGTGGAATTGGCAGAGATCAACCGCGTCGCTGCCGAGGAAGTCACGCAAAATGCGTTGATCGACTCGGTGGCGAATGTGTGGAAGCAGGTGAAGAAGGATTATCGCCTTGGCGCTCCTGGACTTCTGCAATGCGGCCCTGGACGTTATGCGTCGGCCGTGCGCATCGTAGGTCCGGATGGAGCAAGGATCAATTTCGGCAAGAGTATTCTGGACATTCCGCCCGGTGCCCTGGCCGATCCAGTGGTGATCACGGCCGAGGAGCTGGTGTCGACGGAGGTTCAGGCGCGCCTCTCGCCTCACGGGTTGCAGTTCGCGCAGCCGGCGCAGCTCACGATCGATCACTCGCGGTGCAAGCTCCCTCCCTTCCTGACCGAGCGCATTGTATACACGGATGATTCGCTCAATGTCCTCGAATGGCTGGAGCCTATCGTGAATCAGATGAATAGTGTCCAGACCGAGATTGATCACTTCTCCCGGTACGCCGTCGCATTTTGACCACGGCTGGATGCTCAGCACGAAGTAACGACGGGGCGCTCAACGGGCGCCCCGTTTGCTGTCAGGCGACTGAGCTCGGAACTGCCGACATTACGGCCATGGCGCTAACCGGCACGGCGGGAGGAGCATATTGTGGCGCTGCTACAAACGCCTGTGACGACAATTCTCGACTAACACCCGCCGCGAACCGACGGTTGCTTGTAACACGCTGACCGGTGTCGGTCCATTTCTTACCAGGGGCGGTTCCGCGCCCGATGCACAGTGTAGCAAGGCGTCGGGCAGGCCCAACGGATAGTGACGTTGGCCTTGCGATTGCCTTACGCAGGGGTGCCGCCGGCGCACCGGGTGCCGTCCCTTACCTGACCACCGTCATGCGCTTCTCCCGATTAATCCTCCTCGTTACCGCGTTCCTCGTCACTGCCTGCTCTGACGCACCAACCGGCGGTGAACAAACATCGCTGGCCGAATTTCAGCGTCTCGCGCAGATCGAAGCCGCCGAACGGCAGCGTGTCGCCCTGGCGGCAGCGGAAAGCCAGGCCGTGTTCGATTCGCTGCGGGCGCAGTTCCTTCTCGGCGGGATCGTCGGGGTCTGGTGAACACCGTAGACTACACCCTGAGCGCCGTCGTGGGGCTCCTGACCTGCGAGTCGCTGCCTTACACGTCTACCGTCAAGGTGATTGGCCGTGACGGAGGGGTGATCCGCGTCGGAGACCACAAGCTCGATGGCCTGCAGTCCGAGCGCTCCGTCGCGCTCACTCTGGACTACAGCCACTGCTCATACTCGGCGCCGAACCGGGTCGCCTATACCGATGAGGCGCTGAACATCCTCGAATATCCCAGCTCGTTCGACGACAGGGCTAACGAGAAGGTCCATGCGGAGATCGATCACTTCTCCCGCTATGCGGTGGCGTACTGAGCGCGGGACGAGGGACGCGCGACGCGCGACGCGGGAAGAGGGACGTGACGGTGTAGGAGGGACACGATGGATGAGGTTAGGAAATAGGAAATGGGAAATGGGAAATGGGAATGGGGCGGGGTGATCGGAAACGGGGCGCCAGTTGGCGCCCCGTTTTCCCATCAACCCGTGTCCCCGTATCCCCGCGTCGCGCGTCCCTCGTCCCTCGTCCCGCACCCCGCTAACCCACATACACGATGTCGCCGTCCGCGTCGATTCCCATCTCGGCGATCAAGCCACAGACGCCGCAGACCTTCACCGCATGCCATGCTTCATGGAGCGACCGCTCGAGCTCGGGTGAGGCCGCTTTCACGGTCAGCTTCTTGTAGCTGTACTCACCGCACTGCTCGCACGCGTGCGCCCGTGCGATCATTTCGGCGCGCGCCTGGCTGATCCGCGACAAAGCCTAACGCTCCTCCGGATCGGTGCCGCTGGTCGATGCCGGAATGCCGGGTCTCGGTGATGTGAACGCTCGTGCCGGTGCCGGCCTGCGGTCGCCGGCACCCTCGCCCGTGTGCGCGCTGCGTACCAGCAGCTCGCGCAAGGCACCGATCGAGCCCATGACCCCCGCCGCCTCGGCCGGCAGAAAAATCGTCGTGCCGCGTCCCTGCGACAGCTGCGGCAGCGCCTCCAGATACCGCTGGCCGAGCAGATACATCGCGACCTGATCTTCAGGGAGGGACTCGGCGATGCGGCGCAGCGCCTCCGCTTCAGCGTGCGCCATCGCCAGCCTTGCCTCCGCCAGGCCCTGCGCGCGCAGGACCGAGGCCTGCTGCTCACCCTCGGCCTTGCGAATCTGTGCCTCGCGATGCCCCTCTGCTTCGAGAATAGCCGACCGCTTGTTCGCTTCCGCGGTCGTCACCGTCGCACGGCGCTCGCGCTCGGCGCGCATCACCAGCTCCATCGACTGCTGAATGTCCCGCGGCGGATCGATCGACTGCAGCTCCACCCGAGTGACATCGACTCCCCACCCTATCGATGCCTCTTCGATCACTTCCCGCATCTTCTTGTTGATGAGATCGCGGCTGGCGAGCGTCTGATCGAGCTCCATTTCCCCTACGATGTTGCGAAGCGTGGTACGGGTGAGCGTCTCGAGCGCGAACGGCAGATTCTGAATCGAGTACGTTGCCTTCTGCGGATCGGCTACGCGGTAGTAGAGGACGGCATCGATGTCGATCGTCACGTTGTCCTTCGTGATGACCGGCTGACTGGGGAAATTCAGCACCTGCTCGCGCAGATCAATACGTGCGGTGGAGCCGGAGGTGATCTTCTTGATTCCCGATACATCGCTCTCGAAGTAGCGTACGTCGATCGTCTTCGCGCGTTCCATGATGGGAATCAGGATGTTGAATCCCGAACGGGCGAGCCGGTTGAACCGACCCCACCGCTCGACGACCATCACCTCGGCTTGTCCGACGATCTTGATCGCGCTCGTGCCGAGGAATAGCAGCAGGAGGACAACGATACCCAAAAACAGCAAGCCACCCATGGAGTACCTTTCGAAGAGGGGTTCTGAAATAGTACCAATGGCCAAGGGAGATGCCAGAGGGGGGCGAGAGAGACGCGCGACGAGCGACGCGGGAATCCGGCGTCGGTGCGGGTCCGCGAATGCCCTCGTCGCGCGTCGCTCGTCGCTCGCCCCGCCACCCCGCGACCCCCGACCCCCGACCCCCGACCCCCTATTTCCACTCTGCGATAAAAAGATTCGTGTCCGTAGGCTTCGCCGCATTCCGGTTCGAAGCCCAGATCAGCTTGGCACCGTCCGGACTGAACATCGGGAAGCCGTCGAAAGCCGTATTGGTCGTCACCTGCTCCAGTCCAGTGCCGTCGACGTTGATCAGGTACAGGTCGAAGTTCGAGCTTCGCGGATTTCTGTGGTTGGACGAAAAGATGACGCTTTGCCCGTCGGGGGTGAAAAACGGCGCGAAGTTCGCTCCGCCAAGATTCGTTATCTGCCGCTGATCGCTGCCGTCGGCATTCATCATCCATATTTCCATCTTGCTGGGCCTAACCATGTTCCGGTCGAGCAGCTCGCGATAGGTCGCCAGCTCCGTCGGGTCGGTTGGGTGATACGCGCGGTAGATGATCCTGGTGCCGTCGGGCGAGAAGAAGGCGCCGCCGTCGTAACCGGTTGCATTCGTCAGGCGTCGCACATTGGACCCGTCTACACGCATCGTGTAGATATCGAGATCGCCGTCCTTGGTCGAGGTGAAAACGATAATCTCCCCGTCCGGCGACATCGTCGCTTCCGCCGTATACGCGTTCCAGTTCGTCAGGCGTTGGAGGTCCGATCCGTCGGCCCGGGCGGTGTAGATATCGAATGGGTCGAGCCCCCACACATATCCCTGGCTGGGATCTGGTCGCGCCGGGCACGCCGAATCGGCGGCGTGCGTCGACGAGAACAGGACGCGGCGATCATCATCGTAGAAGTAGCCGCACGTCGTCTTTCCCTGGCCGGTGGACACGCGGCGGAGCCCGGTGCCATCGATGTTCATGACGTACTGCTGGTCGCACGAACGTCCGTCGCGCGTCGACTGGAAAATCAGCATGTGCCCGCTCTCGCTGAAGTACGCTTCCGCGTTCTCGCCGGCGAAGGTGAGCTGGGTGATCGGGCCAAAGCGCACTTCGCCGGAATCGGCGGAGATCGTGGCGGGCCCGCGCGCGGTATCAGCAGTCGCTGCACTGGCGGTCGCGCTATCGCGTAATTCCCCGGCGGGGGAGCAAGCAAACGCGGCCACCGAAGTGGCCGCGCCGAGTATCACAAGTCGGAACGGAATCATGCACTACCGCTCGCGAGACACCTGCCGCTGCGCAAGGGCGAAAAGGTCGGCCTGCGTGCGGCCGTTGCGCAGCAGATCCAGCGCTCGGCTGAGCTGCGGATCCTCGTCAACGCTCAGCCGTCGCAGCGTCGAGTCGCCATATGCCTGACGCACGCCCTGCTGCACGATCCAGCGATCAACGAGGGGCGTCGCGGCGTCCCATTGCTCACGGTCAATCTCGACGCTGTCCTGCAATAGCCGCTCGTAAAGCATCTGACGCCATTCGGGCTTGCCGGTCA
>DATKDY010000086.1:0-2155 GCA_035512515.1 Vicinamibacterales bacterium
CTAGACCGTCGCCGGCGCGTCGACGCCGGCCCAGAGGTTCATCGTGTTCAGTTCCTCCCGGCCACAGGCCTTGAGGTAGAGGAACAGCTGCGTGCGGTACGCGGCGCACGCGCACAATGCCTGGTTGACGATGAAAGACCCGCGGGTCCACTTCATCCCAAACATCTCGATCTCGCCTCGGAAGTCAGCGTCCGATATGTCGCCCAGCAGTTCCGCATAGAGGTCGGATTGCGCGGCAATCGCCGCGACGGTCTGATCGAAGTCGCGCGCCGCCGCGGCCTTCTCACCCGCTGTCCAGGCTGGAACGTCAAACTGTCCGGTCTCGGCGGCCTGCACGAGCGCTGGCCCCATCAGCGTCAGGTACTGCAACAGCTCGATGGTGCTGCGCTGCTTCGGGGTCGGGCGGTAGTTCAGCTGCGCGCGGTCAACCTTGCTCGCGAGGTGGAGCAAAATGCGAACTTCGTTCTGAAACGAGGCGATGAGTTCGGGTTTGGTCAGAACCATGTGGTCTCCGTTCTGGGAAAGGGGGCACAGAATATCATCGAGTCCTGAGCCGGCAGGCTGGCCACACGCAGCGCATGGGCATGCGTGACCGGCAAGGCGTCGATGTCGTCCTCCGCGAGCTGCTGGGGGACGAATCGATCGATGGCCAGCGGGAGCGACAGCTTGCCGAGCCCGACCTTGAGGGCAATCTCCCAGGAACTGGCCGCGGACAGCATGAGCGGCGCCCGTCGCTCTTCGAACAGGGCCAACGCGTGGGCGCCCAGGCGCTCCGGCGACAGGTGCCACCACAGCCAGCATTCCCTGTCGACGAGCGTGTCAAGGTGACCGTCGCCCGTATCGACCGCTCGTCGCGACTCGGTCGAAATACGAGTACGCCGCCGCGGCGATCTCCCCGATGGCGCGCGACCCGGCCGCATCCTCTTTGAGGTAGGTGGTCATCACCGCGATGCCGAACGGCGCGTTCGGCAGATCCACGATCGCCGTCTCGGCGCGGACCCCGGTCAGCGATCCGGTCTTGCTGAACACCGCAATGCGGCTCGGAATGATGCTGCGGATGGCCCCCGACACCAGCAGCATGATCTCCCGGCCGAGATCGCGGCGAGCCGGCGTCAGCCCCTCGCCCTTCCACAACAACTCGGTGGACTTCAGCAGCGACGCCGGGCTCGCGAGGTTCTCGTCGCCGCGCCGGACCGCCGCGTCGTCCATCATCTTCCGTCGCAGCCGGATGTCGCCGAGCCCGAGCTCCTGCATGCGCGCCGTGACGCTGGCCATCCCCACGGCGTCGATGACGACGTTGGTCGCGGTGTTGTCGCTGAGGATCATCATCAGCGCCGCGTGATCGCGCAACGAGAGCGCCGGCGTCGTGAGGTGCCGGAGCACGCCCGAGCCGCCCGCGACCTGGGACCGATCGAGGGGAGTGGCCACATCCAGCTCCAGCGTGCCCTCGTCCGCCCGCTTCAGCAACTCGTAGAGGATGGGGACCTTGATGGCAGAGGCCGTCGGGAACGGTTCGCGCTCGAGCCGCGCCGCCACCTGCTCACCGGAGGTGAGGTCTACCACGACGTAGCCGACCACGCCGTCCACGCTGCGGACAATCGCGTCGAGACGGGCCGTGAGCTGCGCACGCAAGTCGTCCTGCAGCGGGCCTTGTGCGCTGGCGAGGCACAGCGGCGACAGGACGAAGAGCGCCGCCAGTGCGGGAGTGAAGATCGTTGCCGCTGGCGTCATGATGGACTCATTCTGTCCTCCGGCCCATCATCGGTGTAACGCGCGCTCGCTTGGCGTGCGCCGCAGCGGCTCTATGGACTTCGACTGGCCGAACGTGGGTCCAAACATCACGCATCCTCGAAGCTGGCAGGTTCACAGGCGCAGTATATCGGTGGCGGCGGTTTCCATCGAGTGCCGGTAAATTTGGCGTGACGAACGAGATCAATCGAACGCTTCAGGTGATACTTACCCCATGGGACAGCGACTGGTGGGGTGGGTGTGTGCCGCGGTGGTGGGCTGCGCAGGCGGTGTCGCGGCACAATCTCCGGAGACTCGGTGGTACAAAGGCAATACCCACACGCACACCTTGAACTCCGATGGCGACTCCACGCCGGACGATGTGGTCCGCTGGTATCGGGAGCACGGCTACCGCTTTCTCGTCCTG
>DATKDY010000087.1:0-3035 GCA_035512515.1 Vicinamibacterales bacterium
CGTGCGTGCGAAACTCGACGACCTGCGCCGAATCGAGTCAGTGCTGGCGCAACTGGTCGAACGCTGCTGCGCGAGCCGGGGAACCATTACTTGCCCGTTGATCGCGGCGCTGCACGCGCACTGAGGGACGCCAGCCCCCGGATCGGGCACGCGCCGCTCACGTCCGTCCCGCGGCGTCCACGCCGAGGGTCGGGTCGGCGCCGCTCCACGTGACGTCGGCAGTCGGGCCGGAGGTGGAGGGCACCGGCCGTCCCAACAAACGCAAGCAGACGGTGAGTTGCGTGCGGTGATGCGCTGTGTGGAGCACCCGCCGCCAGAAGATCCACAGGCGATCGTTCGACGTCGAAGAACGTTACGCGTCCGAGCCACCACACCTCCCGTTGCGCGGCCAGCAACGCGGTCCAGGTACAGCGAGCTCCACCATCGATACTCCTCAGGATGCCGGCATCGCATAGAACGACCCGATGACGACCCCGTACGCCAGGTGCGCGATCAGGACCGAGACCGGCGTCTGGTAGCCGTAATTGAGCGCGAGGAACCCGGGTGGCTCGAGCTGCCGCATGACGGTGGGCCCCTGTTGTTCGCTCGCCATGCGCGGATGCAGGCCCGGCAGCAGACGCATGCCTACCGTCAACACGAGCGCCGCATGGACGAACCCGATGGCGGCGCCGGCCCACCACGTGGCGTGTCCCCATTCGCGGAAGGCCGCCACGTAGAGGAGCGAGAACAGCCACCCGTTGAGCAAATGGACGCCGAAGCCGATCAGCTTCGCGCGATCGCGGCTCGGCGTGAACATCGCGCCGATCATGTACGGCAGATTCATGCGCGTCAGGCGCAGCCCCTGGCTGGTGGCCATGATCGTCGTCAGGACCAGTGTCGCCACGAAGCCCCACAAGAGCCAGCTTCCCCAGTTCATACGCGGACCTCCGGCTGTTCCGCCTTGCTCGCCGGCGGCGGCAGGCGCCGCTCCATCGGCGGAGCGCCCTCGAGACGGCGCGCGAGCGAGACGGCCGCGTTAATCAGGCCCACATGGCTGAATGCTTGTGGGAAATTGCCCAGCGCCGCGCCGGTCGCGGGATCGATTTCTTCGGCGAACAGCCCCACGTCGTTCGCATAGCCGCAGAGACGCTCGAAGACGTCTCGGGCCGCCTCCGGCGTTCCGCCCCCGAGCGCCAGGAACTCCGCGCCCCAGAAGCTGCAGATCCCGAACGCGCCTTCGCCGGGCGAATCCGCCGTGCGGTAGCGGTAGAGAAGCCCCTCACCGGCGCCCAACGCCTCGCGCACGCGGACGTACGTCCCGCGCATCCGATCCGTCCCGGCGTCTTCGAAGCCGTACCACGGCAGCAGGAGCAGCGTCGCATCCAGGCGGTCGCCGTCGAGTTGCGCGACGTAGCTGCCCAGGCCGGGATGCCACGCGCGCGCGTCGATCTCGCGGCGAATGAGCGCGCGATTCTTCTGGAACATCGCCGCGGGGGCACGGCCCAGGTAGCCCTGAGAATGCAGCAGCAGCAACCGATCGAGCGCCGTCCAGCACAGCATGCGTGAATGGGTGTTGTGCGCCGCACCCGATCGCGGCTCCCAGATCCCTTCGTCCGGCTCCCGCCAGTGCCGGCAGACGTACTCGCCGAAGGCGCAGAGGGTCCGCTCCGTATCGCGGTCGAGGGCGCCGCCCGCCCCCACGAAGTGCGCGACTGCATCGATCACTTCTCCGTATACGTCGAGTTGCCGCTGTCCGGCCGCCCCATTGCCGATCCGGACCGGCCGCGATCCCGCGTAGCCGGCGAGATGCTCCAGGACGCGTTCGTCCGCGGGCGCGTTGCCGTACACGTCATAGAGAACGCGCAGCTCCGGCTGCGTCAATCGCGTGGCGTGCAGCAGCCAGTCCACGAAGGCGTGCGCCTCGGGCACGCAGCCCAGCGCAAAGAGCGCCCGAACCGTGAACGCGGCGTCGCGCAGCCAGCAGAAGCGGTAATCCCAATTGAGGTCCCCGCCGATGCGCTCGGGCAGCGAAGTGGTGGGTGCGGCCACCACCGCGCCCGACGGCGCGTAGACCAGGAGCTTGAGCGCGAGGGCACTGCGAATCACCATCTCGCGACGAGGACCGTCGTATCGCAGCCTCGACGCCCAGTCTCGCCACCAGGTCACCGAGCGGGCAATCGCCGCACGTGACCATTCGCCGAGCGGCGGGAGGACGGCGGGCCAATCGTCCGCGAACGTCAACGAGGCGTGCACGGCGTCGCCCGCGCGCAGGCGCGTGCGCCCCCTGACCGTTCCGTCCGCGGTGATGTCAAGCGGGAGGTCGCTCCGCAACACGAGCAGGTCCGCGCCTGTCTCCACGCGAACGCCGAGCGAGCCGGCGTGTCGAACACGGCCCGGCGGCCGGCCGTAGTTCGGGCGGGGAGTGAAGCGCATCTCGACCTCGACCTCGCCCGCCACGCACTCGCCGACCCGAAGGATCTCGTGGTCCGGCAGCAGCAGCCGGCGCTTGTCGTCCTCCGAGGCGACCGGCATCAGATCGGTGACGACGAGGGTGCCGGCGTCCGTGTCGAAGCGCGTCTCGAGGACGTTCGTGTCATCGACGTAGCGCCGAGCGACGCGGGACACCGTGGTCGGCGCCAGACTCCAGCATCCGCCCTGCTCGTCGAGAATCGCGCCGAAGATGGACGGGCTGTCGAACCGAGGCCAGCAGAGCCAGTCGATCGACCCGTGGCGGCCGACCAGCGCGACGGTGCGGCCGTCGCCGATAGCGGCGTAATCGCGAATCGGCGTGATCTCTCCTGCCCTCATGCCAGGCGCTTCCTCAAATTGTCGCCCACACGGAGCGCGTTGGCCATGATCGTCAGGCCCGGGTTCACGGCGCTGCTCGAGACGAAGAAGCTCGCGTCGACGACGTACAGGTTGTCGACGTCGTGCGCCCGGCAGTGGATGTCGAGCGCCGAGGTCTGAGGATCGGTTCCGAACCGGATCGTGCCGTTCTGGTGCGCGACGCCGGGGATTGGCATCGTCTTGCCGAGATACGCCGAGCACGGGATCAG
>DATKDY010000088.1:0-2940 GCA_035512515.1 Vicinamibacterales bacterium
ATACCGCCGTTCGAGCCTGCCGGGGCTAGGTGAATGTGCGACTGCGTGACGTTCTGGATGTTCGCCACGATGAGCTTGTAGCTGAGCGTCGTGCCGTCCCCACTCAGATGGAACATGGCCTGGCCCTGCGCACGCGACGAGTTCGCCGGCACTTCCTCCGAGCCGGTCGCGTGCGTTCGGAAATGGTCGCCGCGCACTTCGAACAGAGGTGCCGTGAGTTGTGAGGCATCCATCGTCGTGCCGTCCTGGTCCGGCGTGCACCCGGCGACAAGGACAGCGAGCAGGAGTGAGGAGGTCTTGCGCATGTCGGTACCTCGCGGAAAGGGTTGAGCTGCGGTGTAACTATCACAAACTCCGCGAGGGAGGGATTCGGTTCCGGTGGGGTTGACCCATGATCCGGTATCGGTAGATTTAGCGTCCTCCAGGCGACGCGCCGGTGCGGCACGAAGTCGCGCGGCGCGGATCGACGCGGCACAGGTCGGCGCCGCACGGACCGGCGAAGGATTCGGGCCCCCATCGTCTAGTGGCCCAGGACGTCGCGTTCTCAGCGCGAAAACCGGGGTTCGATTCCCCGTGGGGGTACTGGTGAGGCAGGGTGAGGGTTAGGGTGAGGGTGAGGGTCGCATAGCTCAGTTGGTTAGAGCGCACGGTTCACATCCGTGAGGTCGAAGGTTCGAGTCCTTCTGCGACCATATTCACAAAGCATTGGCGCCGCGGGGTTTATTGCCCGCGGCGCCATTTTCATTTACAATCGGTGTGTACGTTCGCTGTATACGTTCGTCCAGCTGCTCAACCGGGCACCGTGCAACCACTACCGGCCCTGTTGCGACCTCCGTTGCTCGTCGTAAAGAAACGGTTTGAAGCGTAGTGTCGGGATCGGCGTGGATGTAGCTCTTGGAGAGCGCCTGCGTACCTCGCCAGCCGCCCGCGTTGGCAACATCGACCAAACTCAGGTGCTTGCGGACCGTGGCCCACCGGCGGCGCAGCGCGTGTCAACCGAACCGCTCGTCCGTGATCCCCGCCTTGTCTCGCGCCGCCTTCATCCACTTGCCAGCCAGATCGCGCGACACCGGCGTGACCGGGTCGCTGTCCCGCTACCGCGTCCCCGTCCTGCCGCCACTGCCGCAAGTACTCGCTGAAGTGGTGTTCAGCCGCGGCGACGACGGCCGGATCAATGGCTTCGCGCCGGAGATCCTCGGCATGGGCGGGGTCGGGCCGGAGAAGTGGCTCGATCCCTGACCCGAGCATATAGTATCCAGCGTCTCTCACCGCGGGACGAGATCGATGATCAAGCACCGTTCGCTCCAGTTCATCACCACCCTGCTCCTTTTTGCTGCGGCGCACGGCAGCAGCCGCGGCCAGCAGCTCGAGCATCGCGGATTCATGATCGACATGAGCCGCATGAAGGAGGTCGACGAATACTATTTCGACCTCGTCGATCAGCTCGCTCTGTTCGGCTACAATGCTCTCTACCTGCACTTCAGTGACGACCAGGGGCTGACCGTAGAGCTCAAGTCGCATCCCGAGCTGGTGTCGGACTATGCCATGAGCCAGGAAACCGTGCGCCGGCTCATCCGACACGCGGCCAGCGCGGGCATCGAGATCATCCCTGAAGTGGAAGCGTGGGGGCATGCCGGTTGGATCCTCGATGTCCATCCCAGGCTCGCCGACTCCACGGATACCGGAACCCTCGAGATGGGCAATGAAGCAGTCTATGCGCTGCTCGATGCGGTGATCGGCGAGGTCGCCGCTCTCTTCACGTCTTCACGCTACATCCACATCGGGATGGATGAGGCGTGGTTCCCCGCCGTCCCGGACACCACGCCTGAACTGGATCGGCAGATCGCCGCGCATGTGAAGCGGGTGGCGGACATGGTACGCAGCCGCAGTCGAACGCCCATGATGTGGGCGGACATGGTAACCCATCGGCCCCGGGTTCTCGCGGAGCTTCCGAGAGACGTCGTCATGATCGACTGGCGCTACTGGATCGACGAGACCGATGCCGAGACCCGAAAGCTGAAGGAGGCAGGTTTTCCCGTCATCACGGCCCCTGCCATCGTGTGGTATGAAACGAGGGTGCACCCCGGACCGCACAACTGGGAAAACCTCCGCCGCATGACTGCCATCGCCCATCAGCTGGACCTGAACGGCACCGTAGTGACGGCGTGGCTGCCTCAGCGCTACCCACCCGGCGTTCTCCCACACGCCATCGCGTACGCGGCGTATCTCATGCACGACACCGCAGCGATCACGCTTTCCGACGCGCTGGCCCGATTCACCTCGTCGTACTTCGGATCGGAAGACCCGGCGCTCGTCTCCGCCTTCGTCCGCCTCGCCGGCATTGAAAGTTCCCGCGAAGACCTGTTGGCGACCTTCTGGAGCGATTCTGCATCGTTCGCGGTGCGGCTCACGCCCGAGAACCGCGCGCGCGACGTCTCGTATCTGACTCGCACAACGGGGCTCGCCCACGCTTTCCGCAGCCAGCGCCCGGCCGTTCAACGAAATGAGGACGCTTACGAATCGTACGTCCTGCTCGCCGAGCTTCTGGAGTTCCTCGGGCGCAGGCGCGCACTGCCCGCAGCGGTGAGGCATGCCATCGATGCGGCCGAAGCCGAGCGCAACCGTGGGAACAGAGGCATGGCCATCGACCGCCTGCAGACGATGGCAGAAGAGGTTCGCGTGCTCGAAGCGACCCGCCGATCCCTGATCGGTCGGCTGGATGACCACTGGGATCGGTACCGATATTCGGATCATCCCCTCAAGAACAATGGCGGCGCGAACAGCCTGATGTGGTGGCTGAAGGAGCAAAGTCAGCACACCTATGCGCACTCCGCCCTCATCGAGTGGCTGGAAACGACGGCCGAGACAACGCGGCGTCAGAGGTGACGCGCAGCGGCGTTCTGGAGCGCCCAGATTGCGTGCTCGCGCACCAGCGGCTCC
>DATKDY010000089.1:0-138322 GCA_035512515.1 Vicinamibacterales bacterium
GACGTGACGGATGTCGACCGCCACGGCGACCGGCTGGCCGTGGCCGGTACCTTCCTTGGCGCGAGCCCGCCGGATCGGGCGAGGGGAGGGTTCTCGGTTCACGACGACGTCTCCGCGGCTCGCGTGCTCGACACGGCCTACGTCGCGGGGGACGTGTTTGCCCTGGCTTCCGACGGCGCAGACGGTTACTACATTGGCGGCGAGTTTCGGCGCGTGGGTTCCGTCGCGCGTTCGGGGCTGGCACGCATCCTTGCCTATGGATCAGTCGATCCCGCATTCAACCCGACGGTGACGCGACTCGCTGGCGGCGCACCGGGTTCCGTCCACGCGCTGGCGCGTGCCGGCAACGGTTGTTCGTGGGCGGCGCCTTCGACACGGTGAACGGTGAGGCGCGTGAGCGGATCGCCGCCGTCGATGCAACGTCCGGAGCCCTGCTTCCCTTCAATCCGGCCGAGGTGACGCGAACCGGGCAGGTGCTGAGCCTACTCGTGCACGGCAGCACTTTGCGTGGGTGGCAGCATCACGGGCTATCTCTTCCTCCGCGCGTGGCAGATACAAGCGCCATGGAGCACGCCTCGAGCCGATGGCTCCCCCGCGAGACTCAGTGGCCTTCTCACTTCGGTCGCCTTGAATCCTGCCAGCCCAGCGATCTCGGAACGCACAGCAGATGAGCTTGGCGGTGGAGCGATTGTCTTGTTTTGAACAGTTTGGCACTGCGCTTCCGCCTACAGTCTGGAGAAGAATGCCGACGCACGTCGCGCCCGCCCTCCTCTCTGTCGATCTCAATGAGTGCGTGGATCTGGCCGACCGCCAGCCGGACGAAATCGTGGTGACGTTCTGCGCGGCGTTGCGAGGAGCAGGGGCCACGGTGGTGCAGGGACTCTCCCACTCGGTCCCCGGCACGGGCCTCACTTGCGTCCTGATCCTCAGCGAGTCACATGCCGTCCTGCACACGTGGCCGGAAACCGGTACGGTGAACCTCGACATCTTTTCCTGCTCCCCGAGGCTCAAGAGCCTCGAAGTCATCGAGGCGCTGCGTCAATCCTTCGGCGCCAGGCAGGTCATCGTCCAGGAGATTCCACGTTCTGACGGGCACGCGCGGCCGTTCGACGCCGCGTGAAACGGCCTTCGGCCGGGGGCCTCCCTGCGCTCGGAGGGCGGCCTGACTCTTCAAGACTGGTGTAAGCTCGGCATCGTTCGGATCCGCGGCTGGGCCTTGCCGCGGTGGTTTCACGTTGCCCGTCCGCGTCGCTGAACTCGCCGCCATCTTACGAACGATCGCGTGCGGCTGCTGGGCGGCGAGACGAACGACTGCAGAGAGCCGAACCTTGCGCAAAAGCTCTCAGCGCTGGGCTTCACGCACCTGCTCGTTCGCCGCGGCACCATCGACGACGAGTACTTCGCCACACGCGCAGAGCCGGACGGTCTGCGCGCCGTCGCGAGGTTCGACGATGGGCAGGTGTTCGCGGTGACGGAGAAGATGCCGGTCCTCTATACTGCGGCGATGGCCGGATTCGAACCGCGTGAGCACAACGCAGAGTGGACGTGGCGATGGATCGCCACCGAAGCGGCCTGGACGATCAGGAACACGAGCGAGCGGCCGATCGTCACGACACTCGACCTCGAACTGTCGGCGTTCCACCGCGCGCGCCGCATGGACGTGCTCCTCGACGGCACTCGCCTGCAGAGCATCGTCGCCGAGCCCTCGCGTCGCAGCTACCGGATCGGTCCATTCAGCGTGATGCCCGGAACTCACCAGATTCTGTTCGACCCGGTTGATCCGCCAACGGTGGTCGCCGACGTGGCCAACAGCCGGGACCGGCGCGCGTTGTCCGTGGCGCTCGGGACGTGGAACTGGAACGCGCCGTCCGGGCGCTTCTGAGTCGATGGCGACCTTTGATGCAGTCCTCCTGATTTCGTTCGGCGGTCCGCAAGGCCCCGGCGACATCCGTCCGTTTCTCGCCAACGTGCTCAGGGGACGCCGCATTCCACCGGAACGCATCGAAGAGGTCGCGCATCACTACGAATTGTTCGGTGGCGTGTCGCCGATCACCAGACTCACGCAGGCGCAAGCCGATGGTTTGAAGCAGCGCCTTGCGGCTGCCGGCGTGCCGCTGCCGGTTCAGGTCGGCATGCGTAACTGGCATCCCTATCTTGCCGACACACTCGCTGAGATGTCGCGCGCGGGCGTGCGCCGCGCGGTCGGGTTCATCATGGCCGCGCAATCGAGCTACTCGAGTTGCCAGCAGTATCGCGAAAACGTCCTCGCCGCGCGCCAGGCGATTCGCGACCAGGGCCTCGCCGACGTCGAGATCACCTACGTGCCCGGCTGGCACCTGCACGACGGCTTCATCGACAGCAACGCCGATCACGTGCGCGAGGCGCGGTCACGCCTGCCCGCCGCCCTGCAGTCGAAGGCACGACTGATCTTCACGGCGCACAGCATCCCCGTCGAGATGGCCGCGCGGTCGACATATGCGGAGCAGCTGCTCGACAGCGCGCGCGAAGTCGCGCGGCGCGTCGATGCCGCCGATTGGGTCCTCGTCTATCAGAGCCGCAGCGGACGCCCCGACGATCCCTGGCTCGGGCCCGACATCTGTGACTACCTGCGCGCCTCGCGGGGCCAAGGGCTGGAGGCCGCCGTCCTGTGTCCGATCGGTTTCGTCTGCGATCACATCGAAGTGCTCTACGACCTCGATCGCGAGGCGGCACACGTTGCCCGGGACATCGGCCTCGCCATGACTCGCGCAGATGCTGTGAACGACGATCCGCGATTCATGGACACCATGGCCGATGTGGTGCTCTCGACGCTGCACCGCTACGCCAGCGGACGCCCGCTGCCGCTCCTGCATGGCCGATAGTCGAAAGCTTAGGAGTCCTTAGAGCCGAGAGCGCTGAGAGCCTGAAAGCCGAGAGCGCCAAAAGCCGACAGCCGACAGCCGAAAGCCTGTTACGCTTGGCAGCGCGTGCCGGATCGCGTCGCCAGTTCACCCTCAGAGCTTCGACTGGACCCGGGCACTCCAGCCGGCGTACGGAACGGAGAAGCCTGGTGGGCATCCGTGCGCGGTCGAGATGTCGCGTGGAATGCCGGTCTCGCCGGCCTCTACTGGCTCCTCGCTGAACTCACCCTGCTGCCGGCCACGCCGGAAGGCCGCGTCATGCCGTTGTGGCCTCCCGCCGGCGTGGCGCTGTCTGCGCTGCTGCTGGGCGGCCCGCGCCTGCTGCCGGGCGTCGCCCTCGGCGCACTGCTCACCACGACCTTGCACATGTCGTTCGTGTCGGCCGCGCTGGTCGCCGCGGGCATGCTGTTCCAGGTGATCGTGGACGTCCGGCTCCTGCAGCGCTTCGAGTTCGATCACCGTCTTGAACGCGTTCGCGATCCGCTCGTCCTCGCGGGCGTGACGCTGGCCGGCGCCGCCGTCGCCGCGCTGTTTGGGGTCACGAGCCTGTTGTTCGATCCGTCGAGCGACGGCAGGACCTGGCCGTATGCGCTGGTCATCTGGTGGATGCGAGACTGGCTTGGCGCCTTGATCGTCGGGTCGCTCGTGCTCACGTGGATGCGGTCGCGGCCGATTCACTGGACCCGCCCGCGGATTGCGGAAGCCATCGCGATGGTCATGGGCATGCTGCTCCTCATCCAGCTCCTTTTTGGCTTCTGGGCGCTGTTCCCCGGCCACAACGTGCCGATGGCCTTCACGTTCTTCCCCGTTGTCGGGTATGCCGGATTGCGCTTTGGTCCCGCGGGGGCCTCGACCCTGATGGCGGTGGTTGCGGCGTCTGCGATTCCGATGGTCGCACAGGTCGGCGGGCCATTCGGCACGTTGCCTGTGGGGATGACGATTTTCGTCCTGCACGCCTTTTTGCTGCTCGGATGGTTGAGCGGTCAAACGCTGGCCGCCGTGCGAGCCGAATGGGAAGCAGCGCTGGAGCGACGCATCGCACTCGAAGAGCAGTTGCGGCACTCGCAGAAGATGGAAGCGGTGGGCAGACTGGCCGGCGGCATCGCGCATGACTTCAACAACCTGCTCACGGCGATCATCGGCTACGCCGAGCTCGTGATGGTCCGGCTCGATCCTGAGGATCCACGCCGCGCCGATGCCGAGGAGATCGCCCGCGCGGCCATGCGCGCCGCCGACCTCACCAGGCACATGCTGGCGTTCAGCCGCAAACAGAACCTGCAGCCGAAAGTGCTCGATCTGAACGTCACGCTGGCGAAGGCCGAGCCGATGCTGCGCCGCGTCATCGGCGAGGACATCGTGTTGACGATTGCCCCAAAAGCGACACGGCCGCTGGTGCGGGTCGATCCGGGACAAATCGAGCAGGTCATCATGAATCTCGTCGTCAACGCGCGCGACGCCATGCCCCACGGTGGACGCCTCACGGTGGATACGGCCGACGTCCCGCCTGACGTCACCGCGCTACCGCCTGACGCACCGGCCGCTTCGTACGTCCTGCTGGCCGTCTCTGACACCGGCATCGGCATGTCCGCCGAAGTGCGCGCCCGCATCTTCGAGCCGTACTTCACCACCAAGGATGTCGGGAAGGGAACCGGGCTTGGACTTTCCACGGCGTATGGCATCGTCCGCCAGAGCGACGGGTACCTGCAGGTCAACAGCGAGCCCGGCCTGGGAACGTCCTTCCGGATCTACTTGCCGCGCACGGAAGAGGCGGCGCCCGCCGAGGCCGTCGGCGACGACACCATGCCCGGCGGCGCCGAGCACATCCTGCTCGTCGAAGACGAGCCGTCGGTCAGGCGGCTCAGTCGTGAAATTCTCGTGCGCCTCGGCTACAGTGTCACCGAAGCGGCGTCGGGCCGCGCCGGCCTGGCTCTGGGCAGTGACGACACCCGCCACTTCGATCTCGCGCTGTGCGATGTGATTCTCGGCGACATGAGCGGCCCGGCTGTCTACGAGGCCCTGCGTGCCCTCCGGCCGACCGTGCGGGTGTTGTATATGTCAGGGTACGCCGACGAGGCCATCGTGCGGACCGGGGTGCTGGACGAAGGGCAGCCGTTTCTGCAGAAGCCGTTTACGCCACGCGAACTGGCGGTCAAGATTCGTGACGTGCTCGATCGGCGAGGGGATGACTGAGTGATCGGAAGAGCCATCTAACCACGTGCGCGTCTCCGGCCTCGTCCTGCTCGTGTGCGCCCTGAGCGCCTGCTCGAAAACGCTGCCCGCACGCTGGCAGGAGCCGACGACCGGCATGGTGTTCGCCCTGCTGCCCGCGGGCCAGTTCGTGGCCGGCTCTCCCACCACCGAAACCGGTCATCAAGCCGACGAAGTGCTGTATCCCGTGCAGATCGCCAGATCGCTCTACATGGCGACGCACGAAGTGACCGAGCGCGAGTGGGCGGTGGTCATGACCCCCGGCGTCGCGGTCGATCCGGCGGCCGCGAACCTTCCGGTCGTGAACATCACGTGGCACGAGGCGCGGCTGTATCTCGATCGGCTGAACGAAGGCAAACCCTGGCGATTACGTCTGCCTTCGGAAACCGAGTGGGAATACGCGTGCCGCGCCGGCACGACGACGCCGTATTCCACCGGCTCGGTGCTGTCCACGAGCGAGGCCAACTACAACGGGGATTTTCCGCTGCCCGGTCAGCCAAACGGGCAGAATCGCGGTAGAGTCACGCCTGTCGAGTCCTTCCCTCCCAACGCATTTGGCCTGTTCGACATGCACGGCAATGTCTGGGAATGGACCAATGACGGGTACGACGAAGCACGCAAAGTGATCCGCGGCGGCAGTTGGCGGTTCAACGCCGACAGCGCCCGTTGCGCCGTGCGCTATCACCATCGTCCTCGAGACCGGGGCGACAGTCTGGGCTTTCGAATCGTTCGCGATGTCACCAGGGAAGAGGCCGATGAATAACCGCCGACCGACTGCGCTCGATCGATTTCTCTCGGGAATCGAAGGGGCCGGCAACAAGCTGCCGGATCCGGCCCTGCTGTTCGTTTTTGCGCTGCTGATTGTGTGGGTGCTGTCGGCGCTGCTGGCCAACGTGGCCTTCACCGAGATCGATCCGCGCAACGGCAAGCCGATTCAGGTTCAGAATCTGCTCACGGGCACGGCGCTGGCCGCGTTTCTGGCGAACATGGTCACCGTGTTCGTGAACTTCCCGCCGCTGGGCGTCGTGCTCGTGGCGCTGCTTGGCGTGGGCGTTGCGGAGCATGTCGGATTTCTCGGCGCCGGCCTCAAGGCCATGCTCAACATCACGCCGGGCGCGCTGCTGACCCCGATGCTGGTGCTGGTCGCGTGTCTGAGCCACACGGCGACCGACGCGGGGTACGTGCTGGTCATTCCGCTGGGCGGCGTCATCTTCTACACCGCAGGACGGCACCCGCTCGCCGGAGTGGCGGCGGCGTTTGCGGGTGTCTCGGGCGGCTTCAGCGCCAACCTGATCCCGTCCGGCATCGATCCGCTGTTGCAGGGCTTTACCCAGTCAGCCGCGCAGATCGTCGACCCGGCACGGATGGTCAATCCGCTGTGCAACTGGTTTTTCACGGCGGCGTCGACCTTTTTGATCATCGGGCTCGGGTGGTACTTGACCGATCGGGTGGTGGAGCCCCGGCTGGTCGCGACCACGCCCGTGGATGGCGACATGTCCGACATGCCGAAGCTCGAGCCGCTGACGCCGAACGAACGCCGGGGACTCATCTCGGGCGGACTCACGCTCATGGTGCTCGCCGTGTTGCTCCTCGCGGCCGCGGTGCCCGGTGATTCGCCGCTGCGCTCGCCGGAAGGGGAGTTGACGGCGTTTACCGCCCCGCTGATGCGGTCGATCGTGCCGCTCATCTTCCTGCTGTTTCTCTTCCCATCGGTCGCCTACGGCTACGCGGCCGGCACGGTGAACACGGCGAAGGACATCATCGTCGGGATGAGCAAGTCCATGAGCACGATGGGCTATTACATCGTGATGGCCTTTTTCGCGGCGCTCTTCACCGATGCCTTCGGGCGATCGAACATCGGGGCGCTCGTCGCGCTCAAGGGCGCGACCATCCTGCAGGCGCTGGCCATGCCGGGCCAGGTCACGATCGTCGGCATCATCCTCGTGACGACGGCGGTCAATCTGCTGATCGGGTCGGCGTCGGCGAAGTGGGCGCTGCTCGCGCCGATCTTCGTGCCGATGCTCATGCAGGTGGGACTGGCGCCGGAGTTGACTCAGGTCGCGTACCGCATCGGCGATTCGAGCACGAACATCATCACGCCGCTGATGCCGTATTTCCCGCTGGTCGTGGTGTTCTGTCAGCGGTACTTCCGCGGAGCGGGCATCGGTACGGTCGCGTCGATGATGCTGCCGTTTTCCGTGACGTTCATCATCAGCTGGACGTTGTTCCTGCTCGCTTATTGGGCGATGGGCTTGCCGCTTGGCCTGCAGAGCGCGTACACATATCCGTAGGGTCCTTCGACTCGCGGCGCTCGCTCAGGACAAGCCCTTCGACTCGCTCCGCTCGCTCAGGACAAGCAGGTGGGGCATCAGTGTCGCTATGCTACTAAGCTACCAACCATGATTCTCCGACGCGGGCTTTTGACAGCCGGCCTCGTGCTCGCGACGGCGGTCGCGGCCTTGGGGCAGGCCACTTCGACCGGCTCAGGGCAGGGCCCGGTCGAGTATCGCCTCTCGTTCCCCGAGCCTGAACATCGCTGGATGCAGGTGGAAGTCACTTTCCGCGACGTGGCCGAGGCGCCGCTCGAAGTCCGCATGAGCCGCACGTCTCCGGGGCGTTACGCGTTGCACGAGTTCGCGAAGAACGTCTTCGATGTCCGGTTCCGTGACGGCAAGGGCAGCGTCCTGGCGCCGGCGCGTCCGAACCTGCATCAGTGGAACGTGTCCGGGCATGACGGGACCGTCGTGGTCAGCTACCGCGTGTTCGGGGACCGGGTCGATGGCACATACCTGAGCGTTGATGCCACGCACGCACACATGAACATCCCGGCGACGCTGATGTGGGCGCGGGGGTTCGAGGATCGCCCCGCCCAGGTCCGCCTCGAGCAGTCGAGCGGACGGAAGTGGCGGGTCGCAACACAGCTGTATCCCACAGAGGATCCGCTGACGTTCACGGCACCGAATTTCCAGTACCTGATGGACAGCCCGACCGAGTTCAGCGCTTTCACGGAGCGGACTTTCACGGTGTCGGGGCCGGGCGGCACGAAGCCGACGTTTCGCATTGCCCTGCACCACGACGGCAGCGACGCCGACGCCGATGCCTACGCGAAAGACGTGGAGCGCATCGTGCGCGAAACGCTGGCCGTCTTCGGCGAGTTCCCTCAGTTCGAGAACAACACGTACACCTTTCTGGCCGACTACCTGCCCTGGGCGAGCGGCGATGGGATGGAGCACCGCAACAGCACCGTGTTGACGAGCGCCGGCGCACTGCGCAATCCGCAGCAACGGATCGGCCTGCTCGGCACCGTCGCCCACGAGTTCGTGCACGCCTGGAACGTCGAGCGCATTCGCGCCCGCGATCTGGAGCCGTTCGATTTCTCAGACGCGGATGTGTCCGCCGAATTGTGGTTTGGCGAGGGCTTCACCAGCTATTACGACGACCTGATTCTCCACCGCGCAGGGCTGACCCCGCTCGACGCCGTCCTGGCCAGCTTTGCCGGCACCATCAACGCCGTGACGCTCAGCCCTGGACGGACGTTTCGATCCGCGGCGGAGATGAGCACGCTGGCGCCGTTTGTCGACGCCGCCGCCGCCATCGACCGTACGAGCTGGGACAACACGTTCATTTCGTATTACACCTGGGGCGCGGCGTTGGGGCTGGCACTCGATCTGTCCCTGCGAGAGCAGACGGCAGGCCAGGCGACGCTCGACACCTACATGCGCGCACTCTGGGCGCGGTTTGGCCGGCCGGGGCAGAAGGTGCCAGGACACGTGGCAACCCCGTACACGATGGCCGACCTCGAGACGGCACTCGGAGAGCTCACGACGAAACAGTTCGCCAGGACCTTCTTCGGCTCATTTGTCCAGGGCCGCGAGGTCGCCGACTACGGGCCGTTGCTCGAACAGGCGGGCCTCGTGCTGCGCCAGCGGAACCAGGGCCGCGCGTCTCTCATCGCGCCCCCGCTCGACTTTCAGGGCGGTGGCGGAGCGCGAGTGGCAGGCGCCGTGTTGTTCGACACGGCCCTCTACAAGGCTGGCGTGGACCGTGATGACCTCGTGGTTTCGCTGGACGGCGTCAACCTGACCTCGCAGGCGGCCGTTGATCAGGTGCTGGCGAAGCACAAGCCCGGCTCGTCGGTACCCCTGCGCTTCGTGCGTCGTAGCGGTGAGAACGTCAGCACGACCATGGTGCTCGACGAGGATCGGCGTATCGAGGTCGTGACGGTCGAGCAGGCGGGCGGATCGGCCACGGCGGCGCAGAAGCAGTTTCGGGATCAGTGGCTGGGCGCCAGGGCGCGGTGACTCCCACAGCGGCGGAGGCGCCCCGGCGAACCGAATCACCGATATCATGTGGAACCAGGGGACACACTTCATGAAGACACGCATCGCCGCGGTTGCTCTCATCACGCTCATCTCGTCGGTCGCGATTGCCGGACAGGCCATGCGCAACGTCCCGCGCATCACCATCGACGAGGTCAAGGCGCTGATGGCCAGCAAGCAGGTCGTGCTGATCGACGTGCGGGATCCGCAGTCGTTCAAGGAAGGGCACATGCCCGGCGCGATCAACGTGCCGTTCGACCACATTCCCAACCACGTCGAGCAATGGAAGAAGGAGAAGCGGCTGCTCGTCACCTACTGTGCTTGAGTGGCCGAATCCACCAGCGCCCGTGCGGCGCTCGACATGAATGCATTTGGCGTCACCAACGTGAAGACGATGCTCGGCGGATGGAACGAATGGATTGCGAGGGGAGAGAAGATCGCCAGGTAGAGGGGCGTGCCGATCAATCGGGCTGTTCCGCGAGCGGGATCCCGAACCGTTCGGCCATGCGATACAGCGTGCGCCGATCGATGCCCATCACTTCGGCCGCCCGCGTCCGGTTGTTGCCGACCTGCTCGAGCACGTGGAGCAGATAGCGCCGCTCGAGTTCCTCGAGCAGCGGCAGATCGTCGAACAGCCGCTTTTCGAGCGCTGGCGCACGCGGCGTCACCGTCGGGGGGAGATCGCCGGCGTCGATGCGGCTGCCGCGGCTGAAGACGACCAGGCGTTCGATCATGTTCTCCAGTTCGCGTACGTTCCCCGGCCACGGATAGGACGACAGCGACTCGACGGCGGCAGGCGTCAGCTCTACCCGCTTGCCGGCCTTTGCGCACGCGCCCTTCAGGAAGCGCTCGATCAGCAGGGGAATGTCCTCGCGCCGGTCGCGCAGCGGCGGCAGCGTGATGACGACCACGCCCAGTCGATAGAACAGATCCTGCCGGAACTTCCCCTCCGCGACGGCGCGGTCGACGTCGACATTGGTCGCGGCGAGAATGCGCACGTCGGTCCTGACGGCCCGGCTCGATCCGACAGGCCGCACTTCGCCTTCCTGAAGCACCCGCAACAGCTTCACTTGCAGGCCCGGCGACATCTCGCCGACCTCGTCGAGAAACACGGTGCCGGTGTGCCCGGTTTGAAACACGCCTTTCGTGTCGTTGACCGCGCCGGTGAACGACCCCTTGGTGTGGCCAAACAGCTCGGACTCGAGCAGCGTCTCGGTGAGCGCGCCGCAGTTGATCGGCACGAAGGGGCGTGACGCCCGGTTGCTGTGCTGGTGAATCGCGCGCGCGACGAGCTCCTTGCCGGTGCCGCTCTCGCCGATGATCAGCACGGGCGCGTCGGCCGATGCAGCGTGTGCGATCTGTTTGTAGACGCCGGTCATGACCGGTGTGCGGCCGAGCAACGCCGGTGGCATGTTGTCGCGCACGGCGGCTTGTGGCGCCGCGGCCGGCGTCTTCTGCAGCGCCCGCTCGACCAGACCCTTCAGCTCGGTGATGTTGAACGGCTTGCTGACGAAATCGAACGCGCCCTCCCGGACAGCTTCGACCGCCTTCTCGAGCTCGCCGAACCCGGTGACGATGATGACCGGTGTGCCCGGCGTCATCTCACGGACCGACCGGAGGACATCGATACCGTCGAGACGCGCGTTCAGCTTGAGGTCGCTGATGACCAGGTCGAACGGTCTGACCCGCACGCGCGACAGCGCCTGTTCGGGGTCGAGCGAGGTTTCAATTTCCCGCTCCGGCCTTGCCAGCAGTTCCTGCATGAACCGGCACGTCCCGGGATCGTCGTCAAGGACGAGAATGCGGGAAGTCGCCAGGGTGGTCATGACGCCACGCGCCCGGCATCGCGGGCGGCATCCGATGGCAGGTCGATCGTGAACGTCGTGCCCACGCCCACGGTGGAGGCGACATGAATGGTGCCGCCATGAGCGGACACGACGTCACGGGCAATGGCCAGGCCAAGCCCGGTGCCGCGGCCGGGCTGTTTGGTGCTGACCCAGGGCTCGAAAATGCGGGGCAGCAAATCGTCTGGAATCCCGTGGCCAGTGTCCCGGATCTCGATGCGCACGCGATTGGGCGGATGGTCGAGCACACGGACGTGCAAGGCGCCTCCCTCCGGCATGGCATCGACGGCGTTGGTCACCAGGTTGAGCAGCGACAGCTCGAAATTCGTGGCATCGACCAGAATCGGCGTGTCGCCGGCCGTCAGCTCCATTTCATGGGTGATGCGAGCCGCCTGAAGATTGGGAAGCATGACCTCGATCACACGCGTGACCAGCTCGCCTGCCGTCGTGCGGGTCTTGCGTCCCATCTGGCGCGAACGATCGAGCAGCGTGCGCACCGTCGTGGTCACCTTCGCGATCTGTTCCTCGATGATGGCCAGACGAGGCGCGTGCGGCGTGTCGGGACCGAGCTCCTCTTTCAACAACTGGACGTAGCCGGAGATCAGATTGAGCGGCGTCCCGACCTGATGCGCGACGTTCGCGGCGGTCTGTCCGACCGACGCGAGCTGCTCGGCGCCGGCGAGCTGCTCGCGCAGGCCGAACAACCGGTGATACGAATCGACAAGCTGCTGGTTACGCTGGTCCACTTCCCTGGTGGCTTCGCGCACACGAGTCTGCATGGACTCGTTGATGTTCTCGAGCTGCGCGAGCATCTCGTTGAGACCTGCCGCGACGGTGCCGATCTCGTCCGGACGGACGACCGGCGCGCGCGCTGAAAAATCGCCGGCGGCGACTCGCGCGACGGTGTCGCGCAGTTGCTGAATCGGCCGATAGACCAGCGGCCACGCCAGCAGGTCCATCAGCGCCACGAGTACGACAATGGAGAGCAGGGCAACGCTGACGATGCCCGGCGACGCAGAGAGCTCATCGACCGCCCGCACCGCCGCAGGCATGGCGATGCTGGTCGCTTCGGAGGTGAGCCCCTGGCGCACCAGTCGAAGGGCGAGCCAGCTTGCCCCCATCCCGGTGACCGCCACCAGCAGCGCGATGGCGACGGCCAACCTGACTCGCAGTGACGAGTGCCATTTTGCACGTTCCTCCGACGCTGTGGTCCCAAATGGAAGAGCTGGCATCGCTTTGATACTTTGAGAATACCGTGCCCCGCCATCTTCCTCACGCCCTCTATGCACCGCTTGCCGCGACCATCAGCGCTTTCCTGTTATCGGCCGTAATCGGCGTCGCGAGAGGACAGGACGACGCCTCGGCGCCGACGCTGCTGGGACATCTCGCGTTTGTCGAGCCGGCGGCGAGGCGCATTGCCGTCCTCCCGCAGGGCGAAGCCGACCTGGTTGATCTGCTGGTGGCCGATGACGGTGAGGTCCGTCAGAACGATCAGAAGCTCACCCTGTCGGAGCTCGTCATTCTGGTCGGCCGCCGTGTGAGCGTCCGATATCGCATCGACAACGATCGTCGCGTGGCGCAGAGTGTCATCGTCGAGCCGGAGGGATGAGTGCCACTTCGCGTGCCTGCCAGGCCGTCCAGTCGTCGTCGTCGAGCACGGTGAATATCCCGCGCATGCGGTAGTGGCCGAGGCCGCAGAGCTGAGAACAGGCAATCTCCCAGCTCCCGGTCGCTGTCGGTGTGAACCACGTCAGTACGACGAGTCCGGGCGTCGCGTCTTGTCGGACGCGCATTTCGTTCAGCGTGAAGGAATGCACGACGTCACGACTCGTGAGCTGCACGACGGTCGGCCGGCCGAGCGGCACCGTGAGGACGTTCCTGCAGGCCGATGTCGTCGGCGCCGCCATCGCTGGCGCGATCGATGCCAACCGGGTTGGATGCACTGATGAGTGCGCTGCTGATCGTGCCAAAGCGACCGTCAGGTCCCGGGTAGTGGACGTTCCAGACGAATTGCTCTGCCGCCACCCGCACTTCGAATGGCGCCGCCAGCGACGGGCGCAAGGCCGCGTGCTTCAGCCATACAGGCAATGCCGTCGTGACCAACAGGAGGGCATCGCCCAGGATCACGAGTGCAATGGCGATCACCGGGAGAGTGGGTGCCAGTGCGGCGGCCGGGCGTGGAGGAGTCCGCCGGCGAAATCGAACCAGGCAATACCCGAAAAAGAGCCCCCACGCCACGGCCTGAATGGCCATGTGGACGTGCACGGACGTCAGCACGCCGTCGAAGTCGGCCGCGTGCTCCGAGGCGGCAAGCGGAAGCAGCCGGTCGATCACCTGATCACCACAACACTCACAGCGCCCGCCACGGAGGGGCGCTCAGATGAGAAACGACACGAGAATAGCGACCCATACCACATCCACGAACATCCAGTAGAGCCGTACGGCGTGGAATCGCTCGGCGACATGCGCGGCGCCGAGCCGTGTGGCACTCCGCGCCACCCACACGTTGGCACACACGCCTCCTGCCACGTGCAGCCAGTGCGCGCCGGTCAGGACAAACCAGCATGCAATGGTCAGGTTCACCGCCGGATGCAGGCCTGCGTCCAGCATGCGTGAAAGCTCGAGACCTTTCATCACGAGAAACATCACGCCGGCGCCCGTGGAGACCCAGATCAACCGTCGCGTCACCCCGCTCGTGACGAGCAGCAACGCCGTCATGACCACGAGCGCCGGCGCCGGCAGCCAATCACCGGGATCTGCCCACGTCGCGGCGCCTGTGCGTAGCAGGACGCAGGCCGAGAACAGCGAGCCGAAGAACATCGCCTCGGATGAGAGAAAGAGCCACATGCCCAGGCGCACGTTCGTCGTGCGCGAGTCCGGCCGCGGCTCGTCGGTCCACGGAACGGGGCCGGTCACGCGAGGCCGATCGAAGCGATACGCATCGTCAACGGGTGTGTCGCGGCGCAAACTCCAGACGATGTTCACAAGGAAGGGGAGTTGGAACATGCCGAGCGCGACGGCGGCCCACGTCATGTGCTCCTGAACGCCCAACGTGCCTTGCGCGTGGGCGTACGACATGCCGGCGTCGTACAAGCGGCGATTGACGCCCCGCAAGCCGAGCGTGAACATCGGCAGGAAGATCGCCGTCATGGTGGCCAGCGATCCCCAGAAGTGCACCATGCCGAGCGTGTGATTCAGCGCGCGCCCCGTCACTTTGGGAAACCAGTAGTAGATGCCGCCAAAGATCGCGAAGAGCGTGCCCGGCGCCACGAGAAAGTGGAAGTGCCCGACGACGTACCACGTGTCGTGGAGGATGACGTCGCTTGCCGCCAGACCAAGCGGCAACCCGGTCAGCCTGCCGATGCCGAACATCGGGAGAAACGCCAACGCGAAGAGCATGGGCGTCGTGAATTGAATCGAGCTGCCCCACAACGACAACATCAGCGACGTGACGAGCACCACCGAGGGAATCGAGACGATCATGGTGGTGACCTGAAAAAACGCCCCGAGGGTCGTCCCCATGCCCGTGAGGAACATGTGGTGTGCCCACACGATCGTCGAGATGACGCCGAGGAAGAGCAGCGACCACACCATGGCGCGATAGCCCCATAAAGGCCGGCCCGTCTGACGGACGATGATCTCCGACACGATCCCGATCGCGGGCAGGATCAGCACATACACCTCGGGGTGGCCGAGAAACCAGAACAGGTGCTGCCAGAGCAGCGCGTTGCCGTCGCCGGAGACGCCCGTCATCGGCACGCCGTTGACCACCAGGCCGCTGGGCAGGAAGAAGCTCGTTCCCGCGAGGCGATCCATCAGTTGCAGAAGGCCGGCCGCCTGAAGCGACGGGAACGCGAGCAGCAGCAGGGCCGCAATGAGCTGGGTCCACACGAAAAATGGCAGTTGCATGAACCGCAGGCCGGGTGCGCGCAACTGGATCACCGTTGCGATCACGTTGATCGAGTTCAGCATGGCCGACACACCGAGCAGGAAGATGCCGACGAGCCAGAAGTCCTGCCCGCGTGTGGCCAGGATGGCGAGTGGCGGGTAGGCGGTCCACCCCGAATCGGCAGCGCCGCCCTCGACGAAAAAGCTGGCGACCATCACCACACCCGCGACAAGGTACGTCCAGTAGCTCGTGGCGTTGAGGCGCGGATAGGCCATGTCGCGTGCGCCAATCTGGAGCGGCACGAGGTAGTTGCCGAACGCGCCGGTCAGCAGCGGCACCACGGCGAGAAAGATCATGATCGTGCCGTGCATGGCGACGAGCTGGTTGTAGAACTCGGGCGCCATATAGCCGCCGGGCGCGTTGGCGCCGCCGACCAACGCGGCAACGATGCCCGGCATCGGCGCTGCCGGCCATGCCAGTTGCCACCGAAGAACCAGCATCAGCAGGAAGCCCACCAGCAGGAATGCGATCGCGGTCGCAAAATACTGGAGTCCGACGGTCTTGTGATCGGTGAGATGCATCTCAGCAATCGGCATCAGCGCCTCAACTCTCGGCTGAAGCCTGACTAGAATAAGCGTATGACGCGCACCCTCGCCGCACTCGCGTGCGTGATTGTTGTAGCCATGACCGCATCAGGCCCGATCCACGCACAAGCCGACGCCCCGATTCGCTATACGCTCCGTTTTCCTGCCGCCCAGACCCACTACATGGAAGTCGAAGCCGTGTACCCCACCGGCGGACGTCCGCAGGTGGAGTTGTTCATGGCTGTGTGGACGCCGGGCTCCTACCTCATTCGCGAATACCAGCGCCATGTCGAGGACGTTGCTGCCCGCGGCAGCGGCGGCGCTCTTTCCGTCCAGAAGTCCGCGAAGAACCGCTGGCGTGTCGATACCGGAGGCGCGCCGGCCGTGACCGTGAGCTATCGCGTCTACGGCCGGGAAATGACGGTGCGCAACAACTGGATTGAGCACGGCTTTGCCATGCTCAACGGCGCGCCCACGTTCATTTCACTCGTGGACGGTCTGGCGCGGACGCATGAGGTGCGGATTGAGCTGCCTTCACAGTGGAAGGCCTCGGCGACAGCGCTCATGCCCGTGAGCGGCCAGCCGCACACCTACCGGGCCGAGGACTTCGACACGCTGGTGGACAGCCCCATCATTCTCGGCAACCCGGTGCAGCGCGACTTCACTGTCGCCGGCAAGCGGCACGTTGCCGTCTTCGAAGGCGATACCACGTTCTTCGACGTGGACCGTGCCACGGCGGATACGCAGAAGATTGTCGAAGCCGGCGGGCAAGTGATGGGTGGCCGCTTCGACTACCCGCACTACTACGCGCTCAACCTGATTGTGGATGCCGGTGGCGGCCTCGAGCACAAGAACAGCTTTCTCGTCATGGCCAATCGCTTCACGACGCGGACGCGGCGCGCCTATCTCAACTATCTGGGACTGGTCGCACACGAGCACTTCCATGTGTGGAACATCAAGCGGCTGCGCCCGATCGAACTGGGGCCGTTCGACTACGAAAACGAGAACTACACGAAGGCGCTGTGGATTGCGGAAGGCTTCACCGACTACTACGCGGGCCTGCTGGTCAAGCGGCCCGGCATCTCCACCCGCGACGAGTTCTTCGAAGAGCTGTCGGGTCACATCGAGGCGGTCCAGACGACGCCTGGACGGCTCGTGACGTCTGCCGATATGTCGTCGTTCGACACCTGGATCAAACAGTATCGGCCGGACGAAAACACCGCGAACACCACCATCAATTACTACCCCAAGGGTGTGGTCATCGCGTTGCTGCTCGATACGCGCATTCGCAAAGCCACCGGCGGCGCGAAGTCCCTGGACGACGCCCTGCGGCTGGCCTACGAACGCCACGCCGGCGCCAAGGGCTACACGATGGAGCAGTTCTATCAGGCGATGAGCGATGCGGCCGGCGTCAACCTTCGCGACTGGTTTGCCAGGACCGCCGAGTCGACCGACGAACTGGATTACACCGAAGCGCTCGACTGGTTCGGGTTGCGGTTTCGCCCCGTCGATGCGCGCAACCAGCGCGCCTGGCTGGGCGCGACGACGCGGAACGATGCCGGCAGACTGGTCGTTTCGCAAGTGCGCCGGCAAACACCGGTCCATGCCGCCGGCCTCAACGTGGACGACGAGATTCTTGCCATCGACGACGTGCGCGTCAGAGCTGACGGGCTGGCCGCTCGACTCGACCAGTATCGTCCCGGGGACGAGGTGTCGGTGCTGGTAGCTCGGCGTGACCGCCTGATGAGGATGGACGTGACGCTCGGAGCCGAGCCCGGACGCGTCTGGCGGCTCGAGCCCGCGCCCAACGCCACCGAGGAGCAGAAAAGGCGCCTCTCTGACTGGATTGGCGAATAGTCAGCAACCAAAACACGCGCTCACCCGTCTACTGTTCCGTGACTTTCCGGAATGATCTCCTTCGCCAAGGCTTCGGAGGTCACGGCGGCCTGACCTGCCTGGCCCTTATGATGGCGCTTCTTGTGCCGGGGCGTGCATTTGCAGATCCCCCGACGAGGACGGCGGAGGTGATTGACGCCACCGCCGTCCCGGCAACGAGCCCCATCACCATCGACGGCCGTCTCATCGAGCCTGTGTGGGAGCAGGCACCGGGCATCAGCGACTTCGTCCAGCGCGAGCCGGCCGAAGGCGCTCCGCCTTCGCAGCGCACCGACGCGCGCATCGCCTATGACGCGAACGCGCTCTACGTCGCCGTCCGCGCCCACGACACCGAACCCGACCGCATCGTCGCCATGCTGACCCGTCGCGACCAGCGATCGCCCTCCGACTGGATCAAGATCGTCGTCGATTCGTATCTCGATCGCCGGACGGCCTACGAGTTTGCCGTCAATCCCGTGGGCGTGAAGACCGATCGCTATTACTTCAACGATGGGGCGAGCGACGACAGTTGGGACGCGGTCTGGGACGTCGCGATCACGCGCGACGCCGGCGGGTGGACGGCCGAGTTCCGGATTCCCTTCTCGCAACTCCGCTTCAACAACGTCGATGGTGGTCCGGTGGGCTTTGCCGTGATTCGGGAAGTGGGCCGTCTTGCGGAGACGTCCACCTGGCCGCTGCTTTCGCGAAACGCCAACGGGTTCGTGTCCCAGTTTGCGGAGGTGCGCGGGCTGCGCATGAGCGGCTCGCCGAAGAAGCTGGAGCTGCTGCCCTACACGCTGGGCAGTTATTCGCTCAATCCGGATGGCAACAACCCGCTGCGCGAGCGCAGGGACGGCTCCGCTGCGCTTGGTCTCGACCTCAAGTACGCGTTGCTTCCGGGTCTCACGCTGACCGCCACCGTCAACCCCGACTTCGGGCAGGTCGAAGCGGACCCGGCGGTCGTCAATCTCGATGCCTTCGAGACATTTTTCCAGGAGCGCCGCCCGTTTTTCGTCGAAGGGTCCGGCACATTTCAGTTCAACGTGGACTGCAACGACGGCCAATGCACGGGTCTGTTCTACTCGCGCCGGATCGGGCGGTCGCCACAAGGCTCAGCGACGCTTGCCGAAGGCGAGCATGCCGCCGCTCCCGTCGCCGCCACCATTCTGGGTGCCGCAAAGCTGACCGGCCGGGTTGGGAAATTTTCGGTGGGCGCGCTCACGGCCGTCACGTCAGAAGAGAAAGCGGTGATTTCCGGGATCGGACTCGTCCGGCGTTCGCAAGCCGTCGAGCCGCTCTCGGGTTACAGCGTCCTTCGTGCCCGGCGCGAGTTCGCGAACCAGTCGAACATCGGCCTCATGCTGACGTCCACCAATCGCCAGCTCGAGCCCAGCCTCAGCTTCCTGCCTGACGATGCGTACTCGGGAGGCGTGGATTACGACATCCGGCTCAGTCATCGATTCAACCTTTCCGGGTTCTGGGCCGGGTCGCGCGTCGAAGGTTCCACCGACGCCATCTCGCGCCTGCAGAACAATACCGTCCACGCCTTCCAGCGCCCTGACGCCGAGCACGTCGAATTCGATCCGTCGCGGACGTTGCTTGCCGGCCATGCCGGCGCCTTCGCGTTCGGCAAGATCGGCGGCGAGAAGACGCGGTTCAGCGCGAATTACGGGTTCAAGAGCCCGGGCTTCGACATCAACGATCTGGGCTTCCAGCGTCGTGCGGACGAGCGATACGCCAGTCATTGGTTTCAGATTCGCGACAACGTCCCCGGCCGGTTCACGCGGTCGTTCTTCTTGAATCTCAATCAGTATGCGAGCTGGAACTTTGCCGGCGATCGGCTCTTCAGCGGCGGCAACGTCAACATGCACTGGACGTGGAAGAACTATTACTCGACCAGCTTTGGCTTCAACGTCAATGCCCGGCCGTTCCGCGATCGCATCACGCGCGGCGGCCCCGGCGTCCTCGGCAATCCCACGCTCGCCAGTTGGCAGAGCTTCGGCACGGACAGCCGCAAGGCGGTGTCGGCGTTCTGGAACAGCTATGTCGAGAGCGACCGCCAGGGCACCACGCGCGGCAACATGGGGCCATCGGTCACCTGGCGGCCGACAACGGCCACGTCCGTGTCGACTGGCTTCCGCTACAACATCAACAACGACGACGCGCAGTGGGTGGCCAACGAGGATGTGAATGGCAGCACGAGATATGTGTTTGGCCGGCTCGAGCAGCGGACCTCGGCGTTCACGTTCCGCGTGAATTACACCCTGACACCTGAGCTGTCGATTCAAAGCTACGCCGAACCGTTCGTGTCGGCCGGTCAGTACAGCGACTACAAGGTGCTGGTGAACGGCCGGGCACCCGGGTATGGCGATCGATATCGCCCGCATGCGTATGCCGGCAGCGCCGACTTCAACATCCGCTCGTTCCGCACCACGAATGTGCTGCGATGGGAATACAAGCCCGGGTCGTCTCTCTTCGTCGTCTGGCAGCAGAACCGTTCCGGGTTTGCGGATGTGGGCGACTTCGATTTCGGCCGCGACTTTGGCGGCGTCTTCGCGGCGCCGGCGCACAACGTGTTTCTCGTGAAGCTGTCGTACTGGCTGAATATGTGAGTGACGGCGGCCTTCGGCCGAGGCCGCGCCTTCGGCGCGAAGGCCTCGCGTCGCTCGGCCGGCCGGCTTCGCCGGATCTTTCCTCCCCACCAGCGTTACCCGCCCCACCAGCCTTACTGCTACGATCAGTCCCGTGAGCAGTTGGCATCAAGCCGTCCGCGACATCCTCCACGGCATCGCCTACGGGCGCTACGAGCGCGAGCTGCGGCTTCAGGCCAATCAACTGAACGATCTGTTCCTGCTTCTCTGTTACATGGAAATCGTCGGGTTGCCGAATCCGGCGACGCTCTACCTGCTCGACGTCTATCCCTATCTGCTCGATCAGTTCCACTTGTGGCACCGCCGCATGGGGATGGATCACTCGCCGCTCGGCAACCTCCCCTGCTGCTGATGCGCCGTCTGCTGCAGCGGGAGGTGCTGTTCTTCGGCGGGAAGGGCGGCGTTGGCAAGACCACGTGTGCGGCGGCCATGGCGCTGGCCGCAAGCCGTGCGGGCAAGCGCGTGCTGCTCGTGTCGACCGATCCCGCGCACTCGACATCCGACATCTTCGAGCGGGCTCTTGGTCCAGAGCCGACCGAGATCGCGCCGACGCTGCACGCCATGGAGATTGACGCCGCGAAGGAATCGCAGCGCTACGTCGCCGGGGTCAAGGCGCACATCGCCGACCTGTTCGGGCACGCGATCCTCAAGGAAGCCAATCGGCAGATCGACCTCGCGGCGACGATGCCCGGCGCGGAGGAAGTCGCGCTGTTCGATCGAATGGGCACGCTGATTCGCGGCGAGGACGAGCGGTTCGATCTGATCGTGTTCGACACGGCGCCGACCGGCCACACGCTGCGTCTCATCCGGATGCCCGAGCTCATGGAAACGTGGATCAAGGCGCTGTCGCGCTCGCGCCGTGCGATGCTCGGTGTCGAGCAGGACGACAAGCAGGATCCGATCCTGATCACGCTCGGCGAGCGGCTCGAGCGGCTGCGGCTGCTGCGTGCGCGGCTGGTCAGCGGCCGCACGACCGGCTTCGTGCTCGTGCTCATCCCCGAGCGGCTGCCCATCGAGGAAACGTCGCGCGCGATTGAACAGCTCGATGATGTCGGCGTCAAGCTTGGCGGGATGGTGTTGAACCGCGTGCTCCCGGATGCGACGACGGATTCCTTTTTGCGCGCGCGTCGCCGGCAGGAGCGGGTGTATCTCGACGAGATCGAGCGGCGGTTTGCGTCACAGGCGATCATCCGGCTGCCGCAGTTCGAGTCTGACGTCTACGGAATGGCCGCTCTCGATCGGATCAGTCGTTTGTTGGTTCAGGATCGAGGTTAATCCCGCGATTCATTCGATGCGGCGTGAATTGCGAGTGGCTCTCGGCTCTCGGCAATCAGCTTTCCAGCGCTGACGGCCGACAGCTGACCGCCGAAAGCTGATGCTGGCGCGTCGTCAACTCGACTGCGCGCCAGTGTAAGGAGGCCACATGGCGCTGGTGATCGGATTTCCGGACGCGACAGAATACGCAGAGTTTCAAAGGGGGTACATCGCCGCGGTGATCGGAGAGCCCGACGCGCTGCCTGTGCTTGAGCGGCAACGGCGCGTCATCGACGCGCTCGGCCGCCTGACGCCCGAGCAGGCCGCTCACCGGTACGCCGATGGCAAGTGGAGTGTGCGCGAGATCGTCGGCCACCTCTCCGATACCGAGCGCATCCTCGCCTACCGGTTGCTCTGCATTGCGCGTGGCGACAAGACGCCGCTTCCCGGGTTTGACGAGGAGGCCTATGGCGCCGAGACCAATGCCGACCGGCGGACGCTGGGCGATCTCGTCGAGGAGCTGGCGATTGTGAGGTTGTCCACCCTCGCGCTCGTCCGCTCGCTGGACGATTCCTTCCTGACGAGAAGAGGCACCGTGAGGGACTGGACGCTCAGCGTGCGCGCACTGGCATTTGTCATCGCGGGGCACTTCGAGCATCACGTCAACGTCTTGCGCGACCGCTACGGCATCGTGCTCTGAGGGCCGCTTGCGCGGAGGGCGGCTTGCGCCGAGGGCCGGTGCGCGGAGGGCCGTCTCACGCGGATGGCCGCTTGCGCGGAGGATAGTTGCTTGCGCGAAGTGGGCAATCCGGCGCAGCCGGCCTGCCGAGCGGAGCGCGGCCCTCGCGCCGAAGGCGCGCCCCTCGGCCGAAGGCCGCCGTTCACCGCTGGTTCGTGGCGCTGGCCGGCTCGAGCCGCAGCGTGCTCCCGCGAACCGACTCCACTTTGGCACGCGAGTAGGCGAGCGTGAAGTACTTGCCACGAGCCCAGAGCTCGAACAGATCGCGGTAGTGGGGATCGTCGGGGTTGCCGGCTTGTCCCGGGGTGTTGATACCGATCGAGTTGTCCCAGTTTTCCGTGTCGACGATGATCTTGAACGACCCGCCGCCGGTCTGATTGTCGCCGTTTCCGGTTGCGCTGATCGTCGATCCATCTCCGCCGCGGGGAAGCGGTCCGACCGACAGCCTGGCGCGCGTCTCGGCGTTGACCACGCCGCTCAGCGGGTGCCGAATCAGCGCATGGTGGAATCCGTCCTGGCCGTACTTCCAGTTCTGCATGTCGGGACCGAAGCGCCTGGTGAGCTCGGCAACGGCTTCGTCGAGGCTCGCCGCAATGAGCGCATCGCGCGCGCGGGTCGGGTGCTCCCCGAAACGGCCGTCCGGGGCGTGCAGCGCGTCGATGACCCGCTTCAAGGTGATGAGCGAGTTGTTCGTGCCGCGAAGCGCCGGCGGCAGGAGCCGCTCGCGCGTGTTGCTCAGCAGCCGCCGCTGCCACATCGCGTAGACGCCGGCCGCAACCGAGTCCTTGTCCATCACGGAATTCCACGTCGTCAACACGCTTCGTGCCTGGGCCGCCGGGCCGCTCGGCAGCGAGAGGTCGCGCAGCAGAGGCACGAGCGCACGCGCCGGCAATGACAGGTTGTCGTTCTGGACCGATGCCGTTTCAGCCACACTGAAGAGTCGTCCGGAGCCGAGGATCTCGGTGATGCGCGAGGCGCGGTAGGGATCGGCCCAGGTGTAGTGCAACGCGTCCCTCCACGGGTAATCGTTCGGGAAGAGGTAGTGGTTGGCGGTGGCGAGGAAGCCTCTCGACGGGTTGACTTCGTGCGGGAGCGCGTTGATCGGCAAATAGCCGTCCCATTCGTAGCGCCCGTCACCGGGCACGGGCAGCAGGCCGCTCCAGTTCTTTCTGAGCGGCTGGATGCCGGCGGCCTGCCAGCCGATGGTTCCCGTGCGATCCGCCCATACCATGTTCTCCGCCGGCATGCGGTTGTAGCTGCAGGCGTCTCGGAACTCCTCCCACGTCCGCGCCTGATTCATGCGAAGGCTCGCGAGATAGGGTGCGCCACCTGGCTCGAGCCACGCCGCCCGGACGGCATAGGCGCGGCGCGCGGCGTGGTCCTCGAAGATCACGGGACCATGGCGCGTGTATTTCAGCGTCACGCGCTCGGGCTTCTCGCCCTTGACGGCGATCGTGTCGATTGCCGTGCGCATCGCCTCCCAGCGTCCCTGGTAGCGATACTCGTCAGGATTCGCGGGATTGGTCTCGTACACGTAGAGGTCTTCGTTGTCGTTGCCGAAGATCGTGAGCCCCCACGCACCGTGTCCGTTGTGACCGATGGACACGCCGGGCAGGACCGGCTCGCCGCCGCCGATGACATTCCACCCAGGAGCCACCAGGTGGACCCAGTAGCGCAACGACGGCGCCGCGATCGTCCGATGCGGATCGTTCGCCATGATCGGATACGTGCTCTGCGTGCGGCTTCCGGCGACCACCCAGTTGTTGGATCCGATGTCCCGGGGGTCGATTTCGTCGCTGTCCCGAGCCGTCGGGTCCGAAGCCTGGAGCCAGGAGGCTCGGGGCTGAGAGCCCATCGCCCTGAGATCGGCCTGGGGCCTGGGGGCTGAGGCCTGGAGCCTGTACTCGGGCGCGACGTCGCCCGCCTCGAAATTGATTGATCCGCGAAACGCGCTATACACCTCCAGCACGTTGTCCGGAAACGCGCTCAGATCAATCGATGGATCCGGAGTGAAGACCGGCTCGCCGCCCTGGAAATACATCAGCTCGCGAACGGCATCCGGACCGGCGCGCTTCATCGCCCGCATGTAATTGACCTCTGCCGTGACGTTCGACGTCAACGCCTGATGCCGCGAGATGACGACGGCGGGAGTCCATTGCCCCGGCTTGATCCCGAGCATCGTGAACTCGATCGGCAGCAGCGACGGATTGCGTTCCGTTTCCGCGATGTAGGCGTTGATGCCGCCGACGAACGCCTCGATGATGGCCTTGCCGCGGGGGTGATAGTGATTGAGCTCCGCGTCGATGTCGCCGCGAAACATGTGCAGTCGCGCCCCCAGGTCCCGCTTCAGCTCCCGGCGCCCGAGAATCTCCGCCACCGTGCCGGTCGCCTGGCGCCGCCACATCTCGAACTGAAACAGCCGATCGCGCGCCGCGGCGTACCCCTGGGCAAAGAACAGATCGTTCTCGCTCTGCGCGTAGATATGGTTGATGCCCCATCGGTCGCGAATGATCTCGACGGGTTTGGCGAGCCCGTGGGCCCTCAGCGTCGCCGTCACCTGCGCATGAACGCCGAGTCCGCCGGACAGCCCTGCGCTCAGTCCGAGGATCATGAGAAACGGGATCGTTCTGGTGATCACGAGAGGTCTCCGTGTCGTATCGAGCGTTGGCGTTGACGGCCGCGGGCGGCCAGCCTCGTGCGGCCCCCTGACGACCGCCCTTCGGACGCGGGTGTCCATCGCAACGGCATTTCCGAAGGGAATATACTGCGGGAGATGCGGTTTGCGCCGGAATACGTCAGCAACGTCCTGAACGACAACTTCGAGGACGCCAAAGAGCTGTTGCTGACGCCACTGATGAGCATTCACCATGCGCATCTGGTCATGCTGGTCGAACAGCGCATCCTCGCCGCGACCGACGCGCGCGCCATTCGCAGTGCGCTGAACGGCATTTCGCTCGAAGCCGTTCGCGGCGCCACCTACGACGGCACTTACGAAGATCTGTTCTTTTTCATCGAGCGCCTGCTGCGCGACGCGTGCGGAGACGACGTCGCGGGGCGGCTCCATACGGCGCGCAGCCGCAACGACATCGACATGACGATGTACCGGATGCGACAGCGGGAGTGCATCGCGCAGCTTGCGTTGCGCGTGCTCGAATTGCGCGGCGCGCTGCTCGATCTCGCCGACCGCCATCGCGAAACGGTCTTCGGCGCCCACACGCACACCCAGCCGGCCCAGCCCAGCACCATCGCACACTATCTGCTCGCCGTGGTCGAACAGCTGCAGCGCGACACCGCGCGCTTGCTCTCTGCGTATGGCGTGACCAACTGCAATCCGCTTGGTGCCTGCGCCATCACCGGCACCGGTTTTCCGATCGATCGCCACCGCACCACCGCGCTCCTCGGGTTCAGCGCGCCGACCGGGAACACCTACGGCAGCATCGCCACGGTCGATTACCTGCTCGAAAGCGTGTCCGCGACGGCCATCCTCATGATCGGCCTCGGCCGCGTGCTGCAGGACTTTCTGCTCTGGTGCACGATGGAGTTTGGCTACCTGCGTCTGGGTGAGGGGTTCGTGCAGTCGAGCAGCATCATGCCGCAAAAGCGGAACCCCGTGGCGCTCGAACACGCACGCGCCATCGGCAGCAAGGCCGCCGGGCAGGCCCAGGCCATCATGACCACCGTGCACAACACACCGTTCGGCGACATCGTCGACACCGAAGACGACCTTCAGCCGCTGGTGGCGTCGATGTTTCGCGATGCCCTCCGCACCGTGTCGCTCGTGGCGGCGACGATGAAGGACGCGGACTTCAACGTCGCCCGCCTGGCAGAACGGGCCGGCTACGGCGGAACGACGCTGACGGAACTGGCGGACACGCTCGTGCGCGATCATGGCCTGCCATTCAGCACGGCGCACGGCATCGCCGGCCTCCTGCTCAAGGCGCGCACCGAAGATCCTGGTGCCTCGCTCGGCGTGGCGCTGGCCAAAGCGTCGGCGGCGCTGGTCGGCCGCGCCATTCAGTATTCCGACGCCGAGCTCGAGCTGATCATGAGCCCACACTATTTCGTGAGCGTGCGGCGGACGCTGGGCGGGCCCGCTCCCGAGGAGACGGCCCGTGCCGTGGCCGAGCAGCGGCAGCTGCTCGATGGCGATCGTCTCGCGTGGCAGACGCGCCGGGATCAGCTCACTCGCGCGGAAGAGGAACTGGAGAACCAGGTGCGGCTGCTATGAATACATCGAGAACGAACTTTCCAACAGGCGACGCGCGCAAGCATTACGTCCGCCTGCTCGTGGTGTGGGTGGTCACGCTCCTCGGGCTGTACGCGCTCCAGCAATACTTCAGCTGAGTCCGGGCCGCCATGCACTGGATTGACTGGACGATTCTCATCGCCTATATCGTCTGGATTGTCGGCGACGGCATCCGGCTGACGAAAAAGGCGAATCAGCTCGAGGGCTATTTTCTCGCGAGCCGCAGCATCCCGTGGTGGGCAGTCGGCTTGTCGGTGATGGCCACGCAACTGTCGGCCATTACCATGATCGGCACGACCGGTCAGGGCTATGCCGAAGGCATGCGCTTCATCCAGTTCTACTACGCGCTGCCGATTGCCATGGTCATTCTGTCGGTCACGCTGGTGCCGTTCTTTCACAACGCGCGCATCTTCACCGCCTACGAGTACCTCGAGCGCCGGTTCGACGCCAAGACGCGATCGTTCACCGCCCTGTTGTTCCTGATTTCGCGCGCGATGGCGTGCGGCGCGGTCATCTCTGCGCCGGCGGTCGTGCTGTCGGTCATTCTCGGCTTCGACGTCACCGTCACGTGTCTGCTGATCGGGCTCCCGACGGCGGTGTACACCATCTTCGGCGGCGTGCAGGCCGTCACGTGGACCGACGTCAAGCAGATGTTCCTGATCGTCTTCGGTTTGTTTGCGGCGCTGACGGTCCTGGTGATCAAGCTGCCCGCTGAGGTCGGCGTGATTGGCGCGCTCGACATCGCGGGCTCACTGGGCCACATGCAAACGTTCGACTTCCGGTTCGATCTGACGGATCGCTACACGTTCTGGTCAGGGACGATCGCGGCGCTGTTCCTGTTTCTGTCCTACTTCGGGACCGATCAGAGTCAGGTTCAACGCTATCTGACCGCGCGTTCCGTGGACGAAGCGCGCGTGTCGCTGTTCATGAGCGGGTACTGGAAGATCCCGCTACAGGTGCTGGTGCTGCTCATTGGCGTGTTGATCTTCGTGTTCTACATCTTTACGCCGCCGCCAATGCTCTTCAACCCCGTGCACGACCGCGCCGTGCGCGAGAGCGTGCGGGCCGGCGAGTTCGAGGCCCTCGAGGAGCGGTTCACCGCGGCGATTGCCGAACGGCGTCAGGCGGCCACCCAGCTGGCGGCAGCCAAACGGAACGGCGAGCCCGCGGCGCTGGCATTCGCCAACGTCGGGTTCCGCACCTGGAACGACGAGGTCCAGAGCATCCGTGACAGCGCCGTGACGCTGGTCATGGAAGTGTCCGGCGATCGTTCGTACAACGACGTGAACTTCGTCTTTCCGACCTGGGTGACGACGCACCTGCCGATTGGGCTGGTGGGCCTGATTCTCGCCGCGATTCTGGCCGCGGCGATGTCCACCGTGGCTGCGGAGCTCGCGTCGCTCTCGACGGCGACGGTGATCGACTTCTATCGGCGATGGGTACGCCCTCAGGCGGACGATCGGCACTTCCTCATGGTGTCGCGCGGTGCGACGGCCTTCTGGGGGATGTTCGCGTCGGTGGTGGCCATCTATGCCGTGGAGCTCGGGTCGCTGATTGAGGTCGTCAACCGGTTCGGGTCGTTCTTCTATGGCTCCATCCTCGGAGTATTCATCCTGGCGATCGGATCGAAACGCGCCAACGGGCATGGCGCGTTCGTTGGCCTGCTGGCCGGCATGGCCGCGGTCGGCTATGTCAGCGCGTTTACGCCTGTGGAATTTCTCTGGCTGAACATCGTCGGCGCCGTGACGGTGTATGTCGTCGGGGTGATCGTGTCGGCGCTCATCCCGTCGCGCGGGTCGCACGGCACATGAGGCGTCTGGCACCTGAGGCACCTGAGGCACCTGAGGCACCTGAGGCACTTTATATGTCCCGCCCCATTCTCATCGTGCTGATCCTCATCATCGCCGTGATGGTCGTCTCCTGGACGCTCGGCGAGTTCCTGAAACAGAGGAAGAAGAAGTGATCGTTACAGCGTGTCGAGATCATCCTTCCCGATCGTGACGTTCCACGGGATCATTTCGTACTGGGCGAGGCCCGCGGTGTAGTACGGGTCGTGATCGCGGATGGCGTCGAGGGCGGCACGCGGGTTGTCGTCCGGCACGCGCACCAGGAACATGCCGCCAAAGCGCGGATCCTGAGGGCCGGCGGCGATCAGCAGTCCGTCGGCCTTCAATTGCCGCAGGTAGGCGCGGTGCGGCTCCTGCATCTTGACCACCTCTTCAACCGGCTGGCGATAACGCACGATGACGACGGCATACATAGCCGTGAAGTCTTAACACGTTTTGACCAATGCACCATCAATGCCGAGTGTTCGAGGCCGTCGACTGACGTCCCACGATCGGACATGCCGGCGCCAACCCTTTAACCCTGTCCTCACGTCTAACCAATGTGATTAGAAGGACTTATCCCTGTTACAGCAGGTTGGTACAGTCCTGGCTACGACAGGCGTTGAGAAGCAGCCATGGCAACCCCATACCCATCCCCGGACGGCTTTGACCGCCGGACGCGCGCGGGTGAGCGTTTGAGACGCACGACGTTCAACATTGTCGCGTTGGGCGCCATCGCGGGCGCGCCGGTTGCCACCGTCTCGCTGTGGCTGCTTCTCACGGATCCGATGCTGGCGGGCGAGGTGGCTGACACGGGGTCAGCCCTTCCCGTCGCGCGCGCCTTGCTATACACGCTGGGTCGCGCGATTGCGGCGGTGTTGGCGTTTCTGTAGTGGACGTGTCGGGGCCGGTCATGCCCGGCGCGCCACGTGTCGCTTGGCGGACATCGACGGCCGTGGTGTTCCTGCCGCGCATGCGCGGCACCTTCCTGTCAGCTCCATCTGAAGTCCATCATCAGCGCGCTCCCATACTATGGCGACCACGAAACCGAACTGGATCCCGACGTGCGCGGCGGTGACGGCACGACCAGTGCCTTCAGTCCGCAGCGCTTTCAGCGCCGTCTATCGTATAAAGTGGTGCAGTCCGCTCATCCCGCGATCGTCGTTTCCGCCAGCGGTATGGGCACGGGCGGTCGCGTCCTGCATCACCTCGCGGCGTGTCTGCCCGATGCCAGGCACACGGTGCTGTTCGTCGGATTTCAAGCCGCGGGGACGCGCGGCCGGTCGCTCGTCGATGGCGCGAAAGACGTCAAGATGCACGGCACGATAGTTCCGGTCGCGGCGCGCGTCACGCGCATCGACAGCATGTCCGCCGACGCGGACGCCAACGAGATCATGCGGTGGCTCGGCACGTTCAAAACCCCGCCCCGGCAGACATTCCTCGTGCATGGCGAGCCGGGTGCCCAGGACGCGCTGAAAGCGCGCATCGAGTCGTCGCTCGGTGGGGCGGTCCACATTCCCCAACATGGCGAACGCGTGGAGGTCCGCCTCTGATGTCGTCTCCCGCCGCGCTCACCACCGATCGACCGTACCGCCTCGAGCAGATAGACGACGCGGCCGTCGTGCAGCTCTATGCGGATGGCTTCATCAAGCTCTCGACCAACGACCGGATCCTCGTCTGGCACCTCTACCAGGCCGCTCTTGCCGGCCGGGACATCTCCTACGACCAGCGCTATCGTCACAACCTGGCCATGCGCGACATCCTCGAAGAGATCGTGGCGCACGCCGACGGCATCGCCGACCGCACGCGGCAGGAATTGATCCGTTACACGAAACTGTTCTGGATAAACACCGGCGCATATAACAACCTGACCGCGCGCAAGTTCGTGCTCGCGCTCACCGAGGCCGCACTCGCGGACGCCGCCGAGATCGCCGCCGGCAACGGCGCGAGATTCCGACTGCGCCGCGGCGAAAGCCTGCGCGATTTGATCGCCCGCTACGCTCCGATGTTTCTCGATCCGTCGTTCGACCCGATGGTCACGTGCAAGACCCCAGGGGAAGGCCGGGACATTCTCGAAGCCAGCGCCAACAACCTGTACGCCGGCGTGACGATGGCGGATCTGGACGGCTTCGCCGAACGCCATCCGCTCAACTCCCGTGTCGTCAAGGCCGGCGGCCGCGTCGTCGAGCAGGTCTATCGGGTGGGTGGGCTGTACGACGCCGAATTGAGCGAGGTCGTCCGGCACCTCGACGATGCGCTGCCGTACGCGCCATCGTCGCTCGCCGATGCGCTTCGCGCGCTGATTCGCTGGTACCAGACGGGCGCCGACGCTGACCGCGAGGCGTTCGACATCGCGTGGGTCCGAAACCGCGACTCGGTCGTCGACACGATGAACGGTTTCATCGAGGTCTATATGGACGCGCGCGGGATCAAGGGCTCGTGGGAAGGCGTCGTGTATTACGCGCACCATGAGAAGACGGAGAAAATTCACCGGCTGGCTGCCAACGCCCAGTGGTTCGAGGATCACTTGCCGATCGATCCGCGCTTCCGCAAGCCGAACGTCCAGGGCGTCTCCGCGCGCGCCATCGAAGTGGTCTTCGAAACCGGCGATTCGGGGCCGATCTCGCCGGTCGGCGTGAATCTGCCGAACGACCAGCGCATTCGCGAGCAGTACGGCAGCAAGAGCGTGTCGCTGTCCAACGTGCTCGAAGCCTATGAGTACTCCACACTCGACAGCTTCCGGCACGAGTTCTCGTGGGACGATGCGGAGATCGAGCGGGCCAGGCAGTGGGGCGCGTTTGCCGGGGAATTGACGACGGAAATCCATGAGGTGCTGGGGCATGGGTCCGGCCGAATGGCCGCGGGTATCACCGCGCAGCCCCAGGAGCTCCTGAAGGAACAGTATTCGGCCCTCGAGGAATCGCGCGCGGATCTCGTGGCGTTGTACTTCGTTGCCGATCCGCACCTCGTGACGCTGGAACTCGTGCCCCGCGATCATCAGGCGGCAATTGTCCGCGCGGAGTATGAAAGCTACGTGCGCAACGCCCTGGTGCAGTTGCGCCGCGTACGCGAGGGGACGCAGCTCGAAGAAGATCACATGCGCAACCGCCAGGCCATCGTCCACTGGCTGATGGCGCACACCGCGTCCATCGGCGTGCGCCGTCGCGAAAACAAGACCTATTACGTCGTTGACGATGTCGAGGCGCTGCGGGACGGTGTGGGCCGTCTGCTGGCGGAAGTGCAGCGGATCAAGTCTGAAGGCGATTACGCGGCCGCCAGGGCGCTGTTCGAGACCTACGGCGTGCATTTCGACGCCGGTCTGCGGGACGAGATTGTCGCGCGCGTGGACCGCCTGAAATTGCCGTCCTATACCGGCTTCGTCATGCCCAGGCTGCAGGCCGTGTCCGGCCCGGACGGGTCCATCACCGACATCGAGATCTCGTATCCCTGCGATCTCACGACGCAAATGCTCGAGTTTTCCGAGAGGCGCCGCGCTCTGCTGCCTTCCATATAATTCCGGAATGCGTACTCTGGTTCTCTGCCTTCTGGCCGCGCTGTCCACCACGATGTCGGCCCGGCAGCCGACGTCGCTCCAGTCGCGCATGATCGTCGCCGAGGATGGACGCGCACAAAGTGACGCCGAGCTGGCCACACTCCGGCAGGGACTCACCAGCCGCGATCCGAACGTTCGACAGCAGGCCGTCCGCGCGATGGGCCGCCTCGAGCGGCCCGATCTGATTCCGCCGCTCACCCGCTCGCTCGGCGACGCCAACGTCAACGTCCGCATCGAAGCCGCCAATGCCGTGGGTCAGCTCGCGAAAGGGGCTGAAGGCGTCACGCAAGCCAAAGGCCGGCTGCTGACACGCGCGCGCGTTGAACAGGAGCCGCGCGCATGGGGCGCTGTTGCCGCTACCCTTGGCCGGCTTGCCTATACGACGGCCGCAGACGTCGAGCAGGTGGAGACGGCCCTTGCGCGCGTCCTGCCCAACAAGACGTCAACGGTCATCCAGATCGATGCCGTGCTCGGCGCCACTGAAGGGCTCGAAGCGCTGGCCCGCCAGAGCGGAAAAATCTCGCGGCTGAAGCCGGCAACCCTGGACGGACTGCGAGCCGCCGCGGTCCTCGAGGGGCGCGCGCAGGACGCCGACAAGATGGCACGCATCCGCCGCCTGGCCACGCTCGCGCTGACGGCCGCGGGCGCGGCCACGCGGCCGCAACTCGAGGCCGGAATCGCCGATGCGGATCACGAGGTCAGGCGCCTGACGATGATCGCGGCGCGAGCGGATGTCGAGGGTCGCGAAGCCGTGATCGCCAGGGGCTTGATTGATCCACATCCGCAGGTTCGCTACGAAGCGCTGCAGACATGGGGCAGACAGTTGCAGAAGACGTCGTGCGAGCCGGTGCTGAAGGCGGTCCGTGACGAGGATGCCCACGTCGTGCTGCTCGCGATCGACTTGCTCGGCAATGGCTGTCCCGCGCCTGGTCCGGCGATCGAGACGGTGAAGACGCTGGCCGAAGGGCTCGCCTCAACGCCGGGCGCATGGCATCGGGCGGCGCACGCCGTGGTGTCGCTCGCGAAACTGGCGCCCAGCGAGGCGCGCGCACGGCTGCCTCGCTTCATCGGGCACGACGTGTGGCAGGTCAGGATGTACGCCGCGCGGGCGGCCGGAGCCCTGGCGAGCGTCGAGGATCTCAGCCGGCTCGGGCGCGATGTGCACCACAACGTGCGGGAAGCGGCCATCGGCGAGCTCGTGACGTTGAAGCGTCCCGAAGCGGCGGCGCTCGCGCTCGACGCACTCTCGAGCAGCGACTACCAGCTCGTCATGACGGCGGCGCGCGCGCTGTCGACCGCAGACGACAGACCCGCCGCGGTGGCCGCGCTCGGCAAGACATTCGAGCGCATCGACGGCGAGCGGAAAGACACGGCGCGTGATGCGCTCAACGCCATCCGCGACTCGCTCGCCAAACTGGGCGGGCCGGAGCTGCCGGAGCCGGTGCGATACAGCCCGGCCAAGCAGACATTCCCGGCTGATCGGCTCGCATCACTCGCCCTGGCACGGCTGCGCTTCACGATGGCGGGCCGCGGCTCGTTCGAGCTGCGACTTTTACCGGATCTGGCGCCGTTGACCGCATCGCACATTGCGACGCTGGCACAGGAGGGCTACTACAACGGCTTGACGTTTCACCGTGTCGCGCCCAACTTCGTCATCCAGGGTGGCAGTCCGGGAGCCAATGAATACGCCGGCCAGGGTCCATACATGCGCGACGAAGTGGGCCTCGTCTCGCACCGGCGCGCCACCGTCGGCATCTCGACCCGCGGCCGCGATACCGGCGACGCGCAGATCTTCATCAACCTCGTGGACTCGCCACGCCTCGACCATACCTACACCGTGTTCGCCGAGGTCACGTCCGGCATGGAGGTCGTCGATCAGATTCTGGAGGGCGACGTGATCGAGCGCGTGGACGTGATCAGTCCGAAGTCCTGACGCCACCTGTGGTCATCAACGCGACGACGCGCACCCTTGACGCCCTCCGTCGCCGTGGCATCGAGGTGCTCGACCTGACGATCGCGAATCCGACACACGTCGGGCTCGACTATCCGGCTGATCTTTTGGCCCCGCTCGCGTCCCCACAGGGGCTTTCGTATGACCCCCAACCGATGGGCATGTGGTCGGCGCGGGAAGCGGTCGCCGCCGACTTTGCACGGCGAGGACTCGAGGTCCCGCCCGACCGTGTCGCGCTGACCGCCAGCACGAGCGAAGCCTATGCGTGGCTGTTCAAGCTGCTCTGCGATCCGGGCGACGCGGTCCTGGTTCCGCAGCCAAGCTATCCGCTGTTCGAGCATCTGACGAATCTGGAGTCCGTGACGGCGCGGCCGTACCGGCTGGAGTACCACGGCAGTTGGCGAATCGATCTTCCCGCGCTGCACGCGGCCATCGACAACCAGACCCGGGCCGTGCTCGTTGTCTCGCCGAACAACCCCACGGGCTCGTTTCTGCAGGCTCGAGACCTCCAGGCGCTGGACGAGCTCTGTGCGGCCCGTGACCTCCTGCTGATCGGCGACGAGGTGTTCGCCGACTATCCCCTGTCCGAGTCGCCTCACGCGACGTCGGTGATGCACGCGACCGAGTCCATGGTGTGCAGCCTCGGCGGCTTGTCCAAGACGGTGGGGTTGCCACAAATCAAACTCGGCTGGATTGGATTTGGCGGCCCGTCGTCTAAGCTTGATGAACTCATGCCGGCCTACGAGCTGATTGCGGACACGTTTCTTTCGGTATCCACACCGGCGCAAATCGCGCTTCCACACCTGCTGTCGCAAGGCGCCCATGTGCGCCGGCAGATTCAGACGCGCATTGCGCGGAACCTGCAGCACCTGCGCGAAGCGGTCGTCTCGTCGCCGGCCATTTCCCTGCTGCAGGTGGAAGGCGGCTGGTCCGCGACGCTGCAGGTGCCGTCGTATCGCAGCGAAGAGGCCCTGGTCATCGAACTGTTGACGGCGGACCATGTCCTCGTGCACCCCGGCTTCTTCTTCGACTTCGAACGGGAAGCGTTCATCGTCGTCAGCCTGCTGACCGAGCCCGAAGAATTCGATCGCGGGATCGCCCGCGTCGTAGCCCGTGCCAGCCAGCCTGGAGCCGTGTCATGAAGGTACGCCGCAGCGGCGTTCTCGTCCCGCTCTTTTCCCTGGCCTCGTCGCGCAGCTGGGGCATCGGGGAGTTTCTCGATCTGCCAGAGTTTGCAAAGTGGCTGCGCGCGGCGGGGCAGGCCTTCGTTCAGATTCTGCCGATCACGGAGCTGCCGGAATCGCAGTCGTCGCCCTACTCGGCGCTGACCGCGATGGCGCTCGATCCAAACTTCATCGCGTTGCCGGCGCTGGAGGACTTCGAGGGGCTTGGCGGAGAAGCGCAGCTTCCCGAGGAGGATCGTCAGGCGCTCGACGCGCTGCGCAAGACCGAACGGGTCATGTATGGGGACGTCCGATCGCTCAAAGGCCGTGTGCTGCGGCGGGCGTATCGCCGTTTTGTCGAACACGAGGTCGCCCACGGCAGTCGGCGCGCTGAGGAGTTCCGTGCCTTTGTCCACGAGCACGCCGGCTGGCTGGACGACTATGCGATCTTCCGGGCGCTTCATGCCAGGCATGCGGGCACGCCCTGGTGGGATTGGCCAGCGCCGCTGGCGCAGCGGGTCGAGCCGGTGCTGGAGTCTACTGTCGGCGAACTCCGTGAGGAGATCGACTACCGCAAGTACCTGCAGTGGATCGCGGCGACCCAGTGGAACCAGGCGCGGCACGATGCGTCACCGGTGCAGGTGTTTGGCGATGTGCCGTTCATGATTTCGGCCGATAGTCCGGACGTGTGGACACGTCAGAACGAGTTCCGCTTCGACGGCACCGTCGGCGTGCCGCCGGACGCCTTCAGCGAGACGGGTCAGGACTGGGGATTGCCGCCATGGCGGTGGGACGTGATGGCGGAGAACGACTTCACCTGGATGCGCCGCCGGGCCGAGCGGACGGCGCGCCTGTTCGACGGCTTCCGGCTCGACCATCTGGTCGGGCTCTACAGGACGTACATCCGGCCATTGGACAAGTTTGTGCCGCCGTTCTTTGCGCCGGCCGATGAGCCGACGCAAGCGAAGCTCGGCGAGAAGCTCGTGTCGCTGTATCGGGACACGGGGGCCGAGGTCATCGCCGAAGACCTCGGCACGGTGCCTGATTTCGTGCGCGAGTCGCTGCGCCGCCTGGGCGTCCCCGGGTTCAAAGTCGTGCGCTGGGAGCGGCGCTGGAAGGCGCGAGGCAAACCGTTCATCGATCCGACCGAATACGACGAGGCGTCGGTGGCCACGACGGGCACACACGACACGGAGCCGCTGGCCGCCTGGTGGTCGGCTGCGCCGGCACGGGAGCGGCGAGCCGTACTGCGGATGCCTTCGATGAAACGCCTGCGTACGGATTCCGCATCGGAGCTGGACGTCTTGCTGCGCGCGCTGCTCCATGCGCCTTCGCGATTGACCATCATTCCGCTGCAGGACGTCTTCGGCTGGACCGATCGCATCAATACGCCAGCGCAGATTACGGCGGACAACTGGAGCTGGATGCTGCGATGGCCGGTCGACCGGCTGCTCGACATCCCCGAAGCGCGAGAGCGGGCGGCGGTTCTCGCGCGCTGGACGCGCGAATCCGATCGCTAACGCCGCCGTCCCGACAGGCTCGCGACGACCATCGCCAGCTCCGCGGGCTGGACGGGCTTTGCGACGTGGATGTTGAAGCCCGCGCTGAGCACTCTCATCCGATCCGCGGGGCTCGCATACGCCGTGAGTGCCGCCGCCGGCACACTGCCGCCTTGATCAGGGCCGAGCGCGCGCACGCGGCGGATGAAGCTGTAGCCATCTTCCTCAGGCATCTCGATATCACTGACAACGACGTCGGGCCGGCGCACCTCGAAGGCCGCCATCCCCTCAGCGGCCGACGCCGCGGATGTCGCCTGCGCCCCGCAACGATGGAGAATCGCCGTCAGCAACTCTCGGGCGTCCGGGTCGTCTTCGACGACCAGCACCTGAAGGCCGTCCAGCGAGGGCCACTCGCCCGACCAATCGTCGTCGTCGCCAACCGTTGCGTCAGGACCGAGAGCGTGGGGCGACTGCCGGGGCAACTGAAGGGTGAACACGGCACCGGTGCCGGGTGGCGGCGCGTTGGCGGCCTCAATCGTGCCGCCGTGCATTTCCACGAGGCTCCGCACGATGGCCAGTCCAAGGCCGAGGCCTTTGTGCGTCCGTGTCGTCGACGAATCGGCCTGCCGGAAGCGTTCGAACATATAGGGAATGAAGGTCGGGTCAATTCCGGGCCCGTTGTCTTCGACGATGAGCTCGCAATGGCTATCCGCCTTGAGGAGCCGCACCTGCACCCGGCCCTGCGGGGGAGCGAACTTGATGGCGTTGCTCAGGAGGTTCCAGACCACCTGCTGAAGCCGATCCGCATCGCCCGAAATCGGCGGCGTGTCGAGATCCACGAGGAGTTGCAGGCGGACCTGCTTGGCGTCGGCGCTCGGCTGGACGGTTTCAGCGGCCGCGCGGATGACGCTCCCGAGGTCCACGGGGCGCAGGTTGAGGCGGACCTTGCCCGCCATGATGCGCTGTACATCCAGGATGTCCGAGATGAGCTGCTCCTGGCTTTGTGCGTTGCGAACGATGGTCTCGACCGCGGCCTGGCGCCGCTCGGCGGGGAGGAGCGGATCGCGCAGCATGTGCGCCCAGCCCAAAATGGCATTGAGTGGCGTCCGCAGCTCGTGGGACAGCGTCGCGAGAAACTCGTCCTTCACGCGGCCGGCCTCTTCAGCTTGAGCCCGCGCGAGCCGTGCCTCCTCGGCGTCTCGTCGTGCAATGTCCACGAGCCGCGAGTTCTCGACCGCCAGCGCCGCCCGCGCCGCGATGGCCTCGGCGAACTGCCCGTCCGCATCCGTGTAGGGTGGTCCCGACGCACGGCCGAGCGCCAGCGTGCCGAGCAACGTTCCCTGACTCATGAACGGTGTGAAAATCCCACGCCTGGCGCGGTACCTCTGGAACAGGTCCTCGAGTCCAGTGCGGTTCACGTGAGCAAACGCGCCTTCGTCGAGGTCGTTGTCGACGATCGTTCTCGGATTCTCCACGATGCGGGCATACAGGCCGCTGAGCTCGGCGATGTCCGAGTGCGACGCGATCTCGCGAATGAGGGGATCGGCCTCGGGGCTCGGGTGAGCCCACGCGACGGTTTCGAGCTTGCCATCGCGCCGCATGCGGATGATGCAGTACTCGCCGACGACTTCCGCGGCGCGGCGTGCGATGAGCGCCGCCAGTTCGTCGAAGGGAATAGTCGTCAGACCGGTCGTAGAGATCTCCGCGAGCAGAGCCAGACGCTGTTCGATCTCCTTCTGCTGTGTGATATCGAACGTCACGCCGCGCATGCCGACGGGCGTGCCGCTTTCGTCCAGCATCGTTGACGAGCGCGCATTGACCCACAACGTCCGGCCGTCGCGCGTCATCCAGCGGAACTCGTTCTCGCCCGCGCCGCCACCATGAAACTTTTCCGCCGCGACGCGGGCCGCTCGCTCGCGATCGTCTGGATGGACCAGCTGGAGCCAGAAGTTGGGCTGCGAGGTCCATTCCTCAGGCCTGTAGCCCAGCATCGTTTCCACGTAGTCGCTAACGTAGTTGGTTCGCTGAAGGTTGGAGTCCGGCTCGCCCCACGCCTCCCAGACGACCCCCGGAATGCTTTGAATGATGTCCTGCAAGCGCTCGCGTTCGGCCCGCACCGCCGCGGCATGTTGCGCCTCGGTCCGGGCCGCCTCCCACAGCCGACTCCGGGAGCGCTGAATCCGATGGGCGAGCACCGCGACGAGGCAACCAGTTGCGATGAAGAGTGCGACCGTGAAGACGTCGGCGGGTTCCGTGACGCCGAACGATCCGCGTGGAGGGATGAACAGGTAATTGCCGACAATCGCACCAACCGCGGTCGTAAACAGCGCCGCGCCGAGATTGCCGGTCAGGCCGACAGCGACGATGGCGACGATGTACGCGGCGTAAGGGGCCCGATTGCCGATTAAACCGTCAACGCCAAACCTCGCGGCCGTAGCAAGCGCCACCACTCCAAGAGCGAGCGCGTACTCCTGGAGCGGCGGCCGCCGGGCATCAAGCATCCGCCAGAAATTATGACGTAGCGCGCTACCTCATCCGCTCGAGGTCAGCTTCCGCGGCGATGTAGCCAAACGCCGACCAGTTGGGACTGGCGAGGACCTTCTCGAAAATCTGTCTCGCGCGGGCCGTGTCGCCGTTCACGAAGTACCAGTTGCCGACGCCATACCCCTGCGTGGCGATCGTCAGACCGTCCGCGTTGGCCGGATCGAGGAGCGCTTCCGGCTTTTCGAGACCCTTGTACATGAGGAGCCGGCGGTGGTAGGAGCCGTTCTCGAGAATGTCCATCTTCGGCGTGATGCGCTCGAGCACGCGGGCCGCTTCGGCCTTGCGGTCGAGGCGCATCAGCGTCATCCACATCCAATCACTCGTGGCCGTCACCGAATCGTCGTTGTTCGAGACCTTCATGCACTCGTTGTACGCATCGAGCGCCTTGGCGTAATCCGCTTTGAGGAAATGGGCGAGTCCGAGGTGATACCAGATGTTGAACTGCAACGTGCTTCGCGGCCTGCCCGCCGCATTCGGCTGTCCGTCCGGCTCGATCTGGTCCGGCCGGCCGTCGATGAGCGACACGGCCTTTTCGAAGTCCTTGATGGCGCTGTCGAAGTCACGAACGGTGATGTATCGATGGCCCCGATGCCGGTACATGCGGGCGTCGCTGGGATGCGCCGCGATGCCGCGAGAGAACATGTCAATCGCATCACGATAGCGCCAGAGATATCCCAGCCGCCGCCCCACCCAGATGATGGCATCCGCGCTCCCGGGATCTGCCGCGAGATCCTTCTGTGCCTGCGCGAGGTTGGCCTCGAGCTTCTGCTGGTCGGGCAAACTGATTCTGACGAGCGGCTTGCCCGACAACGACGTCGCCTCGGGCTGTTGCGCGATACCAGCAGCGGTCATCGTCAGCGCCAGGGCGAGGGTGACACCCACGCGTGGAGAAGTGCGCGTGCTCGCGCCATTCCCGAGAGAAATGAGATTTCTGTGAATTCTGTGAATTCTGTGGACCGTCATTCAGCTTTCCTTGTGGACCGTTTCGCCATCGACGACATCGTCCGGCAGCCCCAGCAGGTTTGCACTGTGCAGGATGCGCGGCACGGTGTCGATCGGTTGCATCGGGTCAATCTCGGTGCCCGAAGTGGCGCCGAGCTCCTTGAACTTGCGTGCCGTGACCAGCACGCGTGTTTCATATGAGCCGACGACGTCGTTGAATGCTTTGACCGTGCCGTCGAGTCGTGTCCGCAGCGCGTCCAGATAGTCGGTCATCTTCGAAACACGCGCATACAGCTCTTTTCCCAGGTCCCGAACCTCTTCGGCGTTCTGTGCGAGCCGTTCGTGCCGCCACCCTTGCGCCACGACCTGCAGCAAGGCGATGAGCGTGATCGGGCTGGCCGGAAACACCTGACAGCGCACGCCGTAATCGATCAGCTCGGGGTCGTGCTGAAGGGCGGCCTGGAAGAATGATTCTCCAGGCAGAAACATCACGACGAACTCCGGCGACGGTTGGACCTGCTCCCAGTAGCTCTTGGCTCCGAGCTTCGACATGTGGTCGCGCACCTGCCGGGCATGGTCGACCATGCGCCGGTCGCGGACGGTGTCGTCCTGGGCGTCGGTGGCATCGAGGTAGGCTTCGAGCGGCACCTTCGCATCCACGACGAGCGTCTTGCCGCCGGGCAGCTTGACGACCAGGTCTGGTCGTTGACGCCCCTGCTCGGCGATGAGTGACGGCTGTTCGTCGAAATCGCAATACGGCAGCATCCCGGCCATTTCGACCACGCGTCGTAATTGGATTTCGCCCCACCGCCCGCGGACGCTGGGCGTTCGCAGCGCACGCACGAGGTTCATCGTGGCCCCGCGCAACTGGTCCTGCCCCTGGCCGATGTGTTGGATGAGGCTCCCGAGCGCCACGCTCGTTTCGATGCGCGCCTTTTCACCGTCAGCGAGCTTCTGATCCACTTGCGTCAGCGCGTCACGGATCGGCTTGATCAAGTCGTCCAGCGCGACCTGGCGCTTGTCGATCTGACCGATCGCCTCCTTCTGGACGTTTCCGAGCTTCTGATCGGCGAGCTTGAGGAATTCTTCCGTGCTCGCCCGCAGCGCGGTGCTGGCGAGCGCCTCGAACGACGCTTTGAGCTGCCCTTCCGCCTGTTGCAACAGCGCGAGCTGCTGGGGGACCACTTGCCGCTGATGGCCAAGCTCCGCACGGAGTTGGGCGTTCTCTTCCCGGATCGCGGTCGATGCGTTCCGTGCCTCTTCGACTGCGTTGCGGAGCTGCTCGAGTTCTCGTTGTGCGTCGCCGAGCCGGCGGGTCGTTTCGGCCAGGAGGGTGTGCTGGGCGGTGAGGGCGCCCAGATGCGACCGGGCGGCATCCTCCATGGCACGGCGGCTGGTCGTGCGCGCCATCAACCATCCCAACCCAAGGCCGGCGACGAGGGCGATGAAAACGGATGCTGCGAGAACCACGTCGGTATTCATTGCGCCGTTGGCTGCATTGTGCCTCTATTCCGCGGCTCGCTCCAGTCGATATTACGGGCAGGTGTCCCTGGACGGCTTCGGTACTCGCACGCTCAGCATCGACCCCGAGACCGGCGACGCGGTTGAAGTGCTCACGCTGTCCGCCACGTTGGCCGGTGTGCCCGAGTTTGCCGCGGCGACGGGCGAACGGGTGGCGCGGCTCGCGCGTGTGCGTCACACGATGTATGCGAAGGTGAGAGGAATCGCGCGTCCTTCGGACGAGGCGTTGCTGCTCTATTCGGACCACGTGCCGGGGTGGCGTCTCAGCGAGGTCCTGAAGCACGTCGAGCGAGAACGCTGGAGGCTGGACGTCAGCATGGTGCTGGCGCTGATGCGCCAACTGATTCCGGCGGTCGCGTTGTTCTCGCGGCATCAGCGCGACGCGACCATCGGCACGATCGGTCCCGAACGACTGATTCTCACGCCGCAAGGGCGCCTCGTGCTCGCCGAATACGTACTCGCCCCCGGGTTGGAGCGACTTCAATACTCTCGTGACCGGCTGTGGCGCGAGTTTCGAGTGGCGCTGCCGCCGACGGCCAGTGCCACGAAGATCCCGCCCACCGCCGACGCGGTCGGCATCGGCGTCGTCGTCCTCTCGCTGCTGCTGGGACGGCTCCTCAGAGACGATGAGTACCTGGTTTCGCTCGGCGATCTGTTCGAATCGTTGACCGAGACCAGCAACGGCACGACGAGACCGCTGTCGGCGACGTTTCACAGATGGATTGCGCGCGCGTTGCAGTTCGAGGCGGAGTCGTCCTTTCAGACAACGCAAGAAGCCCAGGTCGCGTTCGAAGAAATGCTGGCCAAGGAGCGGTCGTATGTGACGAGCTCCGCGCAGCTCAATCAGTTTCTCGTCACCTACGAACGTTTCGCCGGCGATCCCCCCGTCTCCGCTCGCGCGACCCCCACGGCGAGCTACGGCGAGGCCTCGCCCGCTGCACTTGCCTCCGCTCGCGCGGAGCTCGCCCCGACCGACGGCGACGCTTCGCCTGTTGCCGCTCGCGCGAACTCTCCGGCGAGCTACGGCGAGGCCTCGCCCGCTGCATTTGCCTCCGCTCGCGCGGAGCTCGCCCCGACCGACGGTGACGCTTCGCCTGTTGCCTCGGCATTCGCTCGTGCTGACTTCCGTCCGAGTGGCAACGAGGCTTCGCCCCCCGCTCGCGAGGACCCGATGGCGAGCGACAGCGAGGCTTCGCCTATCGTACAAGTGTCACCCGCGACACCCGAGAGACCCGCCGGATGGCGCAAATACGCGCTCGGGATTGCCGCCGCGATTGCCGTGCTGGAAGCCATCGCAATCGCCTGGCTCGTCAGCGGCAGCGGGCCGGCCGTCCTCGGTCGAGGCGAGCTCGTCGTCCAGTCACGGCCGGTTGCCGCGCGCGTGACGATCGATGGCGAGGAGAGGGGTATTACTCCGTTGACAACCGAGCTGTCGGCGGGCTCACATGTCCTCGAGGTTCGTGTCGGACGGTCGGAGCCGCGAGTCATCCCGCTGATGATCCGTCCAGGAGTTCAGACCGGCCTCTATGTCGAGCTGCAAAGCGTCGCGACCGTCGGTGGTCTCGAGGTGCGCACGGATCCGCCCAGAGCGCAGGTCACCGTTGGCGGCCAGGATCGGGGCGTGACCCCGCTGGTGTTGCGCGACCTTCCACCAGGGGAGGTCGAAGTCATCATTCGGTTGGGCGGGCGCGAAGTGCGCCAGGTGGTGCGCATCGAGCCTGGCATTACAACTCAATTGGTGGTCCCGCTGGGCCGGTGATACCATGCCACTTTCGGTTTGCGAGGTCATCATGCGCGAATACGGCCAGACGGGCATACTCATGCGTCTAACGGACGTGACGTCAATAACGGCGAATCGGGCGCGGCAGCGTCCGGGACGGGATTAGAGACTGATGCAGCAGACGACCCCGATCAAGGCGCTCGCCGCGCTGGTCTTCCTCGTTGCTGCTTCAGCCGCCTGCCGCCCGGCAGATGCGGAGCCCACGCGGCCTCCCGCACGACTATCGGATATCGTTCTCGCGCGGGATTCCGACTCGATCCGCGCCCTCGTGCCACAACGCTCGACGTTATCCTCCCTGCTCACGACCCACCAGCTCATGGCGACCGAAGCCGCAGCGATCGTGCAGACGCTCTCGGAAAAGTTCGACTTGCGCCGCTTCCGGGCGGGACAACCCTACCGGATTGACCGGTTTTTCGATGGCCGGGTGCGGGAATTCGAATACGAGATCGACGGCGATCGACGGTTGATCGTCCGGCGGCAAGCCGAAGAGGCTCCCGCATTCCACGCCGAAATCGCGGCAATTCCCAAGACCATCGATCGGGTGGTCGTGGACGGCTCCATTACGCGCGACACGCCGTCGCTGGTTCAGGCCATCGATGCGGCCGGGGAGCACATCGAGTTGTCATTAGCGCTGGCCGAAGTGTTCTCGGGCGAGATGGATTTCAACAGCGATCTTCAGCCCGGCGATACGTTTCAGCTCCTCGTCGAGCGCGCCACGCGCCGCGACGGCGCGTTTGGCGGCTACGGGCCGGTGCTCGCCGCCGAATTCGTCAATGCAGGCCGCACCCTGCAGGCGATCCGCTTCGTGCCGCCCGACGGCAGTCCCGGCTACTACGACACCGACGGCCGATCGCTCAAGCGCTTCTTCCTGAAGTCGCCGCTCAAGTTCGAACCGCGCGTGACGTCGTCATTCTCGCGCGCGCGACGGCACCCTGTGCTCAAATACACCCGCGCCCACAATGGCGTGGACTACGCGGCGCCTCCTGGCGCCCCCGTGGCGTCGGTGGCATCGGGCGTCGTGACCTTCGCGGGCTGGACCAGGGGCGGCGGGCGGACGGTTCGCGTCCGTCACACGTCTGGCTACGAGAGTGAGTATCTGCACCTCTCGGCCATCACGGTGCGAGCGGGAGCGCGAATCGGCCAGGGCGACCTCGTGGGACGCGTCGGCTCGACGGGCCTCGTCACCGGTCCACACCTCCACTACGGCCTGCGGCGCAACGGCGCATACGTCAATCCGGTCCGCGAGCACCAGAACATGCCGCCAGGCGAGCCCGTGGCCGCGGCGTATCGCGCGATATTCTCCGAACACCGGGATCACCTTTTCGGCCTCCTCGAGGATTCCGGCACGCGCGCCGCGAACAACGACAACGACGACGACGACGACGAGAACTGACCTTCCATGGCACGCCTCATGCTCGTCTGGACGCTCAGGAGGTCGATTTCATGGTGCGCGTAGCGCTTCGCAACACTTTGTCCGTGTGGCTTGCTGTGCTGGCCTCAGCGGCCTTGTCGGCGTCCGCCTCGGCGCAAGGCCTGGGCGTGCGGGCGGGCGCCTCCGTAGATCCCGATCAGTTTTATTTTGGCGGGCACTACGAGAGCCGTCCGCTGGTGGAACAGCTTCATTTCAAGCCGAATGTCGAGCTTGGCGTGGGTGATGACATCACGACCGTGGGGCTGAACCTCGAGTTCGTGTATAAGCTCCCCATCGACGGCAGTCCCTGGAACCTCTACGCTGGCGGCGGTCCCGCGGTCAACTTCTACTCCTTCGACAACAACAGCGCCACGGAGGGTGGGCTCAACGTGCTCTTCGGTGCGGAGACGGCACAGGGCCTCTTCTTCGAACTGAAGCTCGGTGCGCTGGATTCCCCCGACCTCAAATTCGGCGTCGGCTACACCTGGCGCTAGCACATTCGCCCGCCCGCGCGAGCCGCGTCTGATTGAGCAATTGGCATTGAGCAATCCCTGAGGTGGAGGCCATAATCGATCGGTTATGGCCTCCATCTTTCCGTTCGCCGCGCTGCGCCCTGCGCCGTCCGCGGCCGCAGCCGTTGCGGCGGTTCCCTACGACGTCGTCAGCACCGACGAGGCGCGCACGTCAGCCGCCGGCAATCCGCTCAGTTTCTTACATGTGTCGCGCGCGGAAATCGATCTGCCGCCCGGCACCGATCCATACTCCGATGCCGTCTACCAGCGGGCAGCTGAAAATTTCCGGGACCTGCGGGCGCGTGCGCCGCTCGTCGAAGAGGATGCACCGGCGTTCTACGTCTATCGCCTGGAGATGGGCGGACACGTGCAGACGGGAATTGCCGCCTGTTTTTCGCTCGACGAATACGACAAGAATCTGATCAGAAAACACGAGAGGACGCGTCCGGAGAAAGAAGACGATCGGACGCGCCACATGCTGGCCATCAGCGCGCAGACTGGTCCCGTGTTTCTCACGTACGCGGCCTCGACGGCAATCGACGATGTCGTCCATCGAACGGCAAGCGGCGAGCCGCTGTTCGACTTCGTCGCACCGGACGGTATTCGACACGCAATCTGGACGGTCGACCCGGCCGATCAGGCGGCGGTCGTGGCCGGGTTCGAGGCGCTTCCTGCCCTCTACATTGCCGATGGGCACCATCGCGCGGCAAGCGCGGCGCGCGCGCGGCGGGCGCTGGCCGGGCGCGGCCCGGGCGAGCACGATCATCTGATGGCCGTGGCCTTTCCGGATGATCAGGTGCAGATCCTTCCGTACAACCGCGTCGTGAAGGACCTGCAGGGCATGACCGAGGCCAGGTTCGTCGAGGCCGTGGGAGCGCGCGCAACAGTCCTGGAGCACTCGCAGGACGTAGCGGCACGCCGAGGGCATGCCGCCATGTATGTCGGCAGCCGCTGGTACGCGCTCGAGCTCGACGCCTCGGCGCTCGAAGGCGACGCCGCGTCCACACTGGATGTCGCCGTGCTCCAGCGCACGGTGCTCGAGCCCGTGCTCGGCATCCAGGATGTGCGCACGGACAAGCGCATCGACTTCGTTGGCGGCATCCGGGGGACTGCTGAACTCGAGCGCCTGGTTGACAGCGGTGCGTGGGCCGTCGCATTCGCGCTGCATCCCGTCGCTGTCCGGGATCTGATGGACATTGCCGATGCGGGGGGCATCATGCCGCCCAAATCGACGTGGTTTGAACCGAAGCTGCGCGACGGCCTGCTTTGTCATTTGATTTAGGGGCCCCTCGACTCGCGCTGCTCGCTCAGGACAGGCCCTTCGGCGCGCGGCGCTCGCTCAGGGCAGGCAGGTGGGGCAGGTAGGGGGAGGTTGGCAACGCATGAAAGTTCTCATCGCCGACAAATTCGAACAGTCAGGGATCGACGGGCTCCAGGCCGCTGGCTGCGACGTTCAGTACGACCCGGACCTGAAGGACGAGGGCCTTGTCGGGGCGTTGCGCGCGAGCGGTGCCCAGGTGCTGGTCGTGCGCTCGACCCCGGTCACCGAACCCATGCTCGATGCGGGGCAACTCTCCCTGATTGTCCGCGCGGGTGCCGGAGTCAACACGATTGACGTTGCGGCCGCGTCGCGCCGCGGCATCTACGTGTCGAATTGTCCCGGGAAAAATGCGGTCGCCGTCGCCGAGCTGACGTTCGCCTTGATACTCGCGCTCGACCGCCGCGTCGCCGACAACGTCTCCGACTTGCGGCGCGGCAAGTGGAACAAGAAGGAGTTCTCGAAGGCGCGCGGGTTGTTCGGACGGACTCTCGGCCTCCTCGGATTCGGCAACATCGGACAGGAAGTTGCGTCGCGTGCCCGGGCATTCGGGATGCCGGTGACTGTCTGGAGCCGCCGCTTCACCGGCAATGCGGAGTTGCGCGCCCTGGCGGCGGAGCAGGGGGGCATTCAGGTCATGGAGAGCGCCGGGCAGGTGGCTGGCTGTGCCGACGTGATCAGCATCCACCTCGCGCTGTCGAAGGACACACGAGGCTTCGTGAATGCCGGGGTGCTCGAGCAGATCCAGCCGGGCGCCATGCTCATCAACACCGCGCGCGCCGAAGTCCTCGACTACGCCGCGCTCGCCGATGCGGTTCGGACCAAGGGCCTGCGCGTTGGGCTCGACGTGTTCGCCAACGAGCCCGCCGCCGCCGAGGGCCCGTTCGAGGACCCGCTGCTGGCGCTCCCCAACGTGATCGGCACGCATCACATCGGCGCGTCCACCGTTCAGGCGCAGGAGGCCATCGCCGCGGAAACGGTCCGCGTGGTCAAGGCGTTCGCCGAGACCGGCCGCGTCCCGAACGTCGTGAATCTGGCGAAGCGGACGCCGGCAACGCACATGCTCGTCGTGCGTCACCGCGACCGGCCCGGCGTGCTCGCGCACGTGTTCGAACAGCTTCGACAGGCGCATCTCAACGTGCAGGAAACCGAGAACATCATCTTCGAGGGCGCCGAGGCCGCCGTCGCGCGGATCAACCTCGATGGCGCGCCGCCGGAAGTCACGAAGGCGGCCATCCAGTCCGGTCATGACGATGTGCTCGACCTGCAGATCGTGAAACTATGAAAGGTATGGCTACGACCGTGAACCGCGTCTTCAACTTCTCCGCTGGTCCCGCCGTGCTCCCGCTTCCCGTGCTCGAAGAGGCGCAGCGCGATCTCGTGTCCCTGCCGGGTCTCGGCATGTCGATTCTCGAGATCAGTCACCGCTCGACGACGTTCGAGGGCATCCTGGCACAAACGGACGCCGACCTTCGCACGCTCGGCGCGATCCCGTCTACGCACAAGGTGCTGTTTCTCCAGGGCGGCGCTTCGCTGCAGTTCTCGATGGTGCCGATGAACCTGCTGTCCAGCGGCGCCGTTGCCGACTACATCATCACCGGAGGCTGGGCACAGAAGGCGTCGAAGGAAGCCGAGCGCGTGGGGACGGTCAACGTCGCGGCGTCCACCGAAACGGAGAATTTCTCCCGCATTCCGCAGCAGAGCGAGTTGAAGCTGACGCCCAACGGCGCCTACGTGCACTTCACGAGTAACAACACCCTGTTCGGCACCGAGTGGCAGAGCGAGCCATCGGCCGGCGGCGTCCCGCTCGTCTGCGATGCGTCGTCCGACATGCTGAGCCGTCCCATCGACTTCTCGAAGTACGGCCTGGTCTACGCGGGTGCGCAGAAGAATCTGGGCCCGTCCGGCGTGACGCTCGTCGTGATTCGCGAAGACCTGCTGGCGCGCTCCCCGAAGGGGCTGCCCACGATGCTCAACTACGCGGTGCATGTGGCAAACGGCTCGATGTACAACACGCCGAACACGTTCGGCATCTATCTGATGGGGCTGGTGGTCAAGTGGGCGCTCGCGCAGGGCGGCCTGGCCGCCGTGGCGAAGCGCAACGAGCGCAAAGCGGCGAAGCTCTATGGCGAGATCGATCGCAGCGGCTTCTATCGCGGCACCGCGGCAAAAGACTCGAGGTCGTTGATGAACATCACATTCCGTTTGCCGAACGAGGCGCTCGAAAAGACGTTCGTCAAGGACTCGACCGCCGCTGGGCTGGATGGCTTGAAGGGCCACCGATCGGTAGGCGGCATGCGCGCGTCGATCTACAACGCGTTCCCGGAAGAGGGTGTGGACGCGCTGGTCGAGTTCATGCGCGAGTTCGAGCGCACGCACGGATAGGCCGGGCTTCGCCCGGAGGGCGCCTTCGGCGAGGGCGGCGCGTCGCGCCGATGGCCGGCTTCGCCGGATCCCTTCCGGCTTCAGGACGGCCTGCCGCGCAGCGGCCCTCGCGCCGGCAGGCGCGCCCTGTCGCCCGCAGGGCGGCCTCACTCAACCCGATGGCGGCGACGTCCTCGACGCCGGCGACTTCGATGCCGGCGAAGCGTGGCGGCCGGCGTGACCTCGCCTTCGATGGTTTCACTGGCGGGCAACGCCGTGATCGCCTCGAGGAAGCCGCGCCAGTGTTCCAGCGATTCTGGCGCGTGCCCGTGTATCGCCAGCCACACGAGCGCCTCCTGAAACGGCGCCCGGTGTACCAGGGTGCGCTTGGCACGAGGCGACGACTCCATGTCGAGCAATCGGGGCTGCAACGCGAGGATCTGCCGAAGCCGCTCGGTGTCGCGACGCGCCACGGGCAGCATGCCGATGAGCAACGGCGGTTCCTTGGGCGCCCGGTGGAAGCGACGCCCGTCCGCCCGTTCGACGTAGGTTTCAGCAGCCGGATACTGGCGCTTCGGCATCAAGCCGAGCGGCACCAGCAACGTGCCGAGCAGAATCGGGTTGGTCAACTGCTCGGGGATGTTCTCGAAGCGGTGCCGGTACCGATCGAGGTCGGCCAGAGCCCGCCACAATGCCTCTTCCACCACGCCGCGATGGAGCTCGGGGGTGATGGTCTCGAGCAGGCCCTGCTCGGCGAGCAGGCGGAAGGTCTTCTCGGCCGCACCCGAGCGGAGCACCTTGTAGTACTCCTCGATGAGTCGTGCAGGCGACGCATTGGCGATCAACTCCCGGTGTGTGTGAATCGCCGCGATGACCGGCGGGTCGAGACGAAAGCCGAGACGCGCGGCAAATGCCACCGCCCGGAGCATGCGGACCGGATCTTCCTGGAATCGCTGGAGCGGATCGCCAATCGAGCGGATCACGCCGTCGCGCAAATCCTGCAGACCGCCGACGTAATCGATGATCGAGAAGGTCGCAATGTCATAGAACAAGGCGTTGATGGTGAAATCGCGCCGGAACGCATCCTCCTCAGGCGTGCCGAACGTGTTGTCGTGGCGAATCAGCAGATCTGCGTGTGAGACCTCGACCTCGGCCTGGGCGGGCGGTTCAGTGGTTGCCGGCTCGTTTTCGGTGCCGGGCAGGATGTTGCGTCGAAACGTGGCCACCTCGATCGCTTTGTTGCCGAAGCGGACATGAGCCAGCCGAAATCGCCGCCCGATAATCCAGCAATTCCGAAAGAGCTTCTTGATCTGATACGGATGTGCGTCGGTCCCGATGTCAAAATCCTTCGGGCGCCGCTGCAGGAGGAGGTCGCGAACGCTGCCACCGACCAGATAGGCCGTGTGATTGAATTGATGAAGCCGGTAGAGCACCTTGAGTGCGTCAGGATCGATGTCCCGGCGTGAGATCGTGTGTCCCGGCCGCGGGATGATCACCGGTTCAGACATGAAGTGGGGCGGTCCGCACGATTTCCATTCTGCGAGCCATCATTGTACCGCGTGCTACGATTCCCCTCATGTCGCGACGGTTTCGGCTGTTGCGTGTCCTCTGCGCCCTGGCACTGCTGAACGGCCTGCCGGCGGCAGCGGCCGCCCAGACTGCTCGCGCCGACCTGGCGCGTGCGCGCACCGCGTATAACCAGCGGGAATTCGACGAGGCCATCATCGCGGCCGCGGCCGCCAGACGCAGCGCCGACACGGCAGACGCCGCCGCCATCGTCCTGGCGCGGGCCCACCTCGAGCGCTATCGCGAACGGGCCGACCCGGCCGATCTGAGTGCGGCGCGGCTCGTCCTGGGCAGCGTGCGAACGGGCATGCTCGATGCGCGGGACGAGGTGGAGTTGCTGCTGGCGCTGGGCGAGGCCCTGTTCCTGGAGGATGACTTCGGCGCTGCGGCCGAAGTGCTCGAGAGCGGTGTGGCGCGGGCCCGGATCGATCCGACGCTGGTCGAGTCGATGCTCGAATGGTGGGGCAGTGCGCTCGAGCGGCAGGCGAGCGGCTCATCACTCGATGCCCGCCGTCAACATTACGCGCGGCTGGCCGAACGCATGAAGACCGAGCTGTCGATTACGCCGTCGTCTCCGGCCGCCAACTACTGGATCGTCGTCGGCCTTCGTGGCTCGGGAGAAGTGCATCGCGCGTGGGACGCCGCGGTTGCCGCCTGGGTACGGGCACGACTCGCCGGGCAGCGCTCGGCGACGCTGCGCGCCGACCTCGATCACCTCGTCGTTCACGGCGTCATCCCCGACCGCGTGCGCCACATCGCCTCCGGCCAGCGCGCCGCGGCGGAATCGCAGCTCAGAGCCGAATGGGAGCTGGTCAAAGAGCGCTGGAAATGATCACGACTTCGCGTCCTTCCAGTTGTCTCCGATGCCGACATCCACGTCGAGCGGCACGGCCAGGGTCACCGCGTGCGCCATTTTCTCGCGGACCAGCCTGGCGACGTCGTCCGCCTGAGCCACGGGCGATTCGAACAGCAGTTCGTCGTGGACGGTCAGGATCATCCGCGCCTGTGGATAGGCGGACTTCAAGCCCGCGTGCACGTCAATCATCGCGCGCTTGAGGATGTCCGCCGCCGTACCCTGAATCGGGAGGTTGACGGCGACACGCTCGGCGGCGGAGCGAATCTGAAAGTTCTTGCTCGTCAGCTCCGGGACCGGCCGTCGCCTGCCGAACATCGTCTTCACGACGCCCGACCGGCGTGCGTCGTCGAGCGTCTGGTCGATAAACCCGCGCACCTTCGGAAAGCCCGCGAAGTAGGCATCGATGAACTCCTGCGCCGCGTCCTGCGGGACGCCGATGTCCTTGGCGAGCGTGAAGGCGGTCTTTCCGTACAGCAGCGCGTAGTTGATGATCTTGGCGCGGCGGCGCAACTCGTGTGCGCTCAGGCCGCTGCTCTCGCCGAAGACCTTCAACGCCGTCCGATCGTGGATATCCTCTCCGCGCGCGAAGGCGGCAATCAGCGTCTCGTCTCCCGACAGGTGCGCCAGCACCCGCAGCTCAATCTGCGAGTAGTCGGCCGAAATGAGGCGGTAGCCGGGCTCGGCGATGAACGCCCGCCGGATCTCGCGGCCGATGTCAGTTCGAATCGGGATGTTCTGCAGATTCGGGTCGCTGCTCGACAGCCGGCCGGTCGCCGCGACCGCCTGGTTGAAGGACGTGTGCACGCGGCCGGTCTCGGGGTTGATCAACTGCGGCAGGGCATCGATATAGGTGCCCTTCAGCTTCGCCAGCGCGCGCCACTCGAGGATCAGGCGGGGCATGTCGTGCGCCAGCGCGAGTTCCTCGAGCACCTCGACCGCGGTCGAGGCCGCGCGCGACGTGCCGGTGCGTTTCAGCACGGGGAGCTTCAACTTCTCGAAGAGAATCTCGGCGAGCTGCTTCGGGGAGTTGATGTTGAACTCCTCGCCCGCCATCGAGAAAATCGACGCGCTTCGCGCGTTGAGTTCCCGCTCCACGAGCGTTGCCTGAGAGGACAGCACGCGTGCGTCGACCCGCACCCCGATCTTCTCGAGGTCGGTCAGAATCGGCACCAGCGGCAACTCGAGATTGCGGTAGACGTCGTCGACGCCCTGCTCGACGAGCATCGGTTCGAGCTTCGCCGCCAGCTGCAGCGCCAGGTCCGCGCGCTCGCCGGCGTAGTCCAGCAGCCCCTCGACCGGCACCTGCGCAAACGACAGCGCCTTGACGCCTTTGCCGCACACCTGTTCCTGTGTCAGCGCCTTGTATCCCAGTTGCTCCAGTACGGTCGGCTCGAGCTCCTCGCTCGACTTGGTCGCGTCGATCAGGTAGCTGGCGAGCATCGTGTCGAACTGCAGTCCCTCGAGCGAGATGCCGTGACGCGACAGCACCACGGCGTCCGCCTTCAAATCGTGCCCGACTTTCGCAATCGCCGGGTCCTGGAGCACATCCCGCAACACGGCGAGCGCCTTGGCCCGGTCGAGCGACGTTCCACCCGCAAATCCCTCGTGACCGAGCGGCACGTACCGCGCCTGCCGGGGAGCCGTCGAAAACACCACCCCGATGAGCGATGCGCGGACACACGAAGGGCCGTCGGCCACGACACGAAGCGAAAAGCGCCCCGCGTCGCGTAGCGCCCTGGCCAGAGCCTGCAACTCCTCGAGGCTGCCGACGACGGTGTAATCCTTGACGATCGACGAGGCGGTCGGCGCAAACTCGGTCACCAGCGTACGGAAGCCAAGCTTCGAGAACAGCGAGTAGCACCGCTCGCTCGATGGGCCTCGATATCGGAAAATCTCCGGCTCGAAAGCGACGTCGACGTCCGTGCGGATCTTCACCAGCTCACGGCTCTGACGGGCCTGCTCGGCGTACGCCTGCAGCCCTTGGCGATACTTCTTCTGTGGGACGTCGCCCGCCCGCGCGAGCAGATCGTCGAGCGACCCGAATGTCGCGATGAGATCGCGCGCACCTTTGTCGCCAATCCCCGGCACGCCCGCGACGTTGTCGATGGAGTCGCCCATCAGGGCGAGCACGTCGGTCACCTGGCGCGGCTCGACGCCGAACTTCTCCTTCACGCCGGCCGCGTCGAACCAGGCGCCCTCGTCGCGCGGGTTGTACACCCGGATGCCGTCGCCGACGAGCTGGAAGAAATCCTTGTCGCCCGTGACGATGGCCACTCGAAACCCCTGGGCGGCGGCCTTCATGGCCAGGGTGCCGATCACGTCGTCCGCTTCGAATCCGGCCGCGGTGTACACCGGCACGCCGAGCGCCGCACACGCCTCATGGACCCACGGGATCTGCTCAGCGAGATCGCCGGGCATGGCCGCGCGCGTCGCTTTGTAGTCGGCGGCGAGCTGGGCGCGGAATGTCACGCCTGGAAGGTCGAACGACGCCGCGATGTACTGTGGCCGATGATCCGTGATCAGCTTCCGCAGCATCGTCACGAAGCCATAGACCGCGTTGGTGGATTTGCCGTCAGGGCCCGTCAACCCGCGTATCGCGTGGTAGGCGCGGTACATCTGGTTGCTGCCGTCGATCAAGAACAAGGTGGGCGCGTCGGCCATTCGACTCTATGGAATCCCGGGAATCTACGTCGCTGCGTAATCTGTGGTTATTATTGCAGCTTCCTCATGCCTGCGTTTCAACAGGGCATTTCTCACGCGCTCGGTCTCGCCGCGCTGCTCGCTGCCGTGTTTGGATTTGCCTCCTGCCGCTCGGTGCTTTCCGTCGAGTACGAGTACGACGAGGAGGTGTATCTTGCTCTCGACGGATCGGCCACGGTGTATGTCAACGCCTCGGTGCCGGCGCTGGTCGCCCTCCGGGGCGCTCCGCTCGAGGTCGATTCCCGCGCACGTCTGGACCGCAATGACGTGCGCGCCTTCTTCGAGTCCCCCGTGACCGACGTGGAAAGCGTCACGACATCGAGGCGGGACAACCGGCGCTATGTCCACGTCCGGCTCGAGGTGGCGGACATCCGGCGGCTGAATGAGGCCGAGCCCTTTGCCTGGTCCCGATATGCGTTCTCCGTGAACGACGGGCTAGCCGTCTTTCGCCAGGAGGTGGGCCCGTCGGCTGGCCGCGACGTCGGCAACGTGGGCTGGACGGGTGACGAGCGTGTCGCGTTCAGGCTGCATCTGCCCAGCCGCGTGCCCTTTCACAATGCGCAGGGCCGCGACATCGAACGCGGCAACATCATCCGCTGGGAGCAGCCGCTCGCCGAACGCCTCGAGGGAGAACCGCTGGGGATCGAAGTGCACATGGAAACGGAATCGATTCTGTTCCAGACCCTCACGCTCTTTGGCGTCACGATCGTGCTCGCGTTGACGACGCTCGCGCTGGCGATCTGGTGGGTGATGCGCCGGAAGGGGGCTGATGTGCCGGGGACGAGAAGCGAGATGCCAGGTACCCCGCCGTAAGACGGGGTACCCGCCGATTTACGGGGTACCGGCGATTCGCAGGCCAGACCTGGTGGGTGACTCGCCAATCTTTTCGAGCTCCGCCTGAACTTCGTCGTCGGTTTTGAGTTGGTTTTTCACTTCGAACGACCCGAATCCGGTCGCCAGCGATCGAGCCAACTGGCGCTCGACGTTGCTTTGCACGACGCCCTGCAGTGCCACGCGGCCGCCGTTGACGACGATGTGGATGGGAGGATTGGCCATGGCGGCGTAGTTCCAGAACGCCGAGTTCCCGTAGATGGCCCGCGCGATCCTGAACCGGAGCTCGTCGTCGAACTGCGACACGGGCAGCACCTGGATGCGGTTGTCAACGCTGGTGACCCCGGCAACTTTACGGACGCGGCGATCGATGTCGTCTTTCTTGAAGGGCATCGTGACCCACCCGTCTAGCACGACGTGGCCTTGCGTCACGGACGCCTCCACACCGTCGAAGATGCTGAACTGCGAGTAACGGTGCACCGAATCCGAGATGTCGCGGAAGATTTGCAAGTCCTTCCGCTCCTGCGCGGATGCCGTGGCCGCCGCGCACAGAACGAAGGCCATGAGCAACGTGACTGCTTTCTTCGCCATAGCGAGCAACTCCTTACGAGAGGCAGGAACGTCAACCTGTAATGCGACGTACATGCCAACGCCCGCGATGTTGCTGCGGGCGTTTTGACGGCGGCGGTTGGCGTGACTGCCCGCTGCCGGTGACGTGTCGAGCGTCTCGGTGTTACGGCGTGGCGACGTACCCGCGCCGCGCGCGGACCTTCAGCGATCGATCGCGCACTTCGACCCGGATGTTGTGCCACCGGCCGTCGCGATGTCCGGGGCTTGGATATCCAATGTAGTACTGCTTGCTGAGCTCGTCGGCAATGCCGGCCGTGGCCGGATGGAGATCACGAGGATCGCGCACGATTTCGGTGCGGCCGCCGCTGTCGTCGGTGATCTCGCGGAGCGCCACGACGTTGACTCGATCGTCAATGGCGCCCCCCCGCGAAATCCCCCCGCCGGTGCCGCCGCGCGGCATCGGTGTGGGAATCGGGAAGGGGATGCCGCGGCCGCCGCGTCCTCCGGGGATCGGAAACGGAATTGGCGATGGTGGCCGCGCCACTGGCGGCGTCGGCCGGTTGAAGATCGTCGTCTCGGACATCCCGTCGATCCCGATGGCATACACGAGCACCTCTGTTTCCCGCACGAGTTGCTGCACGTCGCGAACGTCCAGCCGACTGTTGGTGTCGTTGCCGTCAGAGATGATGACGACCGCTTTCTTGCGGTTCTGCCCGCCCTGCGCCATCGGCACCGCTTCGGCGACCGCGTCGTACATCGCCGTGCCGCCGGCTGGGCGGACGCGGCCGAGGCTGCGCGAAATGGCGTCGCGATTGTCCGTCCAGTCGTGAACCAGATCGGGATCAGCGCTGAAGCGATACATGAAGAACTCGTCCAGCGGGTCCGGCAGCGCCTGCAGGAAATTGAAGATCGCCGACCGGGCCGACTCGATTTTTTCCCCGGCCATGCTCCCGCTCGTGTCCAGAACGATGCCGAGGCTGACCGGTGTGCGTTCGGCGCTGAAATGCGTAATCTCCACCGGCTGGTCATCGTCGTAGATGATGAAATCTTCCTGGCGGAGACCAGACGCGAACCGCCCGGAGCGATCCGTGATCGTCGCCGTCACGTTGATCAGCTCGACCCCGCTCTTGAACCGAAACCCCTCTTGTCCCGCCAGTGGTCGTTCGTAGAACGCGAACGTCGCGATGGCAAGGATGGCGGCGGCCGCGACGGGTCGGCCGTCGAGGGCACGTCCAACGGCTTTGCGTGACGGTGAGAGACGCGATGGGATGTTGATCATGGCGTGTCCCTGGCGATGGGCTCCTGCCCACGGCGATCGATGTGTGGAACAACCCCCGCGTCATTGCGGAAGCTGACACGATACCGCGCCACATTCGAGGGCGCGTCGAGCGTGATGACGAAAGGCGACTCGTCGCCGGGCGCGAGCGTCGTGAAATCGACGTCCGCACGGGAACTCGTCACGAATGCGCCCTGCTGATCGAACAGCAGCACGACAGCTCCCAGCTTCTCGACCGCCGCGCCGCTCACGGGGTTTCGTACGAGCCCGGTGATGGCGAGCCCCATGGGTTGGCGTTCGTGTCGGAGGGCGATCAACTCGAGCGGTGTGCCGGCGCGCACTGGGGCTGCGGCGCTCGCCGCCGGGGAATCGCCGTTGAAGACAGTGAAGTAGCCGCCGACGACGATGGTCAGGAAGAGGATGCCTGCGGCGATCGCGAGCCCGCGCTGCCCTCCATTGGACGGTTTGCGCAGACTGCTTCCCAGAAAAGCGTCACCCAGGGGGGCGGAGCCGCGCGCGGGCGCCCACGGCGGAGCGACTGGAGCCGCCGGGGCAGCCGGGCGGAGGACACGCGCGGGTCCGACAGCGTCGTCCGCATCGGCCGCTGCCGCGAGCGCCGCGATGCGTGCGGCGCTTCGTGCCCGTTCCTCGCGTGACATCCGCCAGGCCGCAGCGCTCATGAGGAACGCCGCCACGAGCGACACGATGGTAATGACGAGGAGGACGATATCCATGGCTATCTCAGTTTGAACTCCACTCCGACTTCGACGATCACATCGACAGCGACGCCCCTCAGCGTCGCCGGGGCAAACCGCCACTGCCGCACCGCCTGCACCGCGCGTTGATCCAATCCCGGATCGAGGCGGCGCAGAAAGCGAACGTCGCCCACGGTGCCGTCGCGGCGCACGACGATCTCGAGCAGCACCTCGCCGGTGATATTCGCGCGGCGCGCCTCGTCCGTGTAATCGGCGCGGACTTCCCGCAGCAGTCGCGGCGGCGAGACACCGCTGCCGGGGCGATAGGGACCGCCGCCGATGCCGCCGCCTTCACCGGGTCCAATGCCTGAGCCGTTGCCCTCGCCGAGCCCGGTACCTTGGCCCGAGCCTGCACCGCCTCCAGCACCGGACCCCTGGCTCGGAGGCGCCTCTTTGGGCATCTCCTTCATCAGCCCTTCCTGATTGCGCGCTTCTGCGGCGACCGGTTCGACCGGCGCCATCACCGGCGGCAAGGTCCTGGCTTCGAGCGGCGGCGGCGGGGGCTCGGGCCTCGGCGGAGGGGGCGTGACCGGCGGAGGGAGCCGCCGGGCTGGAATCGGGCTGCTGATCTTCGCCGGGCCTTTGCGTTCGGCCTTGGGTGGAGGGGTGGGCATCTTCATGCCGCCGCCCCCGCCGCCGCCGCCGGGCCCAGGCAACGCCAGATACACGAGTCGTATTGGTTGCACGTCGGGATCAATGACGTCGAGCCGTTCTTCCGCCGTGGTCAACCCCAGGCTGCCCAGGACCAGCAGGACGGCGCCCACCACGACATGCAGCGACGTGGAAACAAGCAACGGCACCGTCGTCGCGCGCGGCCGGGCTGGCGTTGGCGTGAGGAGTCTGACGGTGGTTCCGCTGTCGAGGGGGCCGACGATACCGGCGGCGCGCAAGGACCGCACGGCGCGCACCGCCTCCGCGTGGGGAACGTAGTCGCTCCACGACGGGTCTGCAAGGGAGGGGAGCAAGTCCCCCACCGATCGGATCATCCCGCGTTCGAGCAACGCGATCACCTGGGCGTCGGCGACGCCGGCCGCTTGCGCGATTTCACGAGACGTATAGACCTCGGGGAGAGACTTGGCCATGGATGAAATTGATGTCGAGCAGGGCCTCAAAAGGCAAGAAACCTGCCGTCTATCGCCGTTGAAAAAACAGCCGGGGCACGTGTTTTTCCGAACAATTCAGGACGGATCGTGAGCGTCACCGTCCTATAAAGGCTTCAACTCCTCAGGTGCCTCAGGTGGCTAAGGTGCCTCCAAGGCACCCAAGGCACCCAGGCCACCCGAGGCACCCGAGGCACCCGAGGCACCTTATTTCATCTGGCGCACGTGAGGTGCCGTCCACCGTCGATCGCGATCGTTTCGCCGGTAATCCATCCAGCCTGCTCGGACGCGAGAAAGAGAATGAGCGCGGCAATTTCGCTGGCCTGGCCGGGGCGTCCCAGCGGGTGGGTTTCCCTGGCTCGCGCAAGAAACGCCGCATAGGCCTCCTCGGTCATCCCGCTGCGGCGGTGCAGATTGGTCACGGTGACTCCAGGATTGACCGCATTGACTCTCACGCCGACGGGTGCCCAGTCGATGGCGGCGCACCGCGTGAGCTGGTCGAGCGCGGCCTTGCTGGTATTGTACGCGGCGAGGTTCGGAAAGACGCGTCGTCCGTTGACGCTCGAGACGTTCACCACGGCTCCGCGCCGGGCCTCGAGGTATGGGAACGCGGCGCGCATCAGCCGGAATGGCGCGCGCAGGTTGAGATCCATCGTGCGGTCCCACGTCTCGTCGCTCGTGCTCTCGGTCATGCCCATCGCGATGATACCGGCTGCGTTGATCAGGATGTTCAGACCGCCAAAGCGTGCGACGGTGTCGCGCACGATGGTCTCCGGACCCGCGGCCGACGCGAGGTCCGCGACGATGGCGACGGCCTGGCCGCCGGCGCGCGCGCACTCAGCGACGACGCTCTCGAGCGCCGCGGCGTCGCGCGCCACGACGGCGATGGACGCGCCCTCCTCCGCGAGAGCGAGCGCCGTGGCGCGCCCGATGCCGCTCGAGGCGCCCGTCACGATGGCGGCGTGATTGGCAAAGCGCGTCATCCTTTGAGTCCCTCCACAAATCGAAACCCGTCGCGCTCCGCGAGCTTGCGGACGGGTTTGAACCCGGCGGCGCTCAACTGCGCCTCGGCGACCGACGGTTCGGTGGAACGTTCGATGAACTCCACGCGCCCGCCGTGACGCAGCACGCGTCGGCATTCCTGCAGGGACATCGAGCGGTCGCTCTCGTTCAACGCGCGAAAGCCGTCACCGGTGTTATCGACGACCACCATGTCGAAGACGCCGTCTTCCCACGGCAGGCGGGTTGGCGGCGTCACCTGCAGATCGAGCAGGACGCCTGCCTTTTCGGCCGCCCGGCGCCCCTGTGTCGCCTGCGACTGGTCCGCAGCAGCCAGAGCCGCCACGCCGCTCAGTCCGGTTTTGGTCGCCAGCCCGCGCGTCAATGCGGTATCGCTGCAGAAGACCTGCAGGTAGCGCTCGCCCATCCGGACGCCTGTCATCGCCACCTGCAGCGGATCCATCGAGCGCATCTTTCGGAACCGAAACAGCACCAGGACATCTTGCCACGAAGGGCCGGCTTCGCCGGAGGGCGGACGTCGTCTGAGGGCCGACATCGTCGGAGGGCTGGCTTCGCCGGAGGGCGGACGTCGTCCGAGGGCCGACTTCGTCGGAGGGCCGGCTTCGCCGGAGGGGTTGGGATCCGGGGCGCGAAGCGCGACGCAAGCATGCGCGCAGCGGGCTTGCCCGCCGAAGCGCAACGACAGCAGGCGCGGAGCGGGCTTGCCCGCCGAAGCGCAACGACAGCAGGCGCGAAGGCGGGTGATATGCTTTTCGCCGTGCCAATTGCTGGAGAAATCGCGCCCGCCCAAGGAAAACTTGGCATTTTGCTTGTCGGACTGGGCGCCGTCAGCACGACCGTCATTGCCGGCGTGCACGCCATTCGTAAGAAGCTCGCGCCCGCCGTGGGGTCGCTGACCCAAATGGGCACCATCCGATTGGGCAAGCGCACCGAGGGACGTTCTCCACGCATTCGGGAGTTCGTCGACCTCGCGGCGCTCGACGACATCGTCTTTGGCGGCTGGGACATCTTCCAGGAAGACTGCTACGCGGCGGCGCGCACCGCTGGCGTGCTCGAGCCCTCGCTCCTCGATCAGGTCCGACCTGAACTCGAAGCCGTCAAGCCGATGCCCGCCGTCTTCGATCAGCACTACGTGAAGCGGCTCGACGGCCCGAACGTCAAGAAAGGGACCTCGAAGAAGGACCTTGCCGAGCAGCTCATCGCCGACATTCGCCGTTTCAAGAAGGACAACAACTGCGATCGGCTCGTCATGGTCTGGTGCGGCAGCACCGAGATTTACATGACGGAATCAGCCGTGCACGGGTCGATCGAGGCGCTGGAGAAGGGGCTGGCCGAGAGCGATAGGTCGATTCCGCCGAGCATGATCTACGCCTATGCCGCGATCAAGGAAGGCATTCCCTACGCCAACGGCGCACCGAACTTGAGCGCCGACATTCCGGCGCTGATGGATCTGGCGACGCACACCGGATCGCCCATTGCCGGCAAGGATCTGAAAACCGGCCAGACGCTGATGAAGACGATGATTGCGCCGGGTCTCAAAGCGCGGCTGCTGGGCGTCAACGGGTGGTATTCCACCAATATCCTCGGCAATCGCGATGGCGAGGTGCTCGACGACCCCGAATCCTTCAAGGCCAAGGAAGAAACCAAGAAGTCGGTGCTCGATTACATCTTCCAGCCGGCCCTGTACCCAGGGCTCTACGACAAGGTCCACCACGTCGTCCGCATCAACTACTACCCGCCGCGGGGGGACAACAAAGAGGGCTGGGACAACGTCGACATTTTCGGATGGCTCGGCTATCCGATGCAGTTGAAGATCAATTTCCTGTGCCGTGACAGTATCCTGGCGGCGCCCATCGTGCTCGACACGGCCATCTTCCTCGATCTCGCCAAGCGCGCCGGCATGGGAGGCATCCAGGAGTGGTTGTCGTTCTATTTCAAGAGCCCGATGCATGCCCCGGGCCTGTATCCTGAGCACGACCTGTTCATTCAGCTCATCAAGCTGAAGAACACGCTGCGCTACTTGAAAGGCGAAGAGCTCATCACGCATCTTGGACGCGAGTACTACGACTAAGTTCAGAACCGACAAGACGACCAGAGCACAACCAGGATTCACCTGAAGTTGTTTCGTGAACCCCTGGTTTTGCACTGGCGGCCTTGACGGTTGGGAGTCTTCTACCGATGGTTCCAGCAAAGCTCCAGCCCGCGTTGTTAGCTGGCGTCGCGATTGGCGTGCTGTCCGCGCTTCCGGTCGTCAACATCGTCAATTTGTGCTGTTGTGCGTGGGTGGTTGCCGGGGGCGCGCTGGCCGCGCATCTGATGCAACAGAATCACCCGGCGCCGATCAACGCGGGTGACGGGGCCATCGTGGGCCTTCTGGCCGGCGCGATTGGCGCTGTTTTTGGAACGGTGCTCTCGATTCCCATCGCGATGATGATGGGTCCCTTCCAGGTGCAGATGATGGAGCGCGTCCTTCAAGGCGCCGAGGACATGCCGGCCGAGGTCCGCTCGATTTTCGAACAGCTGCAGGGAGGCATGGGGGGAGCGGCCCTGGGCATCGGCTTCATTTTCAGCCTGTTCTTTTCGCTGTTCTTCTACTCGGTCTTCGGCCTGTTCGGTGGTCTGTTGGGAGCCCTGATGTTCCGCAAGGACGCGCCGCCGCCCGCGCCGCCGTCGCCCGGCTTTGAGCCGCCAACATTCAATCCGCCGCCGCCGCTGCCGCCCGCTTCCTGAGGTTCCAGGGACCCCAGTGAAGAACCTCCGGGTTTTGCCGATACGTGTATCGGATGAGTGAGGGGTACGAGTCGTTCTTCGGGTTGGCGGAGCGCCCGTTCAGCCTGACCTCTGACCCCAGGTATTTCTTCAAGAGCCGGTCGCATGGGCGTGCGGTCGAGACCCTCACGTTCGTGCTCCGCAGTCGCGAGCGCTTCCTCGCCGTCACCGGCGACCTTGGCGTCGGCAAGACGATGCTGTGCCGTACGGTCATCGACCAGTTGCGCCGGCGCGGTCCGGTCAGCTATGTGTCCAACCCGCTGCTGGCTCCAGATGCCTTCTCCCGGCTGCTGTTGGAGGACCTTGGCGTCGCCTCACTCGCGGATCTCGCGGCCCTTCCCGCCGCGGCCGTGCTCATCGTGGACGAAGCCCATACCTTGCCGGCCTTGGTCGCCGAGCAACTTCTCTCCCTGGCAGAGCTTGAATGCGACGGGTGTCCGATCCTGCAATTTGTGCTGGTCGGGCAATCCGCTCCCGGGGACCCGGCACGCCTTGGGATTCGGGAGCTGGATGAGCTGGCCACCACCAGGATCCGGTTGCTGCCCCTTGGTCGGGAAGAATGCGGCGCGTACGTCGAGCACCGGTTGACCGCAGCCGGAGCTTCGCATCGCGTCCAGTTCTCGTCACGCGCCCTTGATTACGTGTTCGCTCTCTCGGGTGGTCTGCCGCGCCTGGTGAACCTGCTGTGTGAACGGGCGCTTCAGGAGGCTGCCACGTCCGGGTCGCAAACCATCGAGCCGGCGACCATCGACCTCGCCGCCGCCACGCTACAGCTCCTCCGCGCCCGATCCCGCAGGTTCCGCTGGTTCACGAACCGAGTGTCGTGAGCCAGGTTCGAGCCCCAGGGTTCTGACGGCGCGGATAGAATTCCCCCATGTCCGATCGGCCGACCGTTCCACCGGAAATCGATGCGCTGTTGAAAGAGGATCGCGCGTTTCCGCCATCAGACGCGTTCCGCGCACAGGCGAACGTCCGCGACGCCACCGTGTATGAGCAGGCGGCGCGCGATCCCGAAGCGTTCTGGGCCAGCTTCGCGCGCGAGCTCGAGTGGTCCGCGCCGTGGACCCGCGTGCTGGACTGGAATCCGCCGCATGCCAAGTGGTTTGTCGGCGGCACGATCAATGCCAGCGTCAATTGCCTCGACCGCCATGTGCGAACCGCGCGACGCAACAAGGCGGCCATCATCTGGGAAGGGGAGCCCGGCGACCGTCGCACTCTCACCTACTTCGACTTGCACCGCGAGGTCTGCCAGTTCGCCAACGTGCTCAAGTCGCTTGGGCTCACGCGCGGCGATCGCGTGGCCATTTACCTGCCGCTGATTCCGGAGCTCGCCATTGCCATGCTGGCCTGCGCGCGAATCGGTGCGGTGCATTCGGTTGTATTCGGCGGCTTCTCCGCGGAATCATTGCGCGATCGCATCAACGACGCGCAGGCGCGTCTGCTCATCACCGCCGATGGCGGATTTCGCCGCGGCAGCGTCGTCGCGTTGAAGAAGGTTGCCGACGAAGCCCTGGCCGACACACCGTCGATCGAGCACGCCATTGTCGTTCGTCGCGGGCAGACTGAGATCGCCGTGACCATGAAGGAAGGCCGCGACCACTGGTATCACGACCTCATGGCGCACGCGCCCTACGGCTGCGCGGCGGAGCCTATGGATTCCGAGGACATGCTCTACATCCTCTACACATCAGGGACCACCGGAAAGCCGAAAGGGATCGTCCACACCACGGGCGGCTATCTGGTCGGCACGTATGCGACGACGAAGTGGGTGTTCGATCTCAAGGAAGACGACGTGTATTGGTGTACGGCGGACATCGGTTGGGTGACCGGACACAGTTACGTGGTCTACGGCCCCCTTGCCAACGGGGCCACCGTGGTGATGTACGAAGGCGCGCCCGACTGGCCGCAGAAAGATCGCTTCTGGTCGATCGTCGCGCGCTATGGCGTCACGATCTTCTACACCGCGCCCACGGCGATTCGCGCGTTCATGCGCTGGGGCATCGACTGGCCCGGGAAGCACGACCTGAGCTCGCTGCGGCTGCTCGGTTCGGTGGGTGAGCCGATCAATCCGGAAGCCTGGGTCTGGTATCACCTGCACATCGGCGGCGAGCGTTGCCCGGTGGTCGATACCTGGTGGCAGACGGAAACGGGCGCGATCATGATCACGCCGCTGCCTGGCATCACGGCGACCAGACCCGGATCGGCGACACAGCCATTTCCAGGCATCAGTGCCGAGGTCCTGACCGACAGGGCGGAGCGCGTGCCGGTGGGCGGCGGCCTGCTGGCCCTCACGCGTCCCTGGCCGTCGATGCTGCGCGGCATCTACGGGGATCCAGAGCGATACGCGCGTCAATACTGGAGCCGCTGGACGCCGGATCTGTATTTCACCGGCGACGGAGCCAAGCGCGATGAAGACGGCTACTTCTGGCTGCTCGGCCGCGTGGACGATGTGCTCAACGTCGCCGGGCACCGCATCGGCACGATGGAGGTGGAAAGCGCTCTGGTCGATCACCAGAAGGTTGCGGAGGCGGCCGTGGTCGGACGCCCGCACGACCTCAAAGGCCAGGCGATTGCGGCGTTCGTCACCGTGAAAGAGGGCGTGACGCCGTCCGAGGCGCTGGCCGACGAGCTGAAGAAGCATGTGGTGCACAAGATTGGCGCGATCGCGCGACCCGACGACGTGATCTTCACGGCGGATTTGCCGAAGACGCGATCAGGCAAAATCATGCGGCGCCTGTTACGCGACATCGCGGAAGGCAAGACGCTGGGCGACACGACAACCCTGGCCGATCCGGGCGTGGTCCAGAAGCTCAAGGATCAATACGAGGACGAGCAAGGGCCCTGAAGGAACCAACGCTGGCCGCTCGCCGTCCTACGGTAGAGTAACCACGACGTATGGCCCTCATCGAAACGCGCGACATCTGGAAGACCTATCAGATGGGCGACGAGCTCATTCACGCGCTCCGCGGCGTGTCCGTCCAGATCGACCGGGGCGAGTACGTCGCCATCATGGGCCCCTCAGGCTCGGGCAAATCGACCCTCATGAATCTCATCGGCTGTCTCGATACACCGTCTCAGGGGACCTACCTGTTGAACGGCAAAGAGGTGAGTCAGATGAACGACAACGAGCTGGCACGCATCCGCAACGAGGAAATCGGGTTCGTGTTTCAGACGTTCAACCTGCTGCCGCGCGCCACGGCGTTGCACAACGTGGAGTTGCCGCTGGTCTACGCCGGGATTCAGAAGAAGGACCGTCTCGATCGGGCGAAAGCCGCGCTCGAGAAAGTGGAGCTGACGCCGCGAATGCATCACCGGCCCAACGAGCTCTCCGGCGGGCAGCGGCAGCGCGTCGCCATCGCGCGTGCGCTCGTCAACAATCCTTCGATCCTGTTGGCCGACGAGCCGACCGGCAATCTCGACTCGAAGACGGGGGTCGAGATCATGGCGCTCTTCGACCGCCTGCATGCGGCCGGCAATACCATCGTGCTGGTCACGCACGAAGCCGACGTCGCGGCGCATGCGCACCGCGTCATCGCGATTCGCGACGGCAGCGTCGAGAAGGACGTGCCGACCGAGCGCGCTACCGCGTTGACCCGGTAGGGGCCGAGCATGCTCGGCCGCCTCTCAAATCGCGCCCGGCGGTGGGAGGATTCTCGCAGATGTGGTGAAGCGGCGGAATTGCGAATACATCGCCCGGCCCTGCACGCGGCCGCCGCCGAGTGTCTGAAGGTCTTCTCTCAGTTCCTTCGGAACCATCAGGCCCAGCGTGGCGTCGCGGGCGAAGTCGACGCGGAGCTCGTTCGGCGCGGTTTGTCCATGGCGCACGGACTGGTGGGCCACGTCGAACCGAACGACCACACGCCAGAGCTGCCCGCTGGCAGGTTCGATCCACACCGATCCTTCGGCGAGCAGGTGCCGGCCTGATACGTCCTGAACCAGCGAGGGCGTGCTCTGCTCCTGAAATCGCAGCTCGCGGGTCGGCGTGCGCGAAATGGTGGCCGTCCCGGCCAGCCTGAACGAAAATCTCGCGCGGTTTCGCGGGTGCAGCAGCTCCAGAGGAACCGTGGGCATGTTGATCGTTCTGGACGCGCCCAGGTTGTGGACCGAGCTCGCGTGAACGATGGCTTCGATCAACGCATCTCGATCGACTGCCAATGCCTGCATCGCGTCGAGCAAGCGCGGGCTGCTCGATTCGACGGGCTTGCCATTCACGCGCAGGACATTTCGAACGCCATACCATTCCAGGTCGCCGGGCAGTCTCAAAAATGCGACCTCGGACTCGAGTGTTCGTGTCGTGATGCTGCCGATGCCGCTTGCCAGTGAGGTTCGCCCCGTGCGCGGCCGCGTCTCCGACTGGCGATACCGCTCCTGGGCGATGACGGTGCTGAGTTGCTTCTCGTACTCCAGCAGATAGGCGCCCAACCTCGTGACGGCGCTCTCGACATCAGGCGCCGGTTGCGCCTGCCGTCCGGAAACCGCGATGACGGCGACCATCAAGAGAATGGCGGTGCGCATGGTCAGACCGCAGCAAAATGCCCCGCGGCGACTTCGCGCAGGGGAGCCTCAGGGTTGACGAGCGCCGGGTCCAGGTCGATGCGCTGGCGCGGAGCGTCGGGTCTCGCGGCAGGAATGGCGGACAACAGCGCGCGCGTATACGGATGCCGCGGATTGGCGAAGATGCTGGCCGTGGTGCCTGACTCGACGATCTTCCCGAGGTACATGACCGCCACCCGCGTGCAGACGTGCCGCACGAGCCGCAAATCGTGCGCGATGAACAGATAGGTCAGCTTCAGGCGTTCCTGGAGGTCGAGCAGCAGGTTGATGACCTGCGCCTGGATCGACACATCGAGCGCAGACACCGGCTCGTCCGCGATGATGACCGCCGGCTGCAGCGCCAGCGCTCGCGCGCGGCCAAGGCGCGGGCGCGGCCCGCCGCTGAACTCGCGGGGATAACGCGCGAGATGGGTCGGATCGAGCCCGACCAGCCGAAACAGCTCCGCCACCTGAGCGCGCCGCTCCGTCCGCGACCCGATGCGGTGGACGATGAGTGGTTCCTCGACGATGTCGCGCACCCGCATGCGCGGGTTGAGCGAGGCGTACGGATCTTGAAAGATCATCTGCATCTCGCGCCTCACCGCGCGCAGGCGGTGGCGATCGAAGGCCACCACGTCCTGGTTGCGAAACCGCACTTCGCCCGAGGTCGGCTCGATCAGGCGGAGCATGCAGCGGCCGGTCGTGCTCTTGCCGCTGCCAGACTCACCCACGAGGCCGAACGTTTCGCCCTCCTCGATGTCAAAGCTCACGTCGTCGACGGCACGGACGACCGATGCCGGGCTGAAGAACCCGCCGGCGCGTGCGAAATGCTTCGTCAGGTGGCGGACTTCAACGAGCGGCATTGATTGCTCCGGCGCGATCCCGGCTGGAGCCTGGGCCGACGGCCATCTCGTCATTCGTCGTTCCGGTTGCGGGGTTTGCCTTCAGGCAAGCGTCATGCAAATAGCAGCGTGCCGAATGTCCGGGCTCGATCTCGACCAGTGCCGGCACGGCGGTCGTGCAGACGTCCAGACGATGAGGGCAGCGCGGCGCAAACGTGCAGCCGGGCGGAAGGGCCGCGAGGTTCGGCACGACCCCTTCGATCGCCTGGAGTCTCGGACCTGCGGAATCGCCAGGGATCGAGGCGATCAGACCTTGTGTATACGGGTGAAGGGGGCGGGCAAAGACGTCGCGGACGGGACCCTCCTCGACGATGCGGCCCGCATACATCACCGCGACGCGGTCGGCGGTTTCGGCAACGACGCCGAGGTCGTGCGTGATGAGCAGAAGCGCGACGCCGAATTCGCGTGAGAGCCCGCGCAGCAGGTCCAGAATCTGCGCCTGGACAGTGACGTCGAGCGCCGTGGTTGGCTCGTCCGCGATGATGAGCGGCGGGCGGCAGGCGAGCGCCACCGCAATCATCACGCGCTGTCGCATTCCCCCCGAGAGCTGGTGCGGGTAATCGTCGACGCGCTGCTCCGGACTGGCGATGCGCACGGCCCGAAGCAGGTCGATCGCCCTTTCGCGCGCGTCGCGCCGGTTGGCGAGGTTGTGCACGATCAACGCCTCGCCAATCTGTGCGCCGACGCGCATGACCGGGTTGAGCGCGGCCATCGGCTCCTGAAACACCAGCCCGATGCCGGCGCCCCGCACCTTTCGCATCTCCTGCGCCGGCAGGGCGAGCAGATCGCGCCCGAGGAAGACGACGCGTCCGGCCGTCACGCGGCCCGGAGGCGGCAGCAGGTTGACGATCGAAAACGCGGTCACGGATTTGCCGCTGCCGGACTCACCGACCAGGCCCAGCGTCTCACCCCGGCGAATCTCGAACGACACGCCGTCCACTGCGACCACCGGCCGCCCCGGCACGTCGAACACGGTCGTGAGATTCTCGACTTTCAGTAGCGAATCAGCCACGCCCCGCCTCTCTCGCGAACACGCCGCGCTGCACCTGTTGCACCCACCTTCGCGCTTCGCGCTACGGCGGGCAGGCCTGCTGCACCTGCTGCACCTGTGCCACCTGCTGCACCTGCTGCACCTGTGCCACCTGCTGCACCTGTGCCACCTGCTGCACCTACGTCACCTGTGCCACCCGCGCCACCTGCTCAGTCCAGCGCCACCTCTTTGTACTCTCCGAACACGCTGCGTAGAGTATCCGCGATCTCACCGACGGTCGCGCGCGCCTCGACCGCCGTGACGATGCGCGGTACCAGGTTGTCGCGGCCGCGCGCCGCCTCAGCCACCTGGTCGAGAGCGGCCTTCCAGGTTGCGTGATCTCGGCCCGCACGCACGGCCCGCACGCGTTCCGCCTGTGCACGCTCCAGCGCCGGATCCAGCGTGAACACCTCGATGCGATCGGGCCCGTCGGTGGCGTATCGGTTGACGCCGACAACGATGGCCTCGGTTGTGTCGATGGCGATCTGCGCGCGATACGCGGAGTCTTGAATCTGACGCTGGATGTGCCCGCTTTCAATCGCGCTCAGTGTGCCGCCCAGCGCATCGATGCGCGCGAGCAGTTCCGTCGCGCCAGCTTCAATCTCATTGGTGAGTTTTTCCACGTAGTACGAACCTGCAAACGGGTCCACGGTGTGCGGGACACCGGATTCGTACGCGATGATCTGCTGCGTGCGCAGCGCGACGCGCGCCGCGTCCTCGGTCGGCAAAGACAGTGCTTCGTCCCGGCCATTGGTATGCAACGACTGCGTCCCACCGAGCACGGCAGAGAGCGCCTGCAGCGCCACGCGCACGATGTTGTTGTCGGGCTGTTGCGCGGTGAGCGTGCTTCCGGCGGTCTGGGTGTGAAAGCGCAGCTGCTGCGCGCGCGGGTGGGTCGCGCCGAATCGATCGCGCATCAGACGTGCCCACAGCCGTCGTGCCGCACGGAACTTCGCCACCTCCTCGAAAAAGTCGTTGTGTGCGTTGAAGAAGAAGGAGAGGCGCTGGCCAAGGGCGTTGACATCCAACCCGGCGGCAAGCGCGGCCTGCACGTAGGCGATCGCGTTGGCAAAGGTGAAGGCGACCTCCTGAACCGCCGTCGAACCCGCCTCACGAATGTGGTACCCGCTGATCGAAATCGTGTTCCACTGGGGCACCTCACGCTCGCAGAACGCGAAGATATCCGTGACGATGCGCAGCGATGCGGCCGGCGGGTAGATGTACGTACCGCGCGCGACGTATTCCTTGAGGACGTCGTTCTGGATGGTTCCCGACAATTGCCGCGCCGCGACGCCCTGCTTCTTGCCCACTGCGATGTAGAGCGCCAACAGAATGACGGCGGTGGCGTTGATCGTCATCGATGTGGAGACGCGATCGAGCGGGATGCCGTCGAACAGCGTGGCCATGTCGTCGAGCGAATCGATGGCGACGCCGACACGCCCCACCTCGCCGGCGGCCAGCGGGTGATCGGAGTCGTAGCCGATCTGCGTGGGGAGATCGAAGGCGACGCTCAGCCCGCTGACACCTTGTGCCAACAGATAGCGATAGCGGCGGTTCGACTCGGTGGCGCTCCCGAACCCCGCGTACTGCCGCATCGTCCACAGCCGTCCGCGATACATGGTGGGCTGGATCCCGCGCGTGTAAGGAAATTCGCCAGGAAAGCCGAGGTCTCGATCGGCGTCAAAATCCGTCAGGTCAGCCGGATGGGCGTAGTGCCGCTCAGTCACGCCCCGATCATAGCGGCCGCCGGCGCGTCGCATCACGTCACGGAATTCCCGCAAAGGGCAGTCCCCTAATGTCGCGAACTGGTAGGCAATGCCGGCTGTAACCGCAAGATGTTGTGGCCTCATCTGATGTATACAAGATGTGGCACGGGCTGGGTGTTCATATCCCACCAATTGCGTTCTTCCTTGACACCCTCGAGCCAGGTTCCTAGAATGAGCCCATCCCCGTTCCTAAGTCCTACCAAATGCAGACCTTGCGCCGACGCCCCCAGCCTCCCCGACCGGGCGTGTTGTCGGCCCACGGCCTCCGGACACCCAGCCCGGCGGCAAGCAGGAGGAAGTCCGATGGATGACGTCGTGAACCGCTTCGCCCGAGAGCTGGCCGACGCCATTGCCGCAGCAGTGGCCGAGAACTCCGAAGTCGAAGCGTGCCGCGAGCGCGCTCGCACGGCGGGGTACGAAATGAAAGTCACGCTCGAGGCCGTGGTGGGGTTTGTGAACCGGGGGCACGAAAAGGAGAAAGAGAAGGGCGCGCCCGTGGCGGCGAAGGTGGCGGCCGCCAGCCGGGCGCTGGTCCCGCGCAAACCGGCGGAACTGACGGCGAACGATCGACGATTTCTCCGCTCGCTTCGCATCTCCGCCGACGAGGCGAAGGTGGGTGAGCCGGATCGGCCTGCGTAACGGGGCAGGGCCTGTGATCAGGTTGATCAGGTTATTGGTGGACGGGAACGAGCGGATGGTCGGCAGCGTGCGCCGGCCGACGCCACTCCACCAACTTGCCGTCCCGCGGGATCTTCAGCGTGACTGGAGTCACTCCCACGGGTAACGGGACCGACTTCCGCGGGTTGGCAAAGACCGGGTGCTTGCCGTGCTCGCGGTACCAGTCGGCGACGGTCGCATTCTGGTGCATTTTCTCGACGATCTGGCGCCATCCGACCCCGGTGTTGTAGGCGCAGAACGAAATCTCGCCCATCTGTGTTGCGTACGGAATGATGCACATCTCGGTGCGGCGGAAGTCGTACGTCCAGAGATCCTGAAACCACATGCCGGCCACGAACAGCATCAGCCATTCATCCGATTTGCGATTGTCCAGCTCGGCTTCGCTGAGTCTGCCGCCCAATTGGCCGCCACTCTGCTTGTCGAACTTGTGCGCGAGAGCTTTCAGGGAAAACCCGCGCGGCACACGGCCGGGCGAGTAGTTTCGCAACAGGCTGATCGTCGTTTGGACCTTCGTCAGGAGCGGTCCGCGGGCCGAGTCGGCGATCGTCGTCGCGTCTGCGAAAAAGCGATCGATGTCGATGAAGCTCGAGACCGGCGCCCACTCCTTGGTTTTCTTGCTGACCATGAACGCCGTGCCGATGCCGCAGTCGGGATGGCAGCCGCACTTGAGCGTGCCCCAGTCCGCCCCGGGGCCCTGCAGCAGGTCCGTGACGTCGGACACGACGCTGGAGGCCGAGAGGGGAAACCAGTCACGCAGCGGTTCTGTCACCCCGGTCTGCGCTTTGACGTCATGCGCGAGGTGCGACAGCGTGTAGCGCCGGGCGTGCCGGTCGGCGTCGCTGATGTCTTCGTCGCGGCCCGTGAATGACACAGGCTGGAACGACACGAAGCTGATCTTGTCGCAGTTCTGCAGAGCAAACTTGATGATCGGTCCCACCTGATCGTTGTTCACCCCGTTGACGATGGTGACCACCAGGCAGATGTCGATGCCGGCTTCGTAGAGGGCCTCGATGGCGCGCAGTTTGACCTCGAAGAGATTGCCGACTTTGCGATGCGCGTTGGCCTGCTCGCTGACGCCGTCGAACTGCAGATAGGCGATGCGCAGCCCCGCGTCGCGCGCCTGCCGGGCGAAGGCGGGTTCCTGTGCGAAGCGAATGCCATTGGTGGCCGCCTGGACGCTGAAGTAGCCCACTTCTCGCGCGTAGCGGACGGCCTCGAGAAAAATCGGAGAGATCGTCGGCTCGCCACCGGAAAACTGCACGGTCATCTGCCGGCGCGGCTTGACGGTGATCGCGTCGTCGAGCAGTTGCCTGACGTCGGCCACCGTCAGTTCATGGACGTATCCCACCTGGTTTGCGTCCATGAAGCACGGGTCGCACATCATGTTGCAGCGATTGGTCAGGTCGATGGTCAGGACCGCGCCCCGGCCATGCTGGATCGAGGACGTGCCGTGGTCGTGAAGCCCTGGAGCTATTGCGCGGAAGTCGCGGCCTGGAAACAGGGTTTCGATCCGCTGCAGAAAGGCGCTGTCGATCGCCAGCGTGTCGGTAAACGTTCCGTGGGTCGGGCAGGTCTTCTCGATCACGATCGCGCCGTCGCGCTCCATGATGTGCGCCCGGATTTCGCCATGATGACCGGCGACGAGTTCTTCGACCGATTGTGCGCCGCTCAGAATCCGCTGCCGGGTTTCCTTCACGCACGCCGGGCACAGCGAGTCGGTGCTGCGCGGCCATCCCAACGCCGGTTTCGAGCGCTCGATGCTCTTGAGGAGTGGTGCAGGGGCCCACGCCGGCCGGAACGTTGTCGAGGGTATCCGACGGTTGACTGCCTGGAAGAGAGGCCATGCAATGCGCGCGGCACCGACCAGCGCATGCTCAACCGGTCTCCACAGATTCATTCCTTCAGCTCCTCCGCGCCTGCCACCTCATCACTGTTGCCTGCGACGCCGGACTATAGCATACCGGTGCTGGCGGCCCGGGCCGCGGCATCGAGGGCCGCGCGGTCGATTTTTCCGCGCGCTGTCAACGGAATCTCGTCCAGAAAGATGAACTGCCGCGGGATCTTGTACGACGCGAGACGCGTGGCGCAGAATCGACGCAAGTCCACCACCGTGGGCCGTGCGGTCCGCATCACGAGGAATGCCACCAGGTGCTCGCCGCGGCGGCCGTCGGCAACCCCCATCACTCGAACGTCCGCCACGCCCTCGATGTTGCGCAGCACCTGCTCGACCTCACCCGGCTGCACTTTCCGTCCAGCGACGTTGACGAAGGGCGAGACGCGACCAGACAACACGAGTCGGCCCTCGGAGTCGAACGCGCCGAGATCACCGGTCAGAAAACCGCCGTCCACAAACACGTCCGGATCGGTTCCGTCGGCGTACGACGTCACGACCCCACGCCCTCGAACGAGTACGCGTCCGCCGCCGAAAGGAGCGTCGTCGTGGGGAAGCAGCGAGATGCTCACGCTCTCCAGCGGGCGCCCGACGGTGCCCTCCGCTACCACGTCGTCACCACCGTCGAAGCAAATCCCGCCCGTTTCAGTAGTGCCGTAAAACGAGTGAATCTTGAGGCCAAACGCCTCACGAAACCTGTCCACGGTTGGGCGGGGGAGGCGAGCGCCGGCTGACAGCAGCGTTGTCAGGGTCGCAGGCCACCCATCGGGCGGCAGATGTTTGGCGAAGAAATCGAACATGAACGGCACGCCGGGAAACACGCGGGCGCCGACGGCGCGAGCGTCCTCCGGCAGCCGCTGAGGCACGAACGCCTCTCGCATGACGATCCCCGTGCCTTGCAGGAGAAGCGGAACGAGCAGGTTGCCAAAGCCGTACGCGTGAGAGAGCGGAATCGCGGCGATCTGAATGTCGTCGGCGCCAATGCCCATCGCGTCCATCAGCGTGCGGGTGTCCAGGACGAGCGCCGCCTCCGATGTCAGCGTCGCCCGCGGCAGGCCGGTGGTCCCCGACGTCAGTTTGAGCACCGCGGCGTTGTGAGCCGGCCCACTCGGCGGCTCGTCCGCGACCGCAAGCATCACGTGGCCCGCGACCACCTGCCGCGTCTGAAATCCCGAAACAGACGCTGGAGTGGACAGCATCAGCGCGGCAGCGTTCAACTGCCGTCCGATGTGTGAGATTTCCTCCGTCGCGGTTCCGCCATCGATCGGCAGAAACGGGTGACCGCGCTCGGCGCACGCCAGAAAGGCGGCGATCGCCGCGGGCCGATTGCCGAGGGCAGCGCCGATCAGGCTCCCCGGAGCGATCCCCGCGGCCTCCAGCCCGGCGCGGATCGTGGCAGACAAGCCGGCGAGTTCCGCAGCGGTCGTCACGCGCGCGGCCGCCGGCAGATAAATCAAGGGCCGGTCCGGGTGATCGCGCTCGATTCGGCGAAAGGCTTCGACGATGGCACTTGGCATCAGGCCGTCAACCGGGCCGCGCGAAGATGGAGCACTGGGTGTGGGGCATGGTCGAGTCGATTGTTTATACTCCAGCGGTGCTCGCCAGCGTTGATCTGCTACCCCATGCACCGCCGATGCGGCTGGTCGAAGAGATTGTGGAACTGACCCCCGGCCGGCGTGCAACGTGCCGGCGCGTGGCACGCGCGGAGGACTGGTACTTCCAGGGGCATTTCCCCGACCATCCCGTGATTCCTGCCGTCGTCCTGATCGAATTGCTCGCGCAAACCGGCGGCCTGGCGGCGGCGGCGCCTGTCGACGGCGAACGCGGCGCGCCGCTTCAGTTGCGCGTCGCGGCCATCGGCCCCTGCAAATTTCCCGAGACCGCCGGCCCCGGCGATCTGCTCGAAGCAACGGCTCAGGTCGTCGGCCGCATGGGCGGTCTCTTCAAGATTGAGGGACAGGTAACCGCGAACGGCCGGGTCGTGGCCACCGGCGGGCTCACACTCGCTGCGCCACGCTGAGTCGATGTTCCGGGTATCGCGGTCGCCCGGGCGGTACGCGAAGCGGCTGTTTCATGACCTCAGGCTCGAAGGAAGCGGGCGCGGAAAAGAAGCGGCGGCGATGGGCGTTGGGGCGTTCATCGGTTGTCTGCCGCTGTACGGCGCCCACTGGCTTCTCGTCATCGGCGCAGGCCGCCTGCTCGGACTCAACCGCCTGCGGATGTACATCGCCGCGAATGTTTCCAACCCGTTGTTTGCGCCGGTGCTCGTCCTTGCAGAGATTCAAACCGGTGCTTTCATTCAGCGTGGCGAGATTCATGAGCTGACGCGCGAGGCTCTCGGCGCGACCGATCCATGGATTTACGGGATCGACCTCGTGATCGGCTCACTGGTTGTCGGAACGGGCATTGGTTTCCTGATGGCAGCGCTCACCTGGGCCACCATGGCCAGCGCGCCGGCGTTGCCGCCGCACCTCACACGTATTTTCGAGGCGGCCGCCTACCGGTTTCTGGACGCCGGCGTGATCGCATGGGAGTTTGCGCGCGCCAAGTTGCGGCACGATCCGGTCTATGCCGCGGCGCTCGCGGTGCTACGGCCGTCGGGTGCGACGCTGGTGGACGTCGGGTGCGGCCAGGGCCTGATGTTCGCCGTGCTGGCTGAAGCTGCAGACGCCGTCAGGCGCGGCGAGTGGCCGGCGGAAGCGCCGGTGCCGCCGCACTTCGGTCGTTTGATCGGCATTGAAACCCGTGCACGGGTCGCGGCGCTCGCCGAGCGCGCGCTGGCCGGTGTCGCCGATGTCATTCATGATGCCGCTCCTGCGGGCCTTCCCGCACAGATGACGGCGGCGCTGGTCTTCGACGTGCTGCACCTCATGTCACCGGGCGATCAGGAGCGGTTGATCGTCGAGCTGCGCGCTCGACTCGAGCCCGGCGGCATGGTCCTCGTGCGCGATGTGGACGCCGCCGCGGGAGCCGGATTTCATGCGGTACGCATCGGCAACCGACTCAAGTCCCTTGCCGTGGGGCAGTTCCGTCAGACCTTCCATTTCCGGACCGCGGACGAGTGGACCGCGTTCTTCACGCGTCTCGGGTGGACGGTCGAACAAACGCCGATGGAACACGGCACGCCGTTCGCGAACGTGCTGTTCAAGCTGACGATGGAAGGCCGCGCCTGATTGAGGCGGCGCTGACGCGCGGCGGGCCGCACGGCGTGCGGTGGGCCGCTGCGCGGGAGGCGGCACTTCGCGCCGAAGGGTCGCGCCGAGGCGAGTCGCGCCGCAGGCACGCCTGCCCGGCGAAGCCGTGCCCTCGGGCGTCAGCCTGCCCTCGCGGCGAAGCCGCGCCGGAACGGGGCCGCACGGCGTGCGATGGGCCGCTGCGCGGGAGGCGGCGCTTCGCGCCGAAGGGTCGCGCCGAGGCGAGTCGCGCCGCAGGCGCGCCTGCCCGGCGAAGCCGGGCCCTCGGGCGTCAGCCCGCCCTCGCGGCGAAGCCGCGCCTATTCCAGCCCGTGATAGACGCCGTCCTGCGCGTCCCAGTAGCGATAGAAGTGATACCACGCGTGCGGATTCACGCGCACGCGCGCCTCGATGGCGTCGGCGACGCGTTGCGTGGCTTGCCGAATGGCCTCCTCACGCTCGAGGTGTCGATCGACGTCGATCGCGTCGGCGGCAAACGTTCGGAAACGGCCCGGCCCAATCCGCTCGACAAAGCATGGAATGAGCGGTGCACCGCTCAGATAGGCCATCAACGCCGGTGTCTGTAGAAAGTATGCCGGGCGGCCGAAGTGAGTCACCTGTACACGGTCGCGGCCGAGGTGGCGATCGATCAACAGGGCCACTAAACGGTTCTGCCCGAGGAGGCGGCGAATCTGCAGGGCCGTCTCGAGTGCCTGTCGCACTTCAAGTGTCTCCACGCCCATCTGCGCGCGCGTCTCGCGACGCAGGCGATTGACTTCCGGGTCCGCCTCGAGCATCGCGACCACCGTGAGCGGCAGGCCGAGCACCCGCATCAGCAGCCCGCCGATTTCCCAGGTCCCGTAATGCCCGGTCACCAGCAGCCCGCCCTTCCCACGGGCCAGCACCCCTTCGAAGGTTGCGCGGTCTTCCGGACGAATGTCGAACGTCGCTGCCGCCTGCCGATCGTCCGCGGACGCCGCGCGCAGGAAATCAATCGTGCTGTACGCGTAACTCCGATAGGTCTCGAGCGCGTGACGTCTCAGCTCGTCGTCGGACGCCCCAGGCATCACGGCGCGGAGATTGTCGCTGACAGCGGCGTTGGTTTCCGCCATGAGGCGCCACGCCAGCCACGTCCCGGCGTGCCCGATGGCGTAGGACACCGTGCGCGGAAGTGTACGCACGCCCCGCACCGTCAGACCGAAGATCAATCCCGAATTGAGGCGGTGATGCGTCCAGCGTCGCGGGATGGCGCCGGCGCCGGAGCTCGTCGGCGCAGCCGCGGCGCTCCTGGTCTCGGTCGGTTTGGTTGAGGAGTCCGGCATCGTACGCTACAGACGTTCAATATAGCGGTAGTACACCGCGCGAAAGCACGTGCGGGTAGTGTCGCGCACCGGACGCAGTTTGCTGCGCGCGCCGCCATACACGGCACTGATCGGCGCTTGCACGATCCGGCCGCCGAGCCGGCCGACTTTGATCAACATTTCGGTCTCGATGTCGTAGCCGGTCGCCCTGAGTCGCATCCGCCTGAGCATCTCCGTCCGAAACAGCCGGTATCCACACTGTGTATCTTCCAGCGGCACACCGACGAACGACGACAGGGCCCGGCTGCCGATCACGTTCGCGTGATATCGCGACCTCGGCATGGCGCCCGGCTCGAACCGCCGAACGCCGACGACGAGATCGGCATCGGCCGCGCGGGCTGCCGCAATCAGACGAGGCGCTTCTTCGGGCAGATGCTGCATGTCGCCGTCGAGAATCAGAACGTACTGCGCGGATGTGTGCGCCAGCACGTGCTCGAGCCCCGTGCGGATGGCCCGACCCTTGCCGCCGACGCGTTCGTGCTTCAGCACCACGGCTCCGCCTGCTTCGGCAAGCGCCGACGTGTCGTCAGTCGAACCGTCGTCCACGACAACGACAGCGCTGACGTGGGGCCGGACGCCTTCGACCACTCCGCGAATCGTTCCGGCTTCGTTCAAGGCGGGAATCAACGCCACCACGAGAGCCATTACTGACCGCTCTCTCTTAGGAACGTCATCAGCGCGGGGAGCACGAGCACTGACGCAGCCACCAGTGCGACAACGCTGGCGACCGAGACGACGCCAATCGATTGCAGCGGGGGATAGCTGGAGCCGATGAGCGTGCCATAGCCCATGAGCGTGATGGCGCCGGCCACGAGAATGACGGAGGCCAGTTCCGCGGTGGCACGGGTCGCGTCGCCGCGTTCGCGATAGCGGTGGACGAGATGCACGCCGTAGTCCACGCCGATCCCGATGAACGTGATCACCGCGAACACCGAGAAGAGATCGAGCTCGTAGCCGACGAGCGCCAGAAACCCGCCGGCCCACAACAGACCGAGCAGAGTCGGGACCAGCGTCAGCAGGACCAGGCGCCAGTTGCGAAACGTGACGACGATCATGCCGATGACGACGACGCTTCCAACGATGAGGCCGCGAACGAATTGCGGCATGAACCGCGCACTCAGTTCCTCGTTCACCAGCGGCAGCCCGCTGAGGACCATCGATCCGTTCGACGCCCGCACGGCCGCGCGCAGCGAGTCGAGCTCCGCTGGCGTTCGCGGAAAGACATAGCTCGCCAGCGCCCACTGCTCCTCGTCACGCGCGATGAACCGCCGCACCACGTCATCCAGGCCGTGGTCCGCGAAGTCCTCGAAAGAAATGCGCTGAGCCTCCGACGTCAGGCGTGTCAACCGATCGCCGAAGGACTGAAAGGCGCCAGGACGAAACCCGGCGTCGACCGTAGCCGCGTCCAGTGAGCTGTGCAGCACCTCCACTTCCGGAAGCGATTCCTGCACGATGCGTCGCCGCGTCGCCTGCATCCGATCGGACGGCAGCAGCGTGGTTGGCGCGTGCATGTCCAGTGAGGGGGCCGCGCGCCGGATCCGAGCGACCAGTTGTTCGTTGCGTTCGAGCAGCGCCTGCAGATCAGGTCCCGAGTCCAGCACCAGAATCACGTCTCCACCGAACCCGAAGTCGGCCGTGACCTGTTCGAGGAGCAGGGCGCCAGGCGTGACCGATCGGAGGCGCTCGAGCGTCGGGTTGACGCGGAGCGTCGAGACAAGGGCGACCGACGCCAGCGTCAGCACACCCGCCGCCACGAGGATCGCGACCCGGTGGCGTTTCACGGCGGAGGCGAGCCCCGGCATCGTCAGCCAGCGCCGTTCGGCGACTCGAGACAACCGCGGCGCGCGCGGCAGCGCGGCCGGCACGATCACGAGCGTCAAGACCCCGCAGAGCAGCATCCCGACACCGATCAACAGCCCAAGCTGTTCCAGGCTCGGAAAGTCCACGACGAGCAAGCCGAGAAACGTCGCGGCTGTCGTCCACATTCCAAGGAGCATGCTGGCCGAGGGGCCGCCGAGCGCGCGGAGCGCCGCCAGCGGTTCCATCCCCGCCGCGATAGCGTGCCGATAGCCGACATACAGCAGCACGACGCCGTCGACCCCGAGGCCGAACATCATCGCCGACGCACCTGTCGCCGCGGCGGAAAGCGTCGCGCCCCCCAGACTCAGCAGACCGATTGCGATGAGAAGCGCGGTGGCCGAAGGGATTGCGCCAATCAGCAGCAGCCACGGGCTTCGAAAGACGACGAACAGCAGCGGCAGGATCAAGGCGAGCGAACCAACCCCGTTGGTGATGCTCTCTCGCTTGACGATAGTCTCCGCCTCGACGGCGATGCGATGCCCGCCGACGAACTCGACGTTCAGCTCGGGAAGCGTCTCGCCGTCCACCACCGGCGGCGCCGCCGAACGTTCCTGACGGATCGCGGTCAACCGGTCGAGCAGCGCATGCGAGAACTCCGTGTTGTACGGAGGCTCCATCGGCCGTGCGATCACGAGCCGTCGCTGGCCATCCTCGCTGACGTACCCCCTGGTCGACAGTCGAAGGCCCGCTTGTTCGCCGAGTTGTCGTTGCAGCAGTTCATGGAGGCGGAGCGGATCCTCACGCACGAGCGCCGTGATCTCAGGCGACGGAATCGCCAGCAGCTCGCGCGTTGCTGCCAGCACGGTGCGCATCTCGTCGGGGCGGAAGCGTGCCAGCGCTTCCGCGAGACGCTGGTCATCGAGCAACAACAGCTGACGATCCGCCAGCCACTCCCAATCGCGCGATCCGTCCAGCCGTCCGCTGTCTACCGCCAGCAACTCGGGGACCTCCCGCAGCGCATCGACCCATTCGGCGATTTCGTCTTCGTACTCGCCGATCGCATGGTTGTCTGGAGCGGTGAACACGACGAACAGGTCGTCGAGCGTGCCAAACCGCTCGAGGTAGTCGCGAAACGCCGGGATGGCCTGCCCCGTCGCGGGGAGCAGGCGCAACACATTCGCGTCGAACGTCACCCGGTTCAAACCGATGGCGGAAAGAGCGAGCAGGAAAGCGGTCCCGGCGAGCACCAGGAGGCGGTGTCTGTGTGCCCAGATGACGACGCGTTCGAACGATACGGCCATGAGGCCTCGGGAAGTATAGCAGCCGAACCACATGTGGTACGCTCGGCGCTCCTGCAATGCACGTACTGCTGTTGCGGCCCGTTCCGAGCAACGAACGCTTCGGGCTCGGCCCGTTCTTCCGCATCGAGCCGCTCGGCATGGAATACATCGCGGCCGCTCTCGAACAGCAGGGGCACACTGCGACGATCGCCGACCTCCGATTCAGCCGCTCGCTCGAACACCACATCCGCACCGAGCGGCCCGGGCTGGTCGGCATCGCCGGCATGCACGCGCTCGAGACCGACAACGTCACCGATCTCGCCGCACGGGTTCGCCGCGCCGCGCCTGACGTGCCCATTGTCGTCGGCGGTCATACCGCCTCGGCCTACCCCGCCCCTTTTCTCACCGCGGACGTCACCGCCGTCGTCGTGGACGACGGCGAGCGTGCGCTGCCCCGCGTCGTTGCGGCACTCGAACACGCTCACGCGCTGGCCACGGTGCCCGGACTCGTGCTGCCCGATCGGGCAGGTGGCGGCACGCGCACCGAGGGCGAGCTGGGAACGCTCGCACTCGACGAGGTCCCGGCACCGGCGCGACGCCTCGTGGATGGCTGGCGGAAACAGTACGCCTGCCTCGCCCATCGTCCGGTGTGGCTGATCGAAACGGCGCGCGGATGTCCGTTTCGCTGTTCGTTCTGCTCGATCTGGCAATTGCACGGTCGCACGGTCCGCGAGCGTTCTATCGGTGCTGTGGCGGACGACTTCGAGTCGGTCGGCGACGACATCTTCGTGGCCGACGATTTGTTCTGGTATCACCCGGCACGCAGCCTCGAACTGGCGACGGAACTGAAACGGCGGGGCGTGAAAAAGAAGTGGATTCTCGTGCAGAGCCGCGTCGATCTCGTTGGCCGGCATCACGACCTGCTCGCCGCGTGGCGCCCCATCGCGAAGGACTTCGACATCTTCTTCGGCCTCGAAGCGGCCACCGACGGCGGACTGAAAGGGCTGGTCAAGGACGCCACCGTCGAGCAGTCGGCGCAGGGCATCGAGGTGGCGCGTGCGCTGAAATACGGCGTCACCGGCAACTTCGTCATCGATCCGGCGTGGCGCGAAGACGATTTCGAACGGCTCTGGGCGTTTGTCGAGCGCTTCCGGTTGCATCAGGCGGGCTTCACCATCCTGACGCCGCTGCCGGGCACGGCGTATTTCGAGGAGATGCGGCCGCGCATTGGCGCCCGGCAGTGGGCGCACTTCGACATGCATCACCTGCTGTGGGAACCGGCACTCGGCCCCGGTCGGTTCTTCGAGCTGTATTGCGAGACCTGGCGCCGCTCCGTGCTGAACCTGCGCGGGCGCAAGTCCCTGTGGCAATGGATGCGCGAGGTCGATCCGCGGAACGCGCTCTTCCTGATGCAGGCGCTTCGACGCACACAGAAGATGCTCGATTCGCAGCACTACCTCACGGAATACGACCTCGTGCCGCCCTCCCGCTCGGTCGTCAGGGCGTTGCAGGCTTGAAGACGGCCTCGTCTATCGCTGGATTCAGCTGAACATCTTCAAACGACATCCGCTTGGTGTCGCCATTGGGGAACGTCATCAGCAGCGACGACAGCATCACCGTGTCGCGCTCGATCCACAACTCGAGCTTCCCCAGGCCTTCCCGGATCTGCTGGCGGCGCGGGACCATCGTCACCAACCACGCCGTGGATCGGGTTGACGCGTCGGTCGCCGTGATCTCGAAATGGCTGCGCAGCTGTGCCGGCGACTTGTCCACGAAATACCGTTGGATCCGCCGCTGCTGCGCGCCGATGGGGATTCGTTGATCGATGGACCGGGACGGCCAGACCAGCCGCATCGAATTGCCGTCGATGAGCACCGTGCGCCGTTCAGGTTCCACGTAATGAAGCACGATGCGGTCCGGCCGAACCACGGCAAGCGTGCCGCGCGCGACGAGCGGTCGTGCCAGCAGCGACGAGGTGGACTCTTCGACGAAGCGGGCGGTCAGCGTTTTCAGCGACGCTTCGAGCGGCCGTCCTCTGGCGTAGATCTCATCGAACAGATCGGCTGTGGCCGCGCGATCGGCGCTCAGCATCATCACGACGAGTACGGTCAGTGGCGCCCAGAGCCGTTGAAGCGACATCAATTTGGATGGTAACGTACGGGCAATGTCCTCGAGAGTGGTCGTCAGTGGCATCGGTGTGGTGTCCACGCTCGGCGCCTCTCGCGAATGCTTTCGGGATGGCCTGCTGGCCGGTCACACAGGGATCGCACCCGTCACGGCATTCGACGTCAGCGCGTGTCGCACTCGCATTGCCGCGTCGGTGACCGGGTTCGACGCCGCCGCGTGGATTCCGCCGATGAAGTTGCGGCGGATGGACGATACCGCGCGCTACGCCGTAGTGGCCACGCGCCAGGCGTTCGAGGACGCGGCGTATCCGCTTACGGCCGCGGGCGACGATCACGCCGGCGTGATCCTGGGCACCTTCACCGCGGGAGGGCAGGCCACCAGTGAATACCTGCGCGCGCTGCATGGCGGGGGGCCTGCCGCGGCGCCCGCCATCCTCTTCAACAGCACTGTGTCCAACGCGCCCGCGAGTCTCGCAGGACTCGAATTCAAACTGCGCGGCCCCAACGTGACCGTGAGTCAGAAAGAAAGCTCCGGGCTGGCCGCCATCGTCTCGGCCACCGACACGATTCGGCTCGGCCGCGCGCCGGCGATCGTGGCGGGCGGAGTCGACGCGATTTTCGACATCTTCTTTCGCGTGCACAGCCAGTTCGGGGTCATGGCCGATGGCCTGGCGCCGCCCGGGCCGTTCGACAGCGGACGTCGAGGATTCGTCCTGGGCGAGGGAGGGTTTGCCCTGCTGCTCGAAGACGAGGCGTCGGCGGCTTCGCGTGGCGCAAAAAATTACGGATCGGTGCTGGGCGTGGGCGCCGGAAGCGCCGCGGTCGGGATCAACCAGTGGCCGGACACTGCGGCGGCAATAGTTCGGACGATGGTCGCCGCGATCGAGGATGCCAGGCTGACGCCTGCCGATATCGATGTCGTCTATGCGTCTGCGAACGCGACCGCCGTGCTGGACCGTGTCGAAGCGCGCGCGATTCGGCAAGTCTTCGGCCCGAGGCAGCCGCTCGTGACAGCCATCAAGGGCGCGATCGGCGAGTTCGGCGCGTCGGGAGCGGCCGCCTGTGCCGCGGCCTTTCTCTGCGGTGCACACGGCGAAGTGCCGCCGATTGTGGGCCTCCACGAAGTCGAGCTCGAAGCCGCCGATCTCGATTTGGCGCGTGAGCGTCAGCCTGTGCCCGGCCGGACGGTGCTCGTCAACAGCATCGCCTCGGGCGGCTCGCTCTTCAGCGTCGTGCTTTCGGTAGCACGATAGATCGCGCCTTATAACCATAGCCTGGCAGGAACTTCTCGCTCCAACCGCTCGCCGGCCGAGTCGAAGTTCTCGCCTACGGGCCGTTCTGCACAGAAGGAAGCAGATTGTTTGCTTCGTCGGCGTTGGTGCTGGACTCTCGGGCCGCGGTCGTTAGGAATGACCCGCGATGTGACGCAGGGTTGCCGCCGTTTTCGTCCCCCCGAATGGCCCCTCGCGACAAAGTCGTCACTCTCCTGACGACTGGGTCTCACTGTCGGGACTGCGGCAAGTCGATCCGCTGGTGGGCATAGTGGCCTACGGTGTGTTCTGCGCGTTTGTGCTGTTACTCGCCTTGTGGGGCGCTGGCAATAATCTCGACCACGTCGCCGTGACTCCTCTGCTTTTGGCCATGGTGTTTTACGGCGTGCCGTTTGGGGTCGTAGCCGTCCGGGCAAGGCAGCTGGAATTCTGGCGGGGCGATCGCTGAGCGGGGCGACCGCGTCGCGAGCCCGCGCGGCGCGTGAGACCATTGCTCTGATGCGTCAGCGTCCCGACTGGATTCTCCCGTCCGGCCCGCAAGCGCTCGAGGAGATCCTTCGGCAAGCGGGCCGCGCCTACGTGGACGGGCTGAAGCCGTTCGTGGACCACGTGCCGACGATGGCTGGCACGTCGCTGGCGGAGGTCGCGGCGCTATCCCGCGCCGCGGGCGTGCCGCTCGTGCCGGTGTATCGTGACACCGCCACGACACTCTCGGTGCCTGCCGTGCTGCACTGGAAGCTCGGGCACTATTCGGCTCTCGTTGAACAGAATGGCGAGCTATTAGCCCTTGACCGCGCTCACTTGACCTGTTCTGACTACAATACGGATGGGAGCATTCCGCATGGGCTCGAGGAGCATACTCCAGGACGCCACCGAGGGTCGGGCGATCGTTCACCCATGGACTGTCGATCTCTATCACCGCGCGATTACCGAGGGGTGGCTGGAGGAGAGCACGGCATTCGAGCTGCTGGATGGCTTCATCGTGCGGAAGGATCGCGCGAAGGCCGGGGAGAACCTCGTGACCATCGGCGATCGACACCGCCTCGCAGTTCAGCGCCTCGTGAAGCTGGCGGCGCGGTTCGAGCCTCTCGGCCACACGCTCCAGGTGCAGCAGCCGATTCAGCTGCCCCCGACGAACGAACCAGAACCCGACGGCTCGGTCATTCGTGGCAGCGACGATGACTATCGGAACGGCCCGCCAGGAGCCGCCAGCGTCACGTGCGTCATCGAGGTTGCCGACAACTCGCTGCCCCGCGATCTCGGCGTCAAGTTGCACCTGTACGCGAGTGCAGGAATCGAGCAGTATATTGTCGTCGACCTGGTGCACGATGTGGTGCTCGATCATCGAAAGCCCTCCGGGGACGAGTATCAGGAAGTTGCATCGCTTCGTGCGGGCGACGGCGTGGAGCTTCGTGCCGGCGAGCACGCCGTGTCCGTTCCCGTGCGCCATCTGTTGCCCTGACGCACGATTCGTCGCTGTCGCCTGCGGGCAGCCGGTGGCTGCGGCTCCTCGCGCGCATCCGGAGGGTGCGCAACGCGGTCGTCCCAAAGACCTGGCCGATATCGATGCGCTCGAGCCCGGTCGTGACGCCTGAGCTCGCATCTCGTGCCGTCCCCTGTGACGACCCACCCGACGTAGGTGCAATGGCACGCGCACCTTCCAGTGGGATGCCCGCAATCAGCTCGTCGCCGTCACGTCGGGACGCATCGATCCGAATTGACCGACGACGGTGAGCCGGTTCAAAACCAAGCCCACCCGGCTCCCCGACCTCAACCGCTGGGATTGAACGTAGCTCTCAAACCGCGGGTTTGGAACTGTGGCCCTTGGCGGTTGGGAACTCCCGCGCAGCGGGTGCGAAGGCCGCTCATGGCCACCGCCTTGGCCCGCGGCTGCATGCTACGATCTGCGACGAAATGCCCGAGCCGGTGTCCGAGTTGCCCCTGGGCGGCCGTGTAGCCATGGTCACCGGTGGGTCGCGGGGCATCGGTCGCGGCATCGCCGAACTGCTTGCCGAACAGGGTGCCGCCGTCGCGATCGGGTATCGCGATCAGGCCGACCTGGCTGGCGCGGTCGTCGCCGCGATCGCCAGGGCCGGCGGCCGGGCCTGGGCCGGCTGCTGCGACGTCAGCGACGAATCGTCTGTCGCGGCATTCGTCGAGCGTGCCGTGGCGGCCGTGGGCGACATCGACATTCTCGTCAACAACGCCGGCATCTCTCGCGACCTGCACATCGTCATGACCGATCGGACGCGGTGGGACGAGGTGCTGGGCATCAACCTCGACGGCGCGTTTCACTGTGTTCGCGCCGTCGTGCGCGGCATGCTGCTGCGGCGATGGGGGCGCATCATCAACGTGAGCTCGCCCAGCGCGGTCATGCCGCTGGCGGGCCAGGCCGCCTACGCGGCGTCGAAGGCGGGCCTCGAAGGCTTCACGCGCGGGCTGTCACGAGATCTCGCCGCCAAGGGGGTGCTCGTCAATGCAGTGGCGCCCGGCATGATTGAGACCGATATGCTGATGCGGATGCCGCCGGCGGCCCGGGAGGCCCATCTCGAGGCCGTCGCCCTGGGTCGTGTGGGGACGGTGCGGGAAGTCGCCGAACTGATTGCGTTTCTCGCGTCCGACCGGGCAAGCTACATTACGGGCCAGGTCATCGCCGTCGATGGCGGACTGCGGTGAGTGCCTTGGAATCGATTCAATGACTGACACGCTTCGTACCGAGATCAAACACGCCATCATCCGCAGCCTTCGCCTGCCGATCACCGTGGACGAGATCGGTGACGACGTCCCGCTCTTCGGTGAAGGTCTCGGCCTTGATTCGATCGACGTGCTGGAGCTCGTGCTGGAGCTCGAGCGCTCCTTCGGCGTTGCGGTCAGCGACGAAGCCACCGGTGCGCGTGTGTTGCGCACGGTGAACACCATCGCCGAGTTCGTCGAAGCGAATCGAAAGCCTGTGTGACGTGAACATCTTCACCGTTGACGTCGAGGAATGGTTCCACGTCTGCGGTGTCGGTGGACGGCTCGACCCATCTCACTGGCACGCGTTGCCGTCGCGCGTGGTGTCGACGACGCGGCGCCTGCTCGATGCGCTCGACGCGGCCGGCGTCCCCGCCACCTTCTTTGTCGTCGGATGGGTGGCTGACCGGCATCCCGCGCTCGTGCAGGAAATCCTGTCGGCGGGCCACGAGGTGGGTTCGCACAGCCACTGGCATCGCCGGGTCTACGAGCTGACCCCGCAGGTATTTGCGGACGACCTCGAAGCGGGGATCAACGCGCTTGTTGCGGCCGGTGCCCCTCGTCCGACGTCGTTCCGTGCTCCCGAGTGGTCGATCGACGACCGCACGCCGTGGGCGCTGGACGTGCTGGCGCGGAAGGGTTTTGCCATCGACGCCAGCATGGCTCCCCTCAGGATGGTCGGCCGGATCGACGGCCCTCGTCATCCTCACGTGCGCACGACCGCGAGCGGCGACGTTCTCGAAGTGCCACCGTTTGTCGCCGACCAATTCGGTCAGGTCCTGCCAATGGGCTGGGGATGGGGCCTCAGGATGAGCTCGCCGCAGCGAGTACTATCGTCGATAGCGCGGGCCAACGAGCTGGGCCACCCGGCAGTCTTGACCGTTCACCCCTGGGAGCTCGATCCAGACCCCCCGCGCGTCTGGTTGCCCCCACGCCTCATGTTTGCGCATTACTTCCGCCTCCGCGGGTTCGAACGGCGCTTGAAGGACATCATGAAAGGCACGACGTTTTCGACGTTGCGCGCGACGGCCCCATGCGCAAGCGCGTCCTGAGCCTGCGGCGCATCGCCGCGGCCATGGTCCTCGGGCTGCTTGGGACGTCATCGGCTGGCGCCCAGCCGCCCGGCGCCGCCCCGGCACGGATCTACATCGAAGAATCGATCGCGACTCCTCAGGTACCGACACTGCTGGAGGCTCTCGGCCCCCGGCCGTTTCCGCTCGGCGTGCATGTGGCCCTGCGGCTTCCCGACGAAGCAACGCCCGACCTCCATCGACGCCTCGACCGACTGGCCGAACAGGGCTTGTCGCTCTGGGTCGCCGTGAGCGCGCCCGCCGCCCCGGACGACATGCCCGCCTGGCAGGCCGCGTTGCAGGAGTTTCTCGTGCGCCAGCCAGGCCGGATTGCGATTCTCGAAGTGCGGTTTGCCAGCGAGCCGGCTGCGCTTCAGCGCTTTGCGCTCCAGGTTGCCGCCACGGAAGCACGCGCCCGCGGCTCGTCAACCCTGGTGGCAGCCGGGGCGCAGAATGCTCCGGCAGTGGCGCAACTCGTGGCGGCGCTGACCTCGGGGGATGCCCCTTACGTGGATCTGCTCGCGGCGTTGGGCGGAGGGTCGCATGACGCCGCGTTCGGCGCATTCAAGCGCGCCGTGCCTGACGGACGGCTGGTCGTCCGTCGCGCTCAACCAGTTGATGACGGACCCGCCCACCTGGTGAGAGAGGTGCTGACCACGGTGGCAACCGAGACGATTGCCTCCGCCTGGCGCAGTGGTCCCGCACTGGCCGCCGGCCTGCGCGCCGTGATCCCGATCGCCGGTTTGCTCAGTCATGCCATCGAACCGCTTGATCCCGAAGGTGTCGGCCTCACGCTGGAGCCGCTCGACGGCGCCGCGCGCCCCGCCTGGCATCGACTGCTCTTCGACGCGGAGACATTCACGACGTATCTGGCGTACGAAGGTCCGTTGTCCAACCAATCATTCACTGCGGGGCTCCGGTTGGCCGTTCGAGGCACGGCGATGGTGATTGATGCCGCCGCGGGCGCACAGCACGCGGCCTCGGACGTTCGTTGGGACGACACCACGTCGCGAGTCGAAGTGACGCTGCCGATTACCGGACGGCCGATGCTCGTCAACTTCAGCGACGACGCGGAGCAGATCTTCGTGGATCGCACAACGGCGAGCGCCGAGCGCCAGTTGTCGGTCGAGGAGATCGTCGCGCGCCATCGTCGCTATGCCGCGCGGCTCGACAGTCTGGTCACGAACTATCGCGCGCGGGCGCTGATGGAGCAGCACTTCAGGCCCAGTCTCACCGACCCCGGCTACGACGTCGTCACCGAAAACAACTTTTTCGTCGATCGTCAGAGCACCGAGTGGGAGGAGCTGTCCTTCTCGGTGAATGGATCGCGGTGGGGTGCCGATCGGCCTGCGTTCCCGCTGCTGCAGGCGGAAAAAGTGCTCTCGCTGCCGCTCGAACTGCGGCTGAATCAGGATTACCGCTACCGCCTCGCGGGGACCGAGCAGGTCGACGGCGTGGATTGCTATCGCGTCCGGTTCGATCCCGTCACCGACGCCGAGGCGCTCTATCGCGGGACCGTGTGGATCGATCGACGGACCTTTGCGCGCATCAAGGTGCAGGCCGTGCAGTCGCGCACCTCGCCGCCCGTCGTGTCGAACGAAGAGATCCACCAGTACGGCGACGTGACCGAGATCGACGGTGTCGGCATCCGTCTGCTCACGAGCCTCACCGCTCGCCAGATCATCCTGATTGCCGGCCGGAACCTGCTGCTCGAGAAAGCGACGACGTTTTCGGAGTTTCACGTCAACGGCTCCGATTTCGTGGAGCTGCGCGAGACCGCGCGCCGCGGCGATCGGATTATGTACCGCGATACCGAGCGCGGCGTCCGCTACCTGGTCAAGGACGGCGGGACGCGCGTCGTGAGCGATCGGGCGACCACGCGCGCCAGAGCGATGGCGATCGGCGTGCTGGTCGATCCGTCGTTCGGGTTTCCGTTGCCGATCTTCGGCATCAACTACCTGGATTTCGAGTTTCGAGGCCGCTCGGATACGCAATTGGCCGTGCTGTTCGGCGGCGTGCTCGTTGCCGGCAATCTGCAGCGTCCACGATTGGCAGGCACACCGATCGACGTCAGCGTGGATTTTTTCGGCATCGCGGCGCCGGCCAGCGACCGCGTGTACGCGGAAGGCACCGAGCGCGACGCCGAGCGTGTGCTGACGTGGCCGCTGTCGGCCGGACTCAACCTCGGCTGGCAATACACGCCATTCCAGAAGGCGCTGCTGCAATATCACCTTCGTTACGACGCCTACGTTCGCGATCGGACGACGAGCGAGACGTTCGTGGTGCCCGATAGCGCATTGACGCACGGCGTGGGCGGGCAGTGGGAGCTCAGGCGCGGCGGCTACAGCCTGATTGGATCAGGAACGTGGTTCGCGCGGTCTCAGTGGAAGCCGTGGGGGCCGGACGACGCGCTCGAACAGCGGCCTTCCCGAACCTACGCGAAGTACGCCGCGCACCTCTCGAAGGACTGGTTCTTCCACCCGTTCCACAAGGTGCACCTGAACGCGTCGTACTTCGGCGGATCGCGGCTCGATCGCTTCAGCCGCTATCAGTTCGGCCTGTTCGACGACACGCGGATCCATGGTGTGCCCGCCTCGGGGGTCCGCTTCGATGAGCTGGCGATGCTGCGAGGGTCCTATTCGTTGAACATCTTCGAGCAGTACCGCCTCGACCTGTTCGTCGAGCAGGCCCGCGGTCGCGACCGCGACGCCGATGCCCGTTGGCGGCCACTCACGGGTCTGGGCGCCGCCGTGAACTTTCGCGCGCCTTGGAATACCATTCTTCGGGCCGATGTCGGCAAAAGCTTCCTCCCCGCCATGTATCGCGACGTCGGATCGACCGTGTTTCAGATCATGGTGCTCAAACCGTTGAAGTGACCTGATGAGAGCCGACCTGCACGTGCACACCTGGGCGTCGGCCCGGAGCGGCTCGATGAAGTTCCTGCGCAGCCGGGACTGCTACTCGTCTCCGTTCGACGTGTACGAAACGGCGCGCGCGCGCGGTATGGACGTGGTGACGTTTACCGATCACGATTCCATCGACGGCTGCCTCGAGTTTCTCGATCGGTTTCCGGACGCGGCCAACTTCATCTGCGGCGAGGAAGTCTCGTGCCGGTTTCCCGATGGGGATCTCGAGATCCACCTGGGCGTGTACGGCATGACCGAGACGCTGCACCGCGATCTGCAGCCGCTTCGAGGCAGCGTGTTCGACGTCATCGCGTGCCTGCGGCAGGCCGATGTGTTTTTCGCGCTCAACCATCTCCTGCACTTCTACCGCGGCCAGACGGCGCTCGACGACTACCTGCGGTTGCTCCCCCTTGTGCCGGCCCTCGAGGTGCGCAATGGTGCGATGCTGGCGTCGCACAATCGATTCATCGAACATTACGCCCGCACGGTCCCGCCTGGCTGGATCGCAATCGGCGGCAGCGATGCGCACACGCTGCGGCGCGTGGGCAGGACGTGGACGGAGGTGCCCGGGGCGGCGACCGCTGACGACTTTCTCGCCGGCCTTCGAGCCGGAACCGGCCTGGTCGGGGGCGTCAGCGGCAGCGTGACGGCGATCAGCGGCGACGTCTACGGCGTCGTGGGCCGGTACATGGCAAGTCTCGCCGGCCTCGGACCGTCCGATCACCGCGGGTTGGAGCGCCTGGCCTGTCTGGCCTTCAGTGTCGGGTCGCTGCCATTTCAGTTCACGCCGCTGCTCGTCGCCATCATCGAAAAGCTGAAAGAGCAGTCCACGGTGAATCATGCGCGCGCGCGTGTGGCACAGCCGGCCCCAGGCCTCACGGCCGGGGATCTGACTGCGGAACAGGCTGACTGACCGGAGCGACATGAGGCGTGTGGCGGTGACCGGGGTCGGGATTGTGAGCGCCCTGGGGGTGACGCGCGAAAGCACGTGGCAGCACATGCTCGATGGCGCGTGTGGGGTTCGTCCCGTCACGCTCTTCGACGTCACGGGCTATCGGAGCCAGGTGGCGGCCGAGGTCCCGATGGCTGGTGTGGCGGCGCATGAAACGCCGCTCGAGCGCCGCCGCCGGTCGAGAGCCGATCGAATGGGATTGATGGCCGCCGACGAGGCGTTGGCCGACGCAGGTCTGCTCGACGGAGTGTTCGATCGCCGGCGCGCCGGCGTCATGCTGGGTGCCGGCACCGCGGACCTGCTTCGTAACGAGACCTACTTTTTCACCACGCTCGACGCCGGTATCGAGCGGGCGCGCCCCTCGCAGGCGTGGAATCACTTCGCCAGCACGCCCGGTGACGTCATCGCCCGGAAGCACGGCTTCGAAGGCCAGCGCGCCTGCGTCGCGGCGGCGTGTTCCTCGAGCACGATCGCCATCGGCCAGGCGATGGATGCAATCCGCCTGGGGCGCCTCGACGCCGTCGTCGCGGGTGGTACCGACGCCCTCGCCCGGCTCACCTACAGCGGCTTCAACGCGCTCCGGTTGATGGATCCTGGTCCGTGCCGGCCGTTCGAGCGCCGTCGCGCCGGCATGAACATGGGCGAAGGTGCGGGCATGCTCGTGCTCGAGGACATGGAACACGCTCGTCGCCGGGGCGCGCACATCTACGCGGAGCTGGGCGGCTACAGTCTCGGTTGTGAGGCCTTCCATCCGACGGCGCCGCAACCCGACGGTCGACCGGTAGCTGACGTCGTCCGGCGCGCGCTCGCCGACGCCGGCGTCGATGCGGCCGACGTCGACCACATCAACGCGCATGGTACGGCCACGCCGCAGAACGATCAGGCTGAAGCGAGAGCGTATCGTACCGTTTTCGGCGAACGGGTCCGGCGATTGCCGCTGACCTCGCTCAAGTCGATGATTGGTCACTGCCTCGGAGCCGCCGGCGCGCTCGAAGCTGCCGTGGTCGTGCTGACCGTCGCCCGCGGCCTCATCCCGCCGACCATCAACCACGCCGAAACCGACCCCGAATGTGCCGTCGACGTCGTCGCCAACGTGGCTCGCGAAACTCCGGTGCGCTGCGCGGTCTCGACGTCGCTGGCCTTTGGCGGCAACGACTCGGCACTCGTCATTCGGAGTGTCTGACGGCTGATGTTACGGCGGCTGGGATCGGCCGGTCGAGCGGGATCCGCTCGAGCGTGATCGCCGCGATGTCGAAGCCGCGTTCCTCCTGCTCCGAAGCCGGCGACGCGACGAAGCGGCCGAGCGCCGGGTCCACCTCGGAGGCGAGGCGTTGGAGCGACCGCGCGAACCGCTCGAGCAAGGCGAAATTTGCCTGTAGCGTGGCGCGAAGCGCATCGTCGCTCATCCGCGGCGCGCCAAGCGCCGCCTGCAAATGGCGCAGCTCGTCCAGCGCGACGATGTTGGCAAAGCCCTGCGCGTAACGGGCAGTGTCGCGTTGATCCCACGTCCGGAGCAGCACCTGCATTCGCGCGTGGAGAACGAAGAACCGCTTCATCAGGGACTCGATCCCCTCCATGAATTCGGGCTCGGTCAGCCGGCGCTGAAAATACAGGAGCGCCGTGATCGCCCAGTAGCAGGCGTTGTCCCATGCGGCTTTCGCCGTCATCACCTGGGCGTTGCCCATCAACGGGTACTGACCCGTGTAGACACGCAGGAAGGCATCGAAAAGCCGCAGGTAGTCGGTGTTGAATCGCTCGATCCGTTCGCCGACGTCCTCTCCGCGGCGCTCGCGCGCGATGAGATCGGTGATGTAGCCATTGCCGATGCCGATGAAGTCGGATCCCGGGGAATAAAACGGGTCCGTGAAGACGCCGGCTTCGCCGGTGAGCAGCCAGCGATCGGTGGAATAGACGCGGGCGCAGCCGTGCGCGTAGTGCCGGAGCGCGAGGAAGTCTTCGACGTTGCCGTTGTCGCGGTCTTCCTCGGCCACGAGTGCGCACTGCGGCTCGTGGAGCCGCAGCCACTCGATCGCCTTGTCGAAACGATTGAGCTGGTTGTACGGATGCAGCGCCGCGTCGCCAACGATTCCGAAGCTCGTGCTGCCGGAGCCGAGCGGAATCAGCCACACCCAATAGCCGACGCCCATCAGATGGTTGGTGCTGTGCCAGCGCGTCCCGTCGGGTACGCGGCGCCTCCAGGCCGGATCCGCGACCCAATGGTCGAGGCGAACACTGCGCCTGACCCGCCACCAGCACGCGTTGGCCAGATGCGCGACCTCGCGTGTCAGTCCGAGGCGCCGGCGCACCAATCCGGCGCGTCCACTCGCGTCCACGAACCATCGCGCCAGAATCGTGCGCGGCCCCTCAGCGGTGTCGAGCTCGACGCGATGATGCGGATGGCCGAACGTGAAATCCTTGACCGCCGCGCGGTCGAGCACGCCGATGCCGGTGGCGCGGTTCGTTTCGAGCAGCCAGTTCTCCAGCCGGCCGCGATCGAGCTGGAACGAGGGGACGGGCGGGAACTGCGCGGGCCCCAATTCGAGGCGCGCCCCGAGGTTGCTGTTGTCGCCGGCCGGAAAGAAGTAGCGCAGCCCCAGCTTCTCCAGGTGGCCCGCACGCAGATGTTCCGCGATGTCGAGCACCGTGTGCAGATAGTGGGCGCCGATTTCGACGGACGATTCGCCAACCTTGTGAGCCGCTTCAGGCGCCGGGTGCGTCCGTTTTTCGGCGACGAGGATGTCGAGCGACGGCGCCGCGCGTTTCAGTTGCCGGGCGAGGGTCAAGCCCGCGAGCCCGCCGCCGGCAATGAACACGTCAACGTGCATGGTCGTCGCCGAGATAGTAACTGCGGCGTGCCGTCAGATCGTCGTTGAGCTCGTAGATCAGCGGCACGCCCGTCGGAATATTGAGCTCGAGAATGTCCTGATCCGAGATGTGATCGAGGTACTTGACGAGCGCGCGCAGCGAGTTGCCGTGGGCGGCGATGAGCACGCGCTTGCCATCGTGGATCGCCGGCGCGATCGTGTCGTCCCAGTACGGCAGGAACCGTGCGACCGTGTCCTTCAACGACTCGGTGAGCGGCAGATCGGCGGGCGGCATCGAGGCATAGCGCGGATCGCGTGCGGGATGGCGGGGATCGTCCGGCGTGAGCGCCGGGGGCCGGATGTCGTAGCTGCGCCGCCAGATCCTGACTTGTTCGTCACCATGCTTCGCCGCGGTTTCCGCCTTGTCGAGGCCCTGGAGGGCGCCGTAATGACGCTCGTTGAGACGCCAGCTGCGCACCATGGGAATCCACAGCAGGTCCAGCTCGTCGAGCGTGATCCAGCACGTGCGAATCGCGCGTTTCAGCAGCGAGGTGTACGCGACGTCGAAGGACAGGCCCGCCGCCTTGAGCAGGTGCCCCGCCGTCAGCGCTTCGTGCCGGCCTTTCTCGGTGAGGTCGACGTCAGTCCACCCGGTAAAGCGATTTTCCTTGTTCCAGGTGGATTCTCCGTGCCGGAGCAGGACGAGTGTCGGCATGATTTCCCGTTGGCAATAGTCGAATGAAGTCCCGAACGACTCAGTGCAGCTGCTTGATCGCGCGAGCGCCCGCGTAGCTGGCGGCTGATCCGAGCTCCTCTTCGATGCGAAGGAGCTGATTGTATTTCGCCGTGCGATCCGATCGCGAGGCCGAGCCAGTCTTGATCTGGCCTGCGGCGGTGCCCACCGCGAGGTCGGCGATGGTCGTGTCTTCGGTCTCGCCCGAGCGGTGCGATACCACGCTCGCATAGCCGGCGCGCGCCGCCATCGCCATGGCATCGAGCGTTTCGGTGACCGTGCCAATCTGATTGAGCTTCACGAGCAGTGCGTTGGCCACACCGTCCTCGATACCGCGGGCGAGAATCTCAGGATTGGTCACGAAGACGTCGTCGCCGACCAGTTGGACGCGCGAGCCGAGCTCGCTGGTCAGCATCTGCCAGCCGCGCCAGTCGCTCTCGGCGCAGCCGTCCTCGATCGAGATGATCGGATACTGCCGGCACCAGTCCGCATACAGCGCGACCATGCCTTCCGAGTCGCGGCCCGGTTCGCCGCTCTTCTTGAACTCGTACCGACGATCGCCCGCCCAGAACTCGCTCGACGCGACATCGAGGGCCACGTAGACGTCCCCTCCGGCGCGATAGCCGGCCTGGGCGATTGCTTCGAGCACAATTTCCACCGCGTCACGATTCGACTTCAGATTCGGCGCAAATCCGCCCTCGTCGCCGACGCCCGTGGAGAGGCCGCGCTTTTTCAGAAGACCCCGTAGCGCATGAAACACTTCCACGCCGATGCGGAGTCCGTCGCTGAAGCTCGCGGCGCCGACCGGCATCACCATGAATTCCTGGAAATCGACGTTCGAATCGGCGTGCGCGCCGCCGTTGAGGATGTTCATCATCGGCACCGGAAGCATGTAGCCCGCGGTGCTCCCCGCCAGGTGGGCGATGTGCGCGTAGAGGCTCTTGCTCTGTCCCACGGCATCAGCTTTGAGCGCAGCCATCGACACCCCAAGGAGCGCATTGGCGCCGAGCCGGCCTTTGCTGGCGCTGCCATCGAGCCGGATCATCGCCTCGTCGAGCTCGCGCTGGGTCAACTCGCGGTTCTTCAGCGCCGCGCCGATCTCGCCCTGGACATGCGCAATCGCCTTGGTCACCCCCTTGCCGAGATAGCGCCTGGCGTCGCCGTCGCGCAACTCGAGCGCCTCGCGTTCACCCGTCGATGCACCTGACGGTACAGCGGCACGTCCTCGCGCCCCGCCTTCGAGGATCACATCCACTTCGATGGTCGGGTTGCCGCGTGAGTCCAGAATTTCGCGAGCCTTGATGTCCAGAATCTTCATGACGCTTCATTATCTCAGCCGATAGCCGATAGCCGTTAGCGCTGAAGCCGCAAGCTGAGAGCGCTGAAAGCCGAGAGCCGATAGCCGAGAGCCGATAGCGCTGCGTCATCAGCCACGCCGATCGGCATCGGATTCCAGCCGCAGCGCTTCGTTGGAAATGGGTCCGACGAACGGCTCTTCGTCGACGGTGACCACGACGATGCCCTCGTCGCTGACGGTGTGGCGCTTGCGGTCTTCTTCGGGATTGAACCCGATCCAGGCGCCGCGTGGTATCAGCACGTCGCGGTCGATGATGGCCCGCCGAATGCGGGCGTGACGCCCGACGCGCACGCCGGGCATCAGAATCGACTCTTCGATGTTGCAGAAGCTATGCACGCGGACGTTCGGGCAGAGGATGCTGCCGGCGATGCGGCTGCCCGATACGATGCAGCCCTGTGCGATGAGCGAGTCCAGCGCATCGCCTTTGCGTCCATCCTGGGCGAACACGAACTTTGCCGGCGGCGCCTGTGGCTGGTAGGTCCTGAGCGGCCACTCCGGGTCGTACATGTTGAATTCCGGATTGACGTGGCACAGATCCATGTTGGCTTCGTAGTAGGCGTCGAGTGTGCCGATGTCGCGCCAGTATTTCGCCGCCTTCTTGTTCTCGTCGTAGAACGGGTACGAAAAGACCTTCCCGCCGCTGATGAGCGCCGGGATGATGTTCTTGCCGAAGTCGTGGCCGCTGTCCGCGATCGCCGCGTCCTGTTCGAGGGCATCGATCAGGACGTCCATGTTGAACACGTAGATGCCCATCGAGGCGAACGCGAGATGCGCCATCCCCGGCATCGCCGGCGGGTCGGCGGGCTTTTCGAGGAAGCTGTTCACCCGCTGTGCGGCATCGACCCCGACGATGCCAAACCGCGGGCCGTCCGCGATCGGCACCTCGATCGAGGCGAGCGTCACCTCCGCGCCGCAATCGATGTGCGCTTGCAGCATCTTGCGGTAATCCATCTTGTAGATGTGATCCCCCGCGAGCACGATGACGTAGCGCGCGCCTTCGCGAACGATGGAGTACAGGTTCTGAAAGACGGCGTCGGCCGTTCCCAGGTACCACTGCTCGCCGATCCGCTTTTGCGGCGGCAGGATTTCGATGAACTCGCCAAGCTCCTCCGAGACGATGCTCCAGCCTTGTCGAATGTGCCGGTTGAGCGACAACGACTTGTACTGCGTCGCGATGAAAATGCGCCGGTATCCCGAGTTGAGGCAATTGCTGAGGACGAAGTCGATGATGCGATAGGGACCGCCGAAATAGACTGCCGGCTTCGCGCGTTCCTTGGTGAGAGGGAACAGCCGTTCCCCAGCACCGCCGGCAAGGACGATGACCAGCACGTCGTCATGAAGCATGGCTCGAGCCAGCACGATAGCACGGAGGCCCCGGCCGTTTGACTTGAGCGCAAGCCACCTTTTATGATCGAATGTTCAGGCAACCGGAGAGTCAGCGACTCTACAGGGAGATTGTCCAATGGTGAGACGTCGTGTCATCGCGCTCGCTGCAGCTTTCGCCATCGCGACAGCCGCTCCGACCGCGTTTGCGGAACAGCGCGGTGGGAAGGAACAGCAACCCAAACGCAGCAAGCAGGAACAGGTCGATATCGAGCAACTCGTCAAGCTGGTCGATGGCGTGATGGAAGGACAACCCGCCCCGGGGGACATCCAGATGTCGCTGACGCCGTACTTCTTGAAATCGCAGGAGCAGCGGACCTTCGTGCCGTTCGTGCTCGACGTGACGGGCGCGCCGGCGACCGATGCCGCCCTTTACGTGCGCGTCGTGAACCCGTCGGCCGAGCCTGATCCGAAAACGAAACGGGTCGAATATCCCTGGGACGACGTCCACTTCCTGACAGCCGCCCAGGTTGCGGAGAGTGACGGCCGATTGAACCGGGTGTTCATGGCTCCTCCTGGCACCTACGACGTTTACATCGCCATGAAGGAGCGGGTGCCCGAGAAGGGTCCCAAGCCGGCCACCGAGCCGAAAGTCGGCGTGCTCAAGACCCAGGTCACCGTGCCCGATTTCTGGAACGGGGACTTGATGACCAGCAGCGTGATCGTCGCCGACAAGGTCAACGTCCTGACCGCCATGCCCAGCCCCGAAGAGGCGCGCGAACGACCGTTCGTGTTCGGGGCACAGGAATTGGTCCCAGCGGCCGATACGTCCTTTGGCAACGATGAACAGCTCGCGACATTTTTCCAGGTGTACAACGCCGCGCTTGATCCCGCGGGGAAGCCGAACCTCTTGCTCGAGTACAACTTCCATCGGAAAGAAGGCGGGGCCGAGAAGTTCTTCAACAAGACGGCGCCTCAGGAAGTCAACGCCTCCATGCTGCCGCCGACCTTCGACCCGGCCAAGTTTCCGGTTCCGGGAGGCATCGAAGTGCCCCTGAAGAGCTTCCCGGAAGGCGAATATCGGCTGGAAATCAAGGTTACGGACAAGGTCTCCGGGAAAGTTGTGACGAGGGACGTGAACTTTACGGTCAAACCGTCGTAAACTGTGACATGAATCGGCCGGCCCTCGAGCGCCGGGCCGGCTGATACTCTAAGCGTATGGGCATCCCCCGCGGCTTGGCCCCCCTGGCGTTTCTCGTAATTTTCAGTGCATTGGCTGTTGGTGTGGCTGCAGCGCAGCCATACGGCGGCGACGGACAGTCCGCTCCGCGTATCACCCAAATCACGTCCATTGCCTCGGCCACGACCGGGGTCATCGCTGGGCAGGTTCTCGACGAACGCGGTCAGCCCCTTCCCGATGTCGTGATTTCAGCGATTGGCGGGAGCACGTCGTTCGCGGTCAGTGATGGCGCCGGGCAGTTCACTCTCCGTGCGCTCACACCAGGGCCCTATCTGGTCCGCGCACACCTCGAGGGTTATGTGGCCGCCCGGAACACCATTGTCACGGTCCGGCCCTCGACGCGCAGCCTCTCGACCTTTACCCTGCGGCGCGAAGGCGACGGTCGAGTGGTGGCGGCCGGAGCCAGCGCCATCGCCCTGGCGCCGGACGCGGTGAGCACGCGCGACGACGGCGAAACCGCGTGGCGCCTTCGCCGCCTGAAGCGCTCGATCCTCAAAGACGCCGACACCCTGACCCTTCCGACCGACGACGACTGGTTCCTCACCGATTCGCTGCAGATAATCGGCCGGGCCTTCGAATCGTCCGCGCGCATGGCGGGTGCCCTGTTTTCCCATTCACCGCTCCAGGGCCAGGTCAACCTGTTGACGACCGGGACGTTCGATACGCCTGGAGAGTTGTTGTCGACCGATCGCACGCGCGGCGTGGCGTTCTTTTCGGTGGGCGCTCCCGTCGGTGATCACGGCGACTGGACGGTGAAGGCGGCGCTCAACCAAGGTGATTTGAGCTCGTGGATCGTCGCGGGCGATTACGTCACGCGGACGCCCGCGCGTCATCGGTATCAGTTCGGCATGTCGTACGGCCTGCATCGCTACCTCGGCGGCAATGCTGTTGCACTGGCCGCGATGCCCGAAGCTGCTCGCAACGTGGGCGCGGTCTACGCACACGACGAGTGGAAGGTCTCGGAGTTCTTCAGCGTCGGCTATGGCGGGCACTACGCACACTACGATTACTTGCTGCAGCGCGCGCACTTCAGCCCGCGGCTGACGGCGACGATCCGCCCGTCCGAGCGCACGCGCATTCGCGGCGTGGCAACGCGTCGAGTCAACGCGCCGGGGGCGGAGGAATTCCTGCCGCCGACCAACAACCAGATTCTGCCGCCACAGCGGACCTTTGCGCCGCTCACCCGCGCCGGTTTCCTGCCTGAGGACACGCGCCATTACGAAGTCGCCGTCGAACGGGTGCTCGACGGCGTCACCATTGGCGTTCGTGCCTTCCAGCAGGGCATCGACGACCAGCTCGTCACCCTGTTCGGGCTCCGCAGCGAGAATTCGCAGCCAGCCGAGATCGGTCATTACTTCGTCGGCAGCGCCGGCAACGTCGATGTGCGCGGCTGGGGCCTGGCGGTGACGCACAGTCTCTCTTCGCATGTCCGCGGCTCGTTCGACTACTCGGTGGCCGACGCGGAATGGGCCGACGGCCGCTCGCTGGATCGCGCGCGACTCTCGCGCACCATGCCCGCGGCTTTGCGCGATAGCTCAGAGCGCATCCACGACTTGACGACGGCCGTCGAAACCGCGTTCCCGCAGAGCGCCACACGTGTGTTCGTCCTCTACAAGATGAACAGCGCGTACATCCGCGACACGGAGCTGGAATCGCGGCCTGGCTTCGACAGCCGTTGGGACGTCCAGGTCATCCAGGCGCTGCCATTCATGAACTTCACCAGTGCGGACTGGGAAATGCTCGTCGGCGTCCGTAATCTGTTCCGCGAATCGTTCACCGAAACCTCTGTGTACGACGAGTTGCTTGTCGCGCGCCCGCCCAAACGCCTCGTCGGCGGCATCACCGTCAAGTTCTAATCGATACAATTATTTGAATCGGTGTCGCCGACGGGTTGGATCCCGGGCGTGTCTCTTGGTGTCGGTTCACGTTAAATGCATCATTATCAATAATTTAGCGGCGAATCGCCGGGGCGGCGCGTGGTATGCCGTTTGCTCAGTTTGCGCCGTCCTCTAAGTTTCTCGATGCTCGACTCCGCTACTCCCACGTCCGTGTTTACGACCAGCCCAGGCTGGCGCGATTGGCCACGCTCGATCGCGCCCATCGTTGCGGCGTTGATCCTGCTGGCGATGGGCATCGCCAACATCGTCCAGCGCGCCACGTCAGACGACGTCGAAGACGGTGTGCTCTGGGTCGAGCGTAGTGCCGGGGTGGTCGCGGCCGAGGTCGCGTCGAATTCACCGGCCGAACGCGCCGGCGTCCGCGCCGGTGACGTACTCCTCGCCATCGACGACCAGCCGGTTACGGACCGCGCCGCAGTGCTCTCGCTGCAGTTTGGCGCACGCCCCGGCGACCGTCACATCTACACACTCCTCAGGACAGGGACGCGCGAAGTTGCCGCCGTGACCATGTCGCCGCTGCCGAGCGGCAGTGGCGGGCTGTACTACGTTCTGGCCGCCGTCGGCATCTTCACCCTGCTCGTTGGCGCGGCCGTTCGGACCCGCCGGCCATTTGACCAGGCCACGCTGCACTTCTTCTGGCTGACCGTCGCCTTCTTCGGCACCTTCACGTTCTCGTTCACCGGTCGGTTCGACCGCGTGGACTGGTTCTTCTACTGGGCCGACAACGTGGCGATGACGCTGCTGCCGCCGCTGTTTTTGCACTTCACGCTGGTGTTTCCCGAGCGCCCCCACTCGCACGGTTACACGGCCAGGCTGGCGCGGTGGGTCCCGGCGATTTACCTGCCGGCGGCGGTGCTCATGTCCACGCGGGTGCTGGCGCTGGTCCGCGCGGGTGTGGATCCTGAGTATTTCGTGCGGTTGATCGGCCTCATCGACGGGCTCGAGCTGATGCACCTCACGGGATATCTTGCGGCGGGGCTCGCCGTGCTGGTGCGTGCGCTGCGGCGTGTGCGATCGGTCACTTCCGCGCGCCAGCTTCGATGGATTGTATGGGGCACCGCCATTGGCGTGCTGCCCTTCGGGCTGGGCTACACGATTCCCTTCGCACTCGGCGTCGAGCCGTCGTTCACGATGGAACTGTCCGCCCTCCCGCTGGCGTTCATCCCACTGGCGTTTGCGTCGGCGATCGTCCGGTATCGGCTCATGGACGTCGAGGTCATCCTCAAGCGCCTCCTCGTGTACACCGCCGCCATCGCGGCGATTGCGGCCATTTACGTCGTGATTCTGCGCAGCTCCGTCGGACCTGTCGTACAAGACGAGGATCAGCACCGCTGGTTGATCGCGTTTCTCGCCACCGTGATCGTCATTCTGCTGGCCAAGCCGGTCAAAGAGGCGGTGCAGTCCACGATCGATCGCGCGTTTTATCGTGACCGCTACGACTATCGCCGCGCCCTGGTGGCGTTCGCGCGGGACCTGAACGGCGATCTCGACCTCAGCCGGCTGTGCGATCGCCTCGTTTCTCGCGTCCACGAGACGTTTGTGGTCGATCGGATGGGGCTGATGGTGGTCAGCGACTCAGGCGGGTTCGAGTTACTGCGCGCGGTCGGCTTCGACGTCGTGCCCCCGCGTCTTCACCCGCTGTCGGGCATTGGGGGACGGTTGGCGGCGGGCCATGTCGTGCGCCTCGACGATCCGCTGGCTGCTGGGCGCTTCACGGCGGAGGAGGTCGAAGTCTGGCGCGACGCCGGCATCTATTACCTGGTGCCGTGTCTCTCGAACGAAACGCTGAACGCGGTGTTCGCCCTCGGCCGTCGTAGCACCGGCGAGCCTCTGACGAGCGAAGACCTCGGATTGCTCTTCGCGGTCGCGGCGCAGGCCGCCACGGCGATCGAAAACGGGCGGCTCTACCGGCAGCTTCATCTCAAGGCGTCTGAGCTCGATCGGCTTCGGACCTTCAACGAAAACATCCTCGAGTCGCTCGACGATGGCCTGATGGTCGTCGGGCTCGACGATCGCGTCATTCGCTGGAATCAGGCCCTCGAACGGCTGTATGGCATCACGCGCGCGGACGCGCTCGGGCAGCCTCTCGATCGGTTGTTCGACGCCGAATTCCTCGAAGCCGTGCGCACTGCCGGCCAGGCCGCCCCGCAGGGGACGACGCTGTTCCGCCTGCCGATGCAGACACGGCGCCCGGCCGAGCCGGCCACGGTGCTCGTCAACGTCACCATGGTACCGCTGCAGGCCATCGTCGGAGCCGGTGGGCAGGCGGGCAAGATCGTCATCATCGAAGACATCACCGAGCGGGCGCAGCTCGAAGAGCAACTCCGGATTTCGGAGAAGATGGCATCGCTCGGGCTGCTCGCGGCCGGCGTTGCGCACGAGGTCAACACGCCGCTGACCGGCATCTCGAGCTACACGCAAATGCTGCTCGAGCAGGCCGATCCGGACGAGCCGCAAACCAGGCTGCTCGAAAAAATCGAGAAACAGACCTTCCGCGCCGCGCGCATCGTCAACGGCCTGCTCACGCTGTCTCGGCCCACGCCATCGGACGCCACTGAACGCGCGCCAGTCAACCTCAACGCGGTCATCGGCGACGTGCTGTCGCTGCTCGAGCATCAGCTGGAGAAGGGCAGCATCAAGGTTCGGCGCGAGCTGGCCCCAGGCCCCGTCCTCATCGACGGGTTCGAGTTCAAGCTGCAGCAGGTGTTCCTCAACTTGCTCCTCAACGCGCGCGATGCCATGCCAAGCGGCGGCTGGCTGACGATCGTGACTCGCACCGACGGACGCGAAGCGATTGCCGAGGTCGCCGATACCGGGAGCGGCATCCGCGCGGAGCACCTTGCGCGCATTTACGACCCGTTCTTCACGACCAAAGCCATCGGTCAGGGGACCGGGCTGGGCTTGTCCATCAGCTACGGCATCATCCGGGAACACGACGGTGCGATTCACTGCGACAGCACGCCCGGACAGGGCACGCGATTCACGTTGCGCTTCAAACTCGCCGCGATTCAGCCGACCGCGGCGGCACGGTAACGGCATCTAAAAGTTTATGCGCCGCAATGCCTCCATCCTCGTCATCGACGACGAGGAAATCATGCGCGAAATCCTCGAGACGTTATTGGTTCGCGAGGGGTACACCGTTCGCCTGGCGTCCAATGGCGCGGAAGGGCTGGAGCTGGCCAAGTCGCTGCCCTTCGACGCCGTCATCGTGGACATGATGATGCCGGGCCTGGATGGCTTGCAGGTCCTCGAGGAGCTGCACAAACAGGACGAAGAGTTGCCCGTCATCATGATCACCGCGTTCGCGTCGATGGAGAACGCGATTGCCGCGATGAAAAAGGGGGCGTTCGACTACATCACGAAGCCCTTCAAGAACGACGAAGTGCTCGTGGTGTTGCGCAACGCCGTCGAGCGGCGGCGCCTGGTGGCGGAGAACGTCACGCTCAAGCAGAACCTGCAGGCGCGCTATCACAAGTTTGCCAACATCATCGGCAAGAGCCCGCGGATGAAACAGGTCTTCGACCTCATCATCCAGGCGGCGCCGAGCCGCTCCACCATCCTGATCACCGGCGAAAGCGGCACGGGCAAGGAACTGGTCGCGCGCGCGATCCACAGCAACTCCGCCCGCTCGGACAAGTCCTTCGTCACCGTGAACTCCGGCAATCTTCCCCCGGATCTGCTCGAATCCACACTCTTCGGACACGTCAAGGGGGCGTTCACCGGTGCCGTGTATCCAAAGAAAGGCCTCTTCGATCTCGCCGACAAGGGCAGCATCTTCTTCGACGAGATTGGCAATATCCCGCTGGAAACCCAGGCGAAGCTGCTTCGCGTGATGCAGGAGCGCGAGTTCATGCGCCTGGGCGGGATGGAAACCATCAAGGTCGACGTCCGCATCATTGCCGCCACCAACGTCGATCTGAAGCGTGAGGTCGAGGACGGACGCTTCCGCGAGGACTTGTTCTACCGGCTCCACGTCATCGCGGTTCATCTGCCCGCGTTGCGCGAGCGCAAAGACGACATTCCCCTGCTGGTCCAGCACTTCCTCGAGAAATACGGCGAAGAGAACGGGAGGCCGAATCTCGAGTTCGCGCCGGAATCGCTCGACCTGCTGATGGATTACGACTGGCCCGGCAACGTGCGCGAGCTGGAGAATGTCATCGAGCGGGCGACCGTGCTTTGTCAGGGCAATCGCATCGGGTCCGACCTGATTCCGGAGCAGGTCCGCCGGTCGCCGAATTACCAGGCGCCACACGTGGTGATGCCGGCTGAAGGCGTTTCGCTCAAGGAAGTGACGGCCGCCTACGAGCGGCAATGGATCGAGTCCGCACTCGAAGCGGCCGGCGGCGTACAGAAGCGTGCCGCCGAATTGCTGCGCATCAAGCCGACGACGCTCAACGAAATGATCAAGCGGTACGACATTCGCCCCCGGCGCAAGAAGGCGTCCGCCGTGGCCACCACAGACGACGCCACGCCGTCTCCGCTGGCGGCCGACGACGACGAGCTCGAGCCCGTCGGCTCGGATATCGAGTAACGGACTGGCCCCGGCCAGCGTCAACGCGCTTTGGCGGCCGCGATCAGCCGGTCGTATTTGGCCAGGATGACGTCCCACCGGTAGTTGCGCGTGACGTAGTCCTTGCCGTTTCGTCCCATCGCCCGACGCAGCCGCTCGTCGGCGAGCAGAAGTTTCGTGCACTCGACGAACTCGTCACGGTTCTGATAGTACAGTCCCGCGTTGCTGTGCCGGCAGTGTTCGACGAGGACCTCGCTGCGGCCATTGCACAGTACCGGTGTTCCCACGGCCATCGACTCGAGCGCCAGCAGCGAGAGGCTCTCGTACGGCGATGGAACGACGACGATGGTGGCGGACTCGAGGGCCTGGAGCCGCTCGCGCTCCGATAAGAGACCCGCAAACTTGACCCAGGGAACCTCAGGGAGCTGCATCAGTTTGACGCCCATGAGCAGGAGCGAAGCCTCGCCGCCATCTTCCTTATAGCTCGTGAAGTATTCCAGCAGCTCCTCGCAGCCCTTGCCCGCGTCGATGCGTCCGCCGTACAGCAGGAAGTCGCCATAGAGACGATGCCGGCGGCGGAATGGCACGCCACGCGCCTTGATCTGCGCCACGACGTCTACTGGCTCCCCATCGTCGTCACCCTCGGCGCTGCCTGACGCCGAGCCCGGTGGCGCCTCGGCGTCACCCTGCATCAGATCGACGCCGCAGCCCACCGTCTCCTCAGCGAGGGCCCGAATCTCGAACGTCGACTTTAGAAAATTCTTTTCGACTTCGGTGTTGAAGGCGACGGCCGCCGGCAGGCGGAACAGATCCTGGTAAATGTCGAGATGGATGGCGGGTTCGTCGTGCGCCGTGGGCACCAGAATCGACCGATTCGGGTCGATCTGCATGCCCAGCACCGTCGGAGCGTACAGGTAGGTGAAGAAGATCAACGCATCGTACGAACGGTGGTGCCGCTCGAGATGTTCGAGCAGCGCCGGGCACCACGGTCCCTGCATCTCCAACCATTTCATCTCGTCGTCGCGCGTGTGCGGATTTGCAAAGATCCAATCGGAGTACTCGTTGAATGCCTGGATGTTGCGGGTATGCGCATTGGCGAACCGACGTACGGTCACGCCCCGCACGCGATCGGTCCCCTCGGGGTACTCGTTCTGCCATGTGATGTAGTCCCGCGCACAGGTGGTGAGAACGTCGACATCGTGCCGCGCCGCCAGGCGCTCGGCTACCAGGCGGCAGTGATACTCCGAGCCGCCAAGGATCTCGGCGCCGTAGCGCTGAACGACAAAAGCAATTCGCATCAATGCACCATTGACAGAAGATGTGTCAGACCGTCATTCAGGCGTGCTTCGCCGAAGGAGGCGAGCCGTCGACGCTGTCCGTCGATGACGCGTGCCCGAAGGCGGCCGTTGTAGGCGAGTTCGCCGAGGAGCTCTGCCGCAAATTCCAGGTCCTTGGGCGCGAACTGCACCCCCGCGCCGCCGAGCGTGTCCGGAACCGCCGTAGTGGAATAGGCAAGGACGGGGACATCTGCAGACATGGCCTCGAGGAGTGGCACGCAGAACCCTTCGTGCTCCGACAGGGAGATGTAGACGCTGGCGGTCCGGTAGTACGTGGCGAGGTCCTCGTCCGGAACCGGACCGGTGAACACGAAGCGATCCGCGGGCATTCGAAACTCGTCGATGAGCGCGCGCACCGTGTTGTAATAGCGCGGCAGGCCGTCGGTTTTGCCGACAAAGATGAAACGATAGTCGAGATCGACGTAGCGCTTGTAGTGTTCAGCGAGCCGGATGTGATCCTCGATCTTCTTGTTCGGTACGATGCGGCCAACGAACAAAAAGTTGGTCAGCCCGTCCGAGAGCAGCTTTTCCAGCGCGGGACGGCGCGGCGCGCGGCGAATTTTCTCGGCGTCTATCGCGATCGGGAATACGGCCGTATTCGAGAAGCCGAAGGCCTCCAGCTCCTGGCGGTTGTATTCGGAATCGCCCAGGGCGAGATCGGTCCGGCCGGCGAGGCGGCGAATTTCGTCTCGCCCCAGCGTGGCGAGACGGAAGATGTTGGCGTCGTACGGAGCGAAGAAGTGTGCCGGCGTCACGTTGTGATACTGCAGCACGCGTCCGCGAGGCAGCGCCGCGAAAGCCTCGGTCATCGGTGATGGCACGGCGTAGTGAAAGATAGTCAGATCTCCCCGCGCGGCCCCCGCGTCGTGAAACCAGCGCACGTCGTCGAGCAGGTCGTCGTCGATGGTCAGCGCGTAGATCTCGGAATCGTGGCCGCGCGCACGCAGGAGATCGCGAACGCGGCGGGCGCTGTCACCGATCGCATCGCCCCGGTGCGCCGCAGGCACCCATTGATTCACGATCATGACTTCGCTTCGCGCCCGTCGCCTTCGCGCGCTTCGTGCACTTCGACGCCTTCGAGAGTTTCCTCTTTTGGCAGCGCCTGAAACGCCGCGGGCCGGTGAGCACGAAGGGCGGCGAGCCTTTTGGCCTGCTGGAGCTGTTCCCAGAAATCGAATGCGACGGGCGGATGCTCAACGCGCGGTGCCCGCTCGACCTGGACGACAAACTTCAGGAGTGTTCCCGCAAAGTCTTTAGCAGCCAGTCGCGCAAGTGCCGCGTCCTGGCTGTCGAGTATCCGGTCCTGGAGCTGGTGGCTGGTGGCTACCGCGTGGATGATGGCTGCCACCGCCGCCGGGTCCTTGTCCGTGATGAGGACGCCGCCCCCATCCATGGTGGATGGCACGGCCGTGGCCGCGTACGCGATCACCGGCACGCCCATGTGAAACGCCTCGATCAGGGGAACGCAAAACCCCTCGTGCTCGCTGGCGCAGACGAACACATCGGCAACCTCGTAGTAGGCCACGAGCTCCTCGTTCGAGACATGTCCCAGAAAGTGCACGTCTGTGGTGCCCAGCCGCGCGATGAACTGGTGTAGCATCGCGACGTAGAACTCGAAACCACCGTGCGATCCGACCAGCAGCAGACGAGAACGCGGGTTGAACCACTTCTTGTAGGCGTGAAACCAGCGGATGAGGTCGTCGATGCGCTTGTTGGGAATCATGCGGCCAACAAACAAAAGGTTCACCCATTCGTCGTCGAACGCTCTGGCGCCCATCGAATTCGGCGTTCCTGCCAGATGCATGAAATCGGGAACAACAGGCAGGACGTCCGTGCGCGGAAAGCCCGCGGCTTCGAGTTCCTGGCGGTTGTACTCGGAATCACCCAATGCGAGATCGCAGCGGTTGGCGTACAACGCCAGCTCGCGACGTCCGAAAAAACACTGCTGGACGAGCGGCGGGTGGACGTCCACGAAATACTCCGGCGGTGTGATGTTGTGGTAGACGAGCATCATCCGATCGGGCAGTGCGTAGGCGATGCGAGAGGATCGCGCGGCGATCGAAAAGTGGTGAATCAGGATGTTGTCGGGATGGCTGGCCTCTTTCAGTTCGAGGTAGTCCACCGTGAGATCCCTGACACGCCGATCGGCGCTCTCGACAAAGATCTCGGACTCGTAGCCGGCGGCGCGAAGGACGCGCTGGATGCCGAGCACCTCGTGGCCGATGGCGTCACCGTAGCCGAGTGACGCCAATACCTGATGCACCGCGATCTTCATGGCTTACCGGTTGCCCGGCCGCCGCGGCGGACGGCCTCCGGGACGCCGGTTGCGCTGCTGGCGACCGCGAGGTTGCGGGCGCCGATCGCCCTGTCTGGGCCGCTCCGTCCGCTCGGGTCGGCGGGGAAGCGCGCTGACGTCGGTGTTCGCGCCTGCGACCACGGGGGCGACCGGCTTGCCGACGCCGACGCTGACGCCGGCACTGCCACTGCCACGGGGCCCTCGAGCTTCAACGTCCGGCAACACGGCGCCTTTCGGAAGCCGCGCCAGAATCTCGTTAGCCGGCGGCAACGTCCTGCGGCGCCGTGCCAGCCAACCTGGCCACGGTTCCATGGCCGCCGTCGGCGATTGATGCCTGAGACGCTCCAGCATGTCCAGGTACTTGCGCTCGATGATCGGCCAGGTGTAGTGACGCTGGAAGTAGTCCCGGCCGTTTCGCCCGAGCGCTGCCGCAACGGTGGGATTGAAGTCGATGGCGCGCAGCGTTTCGACGAACTCGGCGAAGGTGTCGTAATACAGTCCCCCGTTGCTGCGGATGCACTGGCCCTTCAGCACATCGCACTGGCCATTGGCGAGCACCGGCTTGCCCATCGCCCACGCCTCGAGCGCCACCATCGAGAGGCTCTCGAAATAGGACGGCATCACGAGCAGCTCTGCCGCGGCAAGTGCGTCGAATTTGTCCTGGTCGCTGATGAATCCCAGATGGTGAATGCGCGGATGCCGGGGAACCGGAATGATCGGGTGGCCGATGAGCACGAGATGCAGGCCATTGACCAGCATCCGCGCATAGCGCTGAAAGTAGTCGAATAGCTCCGCGCACCCTTTGTTTTCGTCGATCCGGCCGATGTAGATCGCAAACCGATCGCGCAAGCGGAACTTCTGGCGGAACCGAATCGGATTGCTCTGCGGGGGAATCTCCGACCCCACGCCCACGACGACACCGGGGATGTCGGAGTTGCCAGCGACGGCCTGAATCAGCGCCCGTTCTTCGAACGAGTTGTACATGAAGGCGCGTACGCTGCGGAACGCTGGCCCGAAAATCGACAAACCGAGGGCACCGTCGCGCTCCGCCGTTGGCACGAGGATCGCCTTCGACGCGGCGACGCGAATGCCGTGATACGCGTGGTAATAGCGGAAGCTGAAGAAGATGAAGAAGTCGAACTGCGCGTCGTTCGTGCGGATGTGCTCGACGAGCGCCGTGCTTGTCGGACCCTCGGCGTCGAGCCACGCGAGTTCATCGGCGAACGAGTGCGTCGTGGTGAACACATGGCGCGACCGGGAGCCGAACTCCTCCGGGTCGCGTTCGCGGACGACCGGAAAGCGCCGCACCGCGACGCCGTTGACGACGTCGGGGCCGGCGTTGAGGGCGTTGCGCCACGTGATGTAGTCGGTGGCGCACGTGGTCAGGACCTCGACATCTACGTGCTTGGCCAGGTGCTCCGCGACATAGCGCGCGTGCAGCTCGGCGCCGCCGCTGACGTCGGCGCCGTAGCGTTGGACCACGATGCCGACCTTCACCCGTCGGCTGCGCTCCGGGTGAGAGGAGTCGAAAGATCGAAGGCTCACTGGGCGTCGGGGTCCGAAGGGACGTCTGGCTCGCCGTCGGCGCTGTCCTCGCCACCGTCGAAGTCATCGTCACCACCGGCAGAGTCCGCGAGCTGCAACACCTCGCCGTTCATCGACGCGTCGCCATCCGCTGGCGTCGTGCCGGGGACGCTCGACGTGCCGCGACGGCCCCGGCGCCGACGGCGGCGGCGCCGGCCCTCGGCGGCCGCTCCCGTCACGGGCGCGCCTTCGCCCGTGGGCACGACCGGATCGCCCTGGGCCTCGCCGGATTCCGCGTCTGAATCCGGCCGGTTCGGCCGGACGCGATCCCGGTCGCGGTCGCGCGCATCTGTACGGTCGGGACGCCCGCCGGCCGGCGGCCGCGACCGCACGGCTTCGGGCCGATATTGCACGACGCCTTCCAGCGCCCGCACGCGACGTTCACTGAAATCCAGCCGGCTGGCCAGCGCTTCGACGCGCATCCTCATGTTCTTGAGCTCGATGCCGTTTCTGGTCGTCTCGAGCACGAGATTGTGGAGAACTTCGTAATACAGGGTGTTCCACTCCGAACGCGAGCGGTCGAATTCGATGCGTCGCCGCTGCTCGCGCTTGAGCATGTCGACGTTGAATTGCGCCTGCGTGTGAAGAATCTGGTTCAGCGTGTTCGGGTTGAAGAACAGCTTGAGGATGGGCCGAAGCAGCTTGCGCATGAATCGCAATCCGCCTCGATGCGACGCAAACAACGTTTCGTCCGAGAATTCGTACGGCGCCTCGACCGGCGGCGGCTCGTCCTGAATCGCCGGCCGGCTCCGCCGGAATTGATCGAGCAGATCCGACCGGAGGTTCTTCGGGTCGAGAAACGTCTCCAGCCGAACCGTCGCCAGTTCGCGAACCTGATCCTCGGTGTAATCGACGCCGCGCTTTTCGCCGATGCGCGCGCGGATCTGCTTCATGATCTGCTCGACGTCCACCGCCTCTGAGCGGATGTTGAAATCAGCCATTTGAAGTCCTCACGCCACGCGACGCGGCGTCTGCCGCCGTCGCCGGCGGCTGGCAAACTCGGGCGCCTCCCTGATGCAGGTGCCCAGAATGCCGATCGATTGCGCGAGCGCACGCGCTCCGGCGCGCGGCGCAGTTGCGGGCTCGCCACCGACGTCGGCAAAGCCGTCGTCACCGGGCGAGAGCCGTTCCCAGTTTTGAAAGAGCCGGCCCCATGGGCTGCTGAGCACCTGTTTGGTGCTGCGCTCGATGTTCCACGGGTACCAGAAAGTGTCGTGATAGAGCACGCTGGCGATGTAGGCCCATGGCGCCAGGACCGTTTTGAGCGACCATTCGACGGGCTTTTGCAACGGGCCCCAGTAGATGAGGTGCTGCATCCGGGACGCAAACGTCATCTGGCGGAACGGCCCGACGAAGTGCCAGTTTTCTTTCGACGCCTCAGTGTCGCCCACGATCTCGATTTCGCGCGGGTCGCCGCAGCCCAGGCCCATGTCGTGGGCCAGACGGATGAACTTGATGCTCATCGGGTCGAACCCCATGAGCCGCGCCGCCACGGCGTCGATCGCCACTTGATCGGCGCTGGCCAGCAGCACGTTCTTCGCGTGCGGCACCATGCAGCGCGGGCCCGGTCCGTCGCCCGCGAACGTCCCGTCCATCACCGCGAACACGCCGCGATGGATGCGCTGCTGGATCATGAGGAGATCGACGAGCGTTTCGTGAATCACCGGATGCGTCCAGTGGCGCCGTTCGTTCAATAGCCCGCCAAACGCATTCTTCATGGCCCCGGTCGTTGTCGTGAACACGTGGGTCTTGACCGTCGGCAGATGAATGATGTTCTCGCCGATGAATCGCTTCGGGATCATGAAGCCGTCGCGATAGACCTCGTTGAGGCAGAGGAACTTGTCCGTCAGATCGCCCACGGCATCGCGGATGTGGATCCACTCCTCATCGCCTTCGTACAGGTGCACGTTACGCAAGCCGTGCGATTGGACGACGGGAAGCTGTTTGTTCTCGCGCTCGCCCAGATGAGCGTCGATGACCACCGTGCGGTTGTGGCAGGCATGAATCAGCTCAGGGCGGTAGCCGTCCTGCACGAGCGCGCGGATGACCCCTTCGAGTTGCCAGGGCGTCGTGGAGGAGCCCGGGAAGAAGAAGTGCCACGAGATGTTGACCTTGAGCGCGGTGTCGACGTCCTTGGGCAGGACGCTCTGGTACCCCGCGAGGTTCATCAGCTCGTGGTAGTCCCGGAGGACCGTCGCCGGCGTGGTCTTGAGGATCGCGACTTTCGAACGGCTCATTCCACCATCGACAACCCGAGTGGCCGATAGATGATGGCGATTACTGCGAGCCCCCAGAGTGCGATACAGGCGACGAGCGGACGATCCGTCAACAACACCTCGGACGGACTACCTGCACCCTTCTGATGTACGAGATACAGGTAGCGGAAGATGCCGTAAATCGGGAACGGTGTCGTCAGCACCAGATTTGCGGTGCCGAACTTGTCAGTCGTCTCTGGGCTCGTACAGTAGATGATGTAGGCCATCAGCGTTGACGCGGTGACCACGCCGATCATCTGATCGAGCAGATACGGGTTGTACTCCTCCAAAATTTTCCGGTGTCCCGAGGCAGAACTCGCCAGCAGCGTCAGTTCGTGACGCCGCTTGCTGAGACCCAGGAACAATGCCAGCAGGATCGTGCAGACGAGCAGCCATTGGCTCATCGGCACGGCAATCGCCGCGGCCCCCGCCGCCGCCCGGATGACGAAACCAATGGCGATCGTCAACACATCGAGAATAACCACGTGCTTCAGCACGAGGGAATATCCGGCAAACAAGGCCAGATACGCCACGGCTGTCCATCCAAACGCGGGTCGTAACCAGAAGGCGGCTGCCAGCGCGACGGCAGCCAGTCCTGCCGCGACGCCAAGCGCGGCCGGCGAACTCACATCGCCCGCCGCAATCGGTCGATGGCGCTTGAGCGGGTGCAGGCGATCCGCGTCCCGGTCGCTCACGTCGTTGAGTAGATACACGACACCCGACAGCGCGCAAAAAATGAAAAAGGCCGCCAGTGAGCGTCCCACGGCGGCCGGATCGAACAGGCGCTGCCCGAAAATCAGCGCCGCAAAGACAATCAGATTCTTCGTCCACTGCTCCGGCCGCAGCGACAGCAGCAGGCCGGAAATTCCGAGCCGGCCGCGCGAGGCCGACGCGGGCGACGCCAGGAACTGCGTCTCCACGTGATTAGCTGGAGAAACTGGTGATGGCCTCCGCCTCCGTGTCGAACGTTTCGAAGACGGTAAGCAGCTTCGTAATCGACAACAGGTCCTCGATGCGCTTGGTCAGGTTGAGCAGCTTGAGGCTGCCGCCCTGACGGCTCACCGTGGTGTAAGTCCGGACGATTTCTCCCAGGCCCGCCGAGTCGATGTACGGCACGCCTTCCAGATTCAGCACGAGCTTCTTCTTGCCGCTGGCCAGCAGACTGTTGATCTTGTCTTTCAGAAGCTCGTCACCCTCGCCAAGGGTCATCTTGCCCTTGAGATCGAGCACGGTGACATCACTCACCGTTCGTTCCGCGATATCCATTGCGCAGGATCCTCGAAAAGTGGAGAAACGTTAACACACCGAAGCACGCGGCAAACCAAGCACAGACGTGCTTATTCTGCCTCTCGCCGCATCTTCTTCCGGTTGCGCTTGCGCGCCAGCGCCTGCTTGGCGCGACGCTTGTCACCGGGTTTCAGATAAAAGGAGTGCTTCTTGATGTCCTTGATGATGTCTTCCTGCTGAACCTTGCGCTTGAAGCGGCGAAGCGCACTCTCGATCGATTCGCCCTCTTGCACTTTCACCTCGGCCATCGTCAATCACCCCCTCCCAAATCACGCTTGACGTTCCACACGTCTCGAGGTTCCAAGGTGCGCCGCAAAACGCGGGAACCGTAGAAGCGGCGAAATAGTAGCACCCTGTAACCTCGAACTCTGGAACTTTGGAAACCTTGGAACTCTGGAACTCTGGAACCTTATTCGGCAGGGAACTGAGCAGCCTGGCGAATATGTTAGGCTATCACACACGTTCGCCTTTTGGTTGCTCACGCTAACCCCTTTAAAATCAGTCATTTAAATGCAGATTCTGATAGTGGGATCGGGCGCGCGCGAGCATGCGCTGTGCTGGCGGCTCTCGCTCGATCCCGGCGTCGAGCGTGTCATTTGCGCCCCCGGCAACGCGGGCATCGCGCGGCGGTTTCACACGGTTCCGGTTGATGCCGCCGATCCGGAAGCGCTTCTCGCCCTCGCCGAGCGTGAGCGCATCGACCTGACGGTGGTGGGTCCCGAGGCAGCCCTGGCGCGGGGAATCGCCGATCTCTTCAGCGCGCGTGGCCGTCCGATTTTCGGCCCACGACGCATCGCTGCCCAGTTGGAAAGCAGCAAGGCGTTCGCGAAGGACTTCATGCAGCGCCACGGCGTGCCGACCGCGCGGTACCGCGTATGCGCCACGGCACAGGAAGCCCTGTCGGCGATCCGCGCTGATGAGTTTGGCGAGGCGCCGGTCGTCAAGGCCGATGGCCTGGCCGCCGGCAAAGGCGTGGTGGTCGCCGAGACCCGCGGCGAAGCCGAGCAGGCCATCCGTGCGGCAATGGTCGATCACGCCTTTGGTGACGCCGGCAGCCGGGTCGTGCTCGAGGAGCGTCTCGACGGTCCGGAGGTTTCATTCTTCGTCATCGCCGACGGCGAGTATGCCGTGCCACTGGTGGCGGCCCAGGATCACAAGCGCATTTTTGATGACGACAAGGGACCCAACACCGGCGGCATGGGAGCCTTTGCGCCCAGCGCGTTGGTGGACGAGGCGATGCGCGATCGCATTCTGGACGAGATCGTGCGACCGGTCCTCTACGGTCTGATACTGAACGGCTCGCCGTACCGTGGACTGCTGTATTGCGGCCTGATGCTGACCGCCGAGGGTCCCAAGGTCATCGAATTCAACGTTCGCTTCGGTGACCCTGAGGCGCAGGTCGTCTTGCCGATGGTCGCGCAGCCACTCACACCCCTGCTCTGGGCGGCGGCGACCGGGGTCTTGCGTTCCTCCTCTGTGGCGATCAGCCCTGAGCCACACGTCGGTGTCGTGCTGGCCGCGCCGGGCTATCCTGGAGAGGTTCGCACCGGTCAGCGCATCGATGGCCTGGACGACGTGGACGATGCGCTGGTGTTCTTCGCGGGCGTCAAGAGTGAGAATGACGCGCTGGTGACCAGCGGCGGCCGTGTGATGACCGTCGTCGGCAAAGGCGCTACCGTTCAGGACGCGATCGACCGGACCTACGCCGCGGTTTCGAAGATCCATTTCGGCGGGATGCAGTTTCGCCGTGATATTGGACGCAAGGCTCTTCGATGAAGTACTCGATCATTACCTTTGGCTGCCGGGTCAACCAGGCAGACTCGCTCGCGATCGAAGCGGAGTTGGCCGCCGGTGGTGGTGAGGCGGTCTCGACCGAGCACGCCGAAATCGTTGTCGTGAACACCTGCTCGGTCACTGCGAGCGCCGATCAAGGCGCGCGCCAGACCATCCGCCGCATCGCGCGAACGAACCCCAGCGCGAAGATCGTCGCCACCGGCTGCTACGCCACGCGCTGCCGGGACGAAGTCGCGGCGCTGCCGGGCGTCGTCGCCGTGATAGCGAACGACGACAAAGTCAGAAGCACTTTAGGCACATTGAGCACCCTAGGCACCCTAGGCACCCCAGGCACCTTAGGCACCTTCGAAGAAGGCCCCTGCGGCCGTCCGCTCGCGCCCGGGCTCATGGGCCGAACGGCCTGGACGCTGCGGGTTCAAACCGGCTGCGAAGAGAAGTGCACCTACTGCATCATCCCGACCACGCGCGGGGCAAGTCGCAGTCGCAGGCTTGACGATATTCAACAAGAAGTCGCGCGTGTGGTCGCCGCCGCGTACAAGGAGATCGCCATCACCGGCGTGCATCTCGGCTCCTACGGTCGGGATCTGTCGCCACGCTCGTCGCTGCTGGCCTTGCTGCGCGAATTGGTCAAGCTGGGCAAGGCAGGGGCCTTCGATCGCGGCCGCGATCGGGGCGTGCTCTTTCGCGTCAGCTCGCTCGAGCCGATGGATTTCCCCACCGACGTACTCGATCTGCCGAACATCGCGCCGCATTTCCATCTGCCCCTGCAGCACGCCTCGAATCGCATTCTCGATGTGATGCGGAGGCCCTACTCGATCGCGTACTACGCAGACCTGGTGGACACGATCCGCGCGCGAGTGCCACACGCGGCGATCGGGTCTGACGTGATCGCCGGCTTCCCCGGTGAGACGGATGACGATTTCGAGCAGCTCGTCGGTTACCTCGAGACGTCGCCGCTGACGCATCTGCACGTCTTTCCGTACTCCGATCGCCCAGGCACGGTCGCCTCGTCGTTGCCCGGCAAAGTGCATGGCAGCGTCATCAAGGCTCGCGCCCAGCGGTTGCGCGACATCTCGCGCCGGTTGGCCGACGCGTTTCGCGTGGCCCAGCGCGGCAGCGTCCGCCCCGCACTCACCATCGAGGATGGTTCGGTGGCCGTGACCGACAACTACTTCCGCGTCCCGGCGCCAGCGCGTGTTCACGGGCGGAATGAATGGACTGACGTGACGCTCTAGGGTGCGGGCCGAGCATGCCGGTTCACGGGCCGAGCATGCTCGGCCCCTACTCGTCACGCAGCGCGGTCACGGGATCGATCGACGCTGCGCGTCGCGCAGGCACTACTCCCGCGACCAGGGCGACGGTGGCGAGCGTCAGGGCTATCGCGGCGAGGACGGCCGGGTCACTCGGCCGGACTTCGTAGAGCACGCCCTGGAGGAGCCGGCCGCATGCGACGGCGCCGGCCACACCAACGAACAAGCCGGCGGCAATGGGCGCGACCGATTCGCGCAGCACCAAACCGACGATCTGGCCCCGTGAGGCGCCGAGCGCCGTTCTGACGCCAATCTCACGCGACCGCTGCGAGACGAAATAGGCGAGCACGCCGTACACGCCGATGCCCGCGAGCAGCAGACCCAGGGCCGCGAACGCTGCGAGCAACCGCATGGGTGTTTCACGCCAGCCCACGGATCCGTCGATGACCATCTCCATTGACCGCACGCGCGCGACGGGCAGATCGGGGTCGATCCCCCGAACCGCGGCTGCGAGCGGCTGCCGCCAGATGAGCGGTTCGCCCGCCGTCTTGGCGACGAGCGTCATCACCGGCCACGCCGCCTGGCTGTACGGGCGAAACATCTCACGACTGACGTTGGCATCGAGCCCGAAGTGCCGGACGTTCTCGACGACACCGACGATGGTCATCCATGGCGCGTCGCTGTCAGGCCCGCCCTGTTTGGCGCGTCGGCCGACCACGTTCTCGAGACGCTCGCCGGGCCAATAGCGATCGACCGTGGCGCGGTTCACGATGACTACGGGCCCGCCTTCGCGCACGTCGCGATGCGTGAAGTCCCGTCCGGCCAGCAGCGGAATGCCGAGCACCCTGAAATAGCCAGGACAGGTCAACCGGTAATTGGCCGACGGCCGGTGGTCCGCGAACGTCAGTCCTTCGATGGTGAGCGCGCGACTCGCATTCGCGCCGCTCAACGGCAGATGGCTGATGGCGCCGACACTCGTGATGCCAGGGACCATCCCCGCGCTTTCCGACAAGGCCGCGCAGAAATCTGCTCTTTCGGGCGGCCCGTAGAGATCCTCCTGTGGCAGCGACACCTGCATGGTCAGCACGTTGCTGGCGTCGAAGCCCGGCCTGACCGCGAGGACCCCGAGCAGGCTCTTCACCAGCAGCCCGGCGCCGCCGAGCACGACCACCGCCAGCGCGATCTCTGCGGCCACGAGGGCGCGCCGCGCCAGCGAGGCCGCGCCGGTCGAGCCCCGCTCGCCTCCGCGGAGCAGCTCCTGCGGCTCGCGCCGCGTGAGCCCCGCCAGCGGAGCAAAGCCGACGACGACAGCCGACGCCAGCGCCGCGAAAGCTGCAAACGCGATGACGGCAACATCGATGGTGATGGGGATCGTGCCGCGAAACGGAAGCGCGCGGAACTCCGGAGTCAGCAGCACGTCAGCCAGTCGTGTGACCATCCACGCGAGCAGCAGTCCACCCACACCGCCCAAGGCGGCGAGCAGGAGGTTCTCGACAAAGAGCTGTCGCGCGATGCGGCCGAGGCTCGCGCCGAGCGACAGCCGCAGCACCATCTCGCGGCGGCGCGCGAGCGCTCGCCCAAGCTGGAGATTCGCGACGTTCAGACAGGCAATCAGCAGGAGCATCGCCACGGCACCGAGCAGCGCCGTCAACATCGTGCGCAAAGTGCCGACGCCGAAACTCGACATGGGCGTAATCGTCGAGCCTTCCTCGTGGCTTGCCTCGTAGCGCTGCAGCGAGCGGCCGACCTGTTCGATCTCCGCCCGCGCCTGATCGAAGCTGACATCGTCGGCGAGGCGGCCGGCGACATAGAAAGAATGCGACCCGCGGTCCTGGTCCTGTGCCGTCAACGCAATCGGTACCCACACGCCGTTGCCCGCCCGGGGGAACTCGAAGCCCGGGGGCATCACGCCGATCACCTCATAGACACCGCCGTTGAGGCGCAGCGTTCTGCCGACCGCGCTCGGGTCCGCGCCAAGGTGCCTGCGCCACACGGCATCGCTGACGACCGCGAGCGCGTGTCCCGGTGCGTCTTCGGTCTCCGTGAACGTCCGACCCAGCGCCGGCGGCACACCGAGCACCTGAAAGAGGCTCGAGGATGCGCGGATGCCAGGCACCTGTTCCGGCTCCTCGCCCCCCGCCAGGTTGAACGTCTGATACTCCCAGAGGCCGATCGCCCCGAGGCTCTCGAGCTCCCTTCTCCAATCGAGGTACGTCGGGCCGGCAACGATGTAGGTGTTCGACCGATCGCTTGCATCGGTCTCCCAGGCCAGCACGAGCCGATCCGGATCGGGATACGGCAGTGAGCGCAGCAGAATCGCATGGAAGACGCTGAACACCGCCGTGCACGCGCCGATGCCGACCGCGAGCGTGAGGATCGCCAGCGCCGAGACTCCGGGGTTGAGGGCGAGGGTGCGGACCGCATAGCGCAAGTCGTTGCCGAGCCCGGCGAGGTTGTCCCCGCGCGTCCTCGAGGTCTCCTGTTGCCGCGCGCGGCGCGCCGCCGCCCTGGCCAGCGGGCCCATGGCGGCAAGCTCTTCGCGGACACAGGCGTCCGCGTCGGCCTCGGACCGGCCGCTGCGAATCGCCGCGCGATGAACGTCGGCCAGGTGATCGGCGACCTCGCGAACGGTGTCGGCGTGCCGTGCCGGTCGCTCGCCTTCCGCCGCGAGCCGCTTTCGGACCAGCTCCGCCCAATCAGGCATGGCTCAATCCCGCAGCCTTGGTGAGCGCCGTGACAAACGACGACCAGCGGCTGCGCTGGGTGGCCAGCACTCTCTTGCCGTCCGCTGTGAGCCGGTAGCAGCGGCGCCGGCGTTGACCCGGCTTCTCGATCCACCGTCCGGCAATCCAGCCGCGATCTTCGAGGCGATAGAGCAGGGGATAGAGCGAGGCGACGTGGAAGGTCAGCAATCCGTCCGAGCGACGGGTGATCTCACGCGCGATGTCGTAGCCATGCAATTGGCCTTCTTCGAGCACGGCGAGGATGAGGAGCTCGGCGCTGCCCTTGCGGGCGGCGGCTTCGGCGATCGGGTCTCCCATATGTGGGAATGATACATATGTGGCCCTCGTACGACAAGTAGGGGCCGAGCATGCTCGGCCCCTACGGGATGGCAGCGGCGAGTCGCTGACCGGCGGAACGCTTCTGGCCTTCGACAATGAGCTGGCCGCACGCGGCGCGGATGTCGCGGCCCCGGCTCTTGCGCACCGACACGGTGACACCTCGCTCAGCCAGCGTGCGCGCGAAATCGTCGACCCGGTGGTCTGTCGGACGCTCGAAGGGAATCCCCGGCGCAGCGTTGAGGGGAATCAGGTTCACCTTGGCCTGGATCCCGGCGACCAGCTTCGCCAGACGTCTCGCGTCGTCCTGCGAATCGTTGACGCCCTCGAGCAGCACGTACTCGAAGGTGATGCGGCGGCGTCTGCTGAGCGGGAAGCGGCGACACGCCTCGATGATGTCGTGCAGTGAATACTTCTTCGTCGGCGGGACGATGGCCGCGCGCTGCTCCTCGGTTGTCGCGTGCAGCGAGATCGCGAGGTTCGGCATCAGCTCTTCCTCGGCGAGCCGGTCGAGTTGCGGGACGAGACCAACCGTCGAGAGCGTCACCCGCTTCGGACCGACGGCCAGGCCGTGCTCGTCATTGAGTATGCGCAGTGCTTTGATCGTGGCGTCGTAATTGTGGAGCGGTTCGCCCATTCCCATGAGGACGATGTTGAACTCCGCCAGCTGGAGCGTATGCGACAGGACGCGCACCTGCGCCGCGATTTCACCGGCCGTCAGATGCCGGACCAGCCCCATCTTGCCGGTGAGGCAGAACGCGCAGCCCATGGCGCAGCCCACCTGGGTCGAGAGGCAGAAGGTCTGCGCCGGCGTGTCCGGGATGAAGACCGACTCGATCTGACGCCCGTCCGCCAACCCGAGGACGAACTTCTGCGTGCCGTCTTCGGAGACGTCCCGGCGGACGATCGCCGGAGTGGTGACGCGAAAATCCTCGGCCAACTGCTGGCGCAGCATGAGCCCGAGGTTGGTCATGGCCGAAAAATCCGTGACGCCGCGCTTCCAGATCCACCGAAAGACCTGCCGGGCGTGAAAGCGCGGGAGCTGTCGGTGTTCGAAGAGCGCTTCGAGCTCGGCGAGCTCGAATTCGGCCAAATCCCCCGGCCCTTCGGGGCGCAGATTGTTCGGCGCGGGCCGAGCGGAGGTGGACCTTGCGCCCTGCATTGCCACATGGTATCATCGGCTTTTAATCCCTTTAAAAACAATCAGTTAGAGGAAGCAAGGCCGGAGCGCTCACCCGCGCCCTCCACACATGGCAGAGCCCCGCATCCGCCGCGAGACCTTCGCCAACGGTCTCCGTCTCGTGACCGAAGCGATGCCGCACGTGCGATCGGTGTCGATTGGCGTATGGCTGACGCGAGGCTCACGCCACGAGCCGCTGGAGCACGCCGGCATCGCGCACTTCGTCGAACACATGCTCTTCAAGGGCACGACGACCCGAACCGCGGAGGACATCGCACAACAGGTCGATTCCATCGGCGGCCAACTCGATGCGTTCACGTCGAAGGAGTACGCCGGCTATTACGTCAAGGTCCTTGACGAGCACTTGCCGGTGGCCGTCGATGTGCTGGCGGATCTGGTCTCGAATCCGGTGTTTGCGCCGGATGACATCGAGCGCGAGCAGAAAGTCGTCCTCGAAGAGATCAAGATGGTCGAGGACACGCCGGACGACCTCGTCCACGAGATCTTCGCGCAGTCCTACTGGAATGGGCATCCTCTGGGGCGACCGATTCTGGGCACTCCCGAGAGCGTGTCCGCGCTCAATCAGGCGACGCTGCAGCGGTATTTCAAGGCGACGTACGTCGCCAGCAACTTCGTCGTCGTTGCGGTCGGGAACCTTCAGCACGAGGCGGTGCGGGCGCTCGTCGAGGAGAAGCTGGGGGCGGCGCCGGCCCGGGGGCACAGCGCGACGGATTCAACGCCGGTCGTTCAGCCGTCGATCGAGGTCCGGCAGAAGAATCTCGAACAGAGCCACGTCTGTTTCGGCACCGTGGCCCTTCCGCAGAATCATCCCGATCGGTACGCGGCGTATGCCTTGAACACGGTTCTGGGGGGATCGATGAGCTCGCGGCTGTTTCAGAATGTGCGAGAGCGGCGCGGGCTGGCCTACTCCGTGTTCTCCTCGCTCAGCGCCTATCAGGATGTGGGCGCGCTCAGCATCTACGCCGGGTGCGGCAATGACACCGTCGCCGAGCTGGTGGACGTAGTCGTGGGCGAAATCCGCCAGATGAGGCGCGCGGCGATGCCGGCCGACGAACTGCGGCGGGCGAAGGATCACCTGAAGGGTTCCCTGATGCTCAATCTCGAGAGCACCTCGAGCCGGATGTCGCATCACGCCCGTCAGGAAATCTATCGCGACCATGCCGACACGCTCGACGAGATGCTCGCGTCGATCGAGCGCGTGTCGGTCGAGGAGGTCCAGCGTCTGGCCGCGCAGTTCTTCGACGGACAGCCGCTGGCGCTGACGGTGCTGGGCGACGTGAATGGCCTGGCGATCAGCACGGAGCAGCTGCGGATTGAGTAACGCGCAGGAGCGGGCCTGCAACCGTGGCGGCCGACCGGCCGGGTCCGACGTCTGGAGACCGAGGCCTGAATGATTCCCCGGTACACCCATCCAGACATGGGTCGGATCTGGAGTGAGCAGCGCAAATATGAGACGTGGCTCCAGGTGCAGGTCGCCGCTGCCGAAGCCATGGCCGCCGCGGGCCTCATCCCGGCCGAGGCCGCACGCGAGCTGAGAGATCACGGGGCGTTCGACATTCAGCGCATCGAGGAAATCGAAAACGTGACGCAGCACGACGTCATCGCGTTCACGACGTCGGTGGCGGAGCAGGTGGGCCAGTCGGCCCGATGGCTGCACTTCGGCTTGACGTCGTCCGATGTCGTCGACACGGCGCAGGCCATTCAGATGCGCGAGGCCTGTGACCTCATCCTCGCCGGCCTCGACGCGGCGCGCGAGGCGGTCGAGGGCCGGGCGTTCGAGCATCGCCGGACGCCGATGATCGGACGCACGCACGGCGTTCATGCCGAGCCGCTGACGTTTGGCTTGAAGCTGGCGCTGTGGTTCGCCGAACTGGGTCGTGACATCGATCGTGTGCGGCGCGCCCGCGAAGCGATCCGGGTCGGCAAGATGTCGGGGGCGGTGGGCACGTTCGCACATCTCGATCCGGCCATCGAAGCGGCCGTCTGCCAGCGGTTGGGCCTCGAGGCGGCCCCGATTTCCTCACAGGTGATTCAGCGCGATCGGCATGCCGAGCTGGTGTCGGCGCTGGCGATCACGGCGGCGTCGCTCGAGAAGTTCGCGCTCGAGATACGCGGGTTGCAGAAGACCGAGATCGGCGAGGTCGAAGAGCCCTTCGGCAAGGGTCAGAAGGGCTCCTCGGCGATGCCGCACAAGCGCAATCCGATCGGCTGTGAGCAGATCGTCGGTTTGGCGCGCCTCGTTCGTGCCAACGCCATGGCCGCCATGGAGAACATCGCGTTGTGGCACGAGCGCGACATCTCGCACTCTTCCGTCGAGCGCGTCATCCTGCCTGACAGCTTCATCGCGCTCGATCACATGCTGCGCCGGTTCACGCGGATCGTTCAGGGCCTGGTGGTCCATCCCGATCGGATGCGGCAGAATCTCGAGCGATCGCGTGGCGTGATCTTCTCGGGGCAGGTGTTGCTGGAACTGGCGCGCCGCGGCATCTCGCGCGAGCAGGCCTACGAATGGGTCCAGCGAAACGCGATGCGCTCGTTCGAGGAGCAGAAGGATTTCAAGGGGCTGCTGCTCGCTGACGCCGACGTGACGCGGGTGTTGACGGCCGCCGAGATCGACAAAGCCTTCGATCTCGACGAGCAGTTGCGACATGTCGATGCGATTTTCGCACGCGTGTTCGGACGATAGAAGGGCCCGCCTTCAGGCGGGCGATGTCGAGGGGTGGGCCGTTGGCCCGCGCCAGGGAGCGATATGAAGGCACGTGTGTACGTCTCGCTGAAACCATCGGTATTCGACCCGCAAGGCAGCGTCGTCGCGCACGCGCTGACGTCGATGGGCTACGACGACGTCAGGGACGTACGCCAGGGGAAGTTTTTCGAAGTCGAGCTCGAGGGCGGCGATGCGGCAACGGCCAAAGCGCGGGTGACGGAAATGGCCGACAAGCTGCTGGCCAATCCGGTGATTGAGAGTTATCGCGTTGAGATCCTGTAATGACGGTAGTAGGGCTCGGCTTCAGCCGGCCCGGACGAACGAACCATGAAATTCGCTGTTGTCGTTTTTCCCGGCTCCAACTCCGATCGCGATGCCTGGTACGCGGCGGGCCAGGTGCTCGGCCAGCAGGCCAAGCTCGTGTGGCACAAGGACACGGATCTGGCGGGCGCGGACGCCGTGATTCTGCCCGGCGGGTTCGCGCACGGCGATTACCTTCGCACGGGCGCGATCGCGCGCTTCTCACCGATCATGGCGGCCGTTACCCGTTTCGCCGAGCAGGGGGGACCTGTCCTCGGCATCTGCAACGGCTTTCAGGTTCTGCTCGAAGCCGGGTTGCTTCCGGGCGCGATGGTACGCAACAAGGGCATCAAGTTCGTGTCGAGAATGGTTCCCGTGCGTGTCGATCAGAACGACACCGCGTTCACGCACGCGTGTACACCGGGACAGGTACTGCATTTACCGATCGCGCATGGTGAGGGGAACTACTTCGCGGAGCCGGACGTCATCGCCGACCTCGAGGCGAATCGGCAGATCGTCTTCCGGTACACGGACGAACTTGGTCATTCTTCCGAGGAAGGCAATCCCAACGGCTCGGTCAACCACATCGCGGGTATCTGCAATCGCGCGCGCAACGTGGTTGGTCTGATGCCGCACCCCGAGCGCGCGTGCGAGGCCTCGCTCGGGAGCGCCGATGGATGTGTCGTGCTCCAGTCAGTCGTGAAGCATTTCGCGGATCGAGCCCATGCATAACGGCGGAAAGTTCAAAACAGGCCAGACGACCGGTTCGAAACCCGAGAGCTCGGTCTTGTCCGTTCCTGATGCGGCGTCCACGATCGACGTAGCCGTGCTCGAACGTCACGGCATCAAGCCGGACGAATACGACCGCATGGTCGAGCTGATGGGCCGCGAGCCCAATTTGCTGGAGCTCGGGATGTTTTCGGTGATGTGGTCCGAGCACTGCAGCTACAAGAGCTCGCGAGTGCACCTCAAAACACTGCCGACGACCGGCCCGCGCGTGGTGCAGGGTCCTGGCGAGAACGCCGGCGCCGTGGACATCGGCGACGACATGTGCGCCGTGTTCAAGATCGAGTCGCACAACCATCCCTCCTTCATCGAACCGTATCAGGGCGCCGCCACTGGCGTCGGCGGCATCATTCGCGACATCTTCACGATGGGCGCGCGCCCGATTGCACTCCTCAACGCGCTGCGATTCGGCTCGCTCGACACGCCGCTGGCACGGCGCATCTTCGAAGGCGTGGTGGCCGGTATCGGGGGCTACGGCAACAGCATTGGCATCCCGACCATCGCCGGCGAGATTTATTTCGATCCGAAGTACGCCGGCAATCCGCTGGTCAACGTGCTGTGCCTCGGGCTCGCCCGCCGGAACGAGATCGTCAAGGGTGCAGCAAAGGGCGACGGCAACCCCGTGTTCTACGTCGGCGCCAAGACCGGCCGCGATGGCATTCACGGGGCGACCATGGCGTCGGCGGAGTTCGACGAGACATCGGCCGAGAAGCGGCCCGCGGTCCAGGTCGGCGACCCGTTCATGGAAAAGCTCCTGATGGAGGCGTGCCTCGAAGTGATGCGCACCGGCGCCATCGTCGGCATCCAGGACATGGGGGCCGCCGGCCTCACGTGTGCGACCAGCGAGATGAGCTCCCGTGGCGGCACCGGGATGGAGGTGGAGGTCACACTCGTTCCGCAGCGCGAGTCCGCCATGATCCCGTACGAGATCATGCTCTCCGAGTCGCAGGAACGCATGCTGCTCGTCGTCGAAAAGGGACGCGAACGCGACGTGGAAGAGGTGTTCGAGAAGTGGGATTTGCATGCCGAGAAGATCGGCACGGTGACGGCCACGGGCCGGGTGAAGGTATTTCAGCACGGGACACTGGTTGCGGATGTTCCGGCGCGCGCGCTGACCGACGAGGGTCCGGTGTATCGGCGTCCCATGGCCGAGCCCGACTGGCAGCGGCGCGTCCAGCAACTGCCGTTCGACGCGATGGGCACGCCCGTGGCGCCTTCACAAGCCTTTGATGCGCTGATTGCGTCACCGGTCATCGCCAGCAAACGCTGGGCGTATCGGCAGTACGATCACACCGTGGGAACGAACACCATCGCGGGGCCGGGCGCCTCAGCCGGTGTGGTGCGGGTGAAGGGCACGACACGCGCGCTTGCGGTGTCGGTCGATGGCAATGGACGTTTCTGTTATCTCGATCCCTATCGCGGTGCGATGCTGGCCGTGGCTGAGTCGGCGCGCAACGTCGCCTGTTCGGGCGGGGAGCCGATAGGCGCGACCAACAACCTCAACTTCGGCAATCCCGAGCGGCCCGAGATCATGTGGCAGTTGGCCGAAGCCATCCGCGGTATTGGCGACGCCTGCCGCTTCCTCGAGATTCCAGTCACCGGCGGCAACGTCAGCCTTTACAACGAAACCGAAGGAGAGGCGATTTATCCCACGCCGGTCCTCGGCGTCGTGGGGTTGATTGAAGACGCGACGAAAACGGCGACGCGCCTGTTTCGATCAGCCGGTGCCCGCGTGATATTGCTCGGGGACAATCGCGGCGAACTCGGCGGTAGCGAATACCTTGCCCGCCTCCACAATACCGTTGCCGGAGCGGCTCCGCACCTCGATCTCGCGCGCGAGCGGGCACTTCAGCAACTGGTGGTTCGGACGATTCGCGAGGGGTTGATTGAATCGGCGCACGACTGCGCCGAAGGCGGGCTCGCGGTGACGCTCGCGGAATGCTGCTTCGAGACGCCGTTGGGCGTGGCCGTCGATGTGCCGTCCGCTGCTGACGCTCCGTCAGACTTCCGCGTCAACGCCACCCTGTTTGGCGAGTCGGCCTCGCGAGTGGTCGTGTCGGTCCGGCCGGAGCATGAGGCGCGGTTCCGGGAGCTCGCGCGCGAGCTCGGCGTGCCGGTTCAGGCGATTGGCGAAACCGGCGGTGCGCGCATTACGTTGAAGGTTGACGGAACGACGGTCGTCGATGTCGCGGCCAAAGAAGCGGAAACGCGATGGTTGACGGCGATCGAAACGCTGATGGAACTGGCAGGTAGGCAGGTAGGCAGGTAGGCAGGTAGGCGGGTAGGCGGGTAGGCGGGTAGGGCAGGTAAGCAGGTCGGGCCCACCAGCCCTACCCGCCTTACCCGGCCTACCAGCCTTTTGTAGGAGCACCATGTTCGACAAGTTCCGCGAAGAATGCGGCGTTTTTGGCATCCACGGTCACGCCGAGGCCGCCAAGCTCGCGTATCTCGGTCTGTACGCCCTTCAGCACCGAGGTCAGGAGAGCGCCGGCATCGCGACCGCGGACGGCGTGCGCATACGTGTCCTGCGCGAAATGGGATACGTCAACGACATCTTCGACGAACAAGCGATCGCCACGCTGCCGGGCCATGTCGCGATTGGCCATACGCGGTACTCCACGGCAGGAGAAAGCAAGCTCGCCAACGCCCAGCCCATCGTCATCGACTGCGTCCATGGCCAGGTCGGCGTGTGCCATAACGGCAACATCGTCAACGCCAATGAGATTCGCGAGCGGCTCGTCAAGCAGGGCTCCATCTTCCAGACCAACAGCGACACGGAAGTGCTCGTGCACCTCTACGCACGTTCGCAGGCCGGTACGTTCGACGAGGCGCTGGCCGAATCGATTGGGCAGCTGGCAGGCGCGTTTTCGTTTGCCGTGATCGTCAAGGATCACTTGATTGCCGCGCGTGATCCCCACGGCTTCCGCCCGCTTGCGCTGGGCCGGCTCGGCGACGCCTGGGTGGTGTGCTCGGAAACCTGCGCCCTCGATCTCATCAACGCAACCTATGTTCGGGATGTCGAACCTGGCGAAGTGGTCGTCATCGGGCCCCAAGGGCTGCGATCCCGACAGGCCTTTCCCCCGGCACCGCTTTCACACTGCGTGTTCGAGCACGTGTATTTTGCGCGTCCCGACAGCGAGGTGTTCGGGCAAAGCGTCAACGAAGTGCGCACCAATCTTGGACGGCTGCTGGCGAAGGAGACCGCTGTCCCGGCTGACGTCGTCGTCCCCATTCCTGATTCCGGCGTCTGCGCGGCCATCGGGTATGCCGAGGAAGCGAAGCTGCCGCTGCGCTTCGGTCTCATCCGCAATCATTACGTCGGCCGCACCTTCATCGAGCCGGCACAATCGATTCGCCACTTTGGCGTGAAGGTCAAGCTCAACCCGGTCAAGAGCATTCTCGCCGGCCAACGCGTCGTGCTGATCGACGATTCGATTGTGCGTGGGACCACGAGCCGGAAGATCGTCAAAATGGTTCGTGCGACGGGGGCGAAGGAAGTGCACTTGCGCATCAGTTGCCCACCCACGGTGTCGCCGTGTTTCTATGGCGTTGATACGCCCCGCCGCAGTGAGCTGATAGCGGCGACTCATTCCCTCGAAGAGATCCGCAAGTACGTGGGGGCTGATTCGGTCGGCTATCTCAGCCTCGACGGCCTGCTCGACGCGGTCGGACCTCGCAGGCAGCATTACTGCACCTCGTGCTATACCGGCCAATACCCGGTGGCGTTTCCTCGCGACGAACACGCCTACCTGCAACTCACCCTGAAGCTCGATGCCGCCAAGACTCCACTGCCGGAAGAAGAACCCGAGACCGTCGCCTAAGTGGTCCGGTGCATAAAAACGGCCGTATTTATGCATTGGACCACTAAGCTCGCCGTCGCGGCGGCGGTTGCCCTGGCCGCGGTTCTGAATGCCGAGGGCTTGCCTCGCCGAAGCGACGATGTCGCGACGGCGGGTCAGGAGCGCGGTCCGTCGCCGGCGTCGCCGCAGGACCTTCGCGCGGCGATCGATCGGCTCGGTGACCTCGACTACGACACACGGACGAAGGCCGCGCGGCTCGTTCGCCGCACGCCCGCGCCTCAGGTGGTGCCGGCGCTGCTGCAGGCGGCGCAGGAGCATGCCGATGGGTACGTGCGCTACAAGAGCCTCGTTCTGTTGACGGGGTTTGACGACCCGCGTACGGTGGACCAGATGATCGAGGTGCTCGACTCGCCCAACGACCGGTTGCGTGAAGTCGCGTACCGCTATTTCGAGCGCTTTCCCAACCCGTCGCTCACGGCTCGCTTCCTCGGCACATTGGACAAAGAACAGGGCGAATTCGTTCGTCCGGCTCTGGTCCGGGCACTGGCGGCGATTGGCGACGATCCCAAAATGCGCGAGGCGCTCCTGCGGGACGTGATGCGTGGCGCCGACTTCTTCCGCAGCACCGTGATCGAGGCACTCGGCGACTTCAAACGCGGCTACGCGGTCCCCCGGCTGATGGAGGTGGCCCGTCTCGATGGACCACTTCAGGACGACGCGGCGCTGGCGCTCGGAAAGATCGGCGACAAGCGGGCGCTCGAGGTGCTTGCGGGACTGCAGCGCACCGGGGGACGAACGCTCCAGCCCTCATTGGCGGCGGCCATCTGTCTGCTTGGCGTCAACTGCAGCTCGCATCTGGGCTACTTGCAGAAAGTGCTGGCATTCGCCGATGACAATCCGGGGTACCAGGCCCTCGTGAGGGCGGCATCGTTCGGCCTCGACGCCGTCGCAATTCAGGGTAGCGCCGAGGCACTCGACATACTCTTCACCGCAGGAATTCCTTCGATGGATCCCATCCGCGCACCGCTCGCACTGTCAGTCGCGAAAGTCGCGTTGCGCAACACCCCGCTGATGCTCAAACATCTCAGCACGGCGTCCGACCCGCGCGGGGCGATCGATCTGCTCGCCGAGGGATTCGATATGCTTCAGGAGGATCTCGAGGAGGAGCACTTCTTCGTGACCGTGCGCAAGGAGTATTGGACCGCCGCCGAAGGCTCCCCGATGCGCCGACTGGCAGAACAATTGATCGGCAAACTCGATTTCTGAGTCGAGAGCCGCGGCCGAAGCGCGCCGAGAGCTGATAGCCCGTGAGCTGAAAGCGCGGAGAGCCGATAGCTGAGAGCCGAAGGCCAAATAGCCGAGAGCTGTATGGATTACAAAGCATCTGGCGTCGATATCAACGCGGGCCACGAGACCGTCCGCCGCATCAAGGCGCTGGCGAAGTCGACATTCACGGCGGGTGTACTCTCCGAGATCGGGTCGTTCGGCGGCCTGTTTCGACTCGACACGACCGGCTGGAAAGATCCGATTCTGGTCTCGAGCGCTGACGGCGTCGGCACGAAGCTCCGCGTCGCGTTCATGGCGAATCAGCACCGCACCATCGGTGTGGATCTCGTCAACCACTGCGTCAACGACATTCTCGTCCAGGGCGCCCGCCCGCTGTTCTTCCTGGATTACCTCGCGACTGGACGGCTGCAGCCCGAGGTCGCCGAGCAGATCGTCGAAGGGCTCGCGCGCGGCTGCAGGGACAACGGCTGTGCGTTGCTGGGTGGAGAAACCGCGGAGATGCCTGGGTTTTACCACGAGGGGGAGTACGATCTCGCGGGCTTCATCGTCGGCGCCGTCGATGGCGAACAACTGGTGGATGGCCGCAGCATCGCCACGGGGGACATTCTGATTGGCTTGCCCTCGAGCGGCCTGCACACCAACGGGTATTCGTTAGCGCGCCGGATTGCGTTCGAGCATCTCGGGCTCAGCGTCGACTCGCGGGTCGAGGAGCTCGGCGGCACGATTGGCGAGGTGCTGCTGACGCCGCACCGCTCTTATCTCCAGGCGGTCTATCCGCTGATCGTCAAGGGCGCGATCAAGGGCATGGCGCACATCACCGGCGGCGGCATCACCGACAATCTGCCGCGCATTCTTCCAGCCGGGACCGCCGCGCGCATCGACCGCGCCAGTTGGGAAACGCCAGCCGTGTTTCGGTGGCTCCAGCGTGTCGGAGACGTGCCGGACGCGGACATGTTCCGAACGTTCAACATGGGAGTCGGATTGATCATCGTCTGTCCTCTCGCGCTTGCCGAGACCGTTGTCGATGACTTGCGGACGCGGCAGGAGTCACCGATGGTGATCGGCGAGATCACGCGCGGCCATCGCGACGTGATTTACGGCTGACCGCGATGCCCGCCGATCTCCCGCGCCTCGCAGTGCTGATTTCAGGGCGCGGGTCCAATCTCCAGGCGATTATCGACGCCATCGGCGACGGGCGGGTGCGGGCCGAGATCGCCGTCGTCATTTCGAACGTCGAGGCCGCGCAGGGCCTGGCGCGAGCCGACGCGGCCGGTATCCCGACGCGTGTATTGCCGTATCGTGGGTGGCCGACGCGCGAGGCGTACGACTCGGCGCTTGCCGACACGCTGCGCGATCAGCGTGTCGACCTGGTGTGTCTAGCGGGCTTCATGCGTTTCCTCAGCCCCGCCTTCATCGACGCGTTTGCTCACCGCATCCTCAATATCCACCCGTCCCTGTTGCCGTCGTTCCCGGGACTCGACGCACAGAAACAGGCCCTCGAGTACGGCGTGCAGGTGACCGGCGTCACGGTGCACTTCGTGAACGCGCAGCTCGACGCTGGCCCGATCGTGCTGCAAGCCGCAGTGCCGGTGCTGCCGGAGGACACCGCGGCCACATTGGCAGCCCGAATCCTCCGCGAAGAGCATCGGGTGTATCCCGAGGCGATTCGGCGTATCCTCGACGGCGGCTGGCACATCGACGGCAGACGGTTCGTCCAGAGACGCCGCGACTGACGAGGAGTCTTGACCGCGTGAGATCTCGAGGAATGAGTCGTCGGATCAAGGCTTACCTCGCGATCTACGGCAGTTCGGCGCTCGAGCGGTACGCGCCCGGTGGACAGCTGTCTGGCGCTGCGATCAGCGAGCTTCGTGATACCGCGCGGTTTGGCCTCGAAGGCACGGACGTCGGTCGCGGACCGCACAGCATTCACATCATCGTCAATGGCGGGCGCGTTCTGCTGCGCGGCCAGGTGCGCACGCGCGGTGATCGCCAGATCGCGGAAGCGGCGGTCCGCACGCTGCCTGGCGTGCTCGGAGTGGTCAACGAATTGCGCGTCGCGACCCAGTAGCCGCGCTACTCGAGAGCGACGGCCGTCCAGACGGCCCGGCGGAGGTTTGTGCCGGAAATCTCGAACTGCAGCGGCCTCAACGGCTCACCGGCGGGGACGACGACCTGCGTTCGGGAACTGGCGTCCAGATGGTGATCTTCGTGCCATGCGCCCCGCGAGACGCGCACGGTGGCCGACTCCGCCGACTCGAACGTCAGAACCATCGATGGCGCATTGCCGCCCTGATCGCTCACCACCACCGCCGTCCGGCGATTCCCCGGCAACCAGAAGCCGCCCGTTTCCATTGTGGGTGCCGAATCGAGTGCGTAAACGTCCAGTGACCCGTAGCGAGTGACGCGAAGGGCGACCGGGTGGGTCGATCGGCGATTGACACGATGCACCTGGAGGCGGACCGCTGGATCCGGTGACGCCGTGTTGGCAACTACGCGAACGCTGTGCAGCGGCAGGACCAGGCTGAACGCGGGCGCCGCCTCTCCCGTCGTCCATGTCTGGATGGGCCACGCGTCCCGGCCCAGCTCGAGCGCGAAGGTTGTCCCCCCGATGCGTCCAGCGTCCTCGACCATGACGCGGTAGTCGCCGGCAGGAACGCGCGGTGCGTGCAGGACGACCCGGTCGTCGGTCGGTGTGGCGAACATGAGTCGACTGAACACATCCTCAGGCGCAATGACTCCTTCGTCCGATGCGAAACCCGTCTGGAGCCAGGCGTTCGGGGCCGATTGCAGGAGCTCGAGTTGGGCGCGATCGGGCTGCCGGGGGTCCACGCCCCGAACCAGCCATGTCGCGGTTGTGGATGTCGTGATCCACGCGACAACTCCCCACGCCGCGAGCGTCGAGTCGTAGCCGCGCGTGGGCCGCGCCGCACGCACACATATGACAAGCACCCCGGCGGCAGCCGCCCAGAGGAGTGCGATGGCCGCCTCCTGCGCGCTACCAGTGTCCGGCCGAAACAACGATGGCATCGCGGCGGGAAGATCGACAAGGCCGTTTGCCCACTCGAAAATCGAATATCGACCATCCGGCGCGTTGATGACGTAACGGCCGCGTTCGGCGAAGGCGGCGGCGCCCGTGATGGCTGCACCGACGGCCATCAGCGCCGCGACGACAGCCTTCGACCACGATGCGGCATGCGACCACCATGTGGAGATGCACAGCGCCAGGACGGGCAGGACCGGGACGAGAAATCGGGCCGGCGAGCTGGTGCCACCCCACCACACGAACGAGGCTCCGGTCAGCAGCGTGCCCATGAACGACAGCATTGCCGCCCACGCCGTGACGGGAAGGCGTCGGGTGAGGGTCAGCACGCCACCCGCGGCAAAGACGAAGGCAGGAGCGTAGGGAAGCAGCCCGTATTCCTGATCGGCCAGCAATCCCAGAATTCCGGTCGGCGCGGCCGCGAGCGAGCCGCTTGCCTTTTGCCGGAAGGGCGCGGTCGGATCGAAGGTGTCGAACATGACCCATGTGCTCGCGAACAGCATCGTCGCGCTGATGACCGGCGCTGCAAGAAAAACAAGTGCGTTCGATCCTCGGTCGGGCGTCTTTCGTATCAGCCACAGCACGGCGATACCGAAGGCGGCGGCCAGCGGAGCGAATCGGAGGTGCAGCCATGGCAGCAGGGCCAGCGCGGCGCCCGTGGCCGCGAGCCACAGCGCACTCGGGTGCACACCCCGCTCGAGCCGTATTGACGTCAGCAACGCCAGACTCACGATCGCGGCGCCCGGCCCGTCGGGGTAAATCGCAGAGCTCTGGGCCATGAATGGCATCGCGCACAACACGGCGCCGACCGCCACCGCTGGCGACGGCCATGAAGGGGACGCGAGGCGTGCGGCGGTCCAAAGGGCGGCGACGCCGAGAGCGCTGATGACCAGAAACGTCAGCCGCACCGCGCCGACACCCCCGAGCGCCAAGCCAGGCACCGTCAGGACGGCCACGCCGTGTCCATGAAACGAGTATTCGTGACCGCTCGCGCTCAGCACGACGTGTCGGGGCGTCAGTGGACCTGGATAGAACGGGAGATGACGCTCCTCGGTATAGTCGTTGGCGAGATCGATGTCGCCATCGCGCAGCATGCTGGTTGCGATCAGCAGGTAATGCGGTTCGTCACCGCTCGGGCCCACGGGCCGGATCGCCGATGCGAAAACCAGCATCACAACGGCGGCGAGGACCGCGGCCGCCGCCGCGCCGTCGCGCCACTCGAACACTGGCAGACCCGATAGAGATCTCACGGGAGACGAGGTCAGCGCACGGGCGCAGCCAAGAACGACGAGCGTCCAGACGACCAGCAGGCTGGGCCCGGTCCAGATGAAGGTCGCGGGGAGATTTGCGCCGAGCCACGGAATCACGGCGACAACGGGCAGCAGGAGCAGCCCGGCAGGGATCTGCGCCCAATGCAGGGCGACGAAGATTCCTGCGGCGCTCAGGACGGCAAGCCCCCAGAGCGGTGGCAGCAACCCGACGCTGCGCAGGTCCGGCCCCTGAGGAACGAGTCCCAATACGCCAAGACTGAACCAGGCTCCCAGACCGCAGCAGAGGCCGGTCGCGACGCGCAGCAGGGGGTGCAGCTCAGAACTCCGATTGACGGCGCAGCGTGAGGACGGCGACGTCGGGTGGACAATTGATGCGGACCGGGAGGTAAACCGTCCCGACGCCACGGCTGACGAAGAGCGAGGTGTTCGTTTGCCGCGCGAAGCCCGCAAGGATTGGGAAGTCTTTCTTCGCGACCGCGCCCAGACCGGGAATCACGATCTGCCCACCGTGGGTATGTCCTGAGAGTACGAGCGGCACGTCCAGTTGTGCCGCCTGTGTGAGCCGTCGGGGATCGTGCGCCAGCAGAATGGAGTTCGGCCCGACGCCCTGCAATACCTGGGTCAGATGCGGCATGCGACGAGTCCAATAGCGGATACCGATGATGTCGAGCGCCTCGCCGCGGATGGTCAGGCGTGTGTGCTGATCCTTGAGGACGGCAAAGCGATGCTTCCCCAGCGCGGCCGGCATGTCCCGGTCGTCGTCGTGATTGCCGAGTACGGCGAAGGAGCCATGCGGCGCGTTGGCCAGAGGAGCGAGCAATTCGGCAACCGGCTCGACATAGGCGCGATTGCCGTACGTCACGTAGTCGCCGCCGAGCACGACGATGTCAGGAGACGTCACCCGCAGCAGTTCCACCGCCCGTGTGACGTCGTCTGCCGAGACGGAGGCGCTGTGATGGATGTCGGTGATGAGACCCACACGAAGCCCGTCAAGGGCCGGGGGCAGGCCTGAAACCGGAATGTCGGCGTCAACACGCACGAGCCGGTGGCGTTCGTATGCGGCGCCGTAGGCCACGGGGCCCACCGCCAGGCCGACGCCAGTCGCCGCGGCGCCGCGCAGCACGTCACGTCGGGTGAGGCGCACAGGGGCAGTTTAAACAGTTCAAAGTTGAAAGTTCAAAGTTCCGGGCCCACTCGGCAAAGTTGCCATAATGGTCGGCTGATGGGACTTTACAACGAGCTCGAGTGGCGAGACCTCGTGTATGACAGCACGGAAGGGCTGTCGGAGGTGATTGAACGGGAGCCCATGACCGCATACAACGGCTTCGACGCGACTGGTCCGAGCCTTCATGTGGGACACCTCCTGCCCGTTGTCTGTCTGGCCCGCTTGCAGCGGTTCGGTCACACCCCGATCGCGCTCGTTGGTGGTGGCACCGGGCTCATTGGCGACCCGTCGGGCAAGAGCGTCGAACGTCAGCTCCTGACCTTCGAGCAAGTCGAGCAGAATGCCCTGAGTATCCGCGGACAGCTGGAGCGATTCCTGGATTTTGGCGGGAGCCATCCCGCGCAGCTCGTGAACAACCTCGAGTGGTTGCGTCCTCTCGGCTTTCTCGACTTTCTGCGCGACGTAGGGAAGCACTTCACCGTCAACTACATGATGGCCAAGGACTCGGTGAAGCGGCGTCTCGGTGGCGACGAGGGCATTTCGTTCACCGAGTTCAGCTATCAGTTGCTGCAGGCGTATGACTACGTGGTGCTGCACGATCGGTTGCACTGCAATCTGCAGACGGGTGGCAGCGATCAGTGGGGCAACATCACCGCCGGCATCGATCTGATTCGCAAGCTGCGCGGTGGCCGCGCCTACGGGCTGGTCTATCCGCTCATCACCAACGCCGCGGGAACGAAGTTCGGCAAGACCGAAGCGGGCGCGGTCTGGCTCGACCCGCAGCTGACCTCGTCGTTCCGATTCTTTCAATTCTGGTTGAACACGGACGATCGTGACGTGGTGAAGTACTTGAAGTTCTTCACCTGGCTCGATCGGGAGGCGATCCGTGCTCTCGAGCGGGAGACGGCTGCGGCGCCCGAGCGGCGCGAAGCGCAGCGCGTTCTGGCGCACGAGGTGACGGCCATGGTGCACGGCGTGGAGCAGACGCAGAGCGCCGAACGCGCGTCGGCGGTGCTTTTCGGCAGCTCGCTCGCCAGCGCCACCGTCGAAGAGATCCTGACGGTGTTTGACGATGTGCCGTCGCTCGAGCTTCGGCGAGCTCAGCTGGAGAGTGGGCTGCCCATGGCTGAGCTCGTGGTTTCGTCTGGACTTGCGGCGTCAAAAGGTGAGGCGACGCGGCTGATCAAGCAGGGTGGGTTGTACGCCAACGATCACCGCTGGCTCGACGAACGTGGTCGGGTCAACCTGGACCACGCCATTGCAGGGCGGGTTATCGTCCTGCGAAAGGGCCAGCGCGAGCGCCGGATCGTCAAAATCATGGTGCCGTGAGCGCCGTCGCCTTGACACGGTCGGCCCCGGGCCCTACTATTGTCTCTGCGCCTCATGCGATGGCTTTCGGTCAGGCCATCGAGGGATCTCGTCATTCCCCACTTCTTTCAACACTTTCCGGTTCAGCGGTCATCGATATCGCGCGTCGATGACAAAAACCGAGAGAGCGGAACGAAAAAGGGTTGACAGGGCGGTAGGGGCGTCGTAAAGTTGAAAGGTTCCCCTGAAGGGCACCACCGAAACGAAGGCGAAACAACTTTTGACCGCGCTCCGGCGCGGTCGGGAGAGCTGGACACGCAACTCTTGACCGCGCTCCGCGCGGTTGATCTGGTGGTCGCGGGAATCCCGACAGATTCAATTTCTTGAATCTGCGGAGCCTTGGTTCTTTGAAAACTAGATAGAGCGTGCACATCCCGCCTGAGCCCGAGCGCAAGCGAGGGGGAGGGCGGAGAAACCAGCCCGTCTGAGTATCAGCTGGTGGGTCACACCCACCGCAATAGACAGACAAACAAAAGAGCCCCAAGCCTTTTGTTGAAGATGCCCGCGAGCCGGCCTGAAAGGAGTCGCGCTGTTTGTCGAAAGGCGAGCGGTGGCGTCCGGGAGGGTCGAGGAGCGGACAAACACTTTAACATGAGAGTTTGATCCTGGCTCAGAATCAACGCTGGCGGCGTGCCTAACACATGCAAGTCGAACGCGAAAGGGGCTTCGGCCCTGAGTAGAGTGGCGAACGGGTGAGTAACACGTGGGTGATCTACCTCTAAGTGGGGGATAACGTTCCGAAAGGAGCGCTAAGACCGCATGACGTCCTGGGTTTGAAGACCTGGAAACCAAAGTCGGGGACCGCAAGGCCTGACGCTTGGAGAGGAGCCCGCGCCTGATTAGCTAGTTGGTGGGGTAATGG